>JAXFPD010000023.1:0-92664 GCA_034179945.1 Corynebacterium sp. | reverse complement strand
TGGACCGTCTTCTTGAACCTCGCCCTTGTACATCACGGTGATGCGATCAGAGATGTACCGGACCGTCTGAATGTCATGCGAGATAAAGACCATGGACAGGCCCAACTGGCTTTTCAGATCCGTCAACAAATTGAGGATCTGCGCGCGCACGGACACATCGAGGGCGGAGGTGGGTTCGTCGGCGATGATGACATCGGGATGCAATGCCAGCGCGCGAGCGATGGCCACGCGCTGACGTTGACCACCGGACAACTGCCCCGGCAACGCGTCCAACGCGGACGCCGGCAGGCCAACCAGGCCGATGAGCTCCTCCACGCGGGCGTCGCGATCCTTGGCGCTGCCCACCTTGTGGACGTTGAGCGGATCCCGCAGCTGGTCACGCACCACCATGCGCGCATTCAAGGCCGTGGAGGGGTCCTGGAAGACCACCGAGACCACTCGGCCCATCGCGCGGCGGTCCGCAGCGGTGCGCTTCGTCACGTCACGTCCCTTGAAGAATACCTGGCCGGAGGTGGGTGATTGCAACCCACACATGACGTTGGCCGTGGTGGACTTGCCGCAGCCGGACTCGCCCACCAAGCCAATGGTCTCCCCCGGCATGAGTTTGAGGTTCACGCCGTTGACGGCCTTGACCCAGTTGGGTTTGAACAACGGGCCGGTGCGCGCCTTGAAATGGACCTTGACATCCTTGAGCTCAATGATCGGCTGATGAGGATCCGTTGAATCGTTGAGTCCCAATGCCTCGGCAGTGGTGTCTTGAGGTTGTGTGTCATGGGTAGTCATGGCTAGAAACGCTCCTTCCCTTGCCCCATGGCGGCGTATTCGGCGTCAGACAACTGCGGGCCGTTGAGCTCACCCTTAGCCTCCAAAGCTGCGGCATAGTGCAGCTCGTCGGGCAGATCGGCATACACGTGATAGGTGCCCGGGACCGAGCGCATGACCGGGCGGGTCTCCAAGCCCACCGACGGGTGCGAGGAACGCGGCGCGAAACGGTCTCCTTCCGGGAAATCCGCGGGAGATGGCACCGCACCGGGAACCTGGTGAAGGCGCCCATGTCCAGATTCGATGGACAACACCGCGCCCAACAGGCCACGGGTGTATTCATGTTGCGGGTCCGTGAGCAGTTCCACCGTGGAGCCCTGCTCGATGACCTGGCCGGCGTACATGACGGTGATGGAATAGGAAACCTCCGCCACCAGCGCCAGGTCGTGGGAGACAAACACCATGGCAAATCCGAGTTTGTTCTGGAGCTCCTTGATGAGCTCGATGACCTGCTTTTGCACGGTCACGTCCAGGGCCGTGGTGGGCTCGTCAGCAATCACCAGCTGTGGGTCACGGGTCAGAGCCATAGCGATGAGAACGCGCTGACGCTGACCACCGGAAAGCTCGTGCGGATAGGATTCCAGCGTGCGCTTGGGGTCAAGGCCCACCAGCTCCAACAGCTCCTCAGCGGTGCGGGTGCCACCCCGCTTGGTCAGCTGCTTCATCTGGGACTTGATGAGCATGGACGGGTTCAGCGCGGACAGCGCATCCTGATAGACCATGGAGATCTCATTGCCCAGCAGCTTTTGACGCTGCGCGTGTGGCATCTTCAACAGGTCCTGGCCCTGGTAGAGAATCTCACCGCTGATCTCTGCCTCCGGGTCCAAAAGCCCCATGACGGCCAGCGAGGTAATGGACTTACCGCAACCGGACTCGCCCACCAGACCCATGGTTTCACCCGCGGCCACGGCAAAGGACACATGGTCAACCACGTTGACGTCACCGTGCCGGGGGAACTTGATGCACAGATCCTTGACCTCCAGCAACGGAGTGGTGCCAGGTGCCGGCGCAAACCGGTCATGGCGCTGCTCTTCTACTGCCTTGAGCGCCGTCAAGCGTTTCTGGAGTGATTCGCGCTGCACCTCGTAGGCGCGCACCGGATCCACCAGCAGCTTGTCAGCCTCGCGGGCGGCGGCGACGTCATGATCATCGAAGGTGGGGCCCTTCGGGGCGGCCACCATGGCATCGGTGATGCCCTCGGACAAGATGTTGAGGCACAGCACGGTCACCATGATCATGAGACCCGGGAACAGAGCCTGCCACCATTCACCACGCAGCACGCCCTGCTGAGCCGAAGACAAGATGTTGCCCCAGGTGGGAATCGGCTCCTGGAGACCAGCACCGATAAATGTCAGGGAGGCTTCCAAGATGATGGCATCTGCCACAAGCACCGTGGCAAAGACCAGGACCGGGGCGGCGCAGTTGCGGGCCACATGCTTGATGAGGATCCACGGTGCGCGGGCACCGGAGACCACCACGGCGTTGACGTAATCCTCGCCGTACTCAGACAATACGTTGGCACGGACAATGCGGGTGAGCTGCGGGATATAGACAAACGCGATGGAGCCAATGATGACGGCAAGCATCCATTCCGGGTGCTTCGGGTCACGGAAAACCACCACGGTGACGGCCACCAGGGCGATGCCCGGCACGGACATGATGACGTCCATGATGCGCATGATGACCTCAGATACCCACTTGCGCGATACGGCGGCGATGGATCCGAAGATGGCCCCGAAAAGCAGGGCTACGAAGGTGGCCAGCAGCCCGACGGCCAGGGAGTAGCGTCCGCCATACAGCAGACGGGAGAGCACATCACGGCCGAGGTTGTCCGTACCAAATAGGTAGGTTCCGTTTGGTGCCTGGGATTTTAAGTCAATAAAGGTGGGATCATGCGGCGCCAGCAGCGGGGCAAAAAGCGCCGAGAGCGCGACGAGCACCAGCACAATGAGCGAGATCTTGGATCCGAGCTTCATCTGCTTCCACGCCTTGAAGCGGTAAGTGGTGTTCGTGTCAGAGAGTTTAGTTGCCAGAGTATTGCGCATGACCTACACCGTCCTAATGCGCGGGTTGATGAGGATGTACAGTAGGTCAACGATGATGTTGACCACGATGAAGGAGACGGCAACCATGAGCGTCGCGCCCTGCACCACTGTGACCCAGTTGAAGGAGATTCCGTCAATGAGGACGCGGCCCATGCCCGGCAGGGAGAAGATGATCTCGATGACCACGGCGCCGCCCATGAGGTACCCCACGCGCAGCCCCAGCACCGTGACCGGAGTGATGAGCGCGTTGCGGAGCACGTTGCGAGCCACCACGGTGGTTTTGGGAATGCCTGCCCCCAGAGCCGTGCGCACGTAGTCACGGTCAAGCTCTTCGACCATTGAGGTACGCACCACGCGGGTGAGCTGGCCGATAACGGGCACCGCCAGCGCCAACGCGGGAAGGAACATACGAGCAGCCCATCCGGAGAAATCCTCCGCCGGGGCGGGGAGCGGACCGGCCACGGGCAGCTTACCAATGAATACGAGGACAAGCAGGATGGCCAGCCAGAACGAGGGCATGGCGATGCATACCACGGAGATCACGCGGATCAGCTGGTCAACCCACTTGTCGCGGTACAGTGCCGCCAACACGCCGAGCGGAAATGCGAAGATCACCGCGATGATGAGCCCCATAAACGTCAGCTCCATGGTCACGGGGAGGGCGGCAAAGACCTTCTCCGCCACGGATGCATTGTTTTGACCATAGGTGCCAAGATCGCCTTGCACCATGCCCACGAGATAGCTGCCGAATCGAACGAGCCATGGATCATTGAGGCCGTGTTCAACGCGGTATGCCTCAAGCTGTTCTGGGGTGGCTGAGTCACCCAATGCTGAATAGGCAGGGTCAATGGGTGACAGGGACATCAGCACAAAGACGAGGAATGTCACGCCCACCACCATGACGGGCAGCGCTAGGATTCTTCGGCCGATGAGTCGAATCAGATTGTTCATCTGGAACGCGCTCCTGAGCTTTGATTAGTGAGATTTATCTGAGATATGAAGTTGTTCTGTGGCGCTGCCTGCGCCCACACCTCATACGGGGTATTGACACGCTGCGGCACTGGTCTGCTCGGCGGCAGATGTGACGTACGAGGAGGGCCTCAAGAAGATGGCAGCGAGGAAGTCTGTGGAATGCACAAGCCTGGGTGGGGCGCGCTGCGTGGCGCAAGCACCGCGCCCCGGGACTGTGCGTCATGCCGACGTTGATACCCAGCATTGCGGTATCGACGTTGCGGTATCAACGCGGCATGCGGTGAGATAAGGCCGCTATGAGCCGTTCGCCTGGGCGGTAACAGCCCACAACCCGGTGGTGCCGATGGACTTGAAGTCCGAAAGCTTGTCACCGTTATACGCGGTGATCATCGTGCGATGGAACAGCGGATAAATGGGGACCTCTTCGGAGATGATGTCCTGCGCCTCATCCCACTTCTGCTGCTGCTCAGCGCCCTCTAGCTTCGTGGCATCCTTGATCACGGTCTGCAGCTTCTCATACGCAGCCTTGTCAGACTCCTGCCAGAAGGTGCGCTTTTGGGTCCACACGTTGTCCCCGTACCACCAGTTGACGAGCAGCGCCGGGTCATTGCCGAAGACGGACGGGTCGCCGGGGGCAAGGGCTACGTCAAAGGTGGGGTTGTCAACATCCAGATGGTTTGAATACAGGGACGCCGACGCCTCGGACTGCAAGGCCGTCTTGATTCCCACCGCCTCGAGATCATTCTTGATCTGCGGTGCAAGCGACGCAATCCACGGGTGGTCAGTGTTGAGCAAGGTGATGGACAGGTCTTTCACACCGGCCTCATCGAGCAGCTCCTTGGCCTTCTCCGGGTTGTAGGTATAGACGTTTTCCGCCTCTTTGAAGTTCGGGTGAGACTCCGGGAGGAAGGACTTAGCCGCCTTGGCCTTGCCATCCATGTTGTTGGAGATGAGCTTTTCGGTATCTACCGCATAGAGGAAGGCCTGGCGAACCTTGGCATCATTAAACGGTGCCTTGTTGGTGTTGAACAGGAGGAACGGCAGGTTGAAGCCATCTACCTCGTCCACGGTCATACCAGCAGCCTTGAGCATGTCGACGGACGCTGCCGGCACGGCCTCCATGATGTCTACGGTGCCGGAAGTCGCCGCGGTGGTGCGGGCCGTGTCATCCTTGATGACGTCCCAGGTAAGTTTGGACGCCCCCGGTGCCTTTGGACCGTTGTAGTGCTCATTAGGGACCGCGGTCACCTTGGAATCGGTGATCTCTTCGTACTTGTACGGACCAGTGCCCACGGGCTTGCTGGTCAGCTCATCCGCGCTGGCATCCTTCTGCACGATCTTCACGATGGCCAGGCGCTTTTCCGCCAGGGAGAACGGTTCCGTGAGCTTGATGGTGACGGTTGAGTCATCCTTGGCGGTCACCGATTCGATGAAGTCAAGCATCGTGGCATAGAGATTTCCCTCGGCCATAGCTGCCTCAAAAGACTTCACCACGTCAGCAGAGGTCACATCGGTGCCATCGGAGAACTTGGCACCGTCACGCAGGGTAACTTCCATTTCGGTATCGGAAACCTTGACCGGCTCCCCCTTGGCCAATGCCGGATACGTGCTGTAATCATTCATGTTGAACTCATACAGGCCCTCCATGACATGCCAGTTTGTGCCCATCGCCAGGGCCGATGACGTGTTGGTGGGGTTGTAGTTCGTCGTTTCGTAGGCCACGCCCAAGTTGATCTCACCGTTGCCGGAACCCGCGGTGGATCCGGTGTCAGGAGAATCAGATCCGCCCGAGCAGGCGGTCACGGTCAAAGCAACCGCGGCAATGACGGCTGTAAGACCACGTTTATGGTTCCACATGTTTTGTACCTCTCTTAGTAGAAATCGGTGGATAATCACTATTCAGTTGTTACTCAGGAGTGCACACGCTGCGACAATTGTTGCAACTCCACGAGCAATTCACGGCGGAACTCCGGCACCATGGCATGGGTACCGCCCGGGATAAGCCGAATGCTGACACAAGGATTGGACAGCTTTCTCACGGCATCCACGCCCGCCTGGCCGACGAGGCAGTCTTCCCCGTCGCTCGTCAACGCGACGAGCGGTACCGTGATGCGCTTGATAACGCTGAGCCAATCCTCTGAAAAACTCACGATGCCGGTCTCGACGAGGCCCAGATCCACACGGGACTGTCCCCACACCCAACCAACATGGTCCACCGGCTGCCAGGAAGGACGCTTGATGCGGTTTTCGGTGATGGCTTCTGCAGGGTCTGCGGCCCACGCGGCGGTGCGGGTGACGGCGTCGGAAGCGTTGGCACGAAAAGTCGAGGCCCATTGGGCGGTGAGCCAGGCGGGGTCAGCAAGCAGGAGACCTGACACCAGATCGGGGCGCTGGTCCGCAATGACGGTGGCCACGGCGCCGCCCATGGAATGCCCCACCAGCAACGGCACCTGACCGGTGACCTCACTGATGTAGGTGATGGTGATGATTGCTTCCCGGACGGTTGCCGCAAATGGGTCGGCGAGCTCCGCCGGGGTGAAACGCCGAGACTGGCCGTGCCCTAGGGCATCGAGAGCCATGACATGGAAGTCTTCCCCAAGCTCTTCGGTGAGCGGTGCCCACCAAAGCCCCGAGTTGCTGACTCCATGAAGCATGACGACGAGGGGCTGTCCGGGCTTCCCGCTCACCGAAAAGTGAAGCACTGCGCCAATCCTTTCACTGTCAAATCCAAAGCTCCCACTGACACCAACCATGAAGGCAGTCAATGACCAGCGAAACCTATGCCCAGCAAAGCTATTGCATAGAACACACAACGCCTGCCGTGTGATCCACTTACAGGATACAGGTATGACATCCTACGTACGGGATTCTGGGGCGAACTACCCCCGCTCCCCGATCGTCAACCACACAATCACGGAACGCCGCTGCCCGATCGGACATTAATTTGGCACTCGTTTCAACTACCCGAAAACCCTGGTGCCCATGCTATGCCGCGCATAGCATGCCTCACTAGCTCCTATGACCAGCACATATAAGAACGCCGCATGCCGATTCATCCCACCCAGAAAACCCCACCATGCACCGCACGCAACGCGGGACCAGAGACCATTCCCGTTTATTTCCGAATAGACAGTTTTACCGCCCCCATAGCCACATGGGGCTGGCTACCCCCGTTTACCCCATGCGCCGCTGTGGAGACCCTACTTGTTGAAGAACCTTTCGATCCCGCGCATCATCTCACGCCAGGATTCCACGGGATAGCCGAGTGATCCGTGGAACGTCCCCGCCCACATGTGTAGCTCACACTCAAAGCCCGCATCGACCAGATCACAGGCGAAACGGATTCCCTCATCACGGAGAGGATCCACCGGATTGACCACAACATATGACGTGGGCAAGCTCACCCCCTTTTCCCCAAGCCATTGCGCGACGCGCGCCACCGAAGGCATAACCGCCTCAGGAGTTTGTCCGTCAAGGTATGCAGCCCAGGCATGCTCGGCGGCCCGCCTTGTCCACACCGGCCCTTCCGCAAAAGTTGCCATCGAGGAACTCGCCAACGTGGGATCCAGACAGGGCTCAAGAAACACCGCCTTTGACACCGGCCGGCCCCCGCGCCGAAGATACTCAACACAGCCGGAGTAGAGCAATCCCGAGCCCGCAGAATCACCAAAGCCCCACAAAGTCGAACAGGGGTGGGATTCCGAGGCCCATGCGAGGGTGCGCACGATATCTTCACGCCCGGCAGGGAATGGATGCTCCGGTGCCAAGCGGTAATCCGGTGAAATCACAACTGCCCCGAGCCTTAAGGCCAAATCCGCATTACGCGCATCATCGAAACGGGCGCGGCCTGCAACGTAGCCTCCGCCATGTGGCGCGACCATAATCGGCGGCGTCGGCGTCGTGCCTGGCGGCGTCGGTATATTGCCTGGCGGCGTCGGCGTTGCGCCTGCGGGATAAAACACGCGCAACTC
Organism: Corynebacterium sp.; assembly: GCA_034179945.1. Taxonomy (GTDB): domain Bacteria; phylum Actinomycetota; class Actinomycetes; order Mycobacteriales; family Mycobacteriaceae; genus Corynebacterium. Next base: position 84,854 of record JAXFPD010000023.1, on the reverse strand, counting down.
CAAGGGGTCAACACCGGTCTTTCGGGGAATCTCAATGATCTCACGGTGCACACCGTCAGGAACGGCTATCACCGAAGGTTCCAAAGCGCATCCAGCAGCGCGCAGGGTTGACACATCCCATGTGGTCTGTTCCGGGGCGACCACCTTGGCTTTGAGCTCAGGCTGAATGAAGTATTCCAAACCACTACGAGGAGGCATGAGGGTCCTTAATTGTCCGTAAAGCAGGGTTTTCACACATCGGGGTTCTCACTCTGAGACCTAGACATATGAAGTATGATGTTACTAGAAAAATCAGCATTTCCCATGCACAGTGCCCCATGCGCTGTGTCCCTCGATCCCCTTTTTTTGAAGGATCCCACCGATGTCCCGCAGCCTATCCGCCGCCGCCCAAGCCCAAGAAGGCATCATTGCCTATATTCGCCAGCACTGCCTCACCCAAGGAGACGCACTTCCCAGTGAGGCTTATCTGTGCGAAGAACTAGGTTTTTCCCGGACCTCGATACGCGAGGCCATGAGAACGCTGTCCTCCCTGGACATCGTTGAAGTGCGCCATGGTCACGGCACCTACGTGTCGAAGATGTCTCTTGCCCCTATGGTCCAAGGAATGATCCTCAGGGTCATCCTGGATGCCGAAAGATCCCTAGCCACCCTGGATAACATCGTTGAACTTCGACACGCGATTGATTATTCTCTCGCCGAAGAATTGGTCGATGTGTGGAAAGACCGAGACACTGCCCCGCTTTTCACGGTGGTCGATGACATGCGCACCGAGCATGCTGCGGGCCGCCCGTTTATCTCCCAGGACAGGGCTTTCCACCGTATGCTCCTCGAGGGCATTTCCAACCCGCTCATTATTGAGCTTTCTGATGCTTTCTGGGAGATCCACATGGCAGTGATGCCCAAACTCGAGCTCCACCTGCCGGAGGATATCTCCCTCACCATCGAGGCACATGCAAAGATGGTTCGCGCTCTAGAAGCCAGAGACCCGGATCAATTCCGTGTGGTGGTTGACGAGCATTACGCCCCTCTACGCCGCACCATCAAGCGCTCGATCAACCAAGGAATGGATTAGCGCCTCAGCTCGCCGCAGCTCAACCAAGCTAACTCCAGCCAACCCCCTGAGAATTCTCGTTGGGTCCGGGGGTTTCCTTCTATTGGCTTCAAATGCTGCTTCGGCAGAGTTGCTTCAGCTAGAAGCTGGGGGTCACTTCAGCAGAGAACTAAAGTGGGCCGTAATCCAGCCAGGGTCGGTAATGGCCGTACCGGCGATGATGGCATCGGCTCCGGCAAGGATGCCGTGAGCCACGTCCGCCGGATGATAAAAACGCCCCTCCCCGATGAGGAAAGCATCCTTACCGATCAGGGCACGCCCCTCACGCAGACAATCAAAATCCGGTCCAGATGTCTTCACACGGTGCTCGGTGTATCCGGCAAGAGTGGTGGAAATAATGTCAGCACCGGCCTCAAAGGCTGCGCGTATCTCCTCCGGGGTGGCGCAATCGGCCATAATCAACGCGCCTTCTTCGTGCGCCACGGGCACCAAATCCGCAAACTCTGAGCCGTCGGGGCGCGGGCGGAACGTGGCATCGGCGCACACCACTGCGGCACCCGCGCGAGCTACGTCCGCCACGGACTTCTTGGTCGGCGTGATATACACGCCCTCCGTGCCCTCCTTTGTAAGGCCGAAAATCGGCACATCGCACGCCTGCGAAATGGAACGAATGTCATCCAGGCCGCCATATCCTCCGCAGCGAATCGCCGGAGTTCCCCCGTCAACGCACGCCCGCGCCACAAAGGTCAGTGTGTGGGTATCGCGCATGGCATGTCCATCTGGCGCTTGACAGGACACGATGAGTTGTCCCCGCACGGCGTCAGTGATTTCCTTGCGCCGCTCTTCAATGGTGGTGCCGGTAAAGGTATATGGCATTGTCCTTCTTGCTCCTTATCGGGGAATGATTTGGTGAACGGAAAGTGAATCGGTGATCCGGGAATGAACTGGTATTATCGCGGGGCTGTAGTGTTGGCGCGCGCGTAGGCTGCCGCTGCAATCAGTGGCGCATTCCCCTGCAGCCGACTCGTGACAATCGGGATGTTTTGATTTGGCTGAAGCGCTCGTGTACGGATGCCTTTCTTGATGGGATCCGTGATAACCGAACCGATCCCGCACACGCCACCACCCAGAACCACTGCGGAGATATCAAAGGCCGAAACCAGCGGGCCGAGCATCGCCCCCAGCCCAAACAGGTTGCCCTCCACGACGCTGCGCGCAAGCTCGTCTCCTCGGTCATAACGGCGGAGCACCTCACGCAGATCTATGCGTGCCTCGGCCGGGTTGGTCCATGGAATCCGACCGGCGTCGGGATGCTTGGCCAGCACTTCCACGTAACGCGCCAGAGACGGCCCTGAGGCGATGTTTTCCACCCTGTCGGCAAGCCCCCGAAAATCAGCGGCCACCAGGTCTGAGAATTCTCCGGCGCTGCCCGTGGGCCCGTCAATGAGTTGACCATCCTCAATCACCGCACCTCCGATGCCGGTGCCGACAGAGACATAGATGACTCGGCCGGCAAACTCCCGGCCCGCCCCCAGGTGGTGTTCACCCCAGGCCCAAATGCGGACATCATTGTGGCAGGCCACGGGGGCGTCAAGGTGCTTGTGCACGATGTCAGTGAGATTTGTTCCCGACCATCCGGGAATGGTTGCCCCGTTATAGACAATCTCGCCCTGTGGGGCAAGGACCACGCCTGGGGCACCGATGCCCACCCGGGTGGGAAGCACATCGGTGCTATCCAGCGCCGCGGCCACCGCTGCATCAACCTGTTCGGCCACCGTCTTCCCCGCGGGCTGAGAGGGAATTCTCCCCTCCGCGTCGATGGTTGTTGGGGTGTCATCGCGGATGATGCCATAGGCAATCTTCGTTCCACCGATGTCTAGCGCGAGCGTCGCCGACATGGGCAGTCCTCCTCTTATCTGGGGCTGGGGACGATGCTTACGCTTAACATCATACATCGTATGTCTGCGGTGACGGTGGCTTCTCTAGTTCTCGTGCACCACAATCTCACCCCCAGCCGACGAGGGAATCCCGTGGGCATCAGTAGGTGGCGTGCGCCCCCTCACCCAGGCGTGAGTACAGGCTCCGAAGCACCGGGTAGAGCACAATGACCCCCACCGAGCCCCAGGCAATGCCTTCAAGGGAGACTCCGGCCACGTTGAGGGTCAAATTGCCAATGCCTGCCACGAGGCCAATGGCAGCGATGGTGAGGTTGACTGGGTTGTTGAAGTTGACATCATTGTCCATCCAAATGCGGATGCCGAGCATGCCAATGAGACCGTAGAGGACGAGGCACGCCCCGCCGAGCACGCCGGTGGGAATGGTGAAAATGAGGGCCCCAAACTTAGGGATGAAGGCCAGCGCCACCGCGGTGAGCGCGGCCACCCAGTACGCCGCGGTAGAATACACGCGCGTCGCGGCCATCACACCAATGTTCTCCGCATAGGTGGTGGTACCCGAACCGCCGAAACCACCAGCAAGAGAGGTTGCCAGTCCGTCGACAATGAGTGCATTCCAGCATCGCTGCCGACGTTGCCGCTCACTGCATCCTCATTCGGCGCGGCATACCTCCCCCCGGGTGCCCCAGACGCCACTGTGCACGCTGCGCAGAGTGAGGACCTCAGCATCCCGCGCGCGATCTGCCCGGAAGCCCGCTCACCGTCACGCCCCCGCCATACGGGGGTAACACGGAGAATTCTCCCCAAAACGCTCACCACGTTTCTCCCGGTCAGCGCCTTTATTCACGAGAGAATGCGAGGAATCTCACCTCACGGGGGTAGACGTATGATGACCGAACGGGCATATGATGGTCCTACATGACGGACCGTCGCCCCGAGCCGCTAAGAACCTGGGGTGAATAATGAAAGGATCTCGCTGGCATGAGCAGCACCCACACCGTGACCGGCGCAGTTGCCACCTCCACGGGCTATCTCCCCCACGCCACCATCTCCTTCAGTGACACCATCACCGCGGTGGAAGCACAGGACTCAGCCGCCGCGGCTGACGCGATTACGTGGGTCCCCGGATTCGTAGATCTCCACAACCACGGTGGAAACCGCGGGGCTTTCCCCACGGGCAGTTACGAGGATTGCGTCCGTGCGGCCACATTTCACCGCCGCCACGGCACAACAACCCTGCTGGCCAGCATGGTCTCCGGCAACCGAGACGAGCTTTGCCGCCAGGCAGAGGTGCTCGCCCGGCTCACGGAAGCTGGGCTCGCGGCGGGCTCCCATATGGAGGGCCCCTTTATCAATGCCGGCAAGTGCGGTGCCCAAGACCCGTCCCGCATCACCGCTGGGGATCCAGATTTTTTCGCCGCCGTCATTGCGGCCGCGCGGGGAACCCTGCGCTCCATCACCTTCGCTCCGGAAACTGAGCACGTAGGCGAGCTGCTTGATCTGTGTGCCAAGCACCACATCATCGCCAGCCTCGGACACACGGAGGCAGACTTTGATACCACCATGGCGGCGGTGAACGCCGCCGCAGATCGAGGTGTCACCGTCACTGCTACGCACTTGTTCAATGCCATGCCCCAGGTACATCACCGCAACCCGGGTGCCGTGGCCGCCATGTTGACCGCAGCCACGCAGGGAACCGCCGCCGTGGAACTCATCGCGGATGGCGTTCATCTGGCAGACGGCACCGTTGACATGGCCCATTCCCTCCGCGCCTTCGCGGTGACCGATTCCATGGAAGCTGCCGGCATGCCCGACGGCGACTATCGCCTCGGCCAGCTCCACGTCACCGTAGACGGCGGCGTAGCCCGCGTGGACTCCGGCGCCATCGCCGGTGGCACCTCCACCTTGTTGGAGCAATTCGCCCGTTTCCGGACCCGGCACTCGCTCAGTGACGCGGTGGCGTTTACTTCAACGACCGCTGCCCACGTGCTCGCGTCCGCCCGCGGGGAAGCACCCACCGTCGGTGACATCGCTCTGGGGCTCGCCGCAAACCTCGTGGGTCTTAACTCGGCTGGCCAGGCAGTTCGCGTGATAGTCGGCGGTGAGGAGCTTACTGACTAGCACATCCCGCCGCCATTTCTTTTCTCTTTCTTGTACCTCCTCTTCTACCACCCCGCTTTTTGACGCAAAGGACACCTCATGGAGATTCTCATCCGCACAACCCCGCACGACGTTGCCCTCCAAGCTGCAGACATCCTGGAGTACTACGTGCGCCGCGGTGCTACGTTGGGCCTAGCCACCGGCTCCACGCCTAACCCGACCTACCAGGAACTCATCCGGCGGCACAGGGAGGAAGGCTTGACTTTTGCAGAATGCCAGGCCTTTCTCTTGGATGAGTATTACGGCCTTCCCCGCGAACATGAGCAAAGCTACTACACGACGATTCGCCGTGAATTTACCTCCCACGTCGATATCGCGGACGCGGCGGTGCACTCCCCAGAAGGCACCAACCCAGATTATGACAAAGCTGCCACCGACTATGACCGTTCCATCTCAGAGGCTGGAGGAGTAGACATCCAGATCCTTGGGGTAGGCACCAACGGTCACATTGGCTTTAATGAGCCATCGAGCTCGCTCAATTCCCTCACGCGCATTAAGACCCTGCATCCGCAAACCGTGAAAGACAACGCGCGTTTCTTTGACTCCGAGGACGACGTGCCCCGCCACGTCCTCACCCAGGGGCTGGGAACCATTCAACGCGCCCGGCACCTACTGCTTTTGGCCACCGGTGAGGGAAAGGCGGACGCCGTGCAGGCTCTGGCCGAAGGCCCAGTCTCCGCCTCGTGTCCGGGTTCCATTCTCCAATGGCACCGTCATGCAACGGTCATCGTGGATGAGGCAGCCGCTTCCAAACTGGCCAACACGGAGTATTACCGCTATACCGACGCCAACAAGCCAGCTGGTCAGGCACACTAGCCCCGAATGACCTCTTCCCTTGGAGGTTTCCTCGGTTCCTCGTCGGCGGTGCCAAGATCCGCGCCGTCGGCGGGGCCCCTATCACGAACGCCGCGAGCTCATGGACCACGGCGGCGGGCAGGCGAACCTCCAGCAACGTGCCGTCTTCCGTATACTCCTCATTGCGCACCGTGCCCTCGGAGTGCACGCGAGAGACCACATCCCCACGTGTGAACGGCACACGCATGCACACGTGTTGATCCAGCGAATTGAGGAACAGCTCCACGCGCACGGTGAGCTCATCTATGCCCTCCCCGGTATGGGCGGACACATACACCACATTGTCTCTGTCGAGGACATGGTGAACCTCGGCGAGTACTAATGGATCAGCCCGATCAATCTTGTTGATGACGATGATTTCCGGCGGCGCTTCCTCGCCGGTTTCGGTGACAATGTCATAGATGACCTTGTTCACAGCCTCAATCTGTTTGAGCGGGAAAGGGTCAGATTCATCGACGACGTGGAGCATGAGATCCGCCGCGAGAACTTCCTCGAGGGTGGACTTGAACGCCTCCACCAGCTGAGTGGGCAGGTGGCGAACAAAGCCGACGGTGTCCGTGAACACCACGGCGCGGCCATCACCCAGCTCGGCGCGGCGCGTGGTGGGATCCAGCGTGGCGAACAGCGCGTCTTCCGCTAAGACGCCCGCGCCGGTAATGGCATTAATGAGTGATGATTTGCCGGCATTGGTGTACCCGGCGATGGCGATTTGGGGGATGGTGGAGGATTGCCGCCGCGCGCGCCGCCGAATGACGCGAGCCACTCCCCTATTAGGGTGCCACAATTTTTGGGGGCACACCACATCCGGTGCCCAATGGCACCCACCCCCTCGGACGCAGCACTCCTACCTCATAACGCACAAAACCCGAGGAGGCATCTGCTCTCCTCGGGTTCGTCAGCGTATTCGGCTGTTCAGTGCGTTGTGCTCTTAAAGCCGCTCAGCAACGTAGCTGGTCATGCGGACGAGCTGGTTGGAATAACCCCACTCGTTGTCATACCAGGACATCACCTTCGCGGTCTGACCCAGCACCTTGGTCAAGCCAGCATCGAAGATGGAGCCGTGCGGATCGGTGACGATGTCAGAGGAAACCAGCGGATCCTCACTGTAGGCGAGGATATCCTTGAGCTCACCCTCAGCAGCAGCCTTCATCGCAGCGTTGATGGCCTCAACGGAAACTTCCTTCTCAGCAGTGAAGGAGAGATCCACAATGGAGCCGGTGATCACCGGAACGCGCAGGGCGAGACCCGTGAACTTGCCCTCCAACTCGGGGAGGACGAGGGCGACAGCCTGAGCGGCACCGGTGGAGGTGGGGATGATGTTCTGGGCGGCGGCGCGGGCGCGACGCAGATCCTTGTGCGGGGAATCCTGCAGACGCTGGTCACCGGTGTAGGCATGGACGGTGGTCATGATGCCATCGACAATACCAAAGTTCTCCTGGAGTACCTTCGCCACCGGGGCCAAGCAGTTGGTGGTGCAGGAGGCGTTGGAGATGACGGTGTGGTTGGCCGGATCGTACTCCTTCTCGTTCACACCGTAGACGAAGGTGTGGTCCACTTCCTTGCCAGGGGCGGAGATGATGACCTTCTTCGCACCTGCGGCGAGGTGCTTTGCAGCATCCGGGCCCTTGGTAAAACGACCGGTCGACTCGATGACGATGTCGACATTCTCCTCGCCCCACTTGAGGTTCGCCGGATCGGTCTCCGCATGAACGATGATGCGGTGACCATCCACGGTGATGGACTCATCGTCGAAGGTGACGTCATCGGAGAGCTTACCCAGGACGGTGTCATACTTGAGCAGGCTGGCCAGGGTCTTGTTGTCGGTCAGGTCATTGACGGCAACGATCTCCAGGTCGGCGCCGAGGGACTGAACAGCCCGGTAGAAGTTGCGGCCAATACGGCCAAAGCCGTTTATACCAACGCGAACGGTCACAGTGAAACTCCTTGAGTCAGTTTTTCTCATGTACGCCGCACACACGTGCGCCCTCGTACATTCTTCCTAGTATTCATGCGCCCGTGAGCGCACTCCCTCTTACTGTAGCCCTTTCGGGGCTCACGTGCAGGAGGACTGGCCGTTTGGGGGGTCAGTCTCGTGGCCGTTTGGGGGGTGCGTACCCAACTCCGCATCGGCGTCGTCGGGGACGGCCTCACTCGTCGGGGCGATGCCGAGCTCCTCAGCGCGGCGGTCAGCGGTGGTGAGCAGGCGGCGAATCCGCCCGGCAATCGCATCCTTCGTCATCGGAGTATCCGCGAGCTTCCCCAACTCCTCAAGGGAGGCGCGGCGATGCAGCAAGCGCAGGCGTCCCGCCTCCGCCAGATGGTCGGGCACGTCATCTCCAAGGATTTCCAGAGCGCGCTCCACCCGGGCCGCCGACTTCATCGCCGCCTGTGCACTGCGGCGCAGGTTCGCATCATCAAAGTTCACCAACCGGCCCCCACTGTTGCGGTTCTCCCGCTGACGGCGCTGCTCCTCCCACTCTAACCGCGTGCGCTGAGCACCCAGGCGGGTGAGCAGGGAGCCAATGTCCGTGTCGTCCTTGATGAGGGCGCGCTGTGCACCGCGCACCTCCTTCGACTTCGCCGAAATGTTCAACCGCCTCGCACACCCCACCAGGGCCAACGCCACCTCCTCCGAGGGGCACTCAATGTCTAGGGAGGAAGCGCGTCCCGGTTCCGTCAAGGTCCCGCGCGCCAAGAAAGCACCGCGCCAGGCGGCCTCCGCCTCCACAAGGGTGCCAGAGACAATGAAGGTGGGCAGACCGCGCACCGGCTGGCCACCCCGGGTGACCAACCCGAGGGTGCGGATGAGGGAACTCAACCCCTGTTTGATCACAATCGTCGTCCCATCGGCGGTGATCGGGGCGGTGAAGAGCTCCGCATAGAGGGCGACAATCCGGGCGGAGAGGGGTTGACTGTCCACCGGAATGGTGAGCGTCTTCCCGGCGGTGAACTCGCCGCGCAAGCGGATGATAGTGGCCAATTCGGCGGTCGCGGCCGCCCGATCAAACCGGGCCCGCACCATTTCCTCGGCCGCATGAGCCGTCAGGGTCATCGTCACTCCTCCACTTCCGCCAATTCCCGCAGGGCTATTCCGAGCAGACGCGGATCGTGACGGTCAGTCACCACCCCGTACTCGTTCTTCTCGGCAACATCCCGATATTCTACCGTCGCCGACAACTGCGCCGCCGTCGCCCCAATCTGGATGCGCTCCCGCTCAGACACCACCGCGTGAGCGTCAATGAGCACTGTATCAATGCGCAACTGCGGGGCGTGCTGGATGAGCATGTGCAGGTAGCGCTCCGCGGAAAACCCGGTGGTCTCTCCCGGCTGGGCCGTGAGGTTGAGGATCAAAATCTTGCGCGCTGCAGACCGGTTCACCTCATCGACAAAACCCGGCACCAACACGTGTGGAATCACCGACGTAAACCACGACCCTGGCCCAATGGTGATGACATCGGCGGATGCAATCGCCGCCCGCGCCTCCTCCGCAATGGGAATGTTCGGCGGCACCAGACGCACCCGCCGCACCGAACCAGTGGTGGAGGCAACGGCCACCTGACCGCGAATCGGAGACACAATGCGCGAATCTGCCGGATCCAACCCCGCCACATCCGCCTCAATGATGAGTGGATACGTACACACCGGCAACACTCGCCCATGCGCGCCCACCATCCGCACCACCGCGTCGAGAGCGGCCACCAACCCCCCTTCCGTTTCCGTAAGACCGGCGATGAGGAGGTTACCCACCGCATGTCCTGCCAATGCGCCGTGGCCAGAGAAGCGGTGCTGCAAACCCTTCTCCCAATCCACACCCCCCTTCACCGGCGGTGGGGTCAACGCGGCAATCGCCATCCGCAGGTCGCCCGGGGGAACCTGCTTGAGCTCCTGGCGAATCCGCCCCGACGAGCCGCCGTCATCGGCAACACCGACAATCGCCGTGATCTCACAGTCACACGAGCCTGCCTCCCCGCCGCGCTCCAGGGCGCGCAGGGTTTGAAACAATCCATGCCCTCCCCCACAGCTGACAATTCTCACCACCCTCACCCACTAACTCCGGCTAATGTCTCGGTGTGTCACCGTGATATCCACATCGGTCTCCTCCTGGAGGCGGCGCCCAATCTCCTCGGCCACCGCCACCGACCGGTGCTGGCCGCCCGTGCAGCCCACACCGATGGTGAGGAAGTTCTTCCCCTCATGCTCGTACCCCGGGGTCATCACCTCAATCATGCGCACGAACGTATCCACAAACTCCTTCGCCCCCGGCTGACTGAGCACATAGTCAGCCACCGGCGGATCCACTCCCCGGAAGGGGCGCAACTCCGGCACCCAGAACGGATTGGGCAAGAATCGCGCATCCACCACAATGTCCGCATCCGGTGGGGAGCCGTGTTTAAACCCAAAGGATTGGATCGTAATATGCCGGCGCATCTGCGCAATGGTGGACAGGCGCGCCTCCATTGCCCGGCGCAGGTCGTGGATGGACAACTCCGAGGTGTCGATGACAATATCGGCCATATCTTTCACCTCGGAGATGATCTCCCGCTCCCGGGCGATACCGGTCTTCAGCGTGCCCGACCCCTGCAGGGGGTGAGTGCGACGGACCGAATCAAACCGGCGGATGAGCACATCATCGCGGGCCTCCATGAAGAGGATGATCGGGCGGTGGCCGCGGGCGGTGAGCTCATCGATCGTCTGCGCCAGATTGCCCTTGAACTCCCGCGAGCGCACATCGGAGACCACCCCCACCTTGCGCACCGGGGAGGCCTCATCAAAGGTGAGGGCGATGAGATCGAGGATGATCTGGGGGGGCAGGTTTTCGGCCACATAGAACCCCATATCCTCGAGGACGCGGGCGGCCGAGTTGAGGCCTGCCCCGCTCATTCCCGTCACGAGGACGGGGCGATTGGCCGTACCGGCACCCATCGTGTCTCGTCCGTCGTGCTCGCTGTGGTTGTCGTGCTCGCCTCGCTCGCTGTGGCTGTCTCGTCCGTCTCGCTCGCCGTGGCTGCCCTGGGTGGTGTCGGTCATAGTGACCACTCTACCCGGTTGGCTGCTCGTTCTGCGCGGGATCAGCCGGATGCAGGGCCGCCACGATCTGCCCCGCGAGCACTCGCCCAAAACCGGGGAGGGCTGCAATGTCGTCCACACTGGCCGCCTTCAGCCGGGTGAGCGAGCCAAAGTGGGAGATGAGCTGCGCCCGCCGCTTCGGTCCCACCCCCGCCACCGCATCGAGCTCACTGACCACCATCCGTTTGCCCCGCTTGGCGCGGTGGAATGTGATGGCAAAGCGGTGCGACTCATCGCGCACATGCTGGAGGAGGAAGAGGCCCTGGGAGGAGCGGGGCAAGATGAGCGGATCGGGCTCACCGGGCACCCACACCTCCTCGAGGCGCTTCGCCAAACCGATAAGCGTCACCCCCTCCACACCGAGCTCCTCCAGCACCGCCTCCGCAGCAGTGACCTGTGGGAGCCCCCCGTCCACGACGAACAAGTTCGGCAGCACAGACGCATCGGCGCGGGAAAAACGGCGCCGGGTCACCTCCGCAATGGAGGCCACATCGTTGCCGGGATCATCCATGATCGTGTAGTGGCGGTAGTCCGATTTCTTCGGCAACCCATCCTCAAAGACGACGAGGGAGGCCACGACATCGGTGCCCATCGTGTGCGAAATATCCGTGCACTCAATGCGCAGCGGGGCCGCCTCCATCCCCAGCGCCTCCCGCAACTGCTCCATCCCCGCCGCCCGCGCCGAAAGATCCCCCACCCGCTTCAACTTGTGCTGCCGCAGCTTCTCCCGCGCATTCTTCTCCACGGTCTCCATGAGCACCACCTTGTCCCCGCGCTGCGGCACCCGCAGGGTGATCTGCGCCCCACGCAACTCCTCCAACACGGCGGTGACACTGTCCACATCACCGGGCAACTCCTGGACAAGGATCTCCCGAGGAATGAGCGCGTGCCGCTGCTCAGAGTGGGAGAGCTGATCCACCCCGCGCCGGGTGAACTCCCGGGCCGCCTCCTCACTGTGGCGAGCCACATCCGTGTAGTACTGGAGGAGAAACCCCTCCATCAGTTCCGGCACCGTCTCCTCCCCCTCCTTCTGCACCACCCAGCCCCGTTGGCCGCGAATGCGCCCACCCCGGACGGTGAAGATTTGGACAGCCGCCTCCAACTCATCGGCGGCGAAGGCGATGACGTCGGCGTCCGTCGTGGCAGGCAATACCACTGACTGGCGCTGCATCGCCTTATCGATGGCGGCGAGGTGGTCGCGCAGCTTCGCCGCCTGCTCAAAATCCAGTGCCTCAGCAGCCGCGTTCATCTGTGCTGTCAGCTCGCGCACAACCGGGGTCGTGTTCCCCGCCATGAAGCTGACAAAACCATTGACAATGTGGGAGTACTCGGCGGCATCAACACGCCCAATGCACGGGGCGGAGCACTTGTCAATGTAGCCGAGCAGACACGGCCGGCCCATCGCCTCCTGCCGGTTGAACGTCCCATTCGTGCAGGTGCGGATGGGGAAGACGCGGGTGAGCAGATCGAGGGTTTCGCGGATCGCCCAGACGTGGGAATACGGCCCAAAATAGCGGATCCCCTTCCGGCGCGGACCCCGATAGACAAAGGCGCGGGGGAAGGTCTCTTTGAGGGAGACCGCCAACATCGGGTAGGTCTTGTCGTCGCGGTATTGGACGTTGAACTTGGGATCATATTTCTTGATCCACGTGTATTCGAGCTGGAGGGCCTCCACCTCACTGGCCACCACCGTCCACTCGACGGAGGCGGCGGTGGTCACCATCTGCCGGGTGCGCGGATGGAGCTCACGCAGTGGCTGAAAGTAATTGTTCAGCCGATTGCGCAGGTTCTTCGCCTTCCCCACATAGATGACCGTGCCCTGCCCATCCCGGAACCGGTACACCCCCGCAGAGGTGGGAATAGTGCCGGGTTGGGGGCGGTAGCTGCGGGGATCAGCCATGTCTAGTCCGTGGGCATGTAGCGGGACTCAAAGGTGCGGAACTCCTTCACCTTGTTCACCGCATAGGCCCCATCGCCGGACTGGAGGGCGAGAATGTTGACATATTCAAACTCGGGGAGTTCGAGGCGGGCCCACCGGCTGCCCTTCGGAAAGTTGAGCCCATAGATGATGCTCCACGGGTAAAACCTCGGGCCGAGGAAGTTGCGCACCTCCACTCCGTCCTCGTTGACACGCACCCGGGGGCGCAGCAGGAGCAGGCAGCAGGCGGAGAGGATGAGTCCCACACCGATGAAGGCGGCCTGGTCCTTCCAGTTGATGCCCGCGCCGGTGTTGCCGGTGTTGACGGCGAAGGCCATGAAGATGTGGATCGCCATGATCACGACCATGAGGATGATCATCACCTTCTTGAGGAAGGCGGAGGTTGCCTCGTAGGCGAATGGTTTGCTCGATGTCGTCGAGGGGTCGATGGCTAGGTAGCGGGCCAGCTCCTCCTCGTGCGCACTGGTGTTAAGGTTGTCAGCCACGGTTCCCGATTCTAGCGGGCGCGCGCGATGGAGCGAACTACTACACACGTATGGAGGGCCGCGCTCATCGCATCCGCCCCCTTGTCCTCCACTCCTCCGTCCACACCGGAGCGCACAATCGCCTGCTCTTCGGTGTTGGTGGTGAGTACTCCGTTGCCGATGGGCAGCTGCTCATCCAGCTGCACCCGCAACAGCCCATCGTTGACCAGCCGGGCCACATAGTCAAAGTGGGGAGTGTCACCGCGGATCACACAGCCGCAGGCGACGAGGGCATCATAGGTGCCGGTGCGGGCGAGCGCCTGCGTGACCACGGGTATCTCCAGGGCCCCCACGACACGGTATTCATCGACGGTCGCCCCGAGTTCGCGCCCCCGCGCCACCGCATGGGCGTGGAGGCGATCGGTGATCTCCTCATTCCACGTGGAGGTGATCACGGCGACACGCAGGTCGGTGACTGCGGCTGCGTCGAGGCCGAGTGTGTCCATCGTCGGATTGCCGGAACTGCTCATCGCTGTGCCTCCACCTCGTCGGGGTGGGCGGCCTCATAGTCGGCGAGGCCGGGAATATCGTGCCCCATCCGCTCCCGCTTCGTATGCAGGTAGCGCACATTGTCGGCGTTGATCGTCACCGGAATCGGCTCCCGCCCGGTGATCGTGATGCCGTATCCGTCGAGGCCAGACCGCTTCGCGGGGTTGTTGGTCAACAGCCGAATCGAGTGGATGCCCAAGTCCACGAGGATTTGGGCACCGGTGCCGTATTCGCGGGAATCCACCGGCAACCCCAACTGGAGGTTCGCATCCACCGTGTCCGCACCGTGGTCCTGGAGGTGATAGGCCTGCAGTTTCGCGAGCAGACCAATTCCCCGGCCTTCCTGTCCGCGCATGTACACAACAACACCGCGCCCGGCGCGTTCAATGGCCTCCATCGCATAGTGGAGTTGCTGGCCGCAGTCGCAGCGGTCCGAACCGAACACGTCGCCGGTCAAACACTCGGAGTGGACCCGGACGAGGACGTCCTCACCATCGCCGATGTCGCCCTTGATGAGGGCGACGTGTTCGACACCGTCGATCCGCGAGCGGTAGCCCACCGCCCGGAAGGCGCCGAATGCGGTCGGCAGGTTTGCCTCCGCCACCTTCTCCACGAGCATCTCGTGCTGGCGCCGGTACTCAATGAGCTGGGCGATGGAGATGAGGGTGAGCTCGTGCCGGTCGGCGAAGCGGCGCAGCTCCGGCAACCGGGCCATGTCGGTCGGGTTCTCCTCCGACACGATCTCACAGAGCACCCCTGCCGGGTGGAGACCGGCGAGGCGGGCCAAATCCACTGCCGCCTCCGTATGCCCGGCGCGCACGAGCACCCCGCCGTCGCGGGAGCGCAGTGGGACGACGTGGCCGGGGCGGGTGAAATCACTGCGGACGGAGTCCGGGGAGGCGAGGCGGCGGATCGTCTCGGCCCGGGAGGTGGCGGAGATGCCGGTGGTGCCGGTGTTAGCGTCGACGGTGACCGTGTAGGCGGTGCCGCGCACGTCCTCATTGTGGTGAACCATCGGGGGCAAACCGAGCCGGTCACAGTCGGCGTTGGTGAGTGGGGCGCAGATGTAGCCGGAGGTGTAGCGGATCATAAACGCGACGAGTTCGGGGGTGACCTTCTCGGCGGCAAAGATGAGGTCGCCTTCGTTCTCGCGGTCTTCATCGTCGACGACGACAACGGCTTTGCCCGCTGCAATGTCGGCGATGGCCTGCTCTACCGTGTCGAGCTGGGGGGATGGTTCCTGTTGAGTCACGGCCCCTACCTTAGTTCAGCCGTGGGCTGCGGCGAAAACTGCCGCAGGCGGGCGACATATTTGGCCAGGACATCCGTCTCCACGTTGACGGTCGCACCTGCGGCCAGTTCCCCAAGGGTGGTCTCGGCGAGGGTGGTGGGAATGAGGGAGACCTCCACCCAGCTCTCGCTGACCGGGGAGACCGCAGAGAGGGTGAGGGAGACCCCGTCGATGGTGATGGAGCCCTTCTCCGCGCAGAGGGGGGCGAGGGCGGGTGGGATCCCGATGCGCACAACATCCCACTTCTCGGTGTGGTGGCGGTGCATGATGGTGCCGGTGCCATCGACATGGCCTTGGACGATGTGGCCGCCGAGGCGATCACCGAGGGCGGTGGCGCGTTCGAGGTTGACGTGGGAGCCGCAGGTGAGTGTGCCAAGGGAGGACCGGTCGAGAGATTCCTTCATGACGTCGAAGCTGAGCTCGGTGGTGTCGGCCGTGTCGGTGCGTTTGGTGACGGTGAGGCAGACCCCGTTGACACAGATGGAGTCGCCGAGGACGGTGCCGTCGGCGGTGACGGTGGCGGCGACGGTGAGGGCGACGGCGTCGGCGCCGGTGGGGGTGATCGCCACAACGGTGCCGATTTCTTCAATGAGACCGGTGAACATGTCACTGGTTCCTTTCTGGATCTGTGAGGGTGAGGAGAACGTCGGGGCCCAGCGGGGTGATCTCCCTGTGCACAAAGCGGCGGATGGACGCAAGCGTGGTGCCAAAGGGGGCGGCGAGAACACTGCGACCGCCCCCGAGGAGGGCGGGGGCGACGTAGGCGTCGACAACGTCGACGAGGTCGGCTGCGAAGAAACTGGACAGTGTGTGGGGTCCGCCCTCGACGAGGAGGTCTACCCACTGGTTCTCCCGGGCGCGGGCGAGCAGCTCGTCGATGCTGGCCACGTGAACAATGGAGGTGCCATCGGGGGTGGCTAAGGTCAAATGCGGCGGGAGGGGGCGGGTGCCAAGGACGATCCGCACCGGTTGGGTGGGATAGAGCGAGCCGTCGCGGCGGCGGGCAGTCAACTGGGGGTTGTCGGCGAGGACAGTGCCGGTGCCGACGATGATCGCGTCGCGGTGGGAGCGATCGCGGTGCACATGGGTGCGGGCTACCTCGGAGGTGATCCACTGGCTGGAGCCGTCACTGGCGGCGGCGAAACCGTCGAGGGTTTGCGCCAGTTTCACCGTGATCTGCGGTCGGCCGAGCCGCTGGGCGGCCAGCCACGGTGTGAGCGCAGCCACCGGAGTTGGCTGAACAGCCACCTCCACCCCGTGCTCGCGGAGATAGGTGGCTCCACCGGCCATGGCGGGGTTGGGGTCGGCGTTGAGGTAGACCACCCGGGACAGTCCGGCGGCGACGAGGGCGTGGGAGCACGGTGGGGTGCGGCCCACGCTGTTGCACGGTTCGAGAGTGACGTACATCGTCGCCCCCCGCACATCCACCCCCTGTGTGCGGGCGGCAGTGAGGGCGTTTATTTCGGCGTGGGGTCCGCCCACCGGGCTCGTCGCCCCGGTAGCTACCACCGCCTCGTCCACGACGATCGCTGCACCGACCGGCGGGTTCGGGCGACTGACCCCCCAGGCGGTCTCCCCGGCGGCGATGGCGGCCTCGAGCGGTGTCACTGAGCGGCCAACTCGTGCAGCGTGTCCACCATGGCGTGGGGATCGTTCGATCGGAATACCGCCGACCCGGCGACGAACGCATCCACCCCCGCCTCAGCGGCTTTCTCAATGGTGCCGGTGGAAATCCCACCGTCGATCTCAATGATCGTGTCCAGCCCGCGGGCATCGATATACTCGCGCAGGATGCGCACCTTGTCCAACTGGTCCGCCATAAAGGACTGTCCCCCAAAACCGGGTTCCACGCTCATCACCAAGACGAGGTCAGCCCGATCCACCAGATCGAGGTAGCCCTCAATGGGGGTGGCCGGTTTGATGGAGAATCCCGCCCGCACCCCACTCTCCTGAATGTGAGCGATGAGGTCAGCGCAGGCGTCGATGCCGTCGACGGCCTCCACGTGGAAGATGACACAGTCCGCACCGGCGGCAATATAGCGATCCACCCACTGTGCGGGGGACTCGATCATGAGGTGGACGTCGAGGATCTGGTCGGTGATTCCATCGACAGTCTTGGTGATGTCGGGGCCGAAGGAGAGGTTGGGCACAAAGTGGCCATCCATAATATCCACATGAATCCACCCCGCATTGTCCACTTTCCGCACGTCGGCAGCGAGGTTGCCAAAGTCAGCGGAGAGGATCGAGGGGGCGATAATCGGGCGCGGGGGCAAAGAGGCATTGGCTGTGTTCACAGCCACCGAGTCTACTCGTTCACCCGCAGGCAGGCGAAGAACATGCAGTCCGTCCCGTGTAGATGGGTCCACATCTGCACCGACTTGTCCTCACCCACGTTCTCCATCGGCGCGACAAGCGGGTGCGCATCCAACTCCGTGACCGGGAGATTCTCCACACCCCAGTCAACGATGGCACGGGTCTCCCGCAGATCCGGCGAACACGTCGCATAGATCACCACCCCGCCCGGCCGAGTCAGCTCCACTGCGGCCTGCAACAGTTCCTGCTGCAGCCCGTTCAGCCCGGTGATGTCCTCCTCCGACTTGATCCACCGCGCCTCCTGGTGGCGACGCAGGGCTCCGAGGCCGGAGCAGGGGGCATCGACAAGTACCCGGTCGAACCCGCCGAACTCGTCGACAACGGCCGCCACCTCCGGGCGGTTCTTCACGGTGCGCCCATCGGCGGTGAGTGTGGTCACCGGCAGCCCCTCCACGGCCTGGCGGACGAGGTCGGCGCGATGGGGAACCACCTCCACAGCGGTGACATGTGCCTGCTCGGTGGCCGCAATCGCCCCAATGAACTGGGTTTTCCCACCCGGTCCGGCACACAAATCCAACCAGTTACCGTGATCGGTCCCCTCCACCCCGGCAACGGTGAGCGAGCGACCAACCAGTTGGGAGCCCTCATCCTCAACAAAGGCGAGCCGCTCCTGCACCGCCTCCACCTTCGCCGGATTCCCCTTCGTCAAATACACCGCATACGGGGAGTACTTCCCCTCCTCCCCACCGCAACTGAGGGCGAGCTCCTCGGCCGTGATCTCCCCAGGCCGGGCGGCCAGGTGCACGCGCGGACGCTGTGAGTCGGCGATGAGTTCCTCCCGAGCCCCATCGACCCCGAGGATGCGCACGAAACTCTCAGCAATCCACTCCGGGTGAGCGGTGGCAAAGGCCATCGCCGCAATCTCCCCCTCCGGCGAGAGCTTCGCAATCCACTCGTCCTTCGTCGACCGGGTGACGGTGCGCAGCACCGCGTTGACAAAGCCCTTCACCCCGTCCGAGGCGTGGGCGACGTTTGCCCCGACGAGTTCGACAGTGGTACTCACCGCAGCATGATCCTCCACCCGCATGTAGAGAATCTCATAGATCCCCATCCGCAGGGCGATGAGGACCGCATCGTCGAGCTCGTCGATCGGACGGGAGGAGCAGTCGGCGATGATCTCATCGAGCACACCGACAGTGCGCATCACCCCGTAGGAGATTTCCGTGGTAAACGCCGCATTGCGTCCGTTCAGTCCGGACTTGCGCAGCGCCTGGTTGACGGCAATGTTGCCGTAGGCACCGTCGACAAAGACGGCGCGCAGCGCGGAAAAGGCGGTCTGCCGGGGCAGATCCACACGCACCCGGGGGGTTGACCGCGCCGGCCTGCGGCGGCGGGGTGGTCGAGTCTGCTGTTCCGCCTGTGGGGTACGGGAGCGGAATCCTCCGCGTTGTTCGCTCACTGCCACACAATTCCTTCCCTGTTGTGGACGCCGCGCGCCCAATCCGCCGCGTTCATCATCTTCTTCCCGGGCACCTGCACGCTGCTCAACGCCACCGGGGTGTCTCCGGTGCCGACAATCACCCGCTGCGGGTGGTCGAGGATGCACACCTCACCGGGGGCGAGATCGACCGGTTCTGCCGCGACGACGGGCCCGAGTTTCACCCGATTGTCCCCCCACATCGTCCACGCCCCTGGCGCTGGGGTGAGCGCACGAATGTGCCGGTCAATGTCGCTGGCCGGGGCGGTCCAGTCGATCTTCCCGTCCGCTGTCACCAGTTTGTGGGCGTACGTGGTAGCCGGATCGGTGTGGTCGGGCTGCGGGGTGAGCGTGGCGGTGCCGGCCTCGAGCTGGTCGAGTGTGGCAATGAGTGCCTGCGCCCCCACCTCAACCAGGCGGGTGAGCAGGGAGTCTGTGGTATCGTCCGGGTGGATGGGCTCTGCAACTTGGGCAAGGAGATCGCCGGTGTCGAGCCCTGCGTCGAGGCGGAAGATCGAGATTCCCGTCTCCGTGTCCCCGTGGCCGATGGCGGCGTTGACTGGGGCGGCCCCGCGCCAGCGCGGCAGCAGCGAATAGTGCACGTTGAGCCATCCATGTGGGGGCAGGGTGAGCAACGGCTCAGTGATGAGTGCCCCATAGGCGACGACGGGGATCGCCTCCGGTTGCAGCGCCGCCACCTGGCTGACGAGCTCACTGTTGCCGCGAATGTGCTCCGGTTTGAACACCGGAATCCCACACTCGGCGGCGTATGCGGCGACCGGGGAGGGATGCAGTGTGCGCCCACGGCCGCGCCGCGCATCCGGCATCGTGATAACGCCGACAACATCGTGGTGGGAGGCGACAAGCGCACGGAGGGTGGCGAGGGCGGGTTCGGGGGTACCGGCGAAGACGATGCGCATGCTTACCCCTGGTTGAACCATTCAGAGTTGCGGATCTGCTCCATCGCGTGGCGGCGATTTTCCCGGCTCAGGCGTTTCAGGAAGAGCACGCCGTCGAGGTGATCGGTCTCATGTTGGATGCAGCGGGCGAAGAGTCCAGTGGCCTCGAGTTCGACCGGTTCTCCGGCCTCATTGAGGCCGCGCACGCGCACATGGTTGTAGCGCTCGGTGTCCTCCATGATGCCGGGGATGGACAGGCACCCCTCCGGGCCAATCTGTGTTTCCTCCCCGATGTTTTCCCACACCGGGTTGATGAGGGCGCCGCGGAGGGTCTCCTCCTCGGTGGAGCAGTCGTACACAAAGACCCGTTTGAGCACTCCCACCTGGTTGGCGGCCAGGCCGACCCCCTGGTTGGCGTCCATGGTCTCGAGCATGTCGGCGATGAGATGGGTCGTCGCCGCATCGATGGTGTCGATGGGTGTCGCTTCACTGCGGAGTACGGGGTCTCCCATGAGCCGAATATCCAGTTGCATGGTGGTTAAGTGTAGACCGGTTGACACTATTGGCCAATTAGCCGATACGGCGCGGGTCCACCTGAACGCGCAGCGGTTCGAGCTGGCGGCGGGCGATACGGGTGGCGCGGGCGGCCCGCAACCGGTCCATGAGGAGGGTGCGGCTGCCGAGCGGGGCGCGCAGGAGCACCCGTTGGGCGGGGCCGTCTCGGAACTGGTCATAGTCGGCCGGGGGGCGCTCCCAGGTGGGCATCTCCACTGGGCCGAGGACCTCCACCTCGGCGGGCAGATCAACACTGGTGAGGAAATCGGTGATCGTCGCCGCTGATCCGTCGAGAGCGACGAAGACGACGGCAGGGGGAAAGCCGACCTCCCGGCGGGCGGCGAGTTCGGCAGCCGCAGCCCCTACACTATCCCAGGCGAGGAGGGCGGAGACGGTGGGCAGTGACGGGTCGGCGGCGATGATGACTGGTTTGCCGGCCCCGGCGCGACTCGCCGCATTCATCCAGGCGGCGAGGGCGTGTTCGTGGGCGCGCACATCCGCATCGTTGAGGAAGGTCCAGGTGTCAACGAGGACGACGAGGCCGTAGCCGCCCTCCACGGTCGGTTCTGCCCCGGGGGTGGCGATGACGAGGTGTTTGCCGGGTGTGATCGCATCCACAATCCGTTCGCCGGAGGAGTTGGTGACGGCGGTGCCGGGGAAGGCACGGCCGAGTTCCTCAGCGGTGTGATCGGTGCCTTTGAGGACGGCACGCAGTCCCGTGGCCCCGCAGACCTCGCAGTGGTGGTTCGCGTCGGGGCGTCCGCACCACCGACAGGTGGGGTAGTTGGGCTGGTCGGAGGTGATGTGGAGGGGGCCGTTGCAGTGGCGGCAGCGCGGTGGGGTGCCGCACTGGGTGCACGCCACCACCGGGGAGTAGCCGGTGCGGGGAACCTGGACGAGGACACTGTCTCCGGCGCGCAGTGTCTCATACATCGCCTGGTAGGCGGCGGGGGGGATGCGTCCGCCGGTGGCGGCGGTGAGGGCGGGGCGGGTGCGCTCGAGGGCCTGTTCGGTCGGGCTGAGGGAGTTCATCCACCCGGATTCGACGAGTTGTTGGGTTTCTGCGCTGCGCGCATAGCCGCCGATGATGAGGGCGGCCGACTCCGCCCCGGCCCGCACTGCGGCGACATCGCGGGCGTGACAGTACGGTTGGCGGGTCTCCTTCATCGAGTCGTCGGAGTCAAAAAGGCACACGACAAGCTGGAGATTGACAACGGGGGCGTAGACCGCTCCCCGGGTGCCCACGACGATGCGCCCCTGCCCGTGCACGATGGAGAGGTACCGCCGATAGCGGGCCTGCGGGCCGAGTTGGGCTTCGAGGGTGGTGACCTGAGTGGCGGCGACATGGGTGCGCAACGCCTGGTCGACCCGGCTGACTTCCCGGGCGGTGGGGGCGATGATGAGGACTCCTCCCCCATCCATGGCCACTTTCGCGGCGAGTGCGGCTAGTGCCTCGACCCACCGCTGGAAGGGAAGAAATTGCCAGGCCGCACGCGGGGCACGATGGGC
Source organism: Corynebacterium sp. (assembly GCA_034179945.1). GTDB lineage: Bacteria > Actinomycetota > Actinomycetes > Mycobacteriales > Mycobacteriaceae > Corynebacterium. The sequence continues at coordinate 62,830 of JAXFPD010000023.1, read as the reverse complement.
GAGGACGGCGTCGACGAAGCTCGGACCAAACCGGTAGGCAGCCCATTCGGAGAGGTCAGGTTCCTCCACCGCACCGAGACTGTCCCAGCTGGTGGTCGTGTCGGCTTTTTCTGCGGCCGTGTGGCGGGGCGGGAGGGCGAGGCGGACAATGTCGGCGCGGGTGGACCCGTAGCGGTGGGCGAGCGTATCCACGAGGTGGCGGCTGCGCTCGGGCAACACCTCATCGGCGGCGACCACCGCATCGATGGGAGTGAGTGTGCCCAAAAAGTCGGTGGTGTCGGTCAGTTCGTAGATGATTCCAATGAGGCGGCGCCCATGGAAGCGCACCCGCACGCGAACCCCGGGTTGGGCGAGCTCGCTCAGTTCCTCCGGGATCGCATAGTCAAAGAGGCGATCCACCTGGGGAACTTGGAGGAGGGGCAGCACCCGCGCGACAGTCATGAGAAGATCTGGCGGAGGGCTTCGACCCGGTCGGTCTTCTCCCACGGCACGTCAATGTCCGTGCGCCCAAAGTGCCCGTAGGCCGCAGTATGGGCGTAGATCGGCCGACGCAGGTTGAGCTCGGCGATAATCGCAGCCGGACGCAGGTCAAACACCTCCTCCACGGCCGCTTGGATGGATTCGTTGGTCACCCCGGGGCGGGCCGTGCCGAAGGTTTCCACATAGATGCCGACCGGGCGAGCGCGGCCGATCGCATAGGCGGCTTGGACTTCCACCCGCTCCGCCAGGCCAGCGGCGACGATATTCTTTGCCACCCAGCGCAGGGCGTAGGCGGCAGAGCGGTCGACCTTCGAGGGGTCCTTGCCGGAGAAGGCGCCGCCGCCGTGGCGAGCCATGCCGCCGTAGGTGTCGACGATGGTCTTGCGCCCGGTGAGTCCGGAGTCCCCGGCCGGTCCGCCGAGAATAAACGAGCCCGACGGGTTGATGAGCAAGGTGAGCTCGGCGGGATCGTAGAGTTTCTCAATTCCGAGGTCGGCGATCACCGGTTCAATGACGTGGGTGCGCAGCTGTTCGGTCAACCACTCGCCGGTGATGCCCGGATCGTGCTGGGTGGAGATGACGATCGTGTCAATGTGGTGGGCCCGGTCGGCTTCGTCGTAGGCGATGGTGACCTGGGTTTTCCCGTCCGGTCGCAGGTGCTCGACGGTGCCCTCCTTGCGCACATCGGTAAGCCGCTTCGCCAGCCGGTGGGCGATGGCGATGGGCAGGGGCATGAAGCTGTCGGTCTCGTTGGTGGCGTAGCCGAACATGAGACCTTGGTCGCCGGCGCCGAGGGAATCGTAGGCATCGGCGGTGGTGCCGGAGCGCTCCTCGGTGGAGTGGACGACACCGTCGTGGATTTCACTCGACTGCTCGCCGATGCTGACAATGACGCCGCAGGTTGTGCCGTCGAAGCCGACGTCGGAGGAGGTGAATCCGATGTCGCGGAGGCGGGTGCGGACGAGCTGTGGGATCTCCACGTAGCCGGAGGTGCGGACCTCCCCGAAGACGTGGACGATGCCGGTGTTGACTGTGGTTTCTACAGCCACCTTCGCGTCCGGGTCGACGGTGAGGAGGGCGTCGAGGATGGTGTCCGAGATGAGGTCACAGATTTTGTCGGGGTGTCCTTCGGTGACGGACTCGCTGCTGAAGAGGCGGTAACTCATAGTCCCCCAAATTAGACCAAGCTGTCTAAATGTGCAAATTGTCCAATAACCCAGCAACACGCTGCAAAATAGCGTCCGCCACCACATACTTTGAGGCGAGGGGAACCGGTGTAAATGTACCGCTCGGTTCAATGAGCCAGCCGCTGTTCGTCATCTCCCCGAAGACCTTACCCTTCCCCACCTCATTGACCATGAGCAGGTCAGCACCTTTCCGGCGAATCTTCTCCTGCCCCAGCTCGAGGGGGGTGTGGGTGGCATCCCCCGTTTCGGCAGCAAACCCGGCAATAACCCGGGGCCGGATGGTCCCATTCGCCCGCGCAGCGACGAGGTCGGCGAGAATATCCGGATTCTTCACCAGGGCCAACGCACGGAGGTTGGCGTCATCAACGCCCTTCTTCAGCTTCGTCGTCGCCTCCGTCTCCGGCCGATAGTCGGCGACAGCGGCCGCCATAATCACCACATCGGCGGTTTCTGCCGCTGCGAGGGTGGCGGCGTGGAGTTCCCGCGCATTGGAGATATCAACGCGGGTGGTTGCCAGCGGTGTCAGCGAATGGTGCGTGTGGCCAGCGATGACCGTCACCTCGGCCCCCATTTGGGCTGCGACCTCGGCCAGTGCGAACCCCTGGCGGCCGCTGGACGAGTTGCCAATAAAACGAACCGGATCGATCGCCTCGTGGGTTCCCCCGACAGTGATCACCACCCGCACTCCCGTCAGCGTGCGGTCAAATCCCACACCGGCGAGACGCGCGAGGGCCAAATCGACGATCTGGGAGGGCTCGGGAAGCCTGCCGGGACCAGAATCAGGACCGGTGAGCCGACCACTGGCCGGTTCGAGGACGGTGATCCCCCGCTCGCGCAGCGTCGCCACATTGGCCACAGTGGCCGGATTGCGCCACATCTCCGTGTGCATGGCCGGGGCGAGCACGATCGGGGCGGTCGTGGTCAGACACGTCGCGGCAAGCAGGTCATCGGCACGCCCGTGGGTGAGCCGCGCGCAGAAGTCTGCCGTGGCGGGAACCACACAGACAAGATCGGCATTCTGCCCCAACTGGACATGGCGGACCTCATCGACCATCTCAAAAACGGAGGTGGTCACCGGGTTGCCGGAGAGGGCCTCAAAGGTGGCTTTTCCAACGAAGCGCAGCGCATTCTCCGTGGGGATGACCGTCACGTCATGGCCGAGTTTGGTGAGATCCCGGATGACCTGACAGGCCTTGTAGGCGGCGATGCCGCCGGAGACCCCAACGATGATGCGCGACACGGTTTATCCCTCGTCGTATTCGAGGAGGCCCTGGTTGATTTCCCGAAGTGCGATGGACAGCGGCTTCTCCCCCTTCTCTGGGGGAACGAGCGGGCCGACGAATTCGAAGACCCCTTCATCCTGCTGTTGACCGTAGCTATTGATCTGACGGGCCCGCTTCGCGGCGAAGATCACCAGGGCATACTTCGAATCCACCTTCTCCAACAGTTGGTCAATCGGAGGGTTTGCAATACCCTTCGGCGGATCGAAAACAGCCTTGTTGTCACTACTCATGCGTTGCATTATGGCAGACGTGGACCGGATTTCACAAACTCTACCAGGCGTGTCACAGCAGGTTCGAGGTCGTCATTGACAATGACGGCATCGTATTCGGACTGGGCATCCATCTCCTCCCGGGCGGTTTCCAACCGGCGGGCTACCACCTCATCGGACTCCGTACCCCGGCTGGTGAGCCGGCGCACCAACTCCTCCCACGACGGGGGTGCAAGGAAGACCGTCGCCGCCTCGGGAATGAGCGCGCGAATGCTGCGCATCCCCGCCAGGTCCACCTCGACGAGGACAGGGTGCCCCTCATCGCGGGCCGCTTCCACGGGGCCGCGCGGGGTTCCCGATCGCTGCAGACCGTGGTGGATATCAGCCCATTCGAGCATCTCCCCCCGGTCAATATGATCTTGGAACTCCTGTTTCGAGACAAAGAAATAATCCCGGCCATCTACTTCCCCCGGACGGGGCTCACGTGTCGTCATAGACACGGAGAAGTAGAGGTCGGGAATCTCTTCACGCAGACGGGCGACGACGGTTGATTTACCCACCGCCGAAGGCCCAGAGAGAACTACGAGGCGACCACGGCGGGCATCATCAGTCATCGAATCCGCTTAATCTTCGAAGCCGAAGCGCTTGAGCAGGGCGGCACGCTGACGGTCGCCGAGGCCACGCAGACGACGGGTCGGGGCGATCTTCAGATCCTCCATGATCTCCCGAGCCTTCACCTTGCCAACCTTCGGCATGGACTCCAGAAGGGCAGAGACCTTGGTCTTGCCGATGATCTCGTCATCATTGGCCTTGCTCAGAACCTCGTCGAGCTTAATCTGGCCTTTCTTCAGGTTTTCCTTCAGTTCGGCGCGCTGCTTACGAGCCTTGGCCGCCTTGTCGAGAGCCTTCTTGCGGTCCTCGGGGGACAGTTGAGGGAGAGCCATGTAATTCCTCCGAATCGTTTGAGTATCTTAAAAGTCTTGTCATACGATGCCCGAACAGCACCTGGGGTTGAAGTGTACCATGTGCGTTCGCAAATGCGGGAACTAAATCGCAGGTTTTTGCGTATTGTCCCAGCAATTCACACTCCACCATAGTCTCTACCCGCCGAAATCACCGCTTTCCGCAGGTCATCGACATCGGGACCGGCATCGAGCAGGGCCCGCGACATATTCGGAAAACCCCACTCAAGCTGTCCAGACATGATCGAGGCAACATCGGCCGCCGTGGCCCCCTGCGCCCCGACACCGGGCAGGAGCACCGGACCGTGCATCGCGTCAACATTCGGCGGGTTCGTCACCGTGGCCCCGAGGACCACCCCGAAGCTGCCCATGCCGGACCCAAAGTACTGGCGGTTGGCGTGGGCGACGGTATCAACAATCCCCTGCGCCACCTGGACTCCGTCCCCAGTCACCGCCGTCTGCAACCGCACCGCCTGCTTATTCGAGGTGGCTGCGAGCACGAAGAGCCCCTTGCCCGCCTCGGCGGCGAGTTCGAAGGCCGGTGCGAGCGCCCCCACACCGAGGTAAGGGCTGACGGTGAGAGCATCGACTTCCAGCGGGGAGCCGGGCATGAGCCACGCGGCCGCGTACGCCTTCATCGTCGAGCCGATGTCACCGCGTTTCGCGTCGGCGAGCACGAGCGTCCCCGCCTGCCGGAAGCCGTCGATAAGTTCCTCGAGGATGGCAAAACCGCGCGCGCCCGCCTGCTCAAAGAAGGCGACCTGGGGTTTCACCATGGCAACGTGGCCGGCGAACGCCTCAACACACACACGGGCGAAACCGCGCAACCCCATCCCCCACTCCTCGAGGAGATACGGGTGCGGGTCAACACCGACAACGAGCCGAGAGTGGACTCCGCTAGCGGCGGCGAGCCGGTCGGCAAAGACAGGGACATAGGTTCCGTTCCTACCGGGCATCGGACACCTCCCGCGTCCGCGACAGTGCGGCCGGGGTGGTCACACCGGAGTGGTTGAGTTCCTGCAGCGGCAGCACGGTCACCTCCTTGCTTGCGCGGGCTTCAATGCCCTGGACGGCCGCAGTCACCGCCTGCACCGTGGTGATGAGCGGCACCCCCATGGACACTGCTGCAGCGCGGATCTCGTAGCCATCGTGGCGGGCTCCCGACGAACCGGCCGGAGTGTTGAGGATGAGGTCGACCTCACCGGCGAGAATCTTATCCACAATGGACTCCTCCGCCTTACCATCGCGCACCTGGGAGGCCTTGGCGACGATCTCACACTCCACCCCGTTGCGGGCGAGCATCTGGGCTGTGCCCCCGGTGGCCAAAAGTGTGAAGCCGAGTTCTGCCAATTGCTGGATGGGGAAGATGAGGGTGCGCTTGTCGTGGTTGGCCACCGAGACAAACACGGTGCCCGAGGTGGGGAGAGCACCGAAGGCACCCTCCTCCGCCTTCGCGTAGGCACCACCGAAGTTCGAGGCCAAGCCCATCACTTCACCGGTGGACTTCATCTCCGGGCCGAGGATCGTATCGAGCAACGACCCATCGGCACGGCGGAACCGGTTGAACGGCAGGACGGCCTCTTTCACCGCAATGGCCGAATCGAGCGGCAGGGACACCCCATCGTAGGTGGTCGGCAGCATCCCCTCGGCTTTCAGCTCCGCAATGGTTGCCCCGAGCATAATGCGGGCGGCCGCCTTGGCCAGGTGGACACCGGTGGCCTTGGAGACAAACGGCACCGTCCGCGAGGCCCGCGGGTTCGCCTCAATGACGTAGAGAACGTCATCCTTCAAGGCGTACTGGACATTCATGAGACCCTGCACACCGATGCCAAAGGCAAGGGCTTCCGTCGAGCGACGCACCTGCTCCAAGTCCTCCGGTCCGAGCGTCATCGGGGGCAGGGCACACGCCGAGTCACCGGAGTGAATACCGGCCTCTTCGATGTGCTCCATCACCCCACCGACGTACACTTCGGTGCCGTCACACAGGGCATCAACATCGATTTCAATGGCGTTGTCCAAGAACCGGTCGACGAGGACCGGGTGGTCGGCGGTGATCTCCGTGGCCCGGTCGATGTAGTCGTGGAGGGAGTTGTCGTCATAGACGATCTCCATGCCGCGCCCACCGAGCACGTAGGAGGGGCGCACGAGCACCGGGTAGCCGATCGAACTCGCCACCGCTTGGGCCTCCGCGTACGAGGTGGCGGTGCCGTACTTCGGGGCGGGCAATCCGGCGCGCTCGAGGACACCACCGAATTCACCGCGGTCCTCGGCGAGGTTGATTGCCTCCGGGGTGGTGCCCACGACGGGAACACCTGCGGCTGTGAGCTTCTCCGCCAACCCGAGCGGGGTTTGCCCGCCGAGCTGGACGATCACCCCGGCCACGGTGCCGGACTCGCACTCCGCGTGGTAGACCTCCATGACATCTTCGAAGGTGAGCGGCTCAAAGTAGAGGCGATCGGAGGTGTCGTAGTCGGTGGAGACGGTCTCCGGGTTGCAGTTGACCATGACCGTCTCATAGCCCACCCGGGACAGCTCGAGGGCAGCGTGGACACAGGAGTAGTCGAACTCGATGCCCTGGCCGATGCGGTTGGGTCCGGAACCCAAAATCATCACCTTCGGCTTGTCGGTCTGGGGGGACACCTCGGACTCGGCGTTCGGGTCGAGCTCATAGGCCGAATAGTGGTACGGGGTTTTCGCCTCAAACTCGGCTGCGCACGTGTCGACGGTCTTGAACACCGGGCGGATTCCCAGCCGCCACCGCAACCGGCGGATGCCGTCCGCCCCGTTGAACTCGGGGCGCAGTGCCGCGATCTGGGCATCGGCCAACCCCAGGAACTTCGCGTGCCGCAACAGGTCCTCGGTGAGGACGGGAGCATGGGCGAGCGCCTCACGGAACTCAACGAGGGCTTTCAGCTCCGTGATAAACCACGGGTCGAGCTTCGAGTGGGCGTGGACTTCCTCGACGGTGGCACCGAGCCGCAGTGCCAATTCCACCTGGTAGATGCGCCCATCGGTGGGCCGCTCCAACAGTTCCAGCACCTTGGCCTTGTCTGTGGAACAGCCGGGGGCGATGGTCTCATCGTCGACTGTCCAAAAACTCTCCCGCTTGTTCTCCAGGGAGCGCAGCGCCTTGTTGAGAGAGGCGATGTAGTTGCGGCCAATCGCCATCGCCTCACCAACGGACTTCATCGTCGTCGTGAGGGTGTCATCGGCACCGGTGAACTTCTCAAAGGCAAACCTGGGCACCTTCGTCACCACATAGTCCAAGGTGGGCTCGAAGGCGGCCGGGGTGACCCCGGTGATGTCGTTGGTGATCTCATCGAGGGTATAACCGATGGCCAGCTTCGCGGCGATCTTCGCAATCGGGAAGCCGGTGGCCTTACTGGCCAGCGCAGAAGAGCGGGAGACGCGCGGGTTCATCTCAATGACAATGATCCGACCGTCTGTCGGGTTGACTGCGAACTGAATGTTGCAGCCGCCGGTGTCCACTCCGACCGCGCGGATGATCGCAATGCCCAGGTCACGCAGCTTCTGATACTCCCGATCGGTGAGGGTGAGCGCCGGGGCGACGGTGATGGAATCACCGGTGTGCACCCCGAGGGCGTCGACGTTTTCGATGGAGCAGATGACCACGACATTGTCGTTGCCGTCGCGCATGAGCTCAAGCTCATACTCTTTCCAGCCCAGGATGGACTCCTCAATGAGGACGTTGGCCTCGGGGGAGGCGGCCAACCCTCCGCCGGCGATCCGGTCGAGTTCCTCCATCGTGTAGGCCAGCCCCGAACCCAGCCCACCCATCGTGAACGAGGGGCGCACGACAACGGGCAACCCTAGCTCGGCGACGGTCTCGTGGACCTCGTCGAGGCTGTAGCACACCCGTGAGCGGGCGGATTCCCCACCGACAGCGGCAACAATGTCCTTGAACTTCTGGCGGTCCTCACCGCGCTCAATGGCATCAATATCCGCACCGATGAGCTCCACCCCGTACTTGTCCAGGATGCCGAGCTGGTTGAGCTCCATCGCCGCGTTGAGGGCGGTCTGTCCGCCGAGGGTGGCGAGCACCGCGTCGATCGGGTGGCCGTCAGCGGCCTCCTTCTCAAAGATCTTCTCGATGTATTCCGGTTGGATCGGCTCAACGTAGGTGTGGTCGGCGAAATCCGTATCCGTCATGATCGTCGCCGGGTTGGAGTTGATGAGGGTGACACGCATCCCCTCCTGGAGGAGGACACGGCAGGCTTGCGTCCCCGAATAGTCAAACTCGCAGGCTTGACCAATGACGATGGGGCCGGACCCGATGACGAGGACGTGGGAAATATCTTCTCGCTTAGCCATGACTACTGCGTCACCTTTCCATTCTGCCCATCGAGCAGTTCCACAAACTGGTCAAACAAGTAATTCGCATCGTGCGGGCCGGCTGCGGCCTCCGGGTGGTACTGAACCGAGAACGCGCGCCCCGTCTTCAGGGCCACCCCCTCAACGACACCGTCGTTCAAACACGTGTGAGTGATCACCGCCGGACCAAACTCCGTGTCAAACTCCTGACCCCCCTCACCCTTGAGGGCAAACCCGTGGTTTTGGGCAGTGATGTCGATCTTGCCGGTGAGATGATTGAGCACCGGCACGTTGATGCCGCGGTGGCCGAAGGTGAGCTTGTAGGTTTCCAGCCCCAGGGCCCGGCCGAGAATCTGGTTGCCAAAGCAGATGCCAAAGAGCGGAATGTCCGCCCGAAGAATCTGTTTGGTGATCTCCACCATCTCATCGGCGGTGGCGGGATCGCCCGGACCGTTGGAAATAAACACCCCATCCGGGTTGTACCGCTGAATTTCTGCAAATGGGGTGTTTGCCGGGACGACGTGCACCCGCATTCCACGGGCCGCAAAATTACGCGGCGTATTCGTCTTAATGCCCATGTCATAGGCCACGATCGTGTGGGTGGGCTCAGCGGAATCCTCCGGCTCAACAGTATAGGCCACCTGGGTACTTACCTCGCGGGCCAAGTCCGCCCCGGCCATCGGCGGCTGATTGCGGACCTCACACAGCAGGTCCTCGACGGGCCGGGTCGCCGCCTCCCCGGAAAACAGGCCGGCAGCGATGGAACCATCATTGCGCAGATGCCGCACGAGGGCGCGGGTATCCACACCGCGAATCCCGATAATCCCCTGCGCTTTCATCTCGTCCTCGAGGGACCGGTTGGCCCGCCAGTTGGATTCGGCGACAGCAAGATCGCGGATGACCATGCCGGCAAGCCAAATCCGGTCATCGTGGGACTCCCAGTCCTCATCGTTAAAGCCGGTGTTGCCAATCATCGGGGCGGTCATCACCACGATCTGACGGTGATAACTCGGATCACTCATCGTCTCCTGGTAGCCGGTCATCGCAGTGGTGAACACGGCTTCCCCGAGGGTGTTCCCGGTAGCTCCCCAGCCAATGCCCCGGTAGGTGGTGCCATCGGCGAGGACCAGAATCGCTGGAATATGTGTTGATTCAGTCATTGTTGTTTACTTCTCTCCAAAGGTCAGGTGTCCGCGCAAGAACGTGTGGGTGACCTTGGCGTGGAACTCCATCCCCTCATAGGGGGTGTTGGAGGACTTCGAGGCCATCTCAACACCCCGGGCAATCCACGTGTGGTCCGCGTCGACGATGGTCAGGTTCGCCGGCTCCCCCACCGCAATCGGCCGCCCCTGATCGGTCAGGCGGGTGATCTGAGCCGGACGCTCACTCATCACCTTCGCCACAAACCGCCAGTCGGCCAAGCCAGAGCGGACGAAGATCTCGTGGATAATCGCCAGCGAGGTCTCCAACCCAATCATCCCCGGCTTCGCGTGTTCAAACTCCACACACTTGTCCTCCATCCCGTGGGGGGCATGATCGGTGGCGACAACGTCAATAATGCCGTCGAGCAGCGCCTGCCGCAGCGCCATCGTATCCGGATCCTCCCGCAGTGGCGGATTCACCCGATAGACCCCGTCGTAGCCGACGAGCAGCTCGTCGGTGAGCAGCAGGTGGTGCGGGGTGACCTCGGCAGTGACCGGAATCCCCTGCTCTTTGCCCCACTTCACCAGCTCCACCGAACCAACCGTGGAGAGGTGGCACAGGTGCATGCGGGTGCCGTAGTCGCGGGTGAGCAGCATATCGCGGGCGACGATGGATTCCTCAGCCACCCGCGGCCAGCCGCGCAGGCCGAGTTCCCCAGCCACCTTGCCCTCGTGAGCAACCGCCCCCTCCGTCAGCTGAGGATCCTGGCAATGCTGGGCCAACAGCACATCTTGGCCGGCGGCGTACTCCACCGCCCGCCGCATGATCTGGGAATTCGCCACACACACCCCGTCATCGGAGAACATGGTGACATTTGCCAGCGACCGCTTCATCAGGCCAAACTCGGTGAGCGTTTCCCCCTTGAGCCCCTTCGTGATTGCCCCCACCGGATGCACATCTACCAGGCCAATCTCCTGACCCTTGAGGTAGATGGACTCGGCGATGATCGGATCATCATCCACCGGGTTCGTATTCGCCATCGCCCACACGGCGGTGAACCCGCCGGTGGCTGCCGCCTGCGACCCGGTGGCAATGGTCTCCGTGTCCTCGCGGCCCGGCTCACGCAGGTGCACGTGCATATCCACAAGGCCGGGCAGGAGCACATGGCCGCCGCCGTCAATGACGGTGCGCTCCCCCTCCTTCGCTGAACTCGTCGCCGAACCGATCTCGGCGATGATGCCGTCACGAATCAGCACGTTCACCGGCTCTCCCTCCCCATAGGGGCGAACATCGGTGATCAGGGTTTCCATCGGCGCATTATTCATTGTCTTCTCTTCCATCGTCTCAACACCTGCCCTACTTCTCTTCTGCACCCACAAGGAGGGTGAACAGCACCGCCATGCGCACGTGTACACCGTTGTTCACCTGCTGGAGCACAGCGGTGGCCGGCGCATCGGCTACCGAGTAGTTGATCTCCATCCCCCGCAACATCGGGCCGGGGTGCATGACAATCGCACTGTCCTTCATCCGCGCCAGGCGGTCCTTACTCAACCCGTACAAGGCGGCGTATTCGCGGTGCGAGGGGAAGAAGCCGCCGAGCATCCGCTCCTGCTGGACGCGGAGCATCATCGCCACATCCACCTTCTCAATCACCTCATCGACATCGAAGCTGACATGCACCGGCCACGTGTCCACGTTGGCCGGCATGAGCGTCGGCGGGGCGACAAGCGTCACCTCCGCGCCAAGCTGCGTGAGAATATCCACATTCGAACGCACCACCCGGGAGTGGAGCTGGTCACCGATGATCGCCACATGGAGGCCCTCAATATGGCCGAGCCGCTGGCGCATCGTCACCGCATCGAGCAGCGCCTGCGTCGGATGCTGGTGCGCCCCATCCCCCGCGTTGATGACACTCGGACCGGTCCCATCGGCATCGACATAGTCGCGTAGCAATTCGGCCGCACCCGAGGAGGGGTGGCGGATAATGAGCGCATCGGCCCCGACGGCGGTCAACGTGAGTCCGGTATCCTTCAGCGACTCCCCCTTCTGCACCGAGGAGGACGAGGCAGAAATGTTGATGACATCCGCGCTCATCCACTTGCCGGCTGTTTCAAACGAGGAGCGGGTGCGCGTCGAGTTCTCATAGAACACCGTAAACACCGTGCGCCCACGCAGCGTCGGCAGCTTCTTCACCTCCCGGTCGAGCAATGCGTGACGGAAATTCTCTGCCTGATTGAGCAGATCTGTGATCTCGGTGGCGGTGAGCTCACCGGCATTTACTAGGTGCTTCACTGCTCGTCCTCCTCATCCTGCGGTATGCGATACAAATACACCCCGTCCTCTCCGTCGAGTTCTTCCAACTCCACAACCACCTTCTCGCTTGCCGAGGTGGGAATGTTCTTCCCCACGTAATCGGCCCGAATCGGCAACTCCCGGTGGCCTCGATCGACGAGGACAGCCAGCTCCACTGTCGCCGCACGCCCGATATCACGCAACGCGTCAAGGGCGGCCCGAATCGTCCGGCCCGAGTAGAGGACGTCGTCGACAAGCACCACGATGGTGCCGTCGATGCCGGACAACGGCACCGACGTGGGTTGCAGCGCGCGGTGCGGACTGGTGCGCAAATCATCCCGGTAGAGCGTGACATCGAGTGCCCCCACCTCCACTGCAACCCCCGAGTACTCCTCAATGGCTGCGGCCAAGCGGCGCGCGAGCGGAACACCCCCCGAGGGAATACCGAGAAGAATAACCTGCGGCCCCTCACCATCGAGAGCCGTCTTTTCAATAATCTGGTGCGCGATGCGGGCGACCGTGCGCGAAATATCTGCTGCTGAAAGCAGAACTGTACGATCATTCTCGTTCATCGTGACCTCCTTCCCCGCCTCACTGTGCGGTCCGTTAAAGGATGTCTCCATCTTTGATTTTCCGTTGAGCAACCCTACCACACCGCCCTCACGGCTGTGCTATAAAACCAGGTATGGATGCAGCTTCCATAAACCCTGCCAGCCCCACCCCAGTCACCGCCGAGCGGCTGACAACAGTGCTCACCTCCCTCGGGCTGAAATCCCAACCCGCAGACACCAACCCACAGGGGGTACTCGTCGGCTTCCTCGACCTCCTCCTCCAATTCACCGTCGCCGGAGACACTCTCCACTGCGCCGGACAGTGGCGCGGCGAACCCCCCGAGGACATGGTCCTCCCCCTCATTGCGGGAACCTCCGCCTTTAACACCCAACAGATCTTCCCCACCCTGGCCGTCCAACACACCGACACGAGCCTCGTCGTCATCATGACCCGCTCCGCCGACATCGCCTTCGGGCTGACCGACGACCAACTCACCACATGGATCGCCAGCTCCATTCACCAGTTCGGTGAGGCCGGAAAATGGCTTGCAGAAAACTTTCCCCAGGCCGTCACCTGGAACGAAGGAGACCCCCAATGACCCCCACCCCCGTCACCGGCGAACGCATCACCCGTGCGGCAGCCGCCGCCGGAATCACCCTCAACGAGATCGACAACCAGTGGGTGACCACCATCAACACGGTCACCGTTGCCGTCACCCGACTCAGTGACGCCACCCTGCTCATCCGGGCCGGTGTGCCACTGCCGGAGGCCACTGGGGAGGACTGGTTGAAGGAATCCATCCCCCACTACATGGCCGCCAACGCGGTAAACAACGCCCTCCCCGGGGTGAAAACCGTCATCATCGCCCCGCCGGACGAGCAACCCCAGGCGGGCATGGAGGTAGAGATCTTCATCGGAGAGGGGCTCACCGACTCCCAGCTCGAACACAACCTCCAGCGCGGCTTCACCGGGGTAATCACAGCAGTCAACCGGTTCCAGGACAACCAGGCGCCTACCTCGTAGCCTCCAAGCGGGCGCGCTGCTCGGCCACATCAAAATCAGCCGGGGGCCACGTGAGGTTGAGGTCTCTCAGGACGAGGAGGACGCTCGGTGTGTCGGGATCGTCCACCCGGGCGTGGGCGTACATGCGCTCCTAGAGGTCGGCGAGTTCTGCGGCGATCTCGGCGATCTCTGCCACAGCGTCGTCGGCGTCCCCGGTGAACTCGGGTGTGTCGTCCGGGGCGATATCTGTCAGGCGAAAGTCCTCGCCGACCACCAATGTGCGCGCATCCTTAACCGAAAAATGTCCCATTATGTGCGCCCTCTCCCGTGCAGCGGCCGATCCGCAGTCACCCCTGCCTCCCTCAGCGCCTGCTTCCGGGTGATGAGGTTGCGCCGGTAGGCCGCCCGCGCCCCCGGTCCGGCCTCGGCGACGAGGTGGGGCCGTGCCCCGGGGCGCAGCCGCCGCCGAAGACTGCGCAGGTGGGTGCGCTTTGCGTTGCGACGCTTCCGCCGCTCCACCGCCTCGCGCTCCCACGCATCGCGGGCCGCCTGGGCGGCTTTCTCCTCGAGGCGACGCGGATCGGGATCGTTGAGCACGGCATCGAGCACCGCATTGATGTACGCCCCGGCCCGCTCGGCAGCGTACATCGTCGAGATCTCCACCGCCTGCGAAATCGCCGTCGGTCCGGGCACATCGGCAGAGCCAAACACAATCTCCCACACGCCGACGCGCAGAATCTCCCGGTCAACCACCGGAATCCGGGCCAGCGACCAGTCGCGCACCGCCAGCTCCCGATCGATGATCTCATCGAGGTCGTCGAGGCAGACGGCCACCCCTTCCACAAGTGTGCGGGTGTAGTCGCGGACGGGGGTCACGATCGGCTCGCTGTCCCCATCCACAGTCGGGGCCAGTTCAGCGTGCTCGGCAATGACCCGGATCGGGTCAGCGTCGCGAAGCTCCGCCTCGAAGAGGATGGTCACCGCCTGATTCCGGGCCTTAAAGCGGGCGCCCCGGCGACGCTTCCATTGCTCCTCACCCATGGTTAGTTCTGGATGCGCGAGAGGTACGACCCATCACGGGTGTCCACCTTGAGCAGGTTCCCGGTCTCAATGAACAGGGGCACCTGAATTTCCGCACCGGTTTCCAGTGTCGCCGGCTTGGTGCCACCGGTGGAGCGGTCGCCCTGCAGACCCGGATCGGTGTGCTCAACGAGCAGCTCCACCGACACCGGCAGCTCAGCAAAGAGCACCTGGCCGTCGTTGAAGGAGACCTGAACGGGCATGTTCTCCTTGAGGAAGCGGCGGGCGTCACCGATCTGTTCGGCAGTGACCTCGGTCTGCTCGAAGGTCTTGTCGTCCATCATGATGTAGCTGGTGCCATCGAAGTAGAGGTAGGTCATGGACCGGCGGTCAACGTTGGCGATTTCCACCTTCACACCGGCGTTGAACGTGTGCTCGACCACCTTGCCGGAGACGACGTCCTTGAGCTTGGTGCGTACGAAAGCCGGGCCCTTGCCTGGCTTGACGTGTTGGAACTCGATGATCTGCTGCAGCTTGTTGTCCATCTTCAGGACGATGCCGTTTTTGAAGTCAGCGGTCGATGCCATGACAGTGAGAATCCTTTACTTGAGTGGTCGTTGTCATTCCAGCTCGCTACACCTTACACCACGGTCAACTCTTTCGGCGCATTGGTAATGATGTGGGGCTGCCCAGCCTGGATGATGAGGGTATCTTCAATGCGCACACCCCCCTTGCCGGGGATGTAGATGCCGGGTTCAATGGTCAGTGTCATGCCGGGGTGGAGTTCCCCTTCCCCCCGGGTGGAGGCGTAGGGGCCTTCATGCACGTCGAGTCCGACCCCGTGGCCGGTGGAGTGGATGAAGTACTCCCCGTATCCGGCATCAGCAATGATGTCCCGGCAGACTTTGTCCACCTCACGCACGGAGGTGCCGGGGACGGCGGCCTCAATACCGGAAACCTGGGCGCGGTGCACGATGTCGTAGATTTCGCGGGAGAATTTGGTGGTGTGTCCGGCGATGACGGTGCGGGTCATGTCGGAGTTGAAGCCACGGGCGTAGGCCCCGAAGTCGACGGTGACGATGTCGCCATCCTCAATGACCTTGTCCGAGGCGGTGTGGTGGGGTTTGGCGGAGTTGGCCCCACTGGCCACGATCGTGTCAAAGGAGACCCGATCACTGCCGAGGATGCGCATCCGGTATTCAAGGGCGGCGGCAACCTCGCGCTCGGTCATTCCAACCGCTACTTCTCCCGCCTCGAGGAGTTCGTTCCACGCCTGCACGGAGATGGCGGCTACCTGCTCGAGGTAGTCGAGGGAAACCGGGTCCTTGATCAGCCGGATCTCCTCAATGAGGCCAGTGACTGGAGCGAGGGTCACATCCTCACCTGCGGCGGCGGTGAGTTTTTCCAGTTCAGCGACGGAGACGTAGGCCGCCTCGTAGCCAATGCGTTTTGGCCCGGTGAGCCCGCTGAGGAGTTCCTCCCCGCACTGGCGGGCGATGACGGCATCGAGGTCACAGACTTCTTCGGCGATTTGGGTGGTGAATCGGGAGTCGGTGGCGATGTCGGCGCTCTGGTCCTTGTGGACGAGGAGGGCCGCATTGTCACCGGTGAAACCGGTGAGGAAGAGCACGTGGGTGAGGTGGGTGACGAGGATGGCGTCAAGACGCTGGGCAGCGATGGTGCTGGCCAGGGCCCGGCGGCGGTTGGAGAAGCGGGTGTCAGCGTAGATGGCCATGGGTTAATCCTTTATCCGGTTGACGGTGGCATCGAGGGCGGCGATATAGCCGTAGGTACCGCAGCCGACGATGATGCCGGCGGCGATGGGTGACAGGTAGGAGTGGTGGCGGAAGGGTTCGCGGGCGTGCACGTTGGAGATGTGCACCTCGATGAATCCGGCACCGTCCGCGACTTCCGCGAGGGCGTCGCGGAGGGCGACGGAGGTGTGGGTGAGCCCTCCTGCGTTGATGATGACGGGCCACCCGTTGTCGGCAGCTTCATGGACCCAATCGATGAGCTCGCCTTCATGGTTGGAGTGGCGGCAGGTGACATGGACACCGTGTTCTCGGGCGCGCTCAGTCACCATTGTTTCCACGTCGGCGAGGGTGTGGGCACCGTAGACGTCGGTTTGGCGTGTGCCCAGCCGGTCAAGGTTGGGGCCGTTGAGGAGGAGGATTTCCATGCCGTTTAGCTTAGACACACCGGTGGTAGGCCGCACGCAGTTTTTCCTCACTCGGCCCCTCCAGCCGGGTGACGTGCCCGGGTTCGCCGTCGAGCGCGACAAACCGGAGGGTTCCGGCGCGGTTCTTCTTGTCGCGCAGCATGTGATCGAGGAGGTTGTCGAACTTCCCGGGGGTGTAGGTGGTTGCCAGCCCAACGCTGGAGAGCAGCCGCCGGTGCACCTCGACGAGCTGAGCATCGATGAGCCCGTAGCTTTCGGCGAGATAGGCAATGAACATCATCCCTACCGCCACCGCTTGCCCGTGCCGCCACTGGTAGTCCTCCTCCAGTTCGATGGCGTGGGCGAAGGTGTGACCGTAGTTGAGGATTTCGCGGAGCCCGGATTCGCGGAGGTCGTGGCCGACAACGTCGGCCTTCACCTGGATGGCGCGGGCAATAAGGTCGGGGAGCTGCCCGTCGATGGACAGCGCTGCGGTCGGGTCGGCGGCGACGGTGGTGAGGATGGTGGGGTCGGCGATGAATCCGCATTTGATGACCTCCCCCATCCCGTTGATGAGTTCCGCCTCGGGCAGGGTGCGCAGTGCATCGATGTCGGCGAGAACACCGAGGGGTGGGTAGAAGGAGCCGACGAGGTTCTTCCCAGATTCCGTGTTGATTCCGGTTTTCCCGCCGACGGCCGCGTCGACCATCCCGAGCAGCGAGGTGGGGACGGCGATCCAGGCGATACCGCGCATCCACGTGGCGGCGATGAATCCGGCGAGGTCGGTGGCCGCTCCCCCACCGACGCCGATGATGAGGTCGGCGCGACCGATGAGTTCACTGCCGCACAGCTCCCACAGGCGTCGGGCAACATCGATGGTCTTACCGGCTTCCGCATCGGGAATCTCGGCAACTATGGCGGAGGCAAATCCGGCGGCGGTGAGCTCACCGGCGAGTGCATCGGCCCGGTCGCGGACGGTCGGTTGGGTGATGATGAGGGCCTTGGTGGCCTGCGGCAACGAGGTGGCCAGGTCGACGATCTGCCCGGTGAGGTGCTCGCCGATGAGGACGTCATAGTCGGGGGTACCGTGGACGGTGATGGTGCGCATAGGGGTGTTCTCGTGGGGGTCGATGGCGGACAGGATGGTTGCGGCAATCGCAGTGGTGTTCACCCCTGTGGTGTCAACGCGCAGGGTGGCGACCTCGCGGTAGAACTCCCGCCGAGTGTCGAGCAACTGCTGGTAGTGTGCGAGGGGGTCGGCGGAGTCGAGGATCGGCCGGCTCGCTTCCGGGGCGGTGCGCCGGACTGCTTCGGCGGCATCCACATCGAGCCACACGACCGGTGTTCCCGCCGCGGCGAGGCGGCTGAGAAGTGCCCGGTTGGCCGGTGTGGTGACGGCCCCACCGCCGAGGCTGACCACTCCCCCCGCAGCCACGGCGGCGGCAACGGCATCGACTTCCACCTCCCGGAATCCGGGTTCGGTGAGTTCAGCGAAGACATCCCCGCACGGTTTGCCGTACCTCTCGGCGATGAGGTGGTCGGAGTCGGTGAGCGGTTGGTTCAGCCGCTCGGCGAGGACGCGGCCAACACTGGTTTTCCCGGCACCGGGCGGGCCGATGAGGATGATGCTAGTGGCGCTCATCGGCGGTCTCCTCGGCGAAGGAAAGCAGCTGGGTGACCTGGTCCTCGTAGTGGGCGATGTGGGCGCGAGTTTCGGCGACGGAGTCGCCTCCGAATTTCTCCAACACCGCCCGGGCGAGAACGAGCGCGACCATCGCTTCGGCGACGACACCGGCGGCGGGCACGGCGCACACGTCGGAGCGCTGGTGGATGGCGACGGCGTCGGCCCCGGTGGCCATGTCGATGGTGGCGAGGGCGCGGGGCACGGTGGAGATGGGTTTCATTGCGGCGCGCACCACAAGGGGTTGCCCGTTGGTCATGCCGCCTTCGAGCCCCCCGGCGCGGTTCGTCCAGCGCTGAACAGTGCCGTCAGTGCGGACGATTTCGTCGTGGGCTTGTGAGCCGCGTCGCGAGGCTTCCGCGAATCCGTCGCCGATCTCGACACCCTTGATCGCCTGGATGGACATGACGGCAGCAGCGAGCTGTCCGTCGAGGCGGGTGGAACCGGAGATGTGGGAGCCGAGTCCGATGGGCAGTCCGTGGACGACGACCTCAATGACCCCACCGAGGGTGTCGCCGGCTTTCTTGGCCGCGTCGATGGCGGCGATCATGGATTCTTCGGCTGCGGGGTCGAGGCACCGCACGGGGGAGGCATCGATTCGCTCCGTGTCACCGGGCTGTGGTGTGGCGGTGGAGGTAGCGGAATCGCCGATGCTAATGACGTGGGAGGCCACTTCAACGCCGAGGACGTCGCGGAGGAAGGAGGCGGCGATGGCGCCGGCGGCCACCCGGGCGGCGGTTTCGCGGGCGGAGGAGCGTTCGAGGATGTCGCGGATATCGCTGGCCCCGTATTTGACGAGTCCGGCGAAGTCGGCGTGGCCGGGGCGGGGCCGGGTGAGGGTGGCCCCGCGCCCGGAGGCGAGGGCGGCTGCCACCTCGGGATCGTCGAGGTCGGGCGGATCCGGGGACATGATGGTTTCCCATTTCGGCCATTCGGTGTTGCCGATGGTGACGGCGATGGGGCTGCCAAGGGTGGCTCCGTGGCGGATGCCGGCGAGGAGGGTGACTTCGTCACGTTCGAATTTCATGCGGGAGCCGCGCCCATAGCCGAGGCGCCGGCGGGCGAGGGCGGAGGCGATCATGTCGCTGCTCACCCGGACCCCTTTCGGGATGCCTTCGACGGTGGCGACGAGGGCTTGTCCGTGTGATTCACCGAATGTTGACCATGTAAGCATGGTCCCTATTCTCTCACATCCATCTCCACAGCCCGACGGCGAGGGCGGCTGCAAGGAGCATGGCGGGACCATGGGGGACGCTGCGTTGCCGGGTGATGAGTGCGGCGAGGAGGGAGACGATGCTGGCGAGACCGATGGAAGCGCAGGTGGCGAGGGGGTGAATCCACCAGGTGGCGATGCCGAGGGGGATCGCAAGTTTCACGTCTCCCCCACCGATGCCGGGGACGATCGTGTAGAGCAGTGGCCAGAGGAGTCCGAGGAGGGCGGCCGGGTGCCAGAGGAGTGCGGCGATGACGGCACCGGCGGCGACGGGCAGGACGAGGAGGTTGGGCAGGCGCCGGTGGCGCAGGTCCCACCAGGACAGTACCCCAGCCCATCCGACACCGAGGATGGCGAGTGCGACGTGCATGGCTAGAGTGCCTGAACCAGTGCTGCCAACATGGCGTCGCGGGGGGCGGGGTGTCCACAGAACTGTTCAAACTGGCTGTAGGCCTGGTGGGCGAGCATGATGTGGCCTTCAACGGCGCGGTGCCCGGCAGCCCGGGCGGCCTGGGTGAGCGGGGTGGGGCGGGGATGGTAGATGACGTCGAGGACGGGGGCTTGGGCGAGCGCGGTTTCGCGCCCGGCGATCACTGCCGAGGGGACGGTGGAGATGAGGACACGGGCACCACGGGTGAGTGCGCTTAACTCGGCGTCCGTGGCGGCGAGGTCGCACCACTCCACCTCGGCGTCGGCGATGCGCTGCCACTCATCGAGCTTGTTCGTCCGGTTGATCACAGTGATGTGGGTAACCCCGAGGCTGCCGAGCACCCACAGGGCGGGGCGGGCGGTTCCCCCACCGCCGACGATGACGGCGCGCCCCCCAGCGATATCGGCAGCTCCCAGTTCGTTCAGAGCACCGCGGATGCCGTCGGTGTCGGTATTGTCCGCATACCACTGTGCGGTATCGCCGATGCGCACGAGCGTGTTGGCCGAGCCAATGGCGCGGGCGCGGTCGGTCGCCTCACTGGCGGAGGCGAGGGCGGCGAACTTGTCGGGCATGGTCACGGAGATGCCCCGGTAGGAGACATCGAGACTGTCGATGAATCCGGCCACCTCCTCAGCGGTGACCTCGGCCCGGGAGTATTCCCACCCGGTGAGCCCGGCCGCCCGGTATCCGGCAGTGTGTAGCACCGGGGAGAGGGAGTGGGCGATCGGCGATCCGATCACCAGCGCCCGCCGGGTTATCGTCTCAGTGTCCACAGCACTTACCGGTTGGAGTCGAGCACACCGTTATCGATGGAGCGCTGCACCGCCTCTTGGTGGGCTTCGAAGTCCCGGTTGAATTCGGTGGTGCCTTCCTTGTCCACGGTGACGAAGAACAACCAGTCGCCCTCGGCGGGAAATTCCATCGCCTCCACAGCCTCAAGGGAGGGGGAGGCAATCGGGGTGGCGGGCAACCCGTCCATCGCGTAGGTATTCCACGCGGTGACCCGGGCTCGGTCCGCATCGGTGGTGGCAACTTCCTGCTCAGGCAGTTCATAGTTGACGGTGGAGTCGAACTCCAACCGCATTGGCTCGTTCAGCCGGTTGAGGATGACCCGGGCGACTTTGGCGAATCCGTCGGCAGGTGCTTCCCGCTCGACGAGGGAGGCGGCGGTGAGCAGCTGATACGGGCTCAGGTTGATCGCTCCGGCCCGGTCGACGATGCCCGTTTCGGTGAAGTCCTGGGCGGATTCGCTGACCAGCTGGGTGAGGATGTCCTCGGCACTCGAGCGCGGATCGATAACGTATTCGCCCGGTTCGATGAGCCCTTCGAGGCGCTTTGGGCTGCCCGCATTGGCGGTGACGGGTTCGATCGCCCAGTCCGGTACTCCCAGTGTTGCCGGGTCCATGGTGGCGGCCACCTGCTGCAGGTCCTCCACGCTCAGGCAGCTGCCCTGTCCCTCCACCGCACAGGTGATAGCGGCGATCTTGGAGTAGATGCCCAGCCGCACGTCGCCACCGACGACGCGGGTATCCATGAGGGTGGCCCCGGGGGCGACGGTGAGGTTGGGGATCTTCAGGTCGGGATTGACGAGGGCGGCGACGGCAGCCTCAGAGCTCATGTGTTCTTGCAACCGGTAGAAGCCGGGCTGCACGTTCGCCGCGGCCGCATTGGAGGCGGCGGCCGATTGGAACGCCCCGTTGCTTTTCACCACGCCAGCATCGACAAGCTCCGGCCCGATTTCGGAGACGGAGGAGCCGGCGGCGATCTCGACGATCACGTCGGTCCCGTTGCCGTCACCACGGTAGTCGGCACCGGTTTCCCCGTTTTGGACGGCCCAACTGAGGTAGACAATTGCCCCGATAATGAGGAGGAGGCATGCGGCGAGGATGCCGGTCCCGTGTGGGCGCGGGGTGACTGAGCGGTTTCTGGCTGCCATAGGTTATAAATTTATCATTTCGTTACCGTTTGATGTGTATTGACCGCGCATCCAACCAGGTTTGTAGAATCTCCACGGCAGCAGCTTGGTCAATCACACTGCGGGATTTCTTCGCGCTGCGCCCAGCCGCTCGCATCGCCTGCGTGGCAACAACAGTGGTCAACCGCTCATCCCCAAAGCGCACGGGAATGGGGGTACGGGCGGCGATCCGCCGAGCAATATCCACTGCCTGATCCACCGACTGAGAGCCGTGGCCCTTCAGGTCCCGCGGCAGGCCGACGATGATTTCGACGGGGCGATATTCCTCGATAATCGCGAGGATCCGGTCGAGGTCGGGACCGTCAGCAACGTCGGGGCCGATGCGGGTGGTCGACCGCTGGACGGTCTCGACGGGCATCGCCATGGTCGCATCCCGGTTGGAGGCGGCCACCCCGATGCGCACGGTCCCCACATCGAGGCCGAGGCGACGACCGGGCCCGGGATCCTCCGCGCCCGGCGTATCCGGGGTCACCATCACTACCCGCGCAGCAGGTCAGCGACGGCCGCGAAGGCGGCGGGGAATCCCGCCGGGTTGGCGCCAGCGCCCTGGGCCATATCGGGTTTGCCACCCCCGTGCCCGTCGACATAGCCGCCGATGGTTGTCACCAACTCGCCCGCCTTCACACCAGCGTCGACGGCGGGGGCAGTGACCGCAACAAGGAATGGGGACTTGGCAGCAACTGCAGACCCGGCGGCAAGGACGATCACCGCCGCCTCATTGCGGAGGCGATTCTTCAGGTCAGTGGCGATTTCACGGAGCTGACCACCATCGACATCCGCCCCGAGTTCCTCGGCGATGAGCCGGTAGGCCCCCACCGTCTGTGCCTTCTCCACCATGCTTGCCACCCCGGCCAGCAACTGTTGTTTGCGCAGGGTGGCGATTTCCTTCTCGGCGGCCTTGAGTTTCTCGGTGAGCTGGGCAATCCGCTCAGGCAGGTTGTCCGACTGGGTCTTCAAGGCGGTGGCCAACCCCTCCGCCAGCGTCCGCTCCTTGGACAGGTATTGGAACGAATCGAGACCGGTATAGGCCTCAATGCGCCGGGAGCCGGAACCGACAGAGGATTCCCCGAGCACGGCGATCGGCCCGATCTGGGCGGTATCGGCAACGTGGGTGCCACCACACAGCTCCATGGAGAAAGGTCCACCCATTTCCACCACTCGGACAACGTCGCCGTAGTTCTCCCCGAATAGGGCCATCGCCCCACGGGCTTTCGCCTCCGCCAGCGGCATCTCGGTGGTCGTCACCGTCCAGTCCTGGTCTACAGCATCGTTGGCAATGAGCTCAATCTGGGTCAGCTGCTCGGCGGAAAGCTGGTGGCCGTAGTTGAAGTCAAAGCGGAGATAACCGGGCCGGTTCTCGGATCCCTTCTGCACCGCAGTGGGACCCAAAATCTGCCGCAGTGCAGCGTGAATGAGGTGGGTAGCCGAGTGAGCTTGGCGGGCGGCGTGGCGCCATTTTTCGTCGACACGCAGCTGGGCAACATCGCCGAGGGCGAAGGCACCGGAATCGACGGTGGCCTTGTGCACCCACAGTTTTTTGTTGATCTTCTGCACATCGGTGACGGTGAGTTCGGCATCGCCAATGGTCATCGTGCCCCGGTCCCCGTTTTGGCCACCGGATTCGGCGTACATGGGGCTCTGTTCCACGATGATCTCCACTGTCTCCCCGGCGTGCGCCTCCGTGCGGGTGGCACCGTCAGCCAGCAGACCGATGACGGGGGATTCGCCGACGAGGGCATCGTAGCCAATGAAGCGGGTCGGATGCTCATCCACCCACTGCCGGTAGACGCTCAGATCCGTGTGCCCATGCTTCTTCGCCTGACTGTCGGCCTTGGCGCGGGCCTTTTGCTCACCCATCAGTTCGGTGAAGCGCTCTTCATCGACTGACAGTCCGATCTCGCTGGCCATCTCGAGGGTGAGATCGATGGGGAAACCGTAGGTGTCGTGCAGCTGGAAAGCATCGTCGCCGGAGAGTTGGCTGGCGCCGGCGGCTTTCACGGCGGCGGCGGCGTTTTCGAACCGTTCGGTGCCATCGGCGAGGGTGGTGAGGAATGCCTCCTCCTCAATGGTGGCGACCTCAAGGATGCGCTCACGGTTGTCGGCGATCTCCGGGTATGAGGGTGTCATCGTATCCATGATGGTGGTCATGAACTGGCGCATCGTCGGCCCAGTGGCACCGAGTAGCTTCGCCGAACGCACGATGCGGCGCAGCAGACGTCTCAGGATGTAGCCGCGCCCGAGGTTGCCGGGGGTGACCCCGTCGAGGATGATCATCATACCGGTGCGGGCGTGATCGGCGATGACGCGGAAGAGCCGATCGTGATCGGCGTTGCCCGCGTCATAACGTGCCCCGGTGAGCTGCTGGGCAACGTCAATGACCGGACGCAGGAGATCGGTTTCGTAGACGTTTTCTACCCCCTGGAGGATGCAGGCGACCCGCTCCACCCCCATGCCGGTGTCAATGTTCTTCTTGGGCAGATCGCCGAGGATGGCAAAGCCGTCCTTGCCTTGGCCTTCACCGCGCTCCTTCTCCATGAACACGAGGTTCCAGATCTCCATGTAGCGGTTGTCGTCGGCGATGGGACCGCCTTCCTTCCCGTAGGCGGGTCCACGGTCGTAGTAGATTTCCGAGCACGGCCCGCACGGACCGGGCACCCCCATGGACCAGTAGTTGTCCTTCATTCCGAGGCGTTGAATGCGCTCGGTGGGCACGCCGATTCTCTCATGCCAGATGGAGGCGGCTTCGTCGTCATCGAGATAGACGGTTACCCACAGCCGCTCCGGATCGAGCCCATAGCCGCCCTCCTCGAGCGGGCTGGTGAGCAGGTTCCACGCGTGGGTGATCGCCCCCTCCTTAAAGTACTGCCCGAAGGAGAAGTTGCCCGCCATTTGGAAGAACGTATTGTGCCGGGTGGTCACACCGACTTCTTCGATGTCGAGGGTGCGCACGCACTTTTGGATGGAGGTAGCGGTGCCATTCGGGAAGGGGGCCTTCTCCTGACCCAGGAAATAGGGTTTGAACTGGACCATGCCAGCGTTGACAAAGAGCAGGGTGGGGTCGTCCAGGATGAGGGAGGCGCTCGGCACGCTCTGGTGGCCGTTGCGCACAAAATAGGTGGTGAATCGTTCCCGAATTTCGTGGGTCTGCATAACCGGTTATGGTATCACCCCCTGCCGGGACGACCTACTTCCGTCCCAGTCCACGCACCATCTGGCGCAGTGTGGCCACAACCTGCTGCAGGCGGTTCTCCGCACCGTGACTGCTCGGTGTGTAGTACTCGGCCCCGGTGAGGGAATCCGGAAGATACTGTTGGGCCACCACCCCGGTCGGGGCGTCGTGCGGATACTGGTATCCCACGGCATGGCCGAGGTCCTGTACCCCCGCATAGTGGCCATCGCGCAGGTGGGTGGGCACACTCCCCATTTTTCCGGCGCGCACATCGGCCAGTGCGGCGTCGATGGCCAGGTAGGCTGCGTTGGATTTCGGGGCGGTGGCGAGGTAGATGACGGCTTCGGCGAGCGGGATGCGCCCTTCGGGCAGGCCGATGAGTTGGACGGCGTTCGCGGCGGCGACGGCGATGGGCAGGGCCTGCGGATCGGCGAGTCCGATGTCTTCGGCGGCGGAAATGACGAGACGGCGGGCAATGAAGCGGGGGTCTTCTCCCCCGTCGAGCATCCGGGCGAGGTAGTGCAGTGCAGCGTCGACATCGCTGCCCCGGATGGATTTGATGAAGGCGCTGGCGACATCGTAGTGCTGGTCGCCGTCGCGGTCGTAGAGGACTCCGGCGCGATCAACGTTGGCCTCCACCTCGCTGACGGTGATCTCCCCGGAGGTGGGTACAGCCGCCGCGACCGCTTCGAGGTAGGTGAGGCCGCGGCGGCCGTCCCCGCCGGCCAAGCGGACGAGGAGGTCAAGGGCCTCGGGGGCGAGGCTGACGCGCCCGGCAAGTCCACGCTCGTCGGTGACGGCGCGTTCTAGGAGAGCTCGGATGTCTGCGGCGTCGAGGGGGTGGAGGTGGAGGACGAGGGAGCGGGAGAGCAGTGGCGCGTTGATGGCGAAGCTCGGGTTCTCGGTGGTGGCTGCGACGAGGAGCACGGTGCGGTTTTCCACGGCGGCGAGGAGGGCATCCTGTTGGGTTGTGGAGAACCGGTGGACCTCGTCGATGAAGAGGACGGTTTGTTCACCGGAGGCGGCGTACATGGTGGCCCGTTCGATGACGGCCCGCACCTCTTTCACTCCGGAATCCAGGGCGGAGAGTCCTTCGAATCGGCGGCCTGCCGCCTGGGAGATGAGGGAGGCGAGGGTGGTTTTCCCGGTGCCCGGTGGCCCGTAGAGGATGACCGAGGAGGCCCCGTTGCCGGCGATGAGTTGGCGCAGGGGTGACCCGTCCTGGAGGAGATGCCGCTGCCCGACCACCTCCTCAATGGTGGTGGGGCGCATGCGGGCGGCCAAGGGGGCGGCACCGCCGGGATGGAAGTACGAGTCCGCGCCCGCCATCTCAGTCCGCCGTCTCCACCGGTCCGGAGTGGGCGGCGACGAGCTGATGAATTCGCCCCGCAACCTCCTCAACAAAGGGGATGACCTCGGCGTGGGCGGGGTTGTTGGACCGCACCATAAACCGGAGGAGACTGCCCCACGCCCCGGCCAGTTTTGCGAGCACGAGGTGAGTGAGGTGGGTATCAGAGGCGGCGACGATGTCGGCGAAGACATCGGTGGTGACGGTGGAGAATTCTCCCTCCGCCAGCGCGACCTTGAAGTACTCATCCATGCTGCCGTGGGCGTAGAAGGAGAGGAACCCGACAGCCCAGGCGAGCATTCCGGAGGCGATGCGCCGGGAGATGTACACCTCGTCCTTCGCGCGCGGCCACGTGCCAGAGATTTCTCCGATCCAGGCGGAGATGACTGTGTCGGTTTCTTCGTCGGAAAGGGGCCGGGAGAAGAGGTATTGGGGGAACCCGCAGGCGATGCCGGCGATGTCGAAGACGACGTCGCGGAAGCTCGCCCACTCGTAGTCGAGGAAGTGGGTCCCACGCGAGTAGATGATGTTATCGGGGGCGAGGTCGAGCGGGGTGAATGCCCGGGCGGCTGAGTTTTGCAGCCGCTCGGTGGCGGTGCCGACGATTTCGTGGACGCGCTCGGGGATGGCGAGGCCGGATTGTTCGAGCAGGCCGAGTCCGTCCCGGACGGCGAGGACCGGGAGGAGGTCTTTCATCGCCTGGGCGGAGGTGGAGTCGGGATACTTCTTCACCATCCTGGCCATGAGTACTTCGAATTCGTCCTCATGGGTGGTGGTGACCACGTGCATGCGCCCGACAGCCTGCCCGAGGGCGCGCAGAATCCCAATCCGCTCCTCGCCACGTGCCTGTTCGAGCAGTTCCGCATAGGTGCGCGCCTCCCCGGAGTCGGAGATGACGACGAGGCGGTTGTCCACGTCGAAGGCGTAGACCATGGGGCCGGGGCGGACTTCCTCGGGCAGGGAGGTGGTGAACTGGTAGGCGATGATCTCGCGGACGAGGGAGGCGGCGGCGAGTGTATCGGCGGTGTCGGGGGCGTATTTGATGATCACCGTCCGCGCCTGCAGGAAGGGGGATGCGGCGAGGCGGGCGCGCAGCACGATGGAGCTGCCCGCCCCGCTGAGTACCTTGGCCTCGGTGATCTTCTGCCGTCCACCGAGCTTCTTACTGAGGACGTCTTCGGCGAGTTGGACGGCCTGGGCAGTGGTGTCCACGGCTCTTCCTATCCCTTCACGGCATCGGCTTCTTTTTTCGGTTTCGCGTCAATGCCTGCTTCGCGACGCTGCGCCGGGGTGATCGGGGCAGGTGCATCGGTGAGCGGGTCGACGCCGCCACCGGACTTCGGGAAGGCGATGACATCGCGGATCGAGTCGAACCCGGCGAGCAGGGAGACGATGCGATCCCAACCGAAGGCGATGCCGCCGTGCGGCGGGGCGCCGAACTTGAAGGCATCGAGGAGGAACCCAAACTTCTCCTGGGCTTCCTCCTCCCCCAGGCCCATCACCTTGAACACGCGTTCCTGCACGTCCCGGCGGTGGATACGGATGGAGCCACCGCCAATCTCATTGCCGTTGCAGACGATGTCGTAGGCGTAGGCGAGGGCAGAGCCGGGATCGGTGTCGAAGGTGTCGAGGGATTCCGGTTTCGGGGACGTGAAGGCGTGGTGCACGGCGGTCCACTGGGAGTGGCCGAGGGCGACGTCGCCGGAGGCGGTGGCGTCGGCGGACGGCTCGAAGAGCGGTGCATCAACAACCCAGGTGAACGCCCAGTCACCGTCCTTGATGAGGCCGAGACGGCTGGCGATTTCACGGCGCGCTGCACCGAGCAGTTCCCGGGAGGGTTTGACGGCACCGGCGGCGAAGAAGATGCAGTCGCCGGGCTTCGCCCCCACGTGGGCGGCAATGCCGGCGCGTTCGGCATCGGTGATGTTCTTGGCCACCGGGCCGGTCGGCTCCCCGTCCTCGGCGATGAGGATGTAGGCCAGCCCCTTGGCACCGCGCTGCTTCGCCCAGTCCTGCCACGCGTCGAGGGTGCGCCGGGGTTGGGAAGCCCCGCCCTCCATCACGACGGCACCGACGTAGTCGGCGTTGAAGACGCGGAAGGTGGTGTCTGCGAAGAAGTCGGTGCATTCGACAATGGGGATATCAAAGCGCAGGTCCGGCTTGTCGGAGCCGTATTTCTCCATCGCCTCCTGATAGGTAATGTGCGGTATCGGGGTGGGGATGTCGTAGCCGATGAGTTTCCACAGGGCGGTGAGGATGTCCTCGGCGACGGCGATGACGTCATCTTGATCGACAAAGCTCATCTCCACATCGAGCTGGGTGAACTCGGGCTGGCGATCGGCGCGGAAGTCCTCGTCGCGGTAGCAGCGGGCGATCTGGTAGTACCGTTCCATCCCACCGACCATCAGCAGCTGCTTGAACAGCTGCGGGGACTGGGGCAGCGCATACCAGGAGCCGGGCTTGAGGCGGGCAGGTACGAGGAAGTCGCGCGCCCCCTCCGGGGTGGAGCGGGTGAGGGTGGGGGTTTCAATCTCGGTGAAATCGTGGCCGTCCAACACGGCACGGGCGGCCTGGTTGGCCTTCGCCCGCAGCCGCAGTGCCTCGTGCATCCGCTCGCGGCGCAGGTCGAGGTAGCGGTAGCGCAACCGGGTTTCCTCGCCGACCGGGTCGGTGTTGGATTCGTCGTCCACCTGGAACGGGAGGGCAGCAGACTCGTTGAGAATGGTCAGCTCCGTAACGTTGACCTCGATCTCACCGGAGGCAAGCTTCGGGTTTGCCGAGCCCTCGGGGCGCGGATCGACCACACCGGTCACCTGAATGCAGTATTCACTGCGCAGGTGGTGGGCTTGGGCGGCGACATCGGCGTCGCGGAAGACAACTTGGGCGAGTCCCGAGCGGTCGCGCAGGTCAATGAAGATGACGCCACCGTGGTCGCGCCTCCGCAGCACCCACCCGGTCAGGGTGACTGTCTCGCCGACATTGTCTTTCCGTAGCTCACCAGCTAGATGATCGCGCAGCACGTGTCTGCCCGTCCTTTCCTTACGTTTCTTAACAGTGCAGTTATTCCGCGACCAGTGTACCCGCATGGGCCGAAGCGGTGGCACCTACCCCGCCGGAAGTGGTCGCTCTTTCCCACTACCGGCGAATGCATGCAACAATTCAACCATGACTTTCAAAGGTGGTATGCAAGCAGGCTCTAACCGCTTCGGACGTGGCGGATCGACGGGAGCAAAGGTCGGTGGCGGTATTGGGGGGTTGGCGATCGTCGTCATCGCCCTCATCTTCGGCATCAACCCCTCGACTCTCACCGGCATTGTCGATGAGGTGTCCGGGGGTGCCGGATCCGGCTCGACGGTCACCACCGAGGGGTCCGTGGCCTGCCCCACCTCCGATACCGCGAACGATTCCGTGGAGTGCCGCCTCGAGTGGACAGGCCGTTCCCTCGATGCCGTGTGGAGCCAGGTGCTTCCCGAGCAGGCGGGCATTGAG
Source organism: Corynebacterium sp. (assembly GCA_034179945.1). Lineage (GTDB taxonomy): Bacteria > Actinomycetota > Actinomycetes > Mycobacteriales > Mycobacteriaceae > Corynebacterium. Next base: position 32,905 of record JAXFPD010000023.1, on the reverse strand, counting down.
TATCAGGCGCCCGGAGGTGTGCTCTTCACCAACACGGTCAACACTGCGTGCGGCTTCGCCTCTTCGGCCACTGGCCCGTTCTTCTGCCCGGGCGATGGTACCAGCTACTTTGACACGACCTTCTTCAACCAGCTGGAGCAGTTGGGGGCCGGTTCCGGTCCGCTCTCCCAGGAGTACGTTGTGGCTCACGAGTGGGGACATGCCATTCAGACCATGGAGGGCACGATCGGACTGTCGGACTACAACAATCCCGGTGAGGATTCCATGGCCGTGAAGATTGAGACGCAGGCGGACTGCTATGCCGGCCTGTGGGCCCACCACGCCTCCCAGGGCGAGGATGCCTTCCTCGAGCCGATCACCAACCAGCAGATTCAGGATGTGATCAGCACCGCCCAGGCGATCGGTGACGACAACATCCAGCGCCGTTCCGGCGGCCAGGTGCGCCCGGATCAGTGGACGCACGGGTCCTCCCAACAGCGCGCGGAGGCGTTCATGGCCGGCTACGAGTCCGGCGATATGGCCCGCTGCGATACCCTCGGCCGCGGGGTGTACTCGAACAGCTAGTTACAGCGCCAGCTCGGGGTGGAGGGTTTTCGCGGTGACGATCCGGTTCCGCCAGGCGGAATAGCCGACGATGATGAGCGAGCCCAGCCACACGAGCAGGAGGAAGAAGGCGGAGAGGGCAAACCGGTTGTCCAAGGCATAGTCGGTGCCGATAATCTGCTGGCGCAGAAGGTTGACCGTGTAGGTCATCGGATCGACCGGGTGAAACCATCGCAACAGCCGCGCCTGTGTTTCCACCGGATAGAGCCCACCGGAGCTGACGAGCTGGGCGGCCATAAACAGGAGGACGATGACACGTCCGACGGTGGGCCCAAACAGGGAGTTGATGGCCAAGGTCAGCGCGACAAAGGTGGCGGAGATCGCCACCATCACCGCAAACATGCCCACCGGGTGGGCCGGATGCAGGTGCAGGATCCCGTTGAGCACACACCACATCACTGTCGCCTGGGCCAAACCGACGAGGAGGCCGGTGATGTAGGAGGAGACGACGAGCCGCCACACAGCCATCCCGGAATCGATGAGCCGACGCGGCAGCGGGCGCAGAATCATAAACATCACCATTCCGCCCATGTACAGGCCGAGTGAGATGAAGAAGGGCGACAGTCCCACACCGAAATTCGTCACCTGTTGGCCGTCATCGGTCTGCCCCACCGGCTGTGAGATGACTTCTGCCGCCGAGCGCGTATCGCCGGTGAAGGAGGGAATGCGTCCGGCCCCGTCGGTGATTTTCACCGCCAGCTCGTTCGACCCGTTGGCCAGGGTGACCAGTCCATCGTCGAGGGCACGTGCCCCGACAACGAGTTCATTCGTCCCCGAATTGAGCTGGGAGGCACCGTCAGCGACCTGCCGGGAACCGACAACCACCTGGGCGGAACCGTCTTTTAACTGATCGAGGCCGGAGGCGAGTTGTGCGGCCCCATCGGCGGCGGTACGCATCCCGGATTTGTACGGCGAGGAGTTATCGCCGAGCTGGTAGGCGAGCTGTTCGGTGCCGTCGGCAAGCTGGGCGAGCTGGGCGGGGGCAAGGGCCCCCAACTGCTCCACCACGGCCTCGACGGCGTCGGCGATCTGGCGTGCCCCGGCTCCCAATTCGTCGGTGGCCTGCGCCAACTGACCGGTTCCGGTGGCCAGCTCGCGCGCCCCCTGTTGGGCGGTTCCGAGCCCGGAATCGAGGCGGGATGCGCCGTCAGCCAGCTGGCTTGCCCCGGAGGACAGTTGCTGCGCGCCGGATTGGAGTTGGCCGGACCCCGTGGCCAGGGCGTGCGCACCGGTCTGTGCGGTCTGGGCACCGTCGGCCACGCGGCGTGCCCCATCACCGGCTTGACTGAGGGCGGGGCCAATCTCGATGATCCCAATGAGGAGTTTGTCCACGATCTGTGCCCCGACGGTGTTCTCAATCTTGTTGATGACGCGGATCGTGGCCTGGGTTCCAAGCATGGTGGCGAGGAAGCCGTTGACGTTGTTGAAGTTCGTGTGGATCGTCGCTTCCTGCGGATGGGGTGTGCCGGCACTGGCAACGGTCGCAGAGAAGTCCGCCGGGATCTCCAACGCAAAGTAATAGGTGCCGTCGGCGACACCGGCCCGGGCTGCTGCCGCATCGGTGGGGATGAAGTCGATCTCCTCGGTATCCTCGAGACTGTTTAGGATCTCATCTCCGACGACGGTGTGGACCCCGTTGATCTCGGCACCGGTGTCGGAGTTGACGACGGCGACGGGCATGTTCTTGAGTCCGGAGATGGGATCCCAGTAGGACCACACGAATGCGCCGCCGAAGATGAGCGGCAGCAAGATGACAACGATGAGTGCGATGGGCGCCAGTTTGCCGTAGCGGAAGCGGCGCAGCTCCTCGGTGATGCGGAAGAGATTCACCGGGTACCTCCCAGGTCAATACGGGCCACCGCCGCCGGGGCTGGGTTTGCGGTCAATGCGACGACGGGGATGTCGGCAGCCAGCGCCACCAGGCTCGTGATGAGGTCATCGCGCAGGGCGAGGGATTTCACCGCATCGATATCGTCAACGACAAGGTAGTCGGCTGTGGGGCGATCGATGAGGGCGAGGAGGACGCGAAGCCGGAACCGCTGTGCCGGATGGAGCCCACCCACCGGGGTGTCCGGGTCCGTGCTGGTGTCAAACCCGATGAGCTCCGCAAAGTGCTCGTAGGCGCGCCACTGGGGACTGTTCGGGTTCGAGCGCGCATACCACGGGCTCGACCAGGCGATGTGATCGCGGACGAACGTGGAGTAGCGGACGTGGCGGTCGAGGGAGTCGATCTCGGGAACCCCAGCCAGCCCTACCCGATGGAAGAGCGCGCGCGGGCCGACCGGTCCCTGGTCCTCACCAACGGTGATGGTGCCGGAGATAGGGCGGAAGCGCCCAGCCAGGGCGAGGGCGAGGAGGGTTGTCCCCGATTCGCGTGCCCCTTCGAGCAGCGTGAATCGCTCAGTGACGCTAAAGTTGAATGGATCGGTATCGTCGCTCACGGTAAGGTCGCTTACCGTGACAACGTGCTCGCTCATGGGCCATCCTTCCCAGTCATTGTGCGTCCGAGGAGGGCCCCAGGCGTAAGAAACTATCGGAACGAAAGCGTAGACCCTGTGAATTCCAAAACGCAACCCCATCCAGAACCCACGCAGTCCCCGGCCACCCGCTACATGGCGGCCTTCAACGAGATTGAACAGTGGCTGCGCAAGGCGATGAATGCAAAGACCTCCGACTCGTTTTCCTATCTCGCCCACCAGGCCGAGAAGCGCGGCATCATCTCCGCTTCCGACGGTGACCTGCTTGAGGCGGCTGGATCCCTGCGCAACGCCATCGCGCATGGGGCGTATCGCAGCGGCGAACCGGTCGCCGATCCCCGCGAGGACATCATTGGCGATCTGGAGAAACTGGGGCGACGGCTGGCCAATCCACCCCTCGCGTTACAGGTGCTCCCGGGCCATAAAGTGGTGAAGTTCACAGTGGCCGATCCCCTGTCAAAGGTCCTCTCCCAGTTGGCGGCGACGTCTATCTCGCAGTTCCCTATCTATGACGATGGTGCCTACGCCGCCACCTTGACCTCCGACGCGATCGCCCACTGGATTGCCGCCGATCTCTCCGACAACGGCACCGTGGATGCGGATACCGTCGGCGATATTCTCGCCCATTCTCACTCCGACGAGCGGACGGTGTTTGCGCCGCGCACCGCCACCGCCCAGCAGATCATGGCCCTGTTGACCACTCCAACGCGGAAGTCCCCTCCCCCGCGCATTGTCATTGTCACCGAGCACGGCAAGCCGAACGAGTCTCCACTGCGCATCATTGGGGCCTCCGACCTGCCCGCCCTCGTCCACAGCCTCGATCTGCTCTGACTGTTTAGATTCCGGTGAGGAAGGAGCTGGTCAGGTAGGGGTTGGTGGCGAGCTCCTGGGCAATCGTCGTCCCCGGACCGTGCCCGGGCAGCACATGCAACCCGCCGGGGAGGGTGGCCACCTGGGTGGCGAGGGATTTCTTCATCTCGTCGGGGTCGGAGCCGGGCAGGTCCGTGCGCCCGATCGAGCCGGCGAAGAGCACATCGCCGGAGAAGACGATTTCCTCCCCCACCAGCAGCATGCATCCGGGTGAGTGTCCGGGGGCAGAGACGGCAGTGAACTGCTGGCCACAGATGTCGACGGGACCGGCCGCCAGCTCCTCGAGCTGCTCGATGGGGTGCATGTGGGCGACATCATGGGCGGCGATCGCCTGTGCTGAGACACCTTGGGCGGGGTCGGTGATCATGAACCAGTCGGCCCGGGCCGCGTAGACGGGTACGGCGAGTTCTCCGGCATCGCGAGTGTGATCGATGTGACCGTGGGTGAGGATCACCTTCTCCAAGTAAAGTCCCTGCTCGGCGAGGTGGTTGGTGACCACGCGGGCGGCTGTGTAGCCGGGGTCAATGGCGACGGCGCGCTGCCCATCGCTGATGATGTAGCAGTTGGCTTGGAAGGGGCCGGTGGCGAAACCGGCGATAGTGATGGTGGGATTGCCACTGTTGTCCATGCCTAGTAGCTTACGACAGATCCCATCGACTACCCTGGGGGGAGTCAACCTCATCATGGGGTGGGCGAAGAAGAAGCATCCGAGAAGAAGGACGGTACACCGTGGCCGACGACGGTTCCAAGAACAACCGGCAGATCCGTGACGAATCATTCGATGAACTCCGCAAGGCTTTGGCAGCCCGCGAGCGGAAGCAGAAGACCCAACCGCTCGGCGTGGTTGCTGCCTCCCTCGTGGTGATCCTCGTCCTCGTGGGTGGCATCATGTGGTTTGCCACCCGCGATAACAACGAGACCCAAACCGCCGACGGGTCCACCTCGCCCACGTCCTCCCAGTACGCTCCGCTGGCCACGCAGCGGGCAACGGCGCTGCCGGCGACGGTCTCGTGTGCATACCCCACTGACGGGGTGAGCCCGGCGGCGAAGCCGGTCACCGCCCCGGCGACGGAGAATGTCTCCGCCGAGGGAACGGTCGATCTCACCTTGGCCACGAACCAGGGTGATATTGCACTGACCTTGGATCGGGCGGCGAGCCCGTGTACGGTCAATGCGATTACCTCGCTGGCGAAGCAGGGCTACTATGACGGCACGGTGTGCCACCGCATCACCACGAGCGGCATCTTTGTCCTCCAATGCGGCGATCCCTCCGGCACGGGTGCCGGTGGCCCGGGCTTTGAGTTTGCCAACGAGTATCCGACCGATGAGGCCACCGACCAGAGCACCCCGGTGGTGTACTCCCGGGGCACGATTGCGATGGCCAACGCGGGGGCGGACACGAACGGTTCCCAGTTCTTCCTCAACTATGAGGATTCGCCGCTGCCGCCGAACTACACCTACTTCGGGCAGATCTCCCAGGATGGTCTCTTTGTCCTCGATGCGATTGCCGCACGGGGCACGGCTGAGGGTGCTAGCGATGGTGCCCCGGCCGAGGAAGTGCGGATCACCGCAGCGAAAGTTTCCTAATCCGGGAAGAAAATCCTGCCAGGAAGTACAAAGTCCTCTATACTGCACCTGATTGCACGAGACACCCCACAGAAAGGGCCACCATGAAGCATTCACTGTCCACCGTCGCCGTTGCGGGACTGACCACCCTGGCAGTTGCTGCAGGCAGCCTGTCGGCCGTCGCCAAGGAGCCGCCGACCAACACCAAACCGACGATCTCCTTTAGCGATTCCTCGCAGGACGATAAGACCGTCACCTCCGTCACCGTCAACCAGGACAAACCGGTTGGCCCCCTGACGGTGAACATTTCCGGCGGCGATGGCCCTACCACTGCTGAGGTGGTTGGGGAGCTTCCAACCGGGCTGACATTTGCGAACGGTGAGCTCTCTGGCACGCCCAAGGTCACGGACTGGGGCAGCAGTGACACGAAGAAGCTCACCGTAAAGTTCCGCATCACCGACGAGAATCCGGCGGATCCGGCCACCCCGGACACGGTGGAGAAGACCGTGACGATCAACGTCAAGCGGACCGAATTCGAGCCGACGCAGAGCGATCTCAACGGCGGCTCCTCCCAGAAGTACGTCCGGATCAACAACTTCAACGGTGAGAAGAACCGCGTCGCCGTGTTCAAAGGCGCCGCCAGCGGGGAGAAGGTCTGCGACACGAGCACCCCGGGCTCGAACAACTTCCTCTTCAAGGACGACAACTGCGTGGAGAAATCCCCGCTCAACGTGATCACCGAGATCACCGGCTACATCACCGCGATCGTTGGCGTGATCGCTGCCGTCTTTGGCCTGTACACGGCGGTGAAGAAGTTCGTCCCGGACCTGCCGAGCTTGCCGGGTCTGTGATCAGACTTGTAACGAAACGATCACTTCGATAGTTTTAGTAGATACTTCCATCCACTACTCACGAGAAGGAAAACATTCTTCATGTCTATTCGTACTAGCCTCGTTGCGGCCACCACCGCCGCCGCTGTTGTTCTTTCCGCTGCCCCGGCGTTCGCCGCCAGCATTCGGGACAGCCAGGACCTGATTCCGGTCAACGACTCCTCCAAGAAGACCTTCACCATCGGCCTTTACTACAATGAGGACGGCAAAACGGTTGACCACCGCGTGGTCAAGGAGGGCTCCTTCACGGACATCGACGAGTTCGAGCGCTCCACCGCTACCGTCTGCGACAGCCAGACCCCGGGCAACAATGACTTCATGTGGACCGACAAGTGCACCCCGAAGTCCGCTCTCGACGTCATCAAGGAGATCACCGCCTACATTTTAGGTATCGTTGCCGCCATCGGCGCTGTCGTCAACCTGTACACGACGCTGCAGAAGTTCGCTGTCTAAGCTTCTTCCGTACGTTCAACGGTCGCCTCTGCTCGGAGGCGGCCGTTTTTTGTGCTTCTATCCGCCTGAGGTGAGGCGGTACACGTCGTACACGCCCTCGACATTGCGCAACAGCGCCATGAGAGTACCCAGTTGCTTCGTGTCCGACACCTCAAAGGTGAAACGGAGGATGGCGACACGGTCGTCATCGGTCTGGGTGGTTGAGGCCATGAGGTTCACCTTCGCCTCCGAGACGATCTTCATCGCATCAAAGAGTAAACCCGTCCGGTCGAGCGCCTCCACCTGGACGGTCGCGGTGAACACGCCCGTGCCCTCCTCCGCCCAACTGACGGAGACAACCCGCTCATTCTGTTCAAGCAGCATCGCCGCATTCGTACAATCCGTGCGGTGCACACTCACCCCACCCCCACGGGTGACAAACCCAAAGATCTCATCCCCGGGCACGGGCATACAACACCGCGCTAACTTCACCTGAAAATCGGAGTTGCCCTCCACAAGGATCCCCGGACCCGAGTTCTTCTTTGACAACTTGTGCTTCGGGCTGCCAAGCCCCTCGGCGAGGGCTTCAATGTCGATCTTCTCCTCGGCTGGCTCCACCCCACCGAACGTCGCCCCGAGCCTCTTCACCAGATTGGTGGCGTTCTCCTTGCCCTGGCCAATCGCCGTGAAAAGGGCATCGGCATCGACATAGTCGAGCTCCTCGGCCAACGCCTTCGTCGTCTTCGCCGTAAGTACCTTCGCCAGCGGCAACCCCTGCCGCTGCACCTCCTGGGTGAGCTGAGCTCGACCGGCCTCGAGCGCCTCCGCGCGGCGCTCCTTGGCAAAGTACGCCCGAATCTTCGCCTTCGCCCGCGCAGAGACAACGAACTTCTCCCAGTCGCGCGACGGACCAGCGTGCGGATCCTTCGAGGTGAACACCTCAATGCGGTCACCGTTGTGGAGCTTCGTCTCCAGGGCAACGAGCTTGCCGTTCACCTTCGCCCCGATACACCGGTTGCCCACCTCCGTGTGCACGGAGTACGCAAAGTCCACCGGTGTCGCACCGGCGGGCAGGTTCACCACATCGGACTGCGGGGTGAAGACGAAGATCTGCTTGGCCGACAGGTCATTGCGGAGATTATCCAAGAACTCGTTCGGATCGGCCGATTCCTTCTGCCAGTCCAACAGTTGGCGCATCCACGCCATGTGGTCAACCTCAGCCTGGGAGCCGTTCTGCTTCCCCTTCGTCTCCTTGTAGCGCCAGTGCGCAGCCACCCCGTATTCGGCCTGGAAGTGCATTTCGTGGGTACGCACCTGCACCTCGAGGGGCTTGCCGTTCGGGCCGAGCAAAGTGGTGTGCAGAGACTGATACACCCCGTAGCGGGGGTTGGAAATATAGTCCTTGAAACGACCCGGCAGGGCCGGGTAGATCGAGTGGACAACACCAATCACCTCATAGCACAGGGCCTTCGTGTCCACGAGGATGCGGATGCCGACGAGGTCGAACAGCTCGTTGAAGTCGTGGCCGCGGTCGGTCATCTTCTTGTAGATGGACCAATAGTGCTTCGGGCGGCCGGCCACCTCAGCGACAATGTGATTCTCCCTCAGGGCAGCCTGGACCGTCGCAATGATGACGGTAAGTTGCTCATCGCGCTGGGGGGCGCGTTCGGCAACGAGGCGGACGATCTCGTCATACTTCTTTGGGTAGAGGATCGCGAAGGAGAGGTCCTCCAACTCCCACTTCACCGATGCCATGCCGAGCCGATGCGCGAGCGGGGCGATGACCTCAAGGGTCTGTTTGGCCTTCCGCGCCTGCTTCTCCGGCGGCAGGAACCGCATGGTGCGCATGTTGTGGAGCCGGTCGGCAACCTTGATCACAAGCACCCGAGGGTCCTCAGCCATGGCCACGACCATTTTCCGGATGGTCTCCGCCTCCGCCGCCGCCCCGAGGGCCACCTTGTCAATCTTGGTCACCCCGTCGACAAGGCGGGCGACCTCTCCCCCGAAGTCACGGGTGAGGTCGGCGAGGGAGTATTCCGTATCCTCGACCGTGTCGTGGAGGAGAGCGGCGGTGACTGTCGTCGTATCCATGCCGATCTCTGCGGCGATCGTCGCCACCGCCAACGGGTGGGTGATGTAGGGGTCCCCGGACTTGCGGGTCACCCCCTCGTGGAGGTGTTCTGCGATCTTGTAGGCCCGGTTGATCTGGTCGACATCCGCCTTCGGATAGAACTTCTTGTGGATGGCCACGAGCGGTTCGATGGCCGCGTCGATACGGCGCACGCCGGTGAGCCCCCCAATGCTGCGCACAACGCGCGCAGAGAGTGAACTCTTCTGACTGTCTTGGGCCATACCAGTAATCTACTTGCCATCCTTACTCAGCACCACCAGTGGCGTATCCTTCAGCTTGTCCCGCCCGCCGAGGCCGTCCACCTCGAGGATGACAGCGTGACCCACCACCGTGCCACCCACCGATTCGATGAGTGACTGGGCGGCTGCCAAGGTGCCGCCGGTGGCGAGGACATCGTCGACGACGACAACGCGCTTACCGGCCAGTGGAATCCCCGCTGCAGGGATCTCCAGGGCGGCCGTGCCGTATTCGAGGGAGTATTCCTCAGTGAACACCGGCGGCGGGAGCTTCCCACGCTTGCGAATCGCCAACACCCCCTGGCCAAGCTTGTAGGCCACCGCCGACCCGATGAGGAAGCCGCGCGCATCGAGTCCGGCGATGATCTCACTGCCCATCTCCGCCGCAGTGGCCGCGAGCTCGTCGATGACGAGTTCAAAACCATCCCCATCGGCGAAAACGGGGGTGAGATCCTGGAAGATAACACCCGGTTCCGGGAAGTCAGCTACGTGGCGGGTGAGGGCCTCAAGGGCTTCCCGTGCCGTGCGAAAGCGCGATGTAGTGTTCGCTGTTGTCATCATTTCGCCTGCCATTTCTCTTCAGTTCCGGGGCTCTACTGCATCTGCCACCGGTCGAGGTTCCAACCAATTCCCGACAATGTCGTACCAATCACCACATTGCCCACCCGCTTGTTGACGATAAACGTGCGGGGAGTCGCGCTCAGCGGCACTGTCGGCACATCCTGCCACAGGGAATCCTCCACACCGCGCAGCGCACCAATATCGCCCGCCGGGGCATCGGAGGCACCGAACTCGAGGGTGGGGTCCATCGTCTGAATAAGCACATCCACACCGGGGCTCACCGCTGTTCCTATCAGTGAGCCCTCCTGCTCCGCCACCGGTGAGGTCCGCACACTCGCCGCATCAAAACCGGCGGAAATATCCTCGATGGTGACACCGGCTCGGGCACACGAGGCGGTGATCGTCTCCACAATTGCCGCCTTGATCGGGTCGGCCCCGGCGTAGGCGACGCGCACCGTGGAGCCGGCGAGAGGAGCAACCGCCGGAAGGTCTGCGGTCATCCGATGAGCGACAACCTCCTGCACCGCAGCTTGCGCCGGCGAATTCGCCCGCATGAGGCGGGTAGCCAGAGGCTTTACCTCCACACCGGCGGCCGCAGACACGGCGGTGGCTACCTCGGGAGCATCCACACACGCCGCGAACGCGGCCCGCCGCTCTGGCGTATTCAACGCACCAGACCGGTTGATCACCAGCTGTTCGGTGAGATCGCCGGCCACGGATTGGACGGAGTACTGGTTGCGCGGGTCATCCCGGTCAACCCAGGCGGCAGCTGATGCTGTGGCCACTTCCGCCACCCGCACACCACCGTCGGTGACCTTCTCTTCCAGATTGATATCCCCGGGCCAGATCACCATGGGGACAGTGACGGGAGGATCGCCGCGATAGTAGTCATTGGCGGCCAGAACAACTGCACCCTCCTCGGTTACCCGGTCAATCCGGTAGGGCCCGTAGGAAACCTGAAACTGCGGATTGAACTGTCCTGCGGTGAGTTTGAATCCGTCGTTCCACACTCCCCCGATGCCAGCCAATTCCTCCGGGGTGCCGCTGGTTAACCGGCGAACGAGCTCGGCTGCATCGATCCCCAGCTGTGCGGCGATGACATGGGAGGGCAGGACGGTTCCCTCCCGGAACAGTTGCCGATACCGCGCCCCCAACCCCTCCCGGAAGACGACCGTAAATCTCTTATCCCCGGGATTGCACTCGACGTGATCAACCTGACCGGTGAGAGGCAGGTGGGAATTGAACTGGTCGGGGTGTTGCCCGGCAATGACGTTGAGGAGAAAGTCCTCACAGGTCAACGGCACCCCGTCGGAGTAAGTCGCCTGTTCATTGATGGTGTAGATGATCTTTCGGTTTGTACCGGGCAGGGCCTGCACCTGCGCTACATCGACGTTGGGGATGGATTGGCCCGACGGGCCCTCCACAAACACGGAGGGGTACAACCTCCCCGACAGGGCCGAGGCCTCAGAGAGGTACCCGGCGAGGGAGCCCGCATTCGTGGTGATGAGCTCGGTTCCTGTGGAGAAGCCAAAGAACTCGTCAACGTCATCGCCGCGTCCACCCGCATCGGTGGCGCAGCCTGCGACGCTGGCGGCCACACTCATGGCGGCGATGGCACCGGCCACAACACGCCATCCGCGCCGGATGACAGTTCGCATCGGTACCATTGCTCTGCTCCTTGCCTGTACCAGAGGACCGATTATGACCTGCGGTTGGGACGCCAACTCGCGCCCAGTGGGGTGTGGCCTTCGCCGCCGTGCCCCGTCTCATCCCCGAACACGCGGACCTCGGCGTCGGGTTGATCATCAAAGTCGTTGGCTACGGCGCCATCCACCACTGCGGTCGAGTCAGCCTCGGAACCGCCACCGGCGGTCACGGCATCCTTCTCCCGGGCGGCAGCGACCCGCTCGTTGTGCTCCCGATGCTTCTTCTGCCGGTTCTTGATGGAGACGAGCAGCGGCGTGGCCAGGAACACCGAGGAGAACGTACCCTCGATAACACCGATGAGCTGGACCACGGAGAGGTCCTTGAGAGTACCCACGCCCATCAGCCACACGGCAATGATCATGAGGGCGAGGATCGGCAGCGCCGAGATCACCGTCGTGGCAATGGAGCGCATCACGGTCTGGTTCACCGCCAAGTTCGCCAACTCGCCGTAACTTCGCCGAGTGGTGTGTTCAAATCCGGCGGTGTTCTCCTCCACCTTGTCAAAGACGACGACGGTGTCGTACAGGGAGAAGGAGAGCACTGTGAGCAAACCGATGATCGTGGCCGGGGTGACCTCGAGGCCGGTGAGCGAATAGATGCCGGAGATGGCGATGGCGTCAACGAAGAGCGCGGCCACGGCAGCAATGGACATGTCGCGCTCAAAGCGAATCATGATGTAGAGGAAGATGAGCACCATAAACGCCACGAGCGAGATGAGCATCTGCCGGGTAATCGTCGAACCCCACGATTCCGACACGGTGGAGTCACCAACTGCATCCGGGGTGGGAGTGCCGGTGTTGTCCACCGGCTTGTACGCATCGAAGAGGGCCTGCCGGGCCTGGGTGATCTGGTCGTCGGTGAGCCGCACGGACTGGATCTCCAGCATCCGCGAGTCCCCGGCACCGACGATCTGAGTATTCTCGGGCTCAATGCCCGTCGCCTCCTGGAAGGTTTGGGAGACCGACACCTCGTCGAGGTCACCGGCGGGCAAGGTCATCTTCGTTCCGCCCTGGAAATCGATGCCCAGGGTGAATCCTTTGAAGACGATGGCGAGGATACACATGGCCAAGAGGATGCCGGTGATGGCGTACCAGAGTTTGCGGCGACCGACGAAGTCGATGCCGCCCTCACCGGTGTACAGCTTGGTCAACACCGAGTGGCGGGGGTTCCCTGAGATGGAATCGGTGGCGCTGGTATCTGCTGCGGAAAGTGTCGTGGTCATCGGTTACTCCTCGCCCTCATTCTCATTGCGCTGAGCTCGTAGTTTCTCGGGTACCGGAGGCTCATTCTTGAACGCCTCCTCCGCTGTCATCGGTTCAAAATCGGCTGGATTAGCCATTCCCGCATCGGCCACCGACGCCCCCACGGTGACCCGCTGCCGGGGGTTGCCGGCGCGGCGGGCCGCGAGCTCGGCATCGGCCTTGAGGACTTCCCCGGCGGCGCGCCGCTCCTCCACGAGTTTGTACACCGAACCCATGCCGTTGACACTCGCCTTGGACCAGAACGGGTGCCGCGAGGCGAGGATGACGGTGGGTGCGGTAATAAGGAACGTGACGACGAGGTCGAAGACCGTGGTCAACCCGAGAGTGAAGGCAAAGCCTTTGACGTCACCAACGGCGAGGATGTACAGCACGACAGCGGCAATGACGGAGACGAAGTTACCGGAAATAATCGTCTTCCGGGCCCGGTCCCAACCGCGCGGCACTGCCGACCGGAAGGTGCGTCCCTCGCGGATCTCATCCTTGATACGTTCGTAGAACACGACGAACGAGTCCGCCGTCGTGCCGATACCGATGATGAGACCGGCGATACCCGCCAAGTCGAGGGAGTAGCCAATCCACCGACCGAGCAGGATGAGGGAGCCGTACACCAACACGCCGGAGGCGATGAGGGTGAAGATGGCGAGGAAGCCGTACAGCCGGTAGTTCCACAGGGCAAAGGCCATGACGAGAACCAAGCCGACGAGACCGGCGATGAGACCCGCCTTCAACGAGGCTGCACCCAGCGAGGCCGGGATAACCGTGGTGGTGCCACCGCGCTCCCCGTTCTCACCGGCAAAGCTCAAGGGCAGTGCGCCGTACTTGAGGTTGTTGGCCAGGTCAATGGCCTCCTGGTCACTGTCCATGCCGGTGATCTGCGTGCCCTGGCCCACCGGCGTGGCCGACTGGACCACGGGGGCCGAAATCACCTGGGAGTCCAACGTGACCGCGACTTGGCGCTGCAGGTACTCCTGGGTCACCCGCGCCCACGTGGAGGAGGCGGTGGCCCCGTCGGAGTTCTTGAAGGTGAAGCTCACCGCGTTCTGGCCGGACTGGGTATCAAAGCCACCCTGAATGGGCAGGTTGGTGTCAATCTGGTTACCGGTCAGCCGCTGCCCATCGGCAGGTTGGCCTTCCAGCAGCGGGGACGGCCCGAGCAGCATCGCCTGACCGCCTGCGGGATAGCAGGCAATGAGCGGTTTGGCAAGGTCATCGCCCCCGGCGAGCGGATCCGGCGCCATGTCCGGCGCACACTTCATGAGGGCCGCCACCGCATTCTGCACGGCGGGGTCCGTCGACTGCCGGTCCTGGATGAGGATGTTGTAGACCTCTTCGCGGCGGGTGGCTTCTTCCAGCGAGTTCGCCGGCTCTGGCAACTGCTGTGCGGTCACTGTCGGCATCTCACCGAGGGCGCCGCCAGCTTCCGGATTGGCTGCCGCCTGCGCCCACACGGTCGCAATGGAGGTAGTGGCCTCAGCCGGGGTGATGATCCCGTATTCCACCCAGCGGTTGGCTACCTCGCCGAGCGCCTTCCTCACCTGGGCGGGATCGGGGGTGGCCCCGGTCTCCACGGTGCGGAACACGAGCTGGGAGGTGGTACCGAGGGAGCGGGCCTGGGTGGCGTCCTCACCGGGGACGGTAATGACGAGGGTGTTGCCGTCGGTGACGACTTCAGCACCGGAAACGCCCATCCCGTTGACGCGGTTTTCCAGAATCAGTTTCGCCTGCGCCAACTGCTCCTGTGTGGGCTGTTGCCCCTGCGGAACCAGGGTGACGCGGGTACCGCCCTGCAGGTCAATGCCCAGTTTGGGGGTGTTGGCACCCGGGGTGAAGAAGATGAGGGCGTACACGAGGACGACGATGAGCGCGAAGATGCCCATTGCCGCCCAGGGTTTGGTGCCCACAAAGTCGGTGCGCCGTTTCTCGGCACCGTCGGTGACGGAATTCACGCCCCGCAGGCCACTACTGTCTGTTCCTTTAGCCATGGTTGAAACTACTGCCTATTCGCTGTGTGGATAGAACCTTAACGCGCCTACACTACCACTAACCCAATATCGGCTGATAGTTGGCCCATTGTGGGCCGACGGCCAGGGTGCTTACTGCGTGGGCGCTGCGGACAGATTCTCAATTGCCGCAATGCGCACCCATGTGGTAACAACCCCTGGGGCGATTTCAAGGTCCATCGTCTCCTCATCAAGGCCGACGATGGTGGCCTCCAACCCGGCGGCGGTGCGAATGCGATTGCCGATGGCCAAGTTGTCCTGCATTGTCTTCATTGCCTGGTATTGGGCCTTTTGCTTGCGCGACTGAATGACCAGTGGTGCCATGAGCACGATGAACAGCACGACGAGGATGACAATGGACATGACGTTTTGACTCATAGGTCTAGTGTGCCATAGTCACTGCCAGCACTAAAACAATCCCCCCTGGGCGGGCACATCCGCAGGTGGGGTGAGCCCTAGATGATGCCATGCCGCAGCGGTGGCTACTCGCCCGCGTGGGGTACGCATGATCATCCCAGCCCGCACGAGGTAGGGTTCGCACACCTCCTCAATCGTCGAGGTCTCCTCACCGACGGCGACGGCCAACGTGGAGATGCCCGCTGGCCCACCGTTGTGGCCGCGAATGAGCGCTGAGAGCACCGCCCGGTCGAGCCGGTCCAAACCCATTTCGTCCACATCGAAGACGACGAGGGCGGATTGGGCCGCCGCCAAGTCCACGTGTCCGTCGGAGTTGACCTCGGCGAAGTCGCGCACACGCCGCAGGAGCCGGTTGGCGATACGCGGTGTTCCCCGGGAGCGAGAGGCGATCTCGAGGGCAGCATCCGCATCGATGGGTACTCCGAGGATTCCGGCGGCACGCTCAACGATCTTTGTCAGATCGGTCGGCCCGTAGAACTCCATCTGTCCGGTAAAACCGAACCTGTCGCGCAGCGGGCCGGTGAGCATCCCAGACCGGGTTGTCGCCCCCACCAGGGTAAACGGTGCGATCTCTAAGGGAATGGAGGTGGCTCCTGGGCCCTTGCCCACGATGACATCGATGCGGAAGTCTTCCATGGCCATGTACAGCTTTTCCTCTGCAGGCCGGGCCATCCGGTGGATCTCATCGATGAAGAGTACGTCTCCCTCCATGAGGTTGGAGAGCATCGCCGCCAGGTCACCGGCCCGCTCGAGGGCCGGCCCGGAGGTAATTCGCAAACTGGTGCCGAGCTCTGCGGCGATGATCATGGCGAGGGTGGTTTTACCCAGCCCGGGAGGCCCGGAGAGCAAAATGTGGTCCGGTGGCACCCCACGTTTCTTCGCCCCTGCCAACACGAGGGAGAGCTGCTCACGCACCTTGGGTTGGCCGATAAATTCGTCAAGGCTCTTTGGCCGCAGGCCATTTTCGGTATCAGCGTCCTCCGGCAGGCGCGTGGGAGTCACTGACGAGGAATCACCGCTATGCGACGCATCCGCACCGCGCGAAGAACCAGTACCGCCGCGCCCGGGCAGCAGACGGTCTGGAATCTCAAATTCCGTCTTTTCCACGTTGCCCACGTGAACCTCCTCTCTGACTACCTATCTCTTCCCCACATACTGTAGGGCGTGCTTGAGCATCACCCCAGTATCCACACTCGGATCGAGGTCCGGATAGGTCTCCTCCACCCACTTCACTGCTTCTGTTGCATCGTTCTCAGCAAAGCCCATAGAGGTGAGCGCCTGGATGAGTACCCCAGCGCCAGCAGAGACGGCACCAGCACCAGAGCCCACACCGGCTCCCCCAGCACCTGCACCCACGGCCGCCCCAACCTCGGAGACGAACTCGTCGAGTTTGCCCTTGAGCTCGGCGACCATCTTGTCGGCCATGCGTTTGCCCACCCCGGGCACCGATTGGAGGGTCTTGGAGTCCCCACTGGTGACGGCAACAGCTACCTCAGCGGGACTGAAGGTGTTTAAGCAGGCCAGGGCTAATTTGGGACCCAGCCCGGAGACGTTTTGCAGCAGCGTGAAGAGGGTGCGCTCGGCCTGGGTGGCAAACCCGTAGAGCACCACACCTGCTTCTGAGGCTTTAAACACAGTTCGGATGAAGCCCTCCTCCCCGCGCACGAGGTTTTCCAGTGCTGACGTTGTTGCCAGCACCTCGTAGCCAACCCCACCGCACTCGATCACCACCGTGCTGGTGGTTTTGTCGATGACTTCGCCACGTAGCGATGCGATCATTGTTCAGCTGATCCTTTCATTCCTCGTTGAACTCTCCACACAGTTGCTGCCTACACCCTTAACTGCGCCGGTGCCCACCAGTGATCTCCGGTTTCGGCACCACCTGTGGCCGCCAGGTGGAGTTCATTCCCTTCGGCCCATTCATTGCCTTCGGGTTGATCCCCATCGCCTCGAGTTTGTCCATCGCCTCCTGCTCCCGCAACAGAATCGGGGCACGCCAACAGTGCGTGACGGCGATGGCCAGCGCGTCCGCGGCATCGGCTGGTTTCGGCGGGGACTCCAGCCCCAGAATCCGGGTGATTATGGTGGTCATCTGCTTCTTATTCGCGTTCCCGTTCCCGGAGATCGCCTTCTTCACCTGGGAGGGGGTGTACTCATAGACTTCCAGCCCTGCATCGGCTGCTGCCAGCATTAAAACCCCGACGGCGTGGGCGGTGTGGATGACCGTGGCCACTTCGCCGCGTTCGAAGAGCCGCTCCATGGCCACGACATCGGGTTGGTATTCATCGATCCAGTCACGCACCGCCGTGTTGAGCTCACGCAACCGCTTCCCCAGCACCGCATCCGCCGGTGTTCGCGCCACCCCGACAGCCACCGGATAGACCGCCCGACCGCGTCCGGCTTGCACCACGGAGAGCCCACACCGGGTGAGCCCAGGGTCAATCCCCATCACCCGCAGGCCTTCGGTGGTTTCCACAGCACCTCTTCCATCGCGCGGAGCCGAAACAACCACTCCATGCTATCGAACGTACGTTTTACTCGTACCAACTTAGCACAGGGGTGAGCCAATTCCCAACGCGTCGGCGGTCGTTCTCAATCGCTTGTCTCGCGTCCACAGCGTCACCCCGGGCGTGATAGAAGCAGATGCCAGCAGGTGCACGTCGACCGCAGATAACCCTTTCCCCCACAGCGTGTGCTGATTAACGAAGTACTCAAACTCAGATTGACTCGCCCGTGGAACCAAGGGAAACGTGTGGAGGAGCTCTATGAAGCCTTCCCGATCCCGGATAGAACCAACGGCAAGTTCAGCAAGTATCAACTCATGAACACAGACATCATCGCCCCCTAAGGCCACAACAAGATCCGGCCCACTGGCGTGGAGATGATCTACCCAGACGTCTGTATCAACGAGAATCATGCCTGCACCAGGTGGCGTGGTGCAGCCTTAGCGTTGGGGTCAGAACCGCCAAGAGCAGCCAGCCGCTTGCCCGCTTGAATCCGGACGAAGGTCTATAGCGCTTCAGCAACAACGCTAGAAGTCTTCGCCTGCGTCGAAAACTCCTGCACTTTCCTCCATAAGTCGTCATCTATAGTCACAGTTGTCCGCATGGCATCATTTCTAGCATACCTTGATGCCAATTCTAATGCTGCTATATGTGTCACGACGCGCCCAGCAAGAACACCGAAGAATATCCCCAAACTCTCCCCAAGGTCCACTAGCACCAATCGTACCGACATAATCCTTGCCCGTAACGCAGCCGTAGCATTGTGCTACAGTCGTAGCCATGGAAACGCTGCCTTCCCGCGAACTGAGAAATCACACTGCGTCCGCACTCCAGCGAGTTCAGCAGGGCGAGACATTTGAAGTTACAGTAAATGGCCGCCCCGTTGCCCAGTTAGGCCCCCTTCGACCCCATTCACGGAGGGCCCTCACCCGTGAGGAGTTTCTGTCTCGTATTCCGAAGACCGATGCCGGCCTGAGGAAGGTGCTCCGCGACCTAGATCAAGACATTAACGAGCTGGAAGACGGCGTTAAATGACCACGAATACTGACAGAGACTCTCCATTACCCACTCAGGGCCTCATCGATACCTCGTTATTCATCGCTACAGAGTCAGATCGCCCGCTCAAGGAGGAGCTCCTACCAGATGAACTACTGGTCAGCGCAATCACCTATGCTGAGCTCTATGCCGGTGTTCTCGCTGCCGATAAGGTAGACATCCGCGCTCAGCGGCTGGCTACCCTTCAATCAATCGCAGGGTTAGAGCTCCTCCCGGTTGACCGCCACATCGGAGAAATCTGGGCCCAACTTCGTATCTCACTACGCAACAAGAAACGAAGGGTGAACGTAAACGATCTTTGGATAGCATCGACGGCCCTCGCCCATAACCTGACGCTTTATACTCAGGACAATGACTTCGCACCTATAGCGGAAATATCTAGTCTCGACGTCGTTATCGTCTAAGGTTCACCCTAGATCATCTTCGGAATACCCGGAATCATGCCGGTGAGCGCACCAATTGCCGCTATGAGGGCCAGCACACCAGCGATCACACCAATGACGATGCCAGCGATCTGACCGGCCTCGAGCTGCACTCCACCGACCCCGGTTGGCTTGCTGCTGTCGTAGTCCTCCCCCGCAATGCACGCTTTCGCAGCTGCGAGCTCCCCTCGGAGTTCAAACTCCATAAAGGTTAATTCCTCTTTGGCTTGGGCCTGAGACACCGGCTCACCAACAGACAGGTCCCCCCCAGAAATCAGCCCCAGTGGCCGTGATCGTACACATTTTGGTGTCAGGGTTGAACGTATTGGTCACTCTCACTTCGGGCGTGGCCGCCTGCGCCGAAGGCACAACCAGTGCGGTAGCAACAACTGCCACACTGGCAGCGGCAGCTAGCTTAGAAGAGAGAGAAGATGCTGACATAACGAAACTCCTTGCCAGCTCGGGGATAGGGATTGCCGTGGTGTTATAACCACTAGCACCTATCCTACCGAGTCAGGCAAGGAGCCGAAATGATTTTACGTGAAAACTTTCCGTCGACTAGCAGGCTAGTCTTCGTCGGCCTCAAGCTCGGCGGCGACCTCATCGGAGATGTCCATGTTGGTGTAGACGTTCTGCACGTCATCCGACTCCTCGAGGATGTCAGTGAGCTTGAGAATCTTGCGGGCCGTGGCCGCATCCACCGGGTTCTCCACAGAGGCACGGAACTCGGAGTCATCATCCTCAATCGGGATGTCAGCATCTGCCAGAGCCTGCTTCACAGCGGAGAACTCGCCCGAATCACAGACAACCTCAAACACGTCATCAAGGTCATTGACCTCCTCAGCACCAGCATCAAGCACGGCCATGAGGATATCGTCCTCCGTGTAGCCCTCCTTCTTGATGGTGAACACACCCTTACGGGCAAACATGTAGCTGACCGCACCGGACTCGGCCATGTTGCCGCCGTTCTTGGTCATGCGGGTACGCACCTCTGTGGCGGCGCGGTTCTTGTTATCGGTGAGGCACTCGATGAGCATGGCCACCCCATTCGGGCCGTAGCCCTCATACATGATGGACTGCCAGTCCGCACCACCGGCCTCCTCGCCGGAACCGCGCTTCCGGGCACGCTCAATATTGTCGTTGGGGACGGAGGCCTTCTTGGCCTTCTTGATCATGTCATCCAACGTCGGGTTCGCAGCCGGATCGCCACCACCAGTACGCGCAGCCACCTCAATGTTCTTAATGAGCTTGGCAAATTCCTTGCCGCGCTTCGCATCGATAGCCGCCTTCTTGTGCTTGGTGGTAGCCCACTTAGAGTGTCCCGACATGCGGAAAGTCCTTTCGTCGTGTTCACGTCACAGCACTTGCGCACCTGTGGCGTTCTCAATTGCCGTTCCAGTATACGGGGTGATGCCGCAATAACTGGTATCGGCCCCTTTCACTGCGCTTGAGCATGATCACATCCGCTTGCTGTCCTACGGGCGCGGCGACCCCGTCGGCTTGGATGCCAGGTTGGTCATCGGCACCGCCTTCGCGCCCTCCCGGAGCAGGCGGGTGATTCCCTCCTGCATGACTGCCGCCACCAAGCGCCCCTCCTGGTCATACACTTTGCCATAACTGAGTGCGCGCCCATCGGCAGCCGATGGGGATACCTGATCGTAGAGGAGCCACTCATCAGCACGGAAGGGGCGCAGGAACCACATAGCGTGATCGAGAGATGCCTCCTGCACCTCCAGGCCAGGGTGCGGGACAAGAGCGGTCTGCAGCAGAGTCATATCGGACATGTACGCCAAGGTGCACACGTGATACATCGGATCGGCGGGCAGGTCTGCATTCGAGCGGAACCACACGAGCTGCTGGGAGGCGGTGTACGGGTTGTGGGAGTACACGTCCTGGGGAACGATGCGAATATCCCAGTCACTCCACTCCTCCAGGAGAGCCCGGTACGTGTCGGTCATTCCGTCCAAGGGCCCCGGTTTGACCTCATCGGGGCCGGGTGTTTCACGCATCCGGTCGAAGTGTTCAATCCCGGCGGCACCCCCAATGTTGAAGCTGGCCTGCATCGTGAAAATGGTTTTGCCGTGCTGTACCGCATTGACGGTACGGGAGGCGAAGCTGCGGCCATCGCGATTGCGTTCCACGAGGAAGAGCGTGTGATCCCGAGGCTCTCCCGCCCCGAGGAAGTACCCATGCAAGGAGTTCACCTTGAACAACCGGTCCACCGTCTTTGTTGCGGCCACCAGTGCCTGTGCGGCGATCTGTCCACCAAAGGTGCGCTGAAAGGCAGTGGGAACGATCGGACCCCGGTAGATGTTGCGGTCAATCTCTTCCAGGTTCAAGATTTCATCAATGCTGGCCATAGTGGCTACTCTAACTGATAACGCTGCGGAATTGGGGCTGTACCACCGAGGCGAAGGCCCCGCACGAGCGGATGGGAGGCCAGCTGGACGGTGTCACTGACAGCCTGATTGTAGAACCGAACGGCGAGATCCACGCGCACGTTCGCATCCTCCAGGGCGGCGTAGTCCTCCCCCAGGTCCATCAGCTCACACGATTGCGCTGTGGCGTCTTCGAGAGCTGCCTCCACATCCCGGCGCGCCGCCACCGTCGTTGTAGTGACTGCGATTGCCTCCACCTTGTTGGCTGCTTCGGCGAGGGCGGGGATGACCACGGCAATAACGGCGGCCCTCCGATTGAGGGCGGCTTCAAGCTTCGTGGCGGCTTGGCCAGTGCGGATGTGGAGCCGATCGAGGCGGTGGGCCGTGAAATAGGCCCAAGCCAACAGGCAGACAACGATCACCACTGCGCAGGCAATGGCGAGGGTAACGCTGGCACTGGTCATCTTGTTTTCCCACCTTGTCGTATCGTTTGTTCGCTTGCCGGACGTGTCACACTCAACTGCGTCGCCGACACGTTACCACTTCCCCGGTGGCAACCGTATCGTAGACGCGCTCAATGGCGGTGGTCACCGGACCCCAGTCATAGCGGGCCACCTCGGCGGCAGCTGCTGCAGCCAATGACTCGCGGCGCTGGCGCGCGTGGGTGCCACCGATCAGGTCGAGGAGTCTCTCACACAGGTCATGGGAGTCGCCGGTGCGGAAGAGCACCCCCGTACCACCGAGGACAGCGCGGAAGGCGGGGATGTCACTGGCAAGGACCGCACAGCCTGCGGCCATTGCCTCGGCGACGACGATGCCGAAGCTCTCCCCACCGGTATTCGGGGCGATGGCAATGTCGGTGTGGTGGAGGATGTCGATCTTGCGTGCGTCATCGACCTCGCCGACGAAGTGGATGTGCACGGGCCCATCCGTTATATCCGTGAGCCCGGCCGACCAGTTCTTTCTCGCCT
Source organism: Corynebacterium sp. (assembly GCA_034179945.1). Taxonomy (GTDB): domain Bacteria; phylum Actinomycetota; class Actinomycetes; order Mycobacteriales; family Mycobacteriaceae; genus Corynebacterium. Next base: position 10,422 of record JAXFPD010000023.1, on the reverse strand, counting down.
TTTCTGGGCGCGTGGTGCCGCCCACGATGGTGCACACTACCGACTCGGCGTTGGGGGTGAGCGGGTCAAGGCGGCGAGTGAGCTCGTCGAGGCCGCGCAGCAGGACCCGCAGACCCTTGCGGGGTTCGTCGAGGCGTCCGATGAATGTCAGGCGGATTGGGCCGGACTCGTCGGCTGTGACTGGGCGGGCGAAGCGGGCCACATCGAGGCCGTTGGGAATGACCACAGGATCACCGCCGAGCTGGCTCATTTCCCACGTGCGGGCGGCCGGAGAGACGGCGATCGCGCCGCGAATCTTCTCCATCGCTGGACGGGTGAATGGCTTGGACAGGCGCACGAGTTTCGAGGGATCCCCCGCCGCATGGAAGGTGGCCACAATTGGGCCCCGGGCCAGGGTGAGGGCAGCAAAGGAATAGGACGGGGAGAGTGGCTCATGGATGTGGAGGATGTCAAAGTTGCCACGCTCAAGAAATCGCCTCGTGCGGGTGAGAACCTGCGGGCCGATAGCAACCCGGGCCACCGAGCCATTGAAGGGAATTGCAATGGTACGTCCGCCCCAGGTGACCGGGACCTCAGAGACGTCGGTGAGTCTGCTGCGCCCTGGCCCGAGCACAGCGACATCGTGGCCGCACCGGTGGAGTTGATCGGCGAGTTGGAGAACCTGGTTTTGCACCCCGCCAGGCCGGTCGAAGGAATACGGACACACCACACCTATGCGCATACTCACTACTTCCTGGAGTCGGCGCGGTCAGCCCCCCACACCGCCTGCAACATGTGCCAATCCTGCGGGTGGGCGCGGAGGGTCTGCTCAAATCCTGCGGCGATACGCTGAGTCGTCTCCTCGACGGTGGTGACCTCGAGGGCCGGGTGGATGCGGGCACACCAGCTCCCGGAGGAGAAATACACTTCCCCAATGTGGAGGGGGACCCCACAGCGGATCGCTGCGGCAGCAGGACCGGCCGGGAAACTCGCCTCCTCCCCAAAGAAGGTCACAGGCACACCGGTGCCGGTGAGATCGCGCTCACCGGGAAAGATCGCCACCATTCCGGCGTTGACGTGGTCAACAAGGCGCTCAAACGGTTTCTTCTCCCCCGGCTTCCCACTGTCTTTTGAGTGAGCAAGAACGGTGAAACCGAGACTCTCCCGGTAGGCGACGAAGGCATCGAAAAGCTCATGGGGCTTCAGCCGCTCCGTGATGGTGACAAAGCTGCCGCGTTCCCGGGTGTAGGCGTACCCGGCCATGTCCCAGTTGCCGGAGTGAGTGATGGTGATGATTGCGCCCTGGGTGGGGTCGACATTGTCGATCCCGTCGACGACGAGCTCATCACCGTGTGCGGCGATGAGCCGGTCGAAGGCGAACACCTCATACCAATAGCGGGCATACGATACTAGCGCTGCGGTGACAAGATCCTCGAGGTGGGGGTCACCTGCCGGCAGGCCGGTGACCCGGGCGAGATTGCGGCGCAGCTGTCGCACGGGAGTGGATTCACCCCGGCGGGTAGCGATCGTGGTGGCAGCCACGGTAAAGAGGGTACGTCCGAGCTGTTCCGGCAGGTAGCGGACGAGTTTCCAGGCGCTCAGGTAGCCGATAGCCGCCCACTGGCGGCGGCGCAGCAGTGGCAGCACAGCTGTCATTGTGCCCCCTCAGGGGCAGCGATGTGGCCGCCAGCCGCCGCATCGCGGCTGGCACGGACGAGGCGTTGAATGACGGTGATGACCGAGCCTGCGGCGAGCACCCACATCACCACATCGAGCCCGTAGGGCACACCCAGTTGAAGCAGCACCAGGGCAATACCGGCGGCGACAATGCGTTCCAGACGTTCCACGAGTCCACCGCTGGCATGCAAGCCGCTGGCTTCCGCGCGGGCCTTGACGTAGCTGATTACCGGGGAGGTGACGAGGACGAGGAGGGTCGCCGCAACCGTCGACCGGCTCACCCCGAGCTCACCGGTGCGTGCAGCGGCAATCTCCCACCACAGGAAGCCAGCAAAAATCGCGCCGTCAGCGAGCCGGTCACACGAGGCATCCAAGGTCGCCCCGAACCGCGTTCCGCCCCCACTCATGCGGGCCATTGTGCCGTCGAACAGGTCGAAACAGCTCACCACCGCCCCGAGAACGAGCGCCCAACCAAAGTGACCGGTGGGGATGAGCCCGAGGGTGAGGGCAATGACGCCGACACAGCCGATGACGGTGACCGCGTTGGCGGTCAACCCAATCCGGAGAAGTGCCCGGGCGACCGGGTCGACAAACACGGCGGCGGGTTTTCGCCCCGCGACGCTAAGCATCGCCGTCCCGCTCGTGCGCAGTGAGGGGAACCGGGTCCGCCTCAACGACGGTCTCGCCGGGACCATCCCAGTTCGCAGCGAGGAGATTGCGGGTTTGCCGGAGCGCCGCACCGAGGATCTTCGTCGAATCGATCACCGTCATAAAACTCGAATCCCCCGGCCACCGGGGCACCACATGGAGGTGAAGGTGCTCAGAAACCGACCCTCCAGATGCACGGCCCAGGTTAAAGCCCACGTTGAGGGCAGCGGGCTGGGACACCTTCTTCAGGGTGCGGATCGCCGCCTTCGCCATCACCATGAGCTCGTCGGTCTCCTCGGCAGTGAGGGCTTCGAGGTCCTTCACCGTGCGGTAGGGAACGACGAGCATGTGCCCGGCGTTGTAGGGGAACTTGTTGAGGACGACATAGACACTGTGCCCGCGAGCAATGATATTTGCGGTGACATCATCGAGGCTCGGCAGCGTGGAGAACGGATTCGGATTCTTCTTCCGGTCCTCCCCGGCAATGTAGAGCTGCCGGTAGGGAGCCCACAGCCGCTCGAGCCGGTCAGGGACCTGCTCGGGCTGCTGAACTGCCTCGTCCGGGCGTGTCGTCACCTCAGCCATCTAGTGTGCCTCCTCCACGAGGAACGTCTCCCGCGACGGCTGCTCGTTGCGCTTGGCCCGTACCCACTCGACGATGGCGGCCACCGCCTTCCCCTTCGGAACACCATTGACCTGGGTGCCGTCGAGGAAGCGGAAGCTCACCGCACCAGCCTCCTCATCGCGCCCACCGACGAGCAACATGAACGGAACACGCATCGTCGTATGGTTGCGAATCTTTTTCTGCATCCGGTCATCGGAGGTGTCCACATCGGCGCGGATACCCTCCACACGCAGCTGACTGGTCACCTCTTCCAAATAGGGGACGAACTCGTCGGCGACGGGAATACCCATCACCTGGTGCGGGGACAGCCACGCAGGGAGTGCCCCAGCATAGTGCTCGAGGAGGACGCCGAAGAAGCGCTCGATGGAACCGAAGAGCGCTCGGTGAATCATGATCGGCCGCTGCTTCGACCCGTCGGGAGCGGTGTATTCCAGCTGGAAACGCTCCGGCAGGTTGAAGTCCAACTGCACCGTCGACATCTGCCAGGTCCGCCCGATCGCATCGCGGGCCTGCACGGAGATCTTCGGACCGTAAAAGGCGGCGCCAGCCGGATCGGGAACGAGCTCGAGCCCAGAACCTTCAGCCACCCGCTGGAGAATCGCCGTCGACTTCTCCCAGATCTCATCGGAGCCGACAAACTTGTGCGGATCCTTCGTTGACAACTCGAGGTAGAAGTCATCGAGACCGTAGTCTCGCAGCAGGGAGAGGATGAAGGTCAGCACCTTCGTCAGCTCCTCTTCGAGCTGATCCTCCGTGCAGTAGATGTGGGAGTCATCCTGGGTGAAGCTGCGGGCGCGGGTGAGACCGTGGATGACACCGGACTTCTCGTAACGGTAGACGGTGCCGAACTCGAAGAGCCGCAGCGGAAGTTCCCGGTAGGAGCGACCCCGGGAGGCAAAGATGAGGTTGTGGAACGGGCAGTTCATCGGCTTGGCGTAGTAGTCCTGCGGCTCCTTCACCACGTTGCCGTCGGCATCATATTCGCCGTCGAGCTGCATCGGCGGGAACATGCCATCGGCGTAGAAGTCGAGGTGGCCGGAGCGCTTAAACAGGTCCGCCTTGGTCAGGTGCGGAGTGTTGACAAAGGAGTAGCCTTCGGCGACATGGCGCTTACGGGAGTGCTCCTCCATCTCCATGCGCACAATGCCCCCGTTGGGGTGGAAGACGGGGAAGCCGGAGCCGATCTCATCAGGGAAGGAGAACAGGTCGAGTTCCTGGCCAAGACGGCGGTGATCGCGCTTCTCCGCCTCCGCCATCATCTGCTGGTACTCCTCCAGCTTCTCCTTCGACTCCCAGGCAGTGCCGTAAATGCGCTGCATGTTGTCGCGGGACTGGTCCCCCTTCCAGTAGGCGGCAGAGGAGCGGGTGAGCGCGAAGGCAGGAATGTACTTGGTGGTCGGCACATGGGCGGGACCACGGCACAGGTCAAACCATTCCACCTCGTTGGTGCGCGGGTTGACGTTGTTATAGCCGGTGAGCTCACCGTCAGCATCCATGTCGGCAGCGGCGTCGAGCACCGTGCCCTTGGATTTATCGTCGATCAGCTCGAGCTTGTACGGCTCATTCGGGAATGCCGCCCGAGCCTGGTCGAGAGACTCCCACGCGAAACGCTCGAACTTCTGTCCCTCCTTGATGATCTTCTTCATGCGCTTTTCAATGCGCTGGAGATCCTCCGGGGTGAACGCGTAATCGCCGGTACCGAAGTCGTAGTAGAAGCCGTTTTCAATGACTGGACCCACACCGAGGGTGGTGCCGGGGAATTCTGCCTGGACGGCCTGCGCCATGATGTGGGTGGCGGAGTGCCGGATGACGCTGCGCCCCTCCTCGCTGGAGGCGGGCACCGGAATCATCGGAGTGTCGGTCTGCGGAGTGAACGAGAGGTCCTTCAGGTCGCCGTCGACGGTCTTGACACAGACAATCGCCTCGGGCCCCTTGTTAGGCAACTCCAGTTCGCGCATGGCCACACCGGCAGGAGTTCCGGCCGGAACGAGAAATTCAGCAGGGGTGTTCACGAGAAAACGTGCTCCTTTTTCTTCGCACATCGTGACACCGACTTACCTGGCCGGGCAGATGTACGTAGGGGATCAATGTGTTGCCCACCTATGGTACCGCGTGACAATCCCCGGTGGCACATCGGGGATTGTCGTCTCGTCACACGTGGGCGTGCAGTTAGGCCTCCCAGAGACGTTGACCCCAGTAGGTGTCGCGGCCAGCTCCGGTGCCGGGAAGGATCGCGAACACCGCCGAGCCAATGTGGGTGATCCACTGGTTGAGCCGGTCGCCAGCATCCAACCGCTCTTGGATAGTGGTGAACTGCTTGATCGGGTCCTTTTGGAAGCAGATGAAGATGAGTCCCTGGTTCGACTTGAACGTATCCCCGGGTTGGGGCGCCAGATCATAGTTGTAGGCGCGGCGTTTCATCTGGTCGGGACCATGGAGCATGGAGTTTGCACTCATTGCCATGTGCGAGTGCGGATCGATAACGGGCAGACCGGTGTCATCGATCTTCGCATAGTCCGCATCGGTTTTCTCCTCCCCTCCTGACAGAGGGGCACCGGTGGTTTGGTCCCGCCCGAAGACGAGGTTGCGGGAGAGCCGATCGAGCTTGTCCCACTCCTCCATGTCCTGATAAATCCGGCGCACCACCATGCACGTGCCGCCGACCAGCCACTGCTGATCGGTGTCGGCCTCATCAATCCACACCTGGGCGTCGAAATCGTCACGTGTGGACGGATTGACCGTACCGTCCACAAAGCCAAAGAGGTTGCGGGGGGTTGCTCCCTGGGCAATTGCCCCCTTCGCATTGAGGAAGCCCGACTGCATCCAGAAGGTTGTCGCATACACCTGGGCCGAACGCATCATGTGCCGGGTGGCGTGGGAGAGGGTGAGCGGATCATCTGCACAGATTTGCAGAACCAGATCCGCTTCCCCCCACTGCGGTTCGAGCTTGTCCCGAGAAAACGCCTTGATCGGAGCCAGCCACGTCGGCTTCTTGTTCTGCAGTCCGAGCTTGTCCAGCAGTGAAGCGCCCACCCCACACGTGATGGTGAGGTTGGCGGTTGACCACGTCAACTCCGGCTCCAGGTCACCCATCGGGGCAACCCCACTGGTGAGCCGGCGGGCATCTTCGGTCCACACCCGCATGAGACGGGCGACGTCCTCCCGGGTCTGCTTTCCCGGTACCAGGGTGAACGCCACCATGTTGAGGAGGGCCTGGCCGGGAGTTTCAATGCCGGCCTGATGATCAGCGTCGAAGGCGACCACAGCGTCATCCAAAAATGCCGAGGCCAACGCGTCGGCTGGCGCCGAGGCCGCCCCCTTCGCGCCTGCAGCAGCAGGTGTTGCCTGCGAGAGTGCCACACCTCCGGCTGCCGCACCTGCGAGGGCGGAAGACCTCGTGAGGAAGTTCCGCCGAGTGATCGCCTTCTGTGACATTAGTTTGTCGCCTCCATGCTTGTCATCGTCGAGTTCATGCTGTCGTGCATCTGGGCCTGACCGTCGGGACCGTAGTTCTCAATGTTCGAGGCGATCGAGCGCACCATGATCTCATCATTGGTGTACTCAGTGCCGTCCTCACCGACGAGAGTAACAGCGAAGCTGTCACCCGGCTCGATGGCCGGGGCATAGCCCATCGCCATGACGTGGTCACCACCGGGGACGAACTGGAACGACTCACCGGGGGCGATGGTCACACCCTCCGTGTTCTCGCTCATCACACCGTTCTCCATCTTGTGGATCTGGAACATGTCAGCGTCGAGGGAACCCATTGCCTTGACCACGTGGATGGGGGCATCAGTGGTGTTGGTGATGGTGCCAAAGATGCCGGTCATCATGTTGTCCTGGCCATTGCCCTCCGGCTTGGCCTTGGCGTACCAATCAGTGAACTCGAGACCATTGCTCTCCACGACGTTCTGTCCAGCCGAGGTCGCTGTCGCAGCGGCGGAGGTGGCCTGGGAGGCCATGGTGGAGTCCTTCTGCGACGGTGCCGAGCAGGCCGACAGTCCAGCCAGAGCGAGGGTGAGCGCTGTAGCAGAGGCAATGAGGGAGGTTGTTCGCATGATTCCTATCTTTCTTGTTGTGGTTGCGAGATTGGCCACTGGAGTTACTCCAGCTAGGTGCGGGTGAGGGCGATCCCCACTCCAGCAAGAACGAGGAGCACAAGTACACCACAAACCACCCAACCCCACAGCGGGAAGCCGCTGTCCGGCGCAGCGGTGGCATCATCGCCAACCGACGCACTGGGGCCAGCCACCGTGAACGTGGTCTTCCCACGCGTCGCATGACCGTCGGAGGAGGTGATCTGGAAACCGATGGTATAGTTCCCCGGCCCCGGATCAATCCCTTCTGGCACACGAATGACGGCGAATTGCTGGTCGAAGGTAGGTTCTGTGGTGAAGTACACCTCGTGGGTGTCCGAGTTGGACACCGCGACCGTATTAAACGAATCCAACGGAATAGCGGAGAACTCCAAGACGATCTGAGTGGGGAACGATCCCACCGTTGAACCGTCGGCAGGCTGCGAATTCATGACCACATCGTGTGCGGAGGCGACAGGAACCACGGACGATCCCTGCCCGAAACCACCGGGAGCTAACGCAGTCACCAGCGCGATAAGAAATGCGGCAAGAACAGTGGCGCCGAGGGCTCGCGCCCTCTCACCTACCCATCTGCACGGTGCGACGATTTTCATCACGCCCTTTCCATATCGCTATCTGGAGTTGTTCCACATCCATCGTATCCGAGTTGTCGGACGCACCGGCGAGCGCCGAACCAATGTGACATTGAGTCGGCAGCCGATATGTTATTAGTCGGTTCGTCCTCTGGGTAAGTTCCCCGAACCCAATAAAAAGTTTGTCAAACTTACCCAGCCGCCCCCATGGTACTAATTTCCCACCAATTACCAAGTTACGTAACCCTAAGATAATCTTCCGCACAAAATGCGAAGCTCAGACCGTCCGATACGCACGTCTGCGACAAACACACCGACGGCGACGAGAACCACGCGGCCCTCTACCCGGCCTCACACTACACACACCTACTCAGCCTTTGGTTTGATATCCCTCGCCGCCCCCCGGTACACTCATACATGTTGGAAATAATCTCTCCAATAACAGATAGACAATGCTATTGATGCCACGCCGCCATTGCAGAACAGCGGCACAATCCAAAGAAGATACGAGGTACGTAGTGCGCACCCTCCTGCCCGGCTGGATGCCCCCCTGGATCACCGACTGGACCCTCCTGTGGACACTCCTGATCCCCCCATTAGCACTCGTCTCCTTACTCCTGACGTGGACGAACCACGATGTGAGCTGGCCCATCCAAGCGGCGATCGCGATCCTCCTCGCCGGCTCCGTCCTCGCCGCCGTCGAACATGCCGAGGTTGTCGCCCATAAGGTCGGCGAACCCTTCGGCTCCCTCCTGCTTGCGGTGGCCGTCACCATCATTGAGGTGGGCATGATCATCATGCTCATGGTGTCCAAACCCACAGGGACGGAAACGCTTGCCCGGGACACGGTCTTTGCCGCCACGATGATCACGACCAATCTCATCATCGGACTGGCCCTCTTCCTCGCCGCCGGTCGACGCTCCCACGCCTACTTCAACCGGGAGGGCTCCGGCACCGCCTTCTCTGCTGTTGCGGTCCTCGCCACTGCGACGATGGTGCTCCCAGCCGTGACCACCTCCTCACCAGCGGGAACTCTGACCCGCAACCAACTCTTCTTCATCGGCGCCATCTCCTTGATCACCTGGGCGTTTTTCGTTCTCACCCAAACGCGCCATCACCGCGACTTCTTCCTCCCCGTCACCACAAGCGGCAAGGCGATCACCGCCGATGATCACGCGAGTAGCCCCTCCACCCGGCATACTGTTGTCTCCACAATCTGGCTCATCATTGCCCTGGTCAGTGTCGTTGGACTATCCAAGGTACTCTCCCCCACCATTGAGACCACCGTGGCCGCCGCAGGTCTTCCCGACGCCGTCGTGGGCCTCGTCATCGCGATGCTCGTCCTCCTCCCGGAGACCATTGCAGCAACGAAGAATGCCCTCGCTGGACGCACCCAGATCGCCCTCAACTTGGGCTACGGCTCCGCACTGGCCTCCATCGGTTTGACCATCCCGATCGTTGGCATCATCGCGACAGCCCAGGAGCTACCCTTTGTCTTGGGGCTCACCCCCCTCCACCTGAGCCTGCTCGCCCTCACCGGTGTGGTCACCGCGTTCACGCTCTCCCACGGCCGGGCGGTTCGCCTCCAGGGCGGGCTTCACCTCATCATTGCGGCGGCGTTCATCTTCCTCGTAGCGTTCCCGTAACAGTTCACCGCACTGCAGTCCCCGTGCTCTGTCTGGGGGTTACCTTCTACAAAACCCCCGTTCAGGATCCGAGGTAGCGCACAAACAGGGCGTACCTCGTTGTGATTGGCACCCCCTTATGAGCACGGATCATACGGACCATCAAGTCAGGCAAAGTAAGAGATCACCTGCACGCGTCAAAATAAGAGAGGTGAGAACGGGAATCGAACCCGTGTGCACGGTTTTGCAGACCGTTGCCTAACCACTCGGCCATCCCACCGGAAGAGCAAGAGCACTCTATTTATTCAAAGTGCCTAGCACGCAGCCTACCAGAGAATTCCTCCGAGGTCGACAGCCTGCTAGGCCTTCCGAGCGGATGACGAGACTTGAACTCGCGACCCTCACCTTGGCAAGGTGATGCGCTACCAACTGCGCTACATCCGCGTAGATCATCAGCTTGTGGCCGAAGATCCGTGCACGATACTGGGATTGAACCAGTGACCTCTTCCGTGTCAGGGAAGCGCTCTCCCGCTGAGCTAATCGCGCGGAAATCTTCACTCGAAAGTGAAGACCGAGCGGATGACGAGACTTGAACTCGCGACCCTCACCTTGGCAAGGTGATGCGCTACCAACTGCGCTACATCCGCATGCCGCAACCGTTCCGGTTACGCGCTTCACAAAGATTAGCCGCTTACCCCGGCTACACGCAAATCCCCAGTTCACTCCCCCTCAACACGCTCACCCCACTGCACCCAGCCCGGCATCACATCTATCACCCCGGAACTCTCCCCATATCCACACCGTTCACCAACCCTACAGTTGCCGCCCGCCCGGTCTCCACCCCAGCTCACCTGCTGATTAGGTCGACATCACCAGACCGTGTACGCTTATTCCACGTTGCCGATTGCAGCAGGGTATCCTGCAGCATGACGCTACGGTCTCGTGGCTCAGTGGAAGAGCGTCCCGTTCACACCGGGGAGGTCGCTGGTTCGATCCCAGCCGGGACCACCGCCCGAACCCCGCTCTGCGGGGTTTTTCTTTCCCCAGAATCCCGGCGGGGGTTATACGACAAAAAGTGTGTCTGCTCGGCGTGTCGGGTGTTAGATGGGGTGTTTGCGGAATTGAAGTCCGGGAATGTAGTCAGTGTCGATACCATGGTCGTAGGAGGCTGGCTTTCCGTCTAGGTTGGTTTGGTCTTC
>JAXFPD010000024.1:0-258762 GCA_034179945.1 Corynebacterium sp. | reverse complement strand
CACGAATTCCACAGGCAAATTCGTTCATCGACTCCGCAAGAAAAAATGGTGGTTTACATTCTCCTGCAACAACACTGAAACATACTACCCCCGGTCACCCCCACCACAAAAGCTATCCACAACCGCCGAAACACACAATCCAAGCCCTTCTCGCAACAATCGATGCCCACCCACCGCAGCCGCACTCCATCCCGAGCCTGTCTCGCAGCAGCTGGATATCCACCCACCGAAACACACAATCCGAGCCTGCTTCGGGGCCAGCCACGCCCACCCCCACACCGGCTAGAAACCGCCGCCCAGCCGGAGAACCCACACCGGCTAGAAACCGCCGCCTCCCAAAGGAATCAGCAGCCCCCATGAACACCACGCTGAGATGATAAAACTCGGGCTTTTTGCATCGTTTCCGTTAGAATTCAGCAGCTCTGAGCTGTTCACGTAGCTCATCGGCGCTGAGCCACGCACCGAACAGCCGCCCGTCGGCGTTGAAGAGGGCGGTGTCCGTCTCGGAAATGAGGACCGGGTCAAAGCCAATGTGATCGACAAACGCGCTCGCCACCTCGCGGGCCTGCGGGTTGTTGGACCACACGGCCACCGCCCGCCGCAGCCGCCCCGACCCATCAGCACCGGAACCTTCCGAACCCACAGGCCGCAGCACAGCATCGGCGCTGAGCTCCTCGTAGGAAATATGGTTGAGGGTGCGCGCGATCGGCAGGTCGGGGTAGGTTTGGGCAGGCGGAATGATGGTCTCACCTGCATCGGCGCCGGTGGCCTCCCACGGGTTCGTCGCGTCGATAATCACCCCACGCACCCCGCTTAAGTCAAAATCACTGATCGCCCCGTGGGGGATTGCCAGTATTAGCAGGTCGGACTGGGTGATTAGGTCGTCGAAAGGCACCAGCGTAGCAGAGGGAACGAGCGTGGAAACGGTGAGCTCACGCAGAGGGTTGGGGCGGGCGTGGATGAGGACGGTGTAGCCGGCGTCGGCGGCGAGCCGGGCGAGGGTGATGCCTAGTTTCCCGGCGCCGAGGATGCCGACCGTGCAAGTAGATGCGCTCATGTGCACTAAAACCGCCACCACTGCACGAATATTCCGCCGCACGGGAATGAAAGCGCGGGGAAATGAGTTGGAGAGAATATGACAACTCCCACCATCAACCCAGACAACCTGCACTTTGGTTTGGACACCTTCGGCGACAACGTCGCAGAGACCCCTGACCAATCCTTGCGCAACATCGTCGAGCAGGCGCAACGTGCCGACGAACTCCGCATCCACTCCTTTAACCTCGGCGAACACCACCGCGATGACTACCTCATCTCCTCCCCACTGACGATGATGAGCTACATCGCCGGGGTGACCAAGAATATCCACCTCGGCACCGCCGTCGTGGTGCTGAGCTCGGAAGATCCCGTGCGCGTGTACGAGCAGGTCGCGACCACGCAGGTGCTCTCCGGGGGCCGGATGGAGCTGACGGTGGGGCGCGGCTCGTTCACGGAGTCCTTCCCACTTTTTGGGTATGACCTGCACGATTACGAGTCCCTGTTTGAGGAGAAGCTGGAAATGCTTGTCCGCATCTGGCACGAGCGCCCCGTCACCTGGGCGGGCCAGTTCACGCAGAAGCTGGAGAACCAGCAGCTGTATCCGCAGATTGATACGAACCGCGTGCCCATCTTTGTTGCCGTCGGTGGTTCACCCCAGTCCGTCGTCCGCGCTGCCCGCCACGACCTCGGCCTCCGCTTGGCCATCATCGGTGGTGCCCCGGAGCGCTTCGCCCCGTTTGCAGATCTCTACCGCCGCGCCCAGGCGGAATTCGGCCACACCGAGCAGCGCTCCATCGGATTCCACTCGCCCGGGTTGGTGGCCGATACCGATGCCGAGGCAGTGGAGGCGTTCCGCAAGGACTACCTGGCCTTCAACCGGCGGGTTGGGGCCGAGCGCGGGTGGCCGGCGATGACGGTGGACCGCCTCGCCCAGGAGATCGAGCACGGCGCACTGTTTGTCGGCTCCCCGGAGCGGGTGGCTGCGAAAATCGCCCGCTCCATGCGTGCGCTTGGGGCGGACACGTTTGACCTGAAGATCGGCCAGGGCACCCAAGAGCAGACGCTGCACTCCATTGAGCTCTACGCCACGAAGGTCATTCCGCTGGTCAAGGACATTCTCAGCTAAGGTGAGTACCAAACAGGCCCCGCAGCCCCGCTGGAGCCCACCGACTTGGCGTGCAACGTTTTCGGGGGTCTAACAGGGTGGAAGTCATAGTCTCTCACCTACTGAGAAGCAGCTATCCGCTGCGTTCACGCCTGGGCGCTACTGGAACGAACAACAGCTGGGCTGGTGCTGATGAAGAGATGCCCGCACACGAGGGCGCTATCAACATCTAGCCACAGGTAATGCCGGTCGCATGTACCGGGCAATACCCGCCGGGGTTCTTATCCAGATACTGCTGGTGGTAGTCCTCCGCCAGGTAAAACGGCACATGAGAGCGGACCTGGGTGGTGATCGGCGGGTAGCCGGCGGCCTGTAGTTTCTCACCAAACTGGTGCACCAAACTGCGGGCGAGGTCAGCCTCGTCCTCGGTCTCGGTGAAAATCACTGACCGATACTGCGTGCCCACATCGTTGCCCTGGCGGTACCCCTGCGTGGGATCATGGGCCTCCAGCACGCGCTTGAGAATCGTTTCCAAAGCAATTGTCTGCGGCTCATACGCCACGCGCACCACCTCCGCATGCCCCGTCCTGCCAGAACACACCTCCTGATAGGTGGGATTCTTTGTGTATCCACCGGCGTAGCCGACTGCAGTGGTGAATATGCCGTCGAGAAGCCAGAGCATCTTCTCCGCACCCCAAAAACAGCCTAAGCCCACCGTGACCGTCGGATGGGTCGTATCCATGATGGGGGTACCCAACACCGTGTGTGGGGAGGGGTTGGGCAAAACGGGCTGGTCACGGCCGCGCAGGGCGTCGTCGGGGGTAACCATTGTGGGGGCGGGGACGAAACCAAACATGATTCCACAGTAGCGCGGGAATAAAACTTTTGACCGATGGGTTGAAGCAGTTACAACTTTTTCCCGACCGAAAGGACGATCTCATGGCCGTATATGAACTTCCGAAACTCGACTACGCCTACGATGCACTCGAGCCGTACATCTCCGCCGAGATCATGGAACTCCACCACACCAAGCACCACCAGAACTACGTCAACGGTGCCAACGCTGCGCTGGAGAAGCTCGAGGCCGCTCGTAATGACGACTCCATCGCCGGGTCCGTCACCGCTCTGTCCAAGGATCTGGCGTTCAACCTCGGTGGTCACACCAACCACTCGATCTTTTGGAAGAACCTCGCCCCACAGAAGGGTGGGGAGCCCACCGGTGAACTGAAGTCCGCCATCGACCGTGACTTCGGGTCCTTCGAGAAGTTCAAGTCCCACTTCGCTGCCGCTGCCCTCGGTCTGCAGGGCTCCGGCTGGGCGGTGCTTGCCTACGATCACATCGGCCAGCGCCTCGTTGTCGAGCAGATGACGGACCAGCAGGGCAACCTGTCCATCGCCCTCGAGCCGCTGCTCATGCTGGACATGTGGGAGCACGCCTTCTACCTGCAGTACAAGAACGTCAAGGCCGACTATGTCAAGGCCGTGTGGAACGTCTTCAACTGGGACGATGTGGCCGCCCGCTACGATCGCGCCCTGAAGCAGACTACTGTCTAACGTAGGCCAAGGTCGGTCCCGCCACTGACTGCGCGCAAGTAGTTCGCTATACTCGACTCCATGAAACGCACCGCCGCTGCACTCACTCTTGCACTCGCCCTCGGGCTCACTGCTGCCCCCGCTTCCGCCGCCGATACTGAAACGACGGGCACGTTTGACTGGCTGGGCTTCCTCAAAGATGTCATTGATCCGGAGACGTGGGAGGAAGCGAAGAATGAGACGGATTCCGGGAAGAAGGCACTCGATGTCGTCTCCGGTATCGTCGGTGCTATCGGCACAAACGGCGTCAATGAAATTTTCTCCGAGAACACCGTCGTCGGTGACTATCTCATCGGCCTTGGCTACCAGGTGTCCGATTTCGGAAAAATCGCGAAAGCTGTTGCGGAGGACCCGAGCCTCCTCGAACGTCTGCTGAAGCTGGCCACAGCGAGCAAGGAGGATGTGGACCCGCGCGAAGCGCTGACGCTTGTCGACGACCTCTTCACCGCCGCACCACCGTCGGCGAAGCCGGACACGAATTCGCAGGTCTTTGTCAAAATTAAGACCGCGATGGCTGACTATATCGGCCTTATCACCACGGGACTCGGCTACACAGACGAGCAGGTCACTGAGATTCTCGCCTCGTATATCACTCCGACTGGTGTGAAGAAGCTCCTTGCCATGCTTGACGACGTCGAATCCGGCAACCTCTCGAGCGCCGTGGAGTCCTTCTCCAGTGAGAATCCGCCGGACCACCTCGGGGCGTTCGCGATCACCGGGATTGTTGTGGCGATTCTGGCAGTCATCGGGATCGGTGTTGCGGCAGCGCAGCAGCTACTCCGCTAAAAACGCAGATTCTCTGCGGCCAGAGCGATATAGTCGGGGGTATGACTAGACTCTGACCCTGTCCGCCCCCGTTCTAAAGCACGCGAAGATTGGGGGCGCCGGTGGCCAGCCAATGGCGCACAGCCGCCGTCGCCCGGCAATCGTCGCGGTTGTAGCGCAACAGGCGTTCCCGCTCCCCGGCGTCGTACAGCTCAAGGGAGGTCTCCCCGGTGACGTCTGCCTCCTCGTAGGTGAATCCGGCGAGCGGGGCCACTGTTTTCAGCCCCAGCCCAAACGGCCCCACCAGTTGCGCCTTCACCAGCTTAAACACGTCAATCCACTGGCTGGAGCCGATGAACCGCTCCACCGACTCCACACTGGGCACTCCCTTCTTTCCGGCGAAACGCTGGGCCGAGCGCCGTAACCAGTGGTTCTCGCCACCGTTGGCGTAGCAGAACACCGCCCCCGCGTGCATGTCCTGGAGGTATTCCCAGAACGCGGCGAAGTTGCGGGCTTCGGCCTCCCCGCCCAGCTCTTCCCATGTGACAAACGGGGTGTACGAGTGCCCATCGTAGGTGCCCCACAGGTACACTCCGCGCCCCTGGTAGGCCTCGAGGTCAATGTCGAGTTCGACCTCAAAACGCGGCGCCTGCGTCGCCGGCACCTTCTTCAGCGCCACCGCCCCATCCCGCCAGGCCCGTGCCAGCCGCGACGGGGTGCCCGCATCCGCCTCAATGAGCCCCTGCACGGTGGTGATGCCGCGCTCCCGGAAGTGGTCCGCTCGCCCACCGGGCAGCACGAGTGAAATGTCATCGTGGGCTTCCAACCAGGGTTGGCACAGATGCCAGTAGCGGCACCCGGCCGCACATTCCTTCACCCGCCGCGGCTGCTGCGGCAAGGGGCGGGTCAGGGCGGCGATGGTTGCCTCATGCAGCGGCTGTGTATCGAGGACCGCCGCCATCGTCTCCTCCTGGCCCACGCAGTAGCCCACCCCAGCATCCATGCCCACCTGGGCAAGGGCGAGGGCGGACAGGGAGAGCCGGTAGGCATCGAGGGTGTGGTGGCGGGGGCTGTATCGGCCCCACACCGGGGTGGACAGGGAGATGCGGTGGGTATCAATGACCCGGGTGCGGGCTGTCGGCGCTGGATAGAGCACCTGGTGGGTGGAGATGACCAGCGGCGCATAGGCGGTGCCGACGCGCACGAGCGCCTCGGGTTGGAGTGTGAGATCGTAGGCATCGACGGTGAGGATTGGTTCCACAATGAGTGGGTGACCGGCGGCCATACATTCGAGCGTTTCCTCCCAGGTTCCCGCGATAATCGGGTCCGGCAGGCGAGCAATGATCGATTCGACGAGGTGGAGGCGGCGTTGGTGGCGTTCTTCCCCCACATGGGTGCGTGGGATCTCGCCGTGGCGCCGATGCTGCACGACCTTGTAGCGGCAGCCGACGAAATCCGCTGGGAACACCATGCAATAGAGCCTAAACGGGTAGGGTGGTATTACACCAATTTATTTCAGTGAGGAGCACCCCGAATGAACGACATCAAACTTCAGAAGCTACTGGCCAAGCAGGAGCGGAAGTTTGCAAAGCAGCAGTATAAGCAGGACACGAAGTTGGCGAAGCAGGAGCTGAAGAAGATCAAGGCGGGCCGGATCAACGCGGGCAGTGTGAACCGTCTGCTGGGGGCGCTGCGGGTGGCGGTGCCGTTCCTGCTGCCGCTCGTGTACCGGGCGATTACGCAGGTGCAGAAGAAGAATTCTTAGAGCACACCCTGTTCGCGGGCGCTGGCGACGGCGGCGGTGCGCGAGCGCGCGTCGAGCTTGTCGTAGATGTGGACGAGGTGGGATTTCACCGTCGCCTCGGACAAAAACAGCACCCGCCCGATCTCCTTATTCGAGGAGCCGGCGGCAACGAGCCGCAGCACTTCGAGTTCGCGGGGGGTGAGAGTGGTTTTTGGCCCGCGCACCCGCGTCATGAGCCGGTTGGCGACGATCGGGGAGAGCGTGGAATCGCCCTCCGCCGCCGCCCGGACGGCTGCTAACAATTCCTGCGGCGGGGCATCCTTGAGCAGATATCCCAGTGCCCCGGCCTCAATGGCGGAGAGGATGTCGGCATCGGTGTCATAGTTGGTGACCACGAGCACGGCGGGGGGATTCTTCATGGTGCGTTTGATTTCTGCGGTCGCATCCGCTCCGGTGCGCATCTTCGTGCCTTCGACACCGGCGCCGAAGCGCATGTCCATGAGGATGACGTCGATGTTTCCCTCTTGTGCGGCGGCGATGGCTTCCTCTGCGGTGGAGACTTCGCCGACTACTTCGACGTCTTCTGCACTGTCGAGGGCAGCGCGCAACCCCATGCGCACGATTTCGTGGTCATCTGCAAGTAGGACGCGAATCATGCGCCCATTGTATTACACTTTTACAACGGTAGGGCAATAGAGAGTGCTGTCCCCTGCCCGGGAGCGGACTCGATCTCCAAACTTCCGCCCTGCTCGGCGGCGCGTTCCGCCATCGCGTTGAGCCCAATGTGGCCCATTCCGCGCGGCTGTTCGGCCACCGCCTGCGGGTCGAACCCGTGGCCATTGTCCACAATGTCGAGCCGCACCATGTCCGGCTCGTAGGATAGGGTGAGTTTCGCCCGATCAGCCTGCGCATGCTTCTCCACGTTCGCCAACGCCCCCTGCGCCACCCGCAGCAACGTCGCCTCTGTGCGCATGGGCAGCTGGCGCACATCGCCCTCCACATCCACATCCACCTGCAGTTGTGCCTTCTCCGCCAACCGCTGCAGCGCCCCCTCGAGGGAGGTTTTTGCCAGGGCGGCCGGTTGGAGGGCGGCGATCATCGCCCGAGCTTCCACCAAGTTATCGGCGGCGGTGGTCTTGGCCAGGGCGATCTTCTGCAGGGGTTTCTCCTTCTCCGCCCCGGATTCGATCTCCGTCTCCGCCACCGACAGCAGCATCTGGATGGAACTCAACCCCTGGGCGACGGTGTCGTGGATCTCGTGGGCCAACCGTTGGCGTTCCGCGGCGATCCCGGCCTCGTGTTCGGATTGGGCGAGTTGGGAGCGGGTCTTGAGGAGTTCGTCGATAAGCTGCTCCTTCTCGGAGGTGACCTCCCACAGCGCCCAGTAAGCGTAATCAATGCCGATCGTGACCACGGCTGCGAGCAGCGGCCCCATCACCCCGCCGGTGGTCAACCCGTGCGGAACATTGGAGAGGATGGACATGCCGGTCAGCCCGAGCACCGCAAGAGAGCCCGTCAACCCCGGGAAAATGCGCAGGTAAATGAAAAACTGCGGGACCATGAGGTAGACGGCGGTGACGTTGGTGGGCAACAGCATCGCCCACACCACCGTCAGGGTGATCGCCCACATCGCATGTTGGGTGCGATTGAGGGAGACGTAGAAGTGGAAGCCCATGTAGTAGAGGGCACCGAAGGTGGCGACGAGGAAACTGACGTAGAAAAATGGGCCCATTCCCGCTGCGATCGATGCCGCCAGGTTGATTACCAAAATGACGGCGGTGAGCACATGGAGGCCGAGGACGATCGACGCGTAGCCGGGGCTCGTGATGCTCACCTTATACATGGGTAACAGGGTAGTGTGGATTGGTATGAAACGTGGAATTAGTGCTGTCCTCCTGGCCGCTGGTGTTCTCCTCGCCGGATGTGCAGGTGCACAAACCGGTGATACCACCACGTCAGAGGCGGTACCGGTGCGCGACGGCGGGCTGGCATTGGATGCGTTCCCGGTGATCGAGGGGGGCAAAGCGAACTCTGAGCCGTGCCCGTACCTGGACACCCAGTGGGTAGCCGACACAAACGGGGAGCGGATGCAGGGACAGGGGGTGGATTGGCGCTTTGAAACCCCAGCCTGCGTGTTCTACTCCTACGCGGAGGAACCCCAACTCCAGGTGATTGTGCGCCACACGAACACCGCTACCGAGGCGAGGCAGGTGGTGGATTGGGCGGCCCCGATCGATTCCACGGAACCCGCTGAGGATATCGAGGGCTGGAGTGGGGGCCGCGGGCAGATCGACTCTCCGCCCGGCGCAGTGTATGCGGTGGCGAAGGACACGGTGGCGGTGGTGGTGTTCACCGATCAACAGCAGTCAGTGAAGGCCCAGTTGGTGGCCGCCGAGACGATCCGAGCATTGGGGTTGTAACCATGATCTACGATGCAGTGAAATCCACCGCCGACACCCTCATTGCGCGGTATCTGCGCCTGCAGCTCCCCGAGCGGATTGCGGCTGTCTCCGATGCCCTCCGCGCGGTGGATATCCGCGATGAGGCGGCCCTCGAGGCATTGCATGCCCAACTGACCGAGGAGCTACACCAGGCCCCACCGGTGACGGTGGAGCCGCCGCTCGAGGAGGCGGTGATGCACCTGCTCCGGGAGGAGTACCGGTCGGACCGACCGACGTTGACCTATGTGGTGGGGCAGCCCGGCTCGGGGAAGTCGGCGCTCATTCACGAGCTCGCCCCGGGCCTCAACATTGACTCTGATCTGCTGCGCCTCCTCTTCCCCGCGACGGAATCCAGCCGCACGGGGGAGCCCATCCCCCAGGATGGCAATGAGGTTGCGGTGTTGGGTAAACAGCTGCTGCGGCGTGGATTGGAGGAGAGTCAGTCGATCTATATGGAGCATCTGCTCCGCAACTCCACGAGCGTGCGGGTGACGATCGCCGAGGCGATCCGGCGCGGCTACCGGATCCAGGCCGAGGTGATGGCCGTGCCCCGGAAGGTGTCCTTGCTCGGGATTGCCGCCCGCTACCTGGACGATCCCACGTGGATATCGCTAACCGCCCACGACAGCGCCTACGCGGCTGTAGCCAGTAACCTGCGCCTGTATCCACGCCTGTTCAACTCGATTCGGGTGAGGGATTCTCAGCTCCGAGTGCGCTATGAGGGCGACGATGTGCGTGAAGCGACGGCAATGGTGAAACGGGTCCGCCAGGAGCCGATGGACGAGTATTTCACGGGTATGCTCACCCGGTTCACCCCGCAACTTGAGGCGCTCAGTGCCGCTGATCCGCAGACCGCCGAGGTGATCGGCGCCCTGTTTGTGGCTACACAGTGACCGAGTTGAAGGGCATGACCGCCTCCACCCACGGGAACACCACATCCATGAGCAGGAAGAACACTGCCACGATGAGGATGAGGAGGATGATCACTTTCACCCACACTGGTCCGGGCAAGGCGCGCCACAGGTATCCGTACATGTCTTCTCCTTAGGCCAGCTCTGCCGGCAGGGAACCGGCTGTCTTCGGCTCCTGCCGCACGAGCATTGCGTGAATGATCATCCGCTCTTTCGCGGAGAACTGCGGGTGGCAGGTGGTCAATGTGAGGACGGGTTCGAGGGTGTCGTTGGCTTCCACGAGGTCCGTCTCCGGCAGGGCGTGGACGACGGGGTAGTCGCCGGGGTCGGTGATGTGACGGCCGAGCACGTGGGCGTAGTCGCCGTCGATAACGCGCTGCTGCTGTTCGGGGTTGAGGCACCCGACCTCGGTACTGCGGTCCGGCCCCATCGGCAGGACCTTGTAGATGTTCCAGCTTGCGGAGGTCTCCACGACGATGGTGTCACACACGTTGAGGTTGTCCAGGTCGTTGAAGGGGGCGCCTTTGCCTACCCGGTGGCCGGCGACGGCAAAGTTGCCCTTCTCGCCCGGGAGAGCGGTGTCTGTGTAGTGGCCCGGCCCCTTCAGGAGGTCCGCGTCGGAGGTGCCTTCGACGATGGCGAATTCGTAGTCGGATCCGAAGGCGGGGATGTAGAGGCGGGCGAAGGCATCGCCAAGTTCGGGTGCGACCTTCTGCCGGGGGTTCACCCACTCCTCGTCCAGTTGTGAGGCCGCTTGCGCCTGGTTCTGCGAGGCCTCAATGTTTGTCCACCACGCCTCATAGACGGCGAAGAGGAGGAAAATCACACCGAGAGTAAGCAACAGTTCACCCAAAAACTGCAGGATGGAAAAGGGGTGGGCTTTCATGGGGTCGATTGTAGTCCGCTATTGTGGTGAGCGTGATCCTCATCGTCTCCGCAGTGCTGAAACTGTGGCACGTGTTCCTCCACCAGGGGTTGGGGATGCAGGAGAACCTCGCGTGGATCCTCTCCCTCGGTGGGTTCATTATTACAGTGCGTTCCCTCGTTGCCCCTCTCACGTGGTCGGTCTATCGGATGGCGCGGAAGACGGCGCTGCTGCGGCCCCGGTTGCAGGCGCTGAAGGATCAGTATCGCACCCGCACCTCAGCCGAGGAGCAGAAGGAATTGGCGGAGAAGACCGCCAGTGTCATGCGGGAGGGGGATGTCAATCCGCTCGGCGGCTGTCTGCCGATGCTCATTCAAGTGCCCGTGATCTTTGGGCTGTATCGGGTGATTATCCGCATTGTCCGGCCAACGGAGGGGATCGCCCCGGTGGGTTTCCTCACCACAGCCGATGTGAACTCGTTTTTGCAGACTCGCCTGTGGGGGCAGCCGTTTGCCGCCTACGCCTCCATGCCCGCCGATCAACTCGCCGCGCTGGGGACGACACAGCAGGAGGTCGCTGACTTCATCCGGCCCATCGTCATCGCAGCGACGGTGTTTATGACGGTGAACATGCTCGTGAGCACGGCCCGGTCGGTGCAGACGATGGATTGGACGCAGAAGGCGTCGGTGAATTCACTCGTGATGATGGTGGTGTTTGCGGTGTACACGCCGATCATGATCCTCACCATCGCGTTCACCGGTCCGATCCCGATTGCCCTGATTTTCTACTGGTTCATCAACAACTTTTGGACGTTGGGCCAGGTGGTTATCTTCTGGCTGCTGCTCGAGGCCCGCTACCCCCTCGATGACCAGTTCTGCGCCCACCGCCGTGCATCCTGGCAGGAGTTCTCCGCACCGTACCGGCTCATGGCGCGCGGACGGTTTGGTGAGGGGCGGGCTGTGTTGATGCAGCGGCGCTACCTCAAACGTGAGGATAAGCAGCTGAAACGGGAGAAACGCCGGGCACGGAAGACGAGTGTTCAGATGGAGTAGTCGGCGGCGGGTTCGCCGACGAGTTGGCGGACGAGCCGTTTGGCCACCTCAAGGGGGGTGATATCGTGGGAGAGCTGGGAGCCGGTGATGGCGCCGTCGTACAGCACGATGATCTGTTCAGCGAGTTCACCGCCGGGGTAGCCGTTCTTCTCCAACAGTAGCTTTTCGACGGTCTCCCGCAGCCAGGCCCGATGGATCATCACCTGCGCCACGATCTTGTGCTCGGAATCCGTCTCCGGTTTGGGATATTCGCCGGCGGCGATGGTGAAGTAGGAGCCGCGGAAATTGTGTTCGGTCTGCCACTGGGCGGCGGTGTCAAACAGGGCGATGAGCTTGTCCAGGGGGTCGGAGTTGTCGGTGATGAGCGCGTCGTAGGAGGCACGGTAGGTGGCGTCGAGACGCTCAAGGTAGGCGATGATGAGGTTATCTTTGCTGCCGAAGAGGGAGTAGAGGGACGCCTTGGCCACGTCGGCTTCCCGCAGGATGCGGTCGATGCCGATGACGCGAATCCCCTCGGTGGCGAACAGGTTCGTGGCGCTTGCGAGGAGGCGCTCTCGGGGGGCCGGGCGGTCCCGGCGCGACTTTTTTGCGGTGGCCATGCCGGTCAGTGTAGCAAAACTAGACCGTTCGGTCTAGTAGAAGGAGGCGAGGACCCGCGTCAACTCATCAACATCGGCCACCGTATTAAACGGTGCCAAACCAATCGTCAACGCCCCATCCTGCTCAAACACACCCATCTGCTCGAGCAGGTCATCGCGCGGGGTCACCTGCACCACAATCCCATTCTCTACCAGGCGCTGATAGAGGATCTGCGTCGGCGTGTTGCGCACAAGAACCGTCAACCGGGGTACCCGATCCACCGCCGTCAACCCATACCCGGCCGCCTCACCAGTGATGCCCACCACATGCACCGCCGGCAACCCCTGCAAATTCATGGTGAGATACCGCAACAACCCCGACAGGTACGAATCCACCCCCATCATCACATCCCGAATCCGCCCCGACCGGGACCCGCGCACCTGATCGTCCAGCAGGGAATAGTGATCCACCAGCGGCGCCACCCCACCGAGCAACCCCGCCGACACCGGCCCCGGATCCACCACACCGAGCCGATTCAACATCGCCACATCCCGCACCACCAGCGCCGCCACATCCGGCCCGCCGAGCGCCGCCAGATCCACCGCAGCCACATCAATGCCGAGATCATCAATATCCACCGGCCGATACGGGGCCAGCGCACTCACATCCGCCAACACCCACGCCCGCGATGCCGCATGCACCCGGTCACTGATCTGCGCCAACGGGGCCACCGTCCCCACCAGAGGATGCACCGCCGGCACCGCCACGAGCCGCGTAGCCCCCGTCACCAAACGGCTGAACTGCCACGCCGGCAACTCACCGGTGGCCAAATCATACGTTGCCAATGTCGTCTCCACACCGGCAAACGGGGCGGTTGATACCACCGGCGCACCCCGGAACAACCGCTCACCGGCCGCCATCAACGCCCGATACAACACCGGCAATGAAGCCCCCACAATCACCTGCTCTGGGGCCACAGAAAACAGATCCGCCACCGCCCGACGTGCTGAAACTGACTGTTGGGACCCCATCAGCC
Organism: Corynebacterium sp.; assembly: GCA_034179945.1. Lineage (GTDB taxonomy): Bacteria > Actinomycetota > Actinomycetes > Mycobacteriales > Mycobacteriaceae > Corynebacterium. The sequence continues at coordinate 245,633 of JAXFPD010000024.1, read as the reverse complement.
CGTGTGCGGAATGCTTCCGTCCCGGCTCCGGCGGGAGGAGGAGGGGGGCGGTGCGGAAGGACGTCGACACGCCAGAGGCGACGCGTTCGGGAATCTGGGCGCGCTCAGCCGCGTTGAGGTAAATCCAGCCCTCACCCAGCGAGGTGTACAGGCCACGCACCCGAGCGACGTCAAACATGGGTTTTATAATACGCTAGGCTAAAAGGGTGCACGAATCCACCATTGCGCGAATGACAGCGACGGGCGAGACCGACCCACATCCCTCCCGGTCGTGTACCTTCGGCGCCGCCTGGGCTGACCTCGCCCGGGGCCTCACCCAATACGAACTGTGGCTCCAACTGGGCTGGCAAGACATCAAACAACGCTATCGCCGCAGCGTACTGGGGCCATTGTGGATCACCATCGCCACCGGTGTGATGGCGGCCGCGCTCGGACTGTTGTACTCGGTGCTGTTTAAGATCCCGCTCGCGGAATTCCTCCCCCATGTCACCGTCGGCCTGATCATGTGGAACTTCATCTCCGGGTGTGTGAAAGAGGGTGCGGACATCTTCATCGACAACGAGGGGCTCATCAAACAGCTGCCAAGCGCACTGTCCGTACACGTCTACCGGCTGGTGTGGAAGCAGCTGCTGTTTCTCGCGCACAACATGGTGATCTGGGTGCTGCTCATGCTCATCTTCCCGCGCCCCTTGGGGTGGGATATTGTGCTGTTCATTCCCGCACTGTTGTTGCTGGTGATCAATGGGGCGTGGGTGACCATGTTCTTTGGTATCGTCGCAACGCGCTACCGCGACGTATCGCCGCTTCTGGAGTCGCTCGTGCAGCTGGCGTTCTATGTCACCCCCATCGTGTGGACCACCCAAACCCTGCTGGATCAGGGCGGGGCAGTGGCCGGGCGGGCAAAGCTCGCCTTGCTCAACCCGTTCTATCACTACATGGAGGTGGTGCGCGCCCCGCTCATCGGCGCGCCGCTGTACGCCTACAACTGGTGGGTGGTGCTCGGCTGCACAGTGGTGGGGTTGCTGATGACGGTGCTGGCCATGAAGGCGTGGCGGTTTAGAGTCTCTTACTGGGTGTAAATCATGGTTTCTATTGATACATACAACGCGTGCGTGGATTTCCCGATTTTTGATGCCAAAACCCGCTCCATGAAGAAGGCGTTCTTGGGGGCTGCCGGTGGGATGATTGGCAAGACTCCAGACAACGTGGTGGTTGTGGAGGCGTTGCGCAACATCAACCTGCACTTGCAGGAGGGCGACCGGGTGGGGTTGGTGGGCCACAATGGGGCCGGCAAATCCACCCTCCTCCGACTGCTGTCTGGCATCTATGAGCCCACGCGCGGGTCGGCGCACATCAACGGCCGGGTGGCGCCGGTGTTTGATCTGGGGGTGGGAATGGATCCGGAGATCTCCGGGTATGAGAACATCATCATCCGGGGGCTGTTCTTGGGACAGACGCGCCGGCAGATGAAGGCGAAGATGGATGAGATCGCCGAGTTCACGGAGCTGGGCGAGTACTTGAACATGCCGCTGCGCACGTACTCGTCCGGCATGCGCATCCGCTTGGCGTTGGGTGTGGTGACCTCGATTGAGCCGGAGATTCTGCTGCTCGACGAAGGAATCGGCGCCGTGGACGCGGCCTTCATGGCGAAGGCACGGGAACGGTTGTCCGAGTTGGTGGCGCGATCTGGCATCCTCGTGTTTGCATCCCACTCCAACGACTTTTTGGCGCAGTTGTGTGATACGGCACTGTGGATTGATCACGGTGAGATCAAGCAGGCTGGATCTATCCCCGACGTGGTCGAGGCGTACGAGGGCCCCGAGGCGGGGGCGTATGTGCGCAAGATTCTGCCGCAGTTCCATCCAGGGCGCGGTTGATGAGCGCCCTGCCGTCCAGGTTGTTGAACTGCAACTCCTCCTTTGTTACTCCGCCGCCAGTATCTCTTCTTGTCCCAGGTGGCCGAGCACTCCGTTTGCCATTTTTTGGGTGTCCGCCTCTATCGTACTCGCTACCAGCACTTTTATCCGGCGGCCGCCACCCTGCTCTCTTGGTTTTTTCATCGCGTTCCATGTGGCCGTTTCTGGGATGGTTCCGGTCATCATCGTTGCTACCGTTGTGATACTTACACAACCCCGTCAGATTCTCCTGGCTGGTGCGTCCGCCGTGCATGTGGTGGATTTGGGAGTCTTTCACCAGGTTGTGGCAGCCGGGCCACCCGCAAGTAATCTGCTCAATCACCGCCGCCATGCGTTTCGTGAATGCCTATTCGGAGACGCGGATCCTCTAACTGAAGCTGAAAGCAATCTACTTGGCTTTGACTGTTACTTTGGCCTGGACTCTAGATGGAATTGGTGCGGTAAATGTAATACTAACAATGGCCTCCCTATGAACTCGTCTGATCGTATTTACATCGAAGCAGCGATACGTGTTGTACCAGCGGTACACGGGTGCTAGATGATGCCGCCAATATCGTTTCCGCCACGTCGTCCAGCGCTCAGCGTCGTCTTCATGGTTCTTGCGGCGATCATCGTCTGGTTCGCCCCGTGGAATATCTGGCTGATCACGGTGATCGGAACTGCGGCGATATGCAGGAGTAGGGCCGTACAATAAGGGCATGAAAATTGCCGCCGTCATTGTGACGTTGAATCGCGCCGAGGAATTGGCCGTCTCCCTGGACATTGTGGCCAGGCAAACGCGCAGGCCGGACTGGATCATTGTGGTGGATAACGCTCCAGATGATGCTGTACGGGCCGCGGTGGACAAGGTCGGCGGCATTTACCTGCCCAGCCAGTTCAACCTCGGTGGGGCGGGCGGGTTCGCCTACGGGTTCCTCCACGCCTTGGCGCTCGGTGCCGATGCCGTGTGGTGTGCCGATGATGATGGCCACCCTGAGGGCGAGAACGTGCTGGAAAACCTCATCGGCTGCATGGAGAAATACGAGTTGGATGAGGTCTCGCCGGTGGTGGCACGGTTGGATGATCCGGACCTGTTGGCATTTCCGCTGCGGCGGGGGCTCACGTGGAAGCGGCGGCGCGCGGAATTGCGGGGTGACGGCGATGATTTCCTCCCCGGGATCGCATCGCTGTTCAACGGGGCCCTTATCACCCGCACCGCGATGGAGCAGGTCGGTGTGCCGGATTTGCGGCTGTTTATCCGTGGCGATGAGGTGGAGTATCACCGCCGACTAGCCAGAAGCGGCCTGAAATTTGGTACCTGCCTGACCTGCGCCTACCTGCACCCGGACGGCTCCGACGAGTTCAAACCAATTTTGGGCGGGCGGATGCACACCCAGTACCCGGGCAGCGACTTCAAACGGTATTACACCTACCGCAACCGGGGTTTCCTCATGAATCAGCCGGGCATGCGCAAGCTGCTGCCGCAGGAGTATGCCCGGTTTGCGTGGTTCTTCCTGGTTCAACAACGTGACCCGGCAGGCTTCCGGGAGTGGCTGAAACTTCACCAGATGGGACGGAAAGAGCACTTCGGGCGGATGCACACGTAAAAATGGCACAAAACGTCCACCCAACGGATTCGCTGACCTCGCAGTTCTTTCAGCGGAGAGACACGTTTTGTGCTGTTTTTCTTCGCGGGTCCTGAGAAGTTACGGGGGCGGAGAGGGTAGACTAGATGGCGATGAGTACGACAACGAGCCAATCCACCACCGCAGCTTCGGGCGGTGCTGTTGGGGCCATCCACACAGAAGCGAAAACGCTCACCGGGTGGGGGCGCACCGCGCCATCCACCGCACAGGTGCTCAAGACCCGCGATGTTGAGGAGATCATCCGCGCAGTGCAGATGGCCGCCGATGGCCAGTTCCCCCGCGGGATCATCGCCCGCGGGATGGGCCGCTCGTACGGGGATCCGGCGATGAACGCGGGCGGTCTCGTCGTGGATATGACGGACCTCAACACGATCCACTCCATTGATACAGAGACCGCGATTGTTGATGTCGATGGCGGTGTCACCCTCGACCAGCTGATGAAGGCGGCCCTGCCGTACGGGCTGTGGGTGCCGGTGCTGCCGGGCACCCGCCAGGTGACGATCGGTGGGGCAATCGGCCCGGATATTCACGGCAAAAACCACCATTCGGCCGGCTCATTTGGTAACCATGTGCGCTCCATTGAGCTGCTCACTGCCGACGGCCAGGTTCGCCACCTCGAACCGGAGGGGGAGAACAGTGACCTGTTCTGGGCAACGGTCGGCGGCATGGGTCTGACGGGCATTATTCTGCGCGCCACCATTGAGATGACCCGCACGGAGACTGCCTACTTCATCGCCGATGGGGATACCACTGCGAACCTGGACGAGACGATCGCCTTCCACTCGGACGGGTCCGAGGTCAATTACACGTACTCCTCGGCCTGGTTTGATGCGATCAGCCCGGAGCCGAAGCTCGGCCGGGCGGCGATTTCGCGCGGCTCATTGGCCACCCTGGCGCAGTTGGAGGAGTTCGCCCCGAAGCTGGCGAAGGATCCGCTCAAGTTCAACGCCCCGCAGCTGCTCACGGTGCCGGATGTTTTCCCCAACTTCACCATGAACAAGCTGACGATGATCGCCATCGGGGAGCTGTGGTGGCTGAAGTCGGGCAATTACCGCAACCATATCCAGAACCTGTCGGGCTTCTACCAGCCGTTGGACCTCATCGGCGAGTGGAACCGCGGCTACGGGTCGCGCGGTTTCCTGCAGTACCAGTTCGTTGTGCCGACGGATGCGATCGACCCGTTCAAGGACATTATCAAGCGTATCCAGGCATCCGGGCATTATTCCGCGCTCAACGTGTTTAAGCTGTTCGGCCCGGGCAATCAGGCGCCGCTGTCGTACCCGATGCCGGGCTGGAATGTGTGTGTGGACTTCCCGATTAAGCCGGGTCTCGGTGAGTTCCTCGAGGATCTCGATCGTCGGGTGATGGAGTTTGGTGGCCGGTTGTACTTGGCCAAGGAGTCGCGCACGTCACCGGAGAACTTTGCGGCCATGTATCCGCGTCTCGGCGAATGGAAAGAGGTCCGCCGCAGTGTGGACCCGAACGCCGTGTTCATGTCTGACCTGGGCCGCCGCCTCGAATTGATCTAATCTACAAGGAGAATACCCATGCTCAACGCTGTTGGAGCAGCCAGCAAAATCCTCGTCCTCGGGGGCACCAGTGAGATCGGTGTGGCCATTGCCGCCGAGTTCGTGCACAAGGGCCCAGCCGAGGTGGTGCTCGCCGCCCGGAAGGATTCCCCACACCTGGAGGCAGCTGTCGCCGAGTTGGAACATGCCGGCGCGAAGTCGGTGACCACCATTGATTTTGATGCCCGCGATTTTGCAAGCCACCCCGCCGTCATTGAGAAGGCGTGGGAGAGCGGCGATGTTGACGTGGCGATCATCGCCTTCGGCATCTTGGGCGATAACGAGGAGCAGTGGCAGGATCAGGCGAAGGCCGTCGAGGTCAGTGAGGTCAACTACACGGCCCCGATTTCCGTCGGTGTGCTCGTGGGCAACCGGCTCAAGGAGCAGGGCCACGGCACTCTTGTTGCAATGAGCTCGGTGGCCGGGGTGAAGGTGCGCCGCTCGAACTTTGTGTACGGTTCGGCGAAGGCCGGTGTCGATGGCTTCTTCACCCAGTTGGGGGAGGCGCTGCGCGGCTCCGGGGCGAACGTGCTCGTTGTCCGTCCTGGTCAGGTGCGCACGAAGATGAGCGCTGGGGTGAAGGAGGCCCCGTTGACTGTCGATAAGCAACAGGTGGCCGAGACGGTTGTGCAGGCGGTGATGGACCGCAAGGACACCGTGTGGGTGCATCCGCTGTTCCAGTATGTGGCGCTGGTGCTGCAGCACATTCCCGCCCCGATCATGCGGAAGTTGCCGATCTAGTGACTACCTCGTACGGGCGCCTCATCGGGGATATGCCCCGACCGGCGGTAACGATCGCCTCCATCGCCGTCTCCGGCGTGGCGGGCGCGGCACTTACCCTCGCCGCGTGGTTTGTGCTCAAAACGTTGAGCCTGCCATCCTTCGGTACCTCCAATGTCACCCGTGCCTTTTCCACGGTCACCCTCGTCACCGTCATCATTATTCTGTCGGCCACCTCGTGGTGGCGGCTGCGCCTTGAGCACGCCCGCACCGGCCCCGAGGACCGCATCACCCCGTGGAAATACTGGCTCACCTGCGCCATCCTCTGGCTCGGCCCAGCCGGTGTGGTGGTAGGTGCCGCAGCGATCCCACTGGCCCCGACGAAGTTGTGGCTGGATGGGGTGAGTGTGGATCAGCAGTTCCGCACCCAGTTCCTCACCCGGATGACCGATACGTGGCATCTGGTGGACATGAACTACAAGGACATTCCCTCCTACTATCCGGCCACCTGGTTTTGGCTCGGGGGCCGGTTGGCCAATCTGCTCGGGTTGAGCGGCTGGGAAGTGTTCCAACCGTGGGCGCTCGTATCCCTGGCCGGTGCCGGCTGCATGCTCGTGCCGGTGTGGCATCGGCTCGCCGGGTCGCTGGTTGTGGGCGCGGGCATGGCGGTGGCCTCGATTTCTGTGGCCCTCGTGGTCGGCGGGGCGGAACCGTACTCGGCGATTGTGGCGATGGGGGCTCCCGCAGCGGCAATCATGGCAGGGCGGGCGCTCGCGGGCAACCGGCTCGCCCTCATCGGGGTGACCCTGTATTTGGGTTTGTCGGCGGCCACGTACACGGTGTTCACTGCGGTTATGGCGGTGACGATCTTCCTCGTAGCTATCTCCATGCTGCGGCTGAAGGCGCTGCTCAACGGGGTGCTCATTGCGCTCGGCGCCGGGGTGATCGCCCTGATCAGTTGGGGCCCGTATCTGGCGGCGGTGCTCTCGGGCACCCCGAAGTCCGGAGCGACGGCCCTCCACTATCTGCCGCAGTCCGGGGCGCTCATCCCCCTCCCGTTTTTCTCCCTCACCATCATCGGGGCGATGTGCATGATCGGGCTCGTCTATCTCATCGCCCGCATCTCCGATCCGGATGTGCGTTACCTGGCCACCTTCCTCCTTGTCGCCTACGGGTGGGTGATTGCGTCGATGGTCGCCTCGTTAGCGGGCACGACCCTCCTCGGGTTCCGCCTTGACGTGGTCATTGTCCTCATCCTCGTCACCGCCGGGGTGATCGGCATTGCTGAGCTGCGTATCTACGGTGTGGATGCGGTGTATCCGGAGCAGTTGACTGCCCGCGGCCAACAGTTGGTGACCACGGTGATGATCGTGGTGCTCTGCTTCGGTGCGATCTCCTATGTGCAGCGGATTCCGATTATGACGAGTGCTGCGATCGACCGCGCCTACACGGACACCGACGGCGACGGCAACCGTGCGGACCTCTTCGCCCCGGGTGCTGCTGCGTTCTATACGGCACTGGACGCGGAGATTCGCTCCCACTTCCCGGACCGGTCTGAACCGATCATCCTGTCCGATGAGAAGGCGTTCCTCGCGTTCTACCCGTACTTCAGTTTCCAGGCGATGACGAGCCACTACGCCAATCCGCTCGGGGAGTTTGACCGGCGCAACACCCGCATTGAGCAGTGGGCGAATGACTCGTGGGATACACTCGCCGATCCGGCGGCCTTTGAGGCGGCGTTGACAGGTACGGCGTGGGCCGCCCCGGACGTGTTCATCCTCCGTGGCACCCTCGACGATACGGCCACGGGGTGGAAGTTTGATCTCGCCGAGGACATTTATCCGAACGATCCGAACGTGCGGTTTACCGGGATATTGTTCAATCCGGCGGTGTTTGGTTCGCCGAACTGGGCGGTGGCGCAGGTGGGTCCGTTCATCGTCGCTTCGCATACAGTACACTGACACTTTGTGAAACTGCGACAAGTAGCAATCATCTCCGGCCTCGTCGGTTTTATCCTCTTTCTGCTCACCCCGTTCCTGCCGGTCAATCAGACCCAGTCGAGCGTGGACTGGCCGGAGGCCGAGACCACCTCCGTCACCGTGCCGTTGATGAGCTACGCGCCCCAAACGCTCACCGCCACCATCCCCATTGCTGCCGCTGAGAAGCTCAATCCGGATCAGACGGTGATGTTTTCTACACTGCCGGAATCCGCCCCAAAGGCGGTGGAGCGGGGCCTGTTCATTCGCAAGAACGCCGACGGCATTGATGCGGTCTCCCGCAACGAGGCGTTCTTCTTCATCTCCAATGAGGATCTCGCCACCCTCCCGGCGGGGGCGACCCTGGAACTGTCTTCCACCTCCGAGGAAACCACCATTACCGTCGGGGAACGCTCCGGCACCGTGGACGGGGATTACCGCCCGCAGGTGACCGGTCTGTACACGGAATTGGCACCGGACACTCCCGGTGTGCACGCGCACATGGAGATCAACTCGCGCTTCACCACCGCCCCGACGGTGCTGAAATACGCCGCCATGTGGCTCGGCATTGTCTGCCTCCTCATCTCCCTGTGGGCGCTGCACCGTCTTGATGGGCCACGGGTGCCGCTGCTTCCGGCTGGTTTTTGGAAGCTGACGCTTCTTGACGGCATCGTCACCGCCGTCCTCGTGTACTGGTATATCTTTGGTGGCAACACCTCGGACGACGGGTTCATTATGACAATGGCCCGCAAGTCCCATGTGGCCGACTATATGGCGAACTATTACCGGTGGTTCGGGGTGCCCGAGTCCCCCTTCGGTGCCCCCTACTATGACCTGTTAGGGCTGATGACCTACATCTCCACGTCATCGATGTGGGTGCGTTTGCCGTCGCTCATCTCCGGCCTGCTCATCTGGATCATGCTCTCCCGCTCGGTGTTGCCCAGGCTCGGTCCGGCGGTGAGTGGGCGCCGCGTCACGTTCTGGACGGCCGCGTTCATCTTCCTCGCCTTCTGGCTGCCCTACAACAACGGGGTGCGCCCGGAGCCGATTATCGCCATGCTGTCCCTGGCCACGTGGGTGTTGTGTGAGCGGTCGTTTGCCACCAACCGGCTGCTGCCCGGTGCGATCGCGGTGATCCTTGCCACCATTGCGCTGGCTGCCGGCCCGACCGGGTTGATGGCCGTTGGTGCTCTGCTCATTGGGGTGCCCTCTCTCATCACGGTGATTCGGGCGCGGATCCCGGAGGTCGGCGGCGTGGCGCCGCTGCTCGTACCGTTCCTACCGGCCGGGTTTGCCATCCTCATGGCGGTGTTTGGGGATCAAACCCTCATGACGGTGATCGAGGCGATCAAGGTTCGCGCCGATAAGGGCCCGAGTTTGCCGTGGTATCTCGAGTGGGTGCGCTATGAGACGATCATGCAGGGCAATGTCGACGGCTCCTTCACCCGCCGTTTCCCCGTCTTCATTCTCTTTGTGGTGCTGGCGATCGTCATCGCCTCGATTCTGCGGGAGCGCACCCTGCCGGGCACGAATGCGGGTCCGGCGAACCGGCTCACCTTGATGACGATGGCCACGTTCTTCTTCTTCATGTTCACCCCGACGAAGTGGTCGCACCACTTCGGGGTGTTCGCCGGGATCGGCGCCGGGGTCGCTGCCCTTGGGGCGCTCGCGGTGTCCCTCTATGCCCTGCGTTGTCTGCAGAACAAGCTGACGGTGATCGGCGGGTTCTTGTTCATCATGGCGTGGGCGCTCGCCGGGCCGAACGGCTGGTGGTATGTCTCCAGCTACTCCATCCCGTGGTTTGACAAGTCAATCCAGCTGAAGGGGGTTGAGGCCTCGACAGTGGTGTTGGCAATTGCGATGGTTTTCCTCGTCGCCGCTGTGGTGACGGGGTTTGCCCGCGCCGCCCGCAACACGGATGAGACAACCCACAGCAGCCGGTTTGATGCCGTGTTTTCCGCACCGATTGCCGTCGTCGCTGCCCTCGTTGTGGTGTTCAGCTGCCTCTCCTTTGCCAAGTCCACCATTGACCAGTATCCGGCGTATTCCATCGGGTTGGGCAACCTGCGTTCGCTCACCGGCAATACCGCGAATCTGGCCAGTGACGTGCTTATGGAGACCGACACGAACGATGCCTTCCTGCAGCCGATCTCCGGCGAGTTGGGGACCTCGCTCGATGGTGGGCAGAACTTCGGGGCGGTGAACATTCCCGCGTGGATTGAAACCAGTGGTCAGGATACCTCGACGCGTTCGCAGGGCACGATCGCTGGCAACGTGGACAACGATGCGGAAGCCGCCAATGGCACCTCCGCCGGGGCGGCCACCACCCGTGGTGGGGTGCGCGGCCCGGACGATGCGGGCATCAACGGGTCCTTCGCCAACCTGCCGTTTGGGCTGGATTGGGAGCGGATTCCGGTGACCGGGTCGTGGCGTGACGGGGTGCAACTGTCCAGTTCACTGAACACCCAGTGGTTTGCGCTGCCAACCACCCCCCTCGAGGAGCAGCCGCTCATCGTTGTCACGGCAGCCGGGCGCATCGCCGGGCACGACATCAACGGGGTGAAGGTTACCGGCCAGGAGCTCCTCATCGAGTACGGCCGCCGAGGTGCCGACGGGGCCGTGGAAGCCTTAGGGGAGGTGAAGCCACTCGATATCGGCCCCTCTCCAGAGTGGCGCAACCTGCGCATTCCGCGTTCGTCCCTGCCTGCGGAGGCCGATGTCATCCGCATTGCGGCGAAGGACACGAACCTCAACAGTGAGGAGTGGATCGCCTTCACTCCGCCCCGGGTGCCCACCTTGGCACCCCTGTCGGAGGTCATCGGCTCCGAGGAACCCGGCCTGGTGGACTGGGCGGTGGGACTGCAGTTCCCGCAGCAGCGCCCCCTCGACCACTATGCCGGTGTCGCGGAGATCCCCACGTTCCGGATCTCCCCGGACCATCCGGGCAAGGTGACCCTCTCCCCGTTCCAGGACTATGCCGGTGGTGGTGTCATGGGCATCGCCGAGGCGCTCGGTGCAGCCGTGGAGGTGCCCGCCTACCTCAAGGATGACTGGCAGCGCGACTGGGGTACGGTGGAGCGCTACACACTGCGCACGAACTCGCGTGGTGAGGCACCCACCCCGGCGACAATCCACTACGAGCACGTCGTACGCAGTGGTTTGTGGTATCCCGGGCCGATGATCGTACCCACAGATGACGAGTAGGTTACAGTAGCCGTATGGAATCTGCCGCAAGCTTCGATGACGACTACGTCCCCCCGGAACCCGCACCCGCTGCGTATGACCGGCAACTGCCCCACAACATCGAAGCGGAGCAGGGTGTCCTCGGTGCCATGCTCGTCTCCTCCCACGTCATCCCCGACGTCATCGAGATCCTGCGCACGAGTGACTTTTACCGGCCCGCCCATCAGGTCATCTACACGGCGATCCTCGAGTTGTTTTCCACCAGCTCGACGGTGGACGCGGTCCTTGTGGCCAATCACCTCTCCTCCCACAAGCAACTCCAGGAGGCCGGCGGCACGACCTACCTGCACACGCTCGTCGCCTCTGTGCCCACAGCGGCGAACGCCCGCTACTATGCCGACATCGTCGCCCACAAGGCCCTCTTCCGCAAACTCATCGAGGCCGGTACGAAGGTCGTCTCCTTGGGGTATGAATCCGAAAGCGGCATCGACGCCGAACAGGCCGTCGACCTCGCCCAACAGGAGGTCTTTGCGGTGAAGTCCGGCCGCCGCACCGAGGACTATGCCGTCCTCGGGGACCTGCTCCAACCGGCGGTGCGCGAACTCGACGAGTTGGCCGCCAACAAGGGCAAGATCATGGGGGCGTCGACGGGATTCTATGACCTCGATGCGATGACCACCGGATTGCACGGCGGGCAGATGATCATCGTCGCCGCGCGCCCCGGCGTTGGCAAGTCGACGCTCGCCCTCGACTTCGCCCGCGCCACGAGCATCAAGAACAAGAAGGTCAGCCTTATTTTCTCGCTGGAGATGAGCAAGTCGGAGATTGTCATGCGCATCCTCAGTGCCCAGGCGGAGGTGAAGCTGGCGACGATGCGGGCCGGCAAACTCGACGACAAGATGTGGAACCGGCTCTCCAACACGATGGGCACCATTGAGAACGCACCCCTCTACATTGATGATTCACCGGGGTTGACGATGATGGAGATTCGCACGAAGGCGCGTCGCCTCGCCGACCAGGTCGGCCTCGACCTCGTCGTCGTTGACTATCTGCAGCTCATGAGCTCCAACAAGCGGGTGGAGTCCCGCCAACAGGAGGTCTCGGAGTTCTCCCGGCAGCTGAAACTGTTGGCGAAGGAACTCGACGTGCCGGTCGTGGCGATCTCCCAGCTCAACCGCGGCCCGGAATCGCGCACAGACAAGCGCCCGCAGCTGGCGGACCTGCGCGAATCCGGCGCCCTCGAGCAGGACGCCGACATTGTCATGCTCCTCTACCGGCCCGACTCCCAGGCCGGTGAGCAGGACAATGAGCGCGCCGGTGAGGCCGATATCATCATTGCGAAGCACCGTGGCGGCCCGCTCGGGACGGTCACTGTGGCCCACCAGCTCCATTACTCGCGGTTTGTGGATATCGCCCGAACCGGCGCAGGCGCAGGGAGTTTGTAACCACAAACACGGAGCTCAACGCCATGGCTGCCCCGGCAATCATCGGGTTGAGCAGGCCAACTGCGGCGACGGGAATGAGCACGATGTTGTAGATAAACGCCCACCACAGATTGGATTTGATGGTGCGCAGGGTGGCTCGGGACAGCCGGATCGCATCGGCGGCGGAGGTGAGGTCATTGCGCATGAGGGTGATGTCGGAGGCCTCGATCGCCACATCCGTCCCCGAAGACATGGCTAACCCGAGGTCAGCCTGGGCAAGGGCGGCCGCATCGTTGACCCCGTCGCCCACCATCGCCACCACCTTCCCGGATTCTTGGAGGTGCTGAATGGCCGCGACCTTCCCGTCGGGGAGAACCCCGGCGATGACGTTATCCGGGGTGATTCCGACAGCTGTGGCGACCGCGTGGGCGCGTTCGACGGTGTCCCCGGTGAGCAGCACCGGGGTGAGGCCGAGGTCAGTGAGCTGTGCAACGGCGGTGGCGGAGGTGGCCTTGAGCTCGTCGGCCACCCCGATGTGGGAGGCGGTTCCATCGATGCGGACGTCCACCCACGTGGCCTCTTCATCCGTGTGCCCGTCACCGCGCCCGATCTCCACATGGTGACCGTCGACCACCCCGGTGACACCGACACCGGGTGTGGAGACAAAGCTGGTCACTGGCGGAAGGGGTGCTGGCGCTGCGGCGACGATGGCGCGGGCGATCGGATGCTCAGAGGCGGCCTCCACCGCCCCGGCCAACCGCAGCACGGTGTCCGTATCGGTATCCGCAGCGGGGTGGATGCCCACGACGCGCATCTGGCCGGTGGTGATAGTCCCCGTCTTATCCAGCACAATCGTGTCCACCTGGCGGGTGGATTCGAGGATCTCCGGCCCCTTGATTAGCAGCCCCAGCTGGGAGCCACGGGAGGACCCGACGAGCAGGGCGGTGGGTGTGGCCAAGCCCAATGCGCAGGGGCAGGCGATGATGAGTACGGACACTGCCGCCGTGAACGCGGGCCCGCCGAGGATGAGCTGCACGATGAAGGTGACCACGGCGACGGCGATTACCACTGGCACAAACACCTGGGAGATGCGGTCGACGAGTTTTTCAATCGGCGCTCGCCCCGCCTGTGCGCGGCGCATGAGCTCAGAGATCTGCGCTAACACCGTGTCCTGGCCAACGCGGGTTGCCCGGACGATGAGCCAGCCGGACGTGTTGATGGTTGCCCCCGTCACAGTCGCCCCGGGGCCGACCTCGACGGGGACTGGTTCGCCGGTGACCATGGACTCGTTGACGGCGGAATGGCCCTCGATGATCTCCCCGTCGGTGGCGATCTTCTCACCCGGGCGCACCACGAAAACGTCGCCCACCTGCAACGAGGATGCGGGAACGGTGACCTCGCGGGAACCGTCTAGGCGGGCTGCCGTTGTCGCACCCATGGAGACCAGCGCCTTCAGCGCGGCGGAGGATTGGCCCTTCGCCCGGACCTCAAACCACCGCCCGAGCAGGAGGAACACGGTGACCATCGCGGCGGCTTCGAGGTAGATGTGCCCGCCCGCGCCCGCGACAAACAGGTTGTACGCGCTCCACCAGTAGGCGGCCGAGGTGCCGAGGCTGATGAGCGTGTCCATCGTGAACGCCCCATGGCGCAGGTTTGTCAGGGCCGCCCGATGGAACGGCCAGCCGCCCCAGAAGTAGACGGGGGAGGCGAGGGTGAGACACAGCCACTGCCAGTTCGGGAACTGGAGGACGGGCACCATGGAGAGGATGAGCACGGGGATTCCAAGGAGCGCGGACACGATGAGGCGCTGTTTGAGGTCCGCGATGAGTGCGACCGTCGCCTGCTCTGCCGCGTCCGCGCCCGCGCCGGGCCCGTCAAGGTCGGCCGGGCTCGCGGGGAGAAACGCACGATACCCGGCGTCCTCCACCACACCGATGAGTTCATCGACAGTGTGCGCCTGCGGGTCAAAGGTGACCTGCGCTGTTTCGGTGGCAAAGTTGACGGACGCATCCACCCCCTCCACCTTGTTCAGCTTCCGCTGCACGCGGGCGGAGCAGGCGGTACAGGTCATCCCCGTGATGTCGAGGTTGACGGTCTCCATTTAGACGAGCTGGTAGCCGGCCTCTTCAACGGCGCCACGCACCGCAGCATCGGTGACGGTGCCCTCCACGCGCAATGCCCCAGAGGCCAAGTCCACGTCGACTCCGGTGACCCCGTCGAGTGCTCCGACCTCCTCTTTTACGCTCATAACGCAGTGGCCGCAGGTCATTCCTTTAACTGTGTAGTTCTTCATGCCTGGCATCTTACGCCAATTGTGGGAATAAACGCCGGGGGCGGTCGGTTGTATGCCGTAAATGGCTACAGAAAGGACCATAATGGCAACTATTGACGTCACCGAGGCGAACTTCAACGATACCATCTCCCAGGAAGGCATTGTGCTTGTCGATGCCTGGGCCTCCTGGTGTGGCCCGTGCCGGGCGTTTGCCCCCGTCTTTAACCAGGTTTCGGAGGCCCACCCCGAGGCGACCTTTGCCAAACTGGACACCGAGGCGAATCAGAACTTGGCAGCTGGCCTGCAGATTCAGGCGATTCCGACGCTGATGATTTTCCGCGACGGCATTCTCCTGTTCCGTCAGTCCGGGGCGCTGCCGGAGGCCGCCCTCGAGGACCTCATGGGCCAGGTTGAGGCGCTCGACATGGATGAGGTGCGCAAGCAGATCGCCGAGCAGAACGCCTAATTCACGGGTGTCCGTACAGCCCCATTTCCTCACTGAGGCGCACGAGTGCTCCTGGGCACGTAGGGGCGCGAGACACCTATGATGGCGTCAAAGACGTGGTCATGCGACCATCCCAACATATTCGAAATAAACAGAACCTACAGGTCGCTGAGCTTCGGCGGGGTGGCGCGGACCGGGGTTGTCGTGTTTGGGATGCCGGCGACCCACCAGCCGATGAGGGCGGCGGTCGCCGTGAGGGCGACGATCCACGCCGGCAGGCGGTTGCCCTTCGCAGTGTGCTTGTTCTCCGCAGTTTTCATCATGGTTTATCATGGTAGCCATGACTGCTCAGACTTCAACAGCCACGCTGCACACGAACCACGGCGATATCGCCATCGATCTCTTTGGCAATCATGCCCCGAAGACGGTGGCCAACTTTGAAAAACTGGCACAGGATGAGTTCTACAATGGGGTCATCTTCCACCGCATCATCGCCGGTTTCATGATCCAGGGCGGCGATCCCACCGGCACCGGGATGGGCGGGCCCGGCTACCAGTTTGAGGATGAGTTCCACCCGGAGCTCTCCTTCGATCGGCCGTTTCTGCTGGCGATGGCCAATGCGGGGCCGAACACGAACGGGTCGCAGTTCTTCATCACCGTGGCCCCCACTCCGCACCTCAACCGGCATCACTCCATCTTTGGCGAGGTCACTGATCCGGCGAGCCAGAAGGTTGTGATGGAGATTGCCGGTGTGGCAACGGATCGCCGCGATCGCCCCGTGGACGATGTTGTCATTAACTCGATCACGCTCAGCTAGTATCCTGCTGGCCGTTGTGGCGGCGGTGTATGTTGTCACCGCCGTCCAGTCCGGTTCGGCCCTAGATAATCTTCAGTCCTCCAGTCTCGCCAACGCCTGGGTGCTCTACACTCCGGCGGGCGGGCTGTGGCGGATTTTCACCTACGCTCTCCTGCACCAGGGGTTGACGCATCTGATTATGAACGGGTTCCTCCTGTATTTCTTTGCGGGTGAACTCGAGCGGGTGTACGGCTACCTGCAGGTTGTTGCCCTGTTTGTGGTGTTGGCGATCGGTTCTGCCGATGTGATTCTGCTCATGGATCCGCTCTCGGCAACGGTGGGGGCGTCGGGGGCGATCTTCGGTTTCTTCGCGGTGAGTCTGGTTTTGGCGATCAAGCACCACGGTCAGATCCGGACGATGGTTGCGTTTATTGTGGTGAACTTGGCGTACACGGTGCTCACGCCGGGAGTGTCTCTGTGGGGGCATGTTGGTGGGCTGATTGCTGGGGCGCTGGTGGGGGTGGCACTTGTGTATGGCACCCGCGCGGTTGGTTTTGCCAGTGTGAAGGCCCGCAACCAAGCCGCTGTCCGGCGCTGGGTGATTCTGGCGGTGAGCTTCGTCGTGTTCGTGGGGGCTGCGTACCTCCTGGCGGTGTAGCGGGGGTAGCCGGGGGTAATTCTAAGCATAGAGGTAGAGAAAACATTTGTCGCCTGAGAAAAAGTGAGTAGAATTCTCAGGTGATACCGGGCAATTACTCAGGTAAATCACGGGAAGTTGCTCGGTCAAAGGACCATCAAACCCTGAAAAGAAAAGGCCAGAACATGTTTTCACGCACCTCTGCCTCTGCCACCGCGATGCTCGGTCTCGCCCGCCCATTTAAGGGTCTGACCGCACTCGGTGTCGCCACAGCACTCACTGTTGGCGCACTCACCGCCGTCGGCACGCCAGAAGCTGTTGCTCAGACCACCGCAACCGAGTCGAACCAGCAAGCCACCGGCAACGGCACCTCCATGGAGGATGCCATCAACGCCGACGCCATCGCCACCAAGGTTGTCACCCGCAACTATGACATTGTGTCCAAGCACAACCTGGTGTCCGGGCACCTCGTCTACCTCGACTCCTCCACGGAGAACAACGTCACCTCCGGCAACACCCCGCTGCCGGAGGGCACCGTTGTGTACCTGCAGTGGATCGACGGCGACGGCACGGTCTCCCCGATTTACAAGGCCGCCACCCACGACACTATCGGCGGCAACATGGCCGGTCCGGGCACGTTCTCCTTCATTATCAACCGCTGGGTGGATGCCGCTGGTCTCGCCCACGAGTTCAACACGGACGAGGATTCCTTCCGCATCTGGGTGCCCGACTTTGTCAACGAGCGCGGCAACACGGTGAAGATGCTCCGCCAAGCCCCCGGTGTCTACCCCGGCTTTAAGAAGCAGTCGGAGTATCCCGTTGGTGCGACGACGAACGCGCTCAACACGCAGGAGAACCGCGTCGCACTGTTCTTCGCCGAGATGCCCGGTGACTACATGGTTGCCGATACCATCGAGGAACAGCCGGTGACGAACCTCAAGCACGCCGCCACCCTCGTGGATCTCAAGCGCAACTCCGTTAACGGGCGCGTGTGGCTCGAGCACGGTGATAACACCTACCTCATTGGCCCGAACTTCGATTCTGTGACCGGAAATGACAAGGTCCTCGAGGGCTGGCAGGTTGTTATTTCCGCCCTCGACGAGGTGAACGGGAAGGCGCTGGAGAACCAGCTCAAGGGCGCTGACCGTGCCGAGTGGCCGAACATTACCAAGAAGTTCCTGGACAATAACCCGGCCGCCATCCTCGCCACGGTGAAGACTACGACGAACGCCGAGGGCATGTATGAGGTGACCCTCCCGGAGAACTACGACAAGAACAAGATCTTCGGCTACGTCATGGATCCGTCCGGCAAACTCTGGCAGTCCTACTCTTCGTTCACCGCTCCGGTGTACCGGGCTGCGAACAACCTGGCCAGTGTGTCCCCGCAGTCGGTGCCGTACCGTCCGGGCCGCAACGCGTGGGATAACGTCAACTTTGCGGTGATCCCCTACGACAACATCACCCTGGATATCCCGTTCTTTGACACGCTGAACAATCCGGCTGGCCCGGGTGAGACGCTTCAGCTCGACATCACCGGTGAGCTGCCGCCGCTGTGGCTCTCCCACGTCGAGTGGGTCGCCCAATACAAGGACGACAATGGTAAGGTCCAGCGCGTGATGGTGCGCACCGATAAGGTCGCCGACGCGGCGGCTGTGGATGCGCTCTCCCTGCCTGCCGATGACGTGTTGGCGGCCACCGGTGGCCGCGATGCCACCGTGACTGCGCAGCTGAAGTCCGGCGATAGCCTGGAGAATGTGAACCTCCTTGCCGCGGACTCCGCCTCCGTGGTGAAGGAGAAGAAGAACAATCTGCTCTACGATGGCGCCTACACCCCGGTCGCGGTCTCGCCCGGTTCTGAGGGTACTTTCACAGCTCCGACGTTCTGGTTGCAGTCTGACAAGGACAAGAACCCGATTGAGACTCCGGAGAACACGACGTTTGCCGCTGTGGCCGACTCTGTCCCCGCCGGCTGGACGGTCACCGTCGATCCGGCAACCGGTGCGGTCACCGTCGCTGTTGCTGAGGGCACGGACCTCAGCACGTACGCGTCCCTCCCGCTCATTGAGGTCACCTACGCCGATGGCTCGAAGGATTACCTTGAGCTGCCGGTGACCTACAAGGATCGGCGCGACCCGGACGCCGATCCGGATGGCGATAACATCCCGAACAAGTTCGATCCGGATATGGACGGCGACGGTGTCAACAACACCGATGAAATGCTCGCCGGCCTCGATCCGTGGGATCCCACGAGCTTTGACGATGACATCCGCGATGGGGATCGCAACACCGATGGTGACTCTGTGACCAAGGATGGCGTGGAGGGCGCCACACAGACCGTGCTGCAGGAAGAGTCCTTCGTACCCAAGCAGGCCGACGGAAAAACCGACCAGGAGGTCAAGGACGAGAACGGTGACGGCATCGGCGATGTCGACGCCACCGACAGGGTCGCCCTCACCTTTGATGCGGACGGCAACATCACCGGCCGTGAGAAGGGCACCGACGGCACCCCGGACATTATTGACGGCCCCGACGCCGATCCCGATGGCGACAACATCCCGAACAAGTACGATCCGGATGCCGATGGCGACGGTGTGAACAACACCGATGAGATCATCGCCGGCCTCAACCCGCTCGATGCGTACTCCAACGGTGCGACGGACGCTGCGGGCAACCCGATCGCCGACGGCGACGTGGACACCGACGGTGACGGTGCTGTCAACCGCTACGAGTCCTTCGTCCCGGCCGGCACCGTCGAGGACAGGAACAACGATGGCCTTGGCGATGTCCCGATGACCGACAAGGTCGCCCTGTACACCGACACGGACGGCAACCTGGCCAAGAAGGCCGGTGAGGACGGTGTCGCCGACATCATCGACGGCCCGCTTGGTGACGTTGACGGTGACGGCATCCCGAACAATGCCGACCCGGACGCCGATGGCGACGGTGTCTCCAACGACGATGAGATCATCGCTGGCCTCAACCCGCTCAACCCGGACACCGACGGTGACGGCCTAGGCGACGGCGACGAGGACACCGACGGTGACGGCATCATCAACTCCGACGAGTCCGACTGGAACCCGGATGGCACCTACGCCGACAACAACGGTGACGGCGTCGCCGACACCGGTGTGACCGACAAGAACCCGACCGACGGTGTCGCCGACATCATCGACGGCCCGTTCGGTGATCCCGACCACGACGGCATCCCGAACTACGCCGATCCGGATGCCGATGGCGACGGTGTGAACAATGACGACGAGCTGCTCGTTGGCACGAACCCGCTCGATCCGGAGACCACCGATGGAACCCCGGACGGCAGCATTGACACCGACCAGGACAAAGCCTCCAACGCCTCCGAGTCCCTCGTCATCGATGGTCCGGTCCCGGGGGCCACGCCGGAGGATAAGCTGGCTCACCCGGGCAAGACCGACGGTGGCACCGATGTCAACCCGGATGCCGATGGTATTTGGGACCTCATTGACGGCAAGGGCGGTGACGTCGACGGCGACGGCATCCCGAATGCGGAGGATCCGGATGCCGATGGCGACGGTGTGAACAATGACGACGAGGAGCTCGTTGGCACGAACCCGCTCAAGCCGGAAACCACCCCGGGCACCCCGGACGGCTCTGTCGACACCGATGGGGACGGCAAGACCAACGGTGAAGAGTCTGTCGTTCCGGACGGTCGCGTCGAGGACACAGACGGCGACGGTGTTGGCGATCCCGGTGAGACCGACGTCAACCCCGCCGACGGCGTGTTTGACTTGATCGATGGTCCGCTTGGTGACGTCGACGGTGACGGCCTGGCCAACAACGCTGACCCGGATGCCGATGGCGACGGTGTGAACAACACCGACGAACTCGCCGCTGGCCTCAACCCGCTCAACCCGATCACCGACGGTGTCCACACCGACGGTAACCGCGATGAGGACAAGGACACTCTCAGCAACGCTGACGAGTCCGACGTCCCGATGGATCCGACCAACCCGGGGAAGGAGCAAGCCACTGCAGATATCGACGGTGACGGGCTCGCCGATCCGGTGATGACGGACCGCAACCCGAAGAACCAGAAGGCCGACCTCATCGACTTCCTCAACGTTGATATCGACGGTGACGGCCTGAAGAACTGGGAAGACCCGGACATCGACGGCGACGGTGTGAACAACGCCGATGAGGAACGTGCCGGCCTGGACCCGTTCAACCCCGACACTGACGGTAACGGTGTGAACGACGGCGACGAGGACTATGACAAGGACGGGCTGACCAACGCGGAGGAGTCCATCGTTCCCGCCGGCCCGGTGGAGGACGCGAACAAAGACGGTCGCGGTGACGTTGACATCACCGACCGCAATGGTGACCAGATCGCTGACATTGTGGACGGGCTCTTCAACCTCAAGAACGCAGATGTCATCGACGCATCCTATCCGGCTCAGCAGCCCTACCCAGGTGCCCAGTTGACCCTGTCCCCGTCCTTCACCATCACCGATCAGGCGAACGAGAAGGCGAAGATTGAGTTCGACCGCAACGGGATCCCCGTCGGCACCGAGCTCACCCTCGATGAGTCGACCGTCCCGGCCGGCTGGACCGTCGAGTTCGACGCCACCTCCGGGCAGCTCAAAGTCGCCGTTCCGGAGACCGCGCCCACCGGTGTTGCCGCCAGCATCGCGGTGAAGGCCGTCTACGCGGACGGTTCGGAAGACACCCTCGTGGCCACGATCACCCCGCAGGCGAAGCAGATTTCCACCACCCTCAAGGAATGCCTCTCTGAGGACGCTGACTCCATTGCTGCGAACCCGCTCATCTACATGGTTCCGCTCGGAATCCTCGGCCTGCTCACCCAGATTGAGCTCCCGATGCCGGAGAACATGAAGCAGATGATGAACCAGTTCAAGATGGTTGGGGACAACGGTATAGAGCAGCCGAAGTTCATCCAGGACATCAACAACCAGATCGCCGCCACCGGCATCAAGGTGAACGTCGCCGGCCTCGGCGCGGTTGCCGCCCTGGCACTGGCTGGAACGCTCATCGCCCTGTACTACCTGTCCAAGTGCACGAGCCCCGATGGCACGGCGTGGGACTTCACGGGCCTGAAGGGGATGGAGGGCTCCTCTGAGGGTGCCGCCGCCCCGGCCGCTGGCAGCTCGGATGCCGCCGCCGACGAGACCGAGACCCCGGCCGGCGAGGCCGAGACCCCGGCCGGCGAGACCGACGCCTAACCGGCCTCGCGCCCGATAACGGCAGAGCGAAACCCCAGGATTCGTCCTGGGGTTTTGTCGTGCCGTCGGCACGGCCGGGGCAAGCGCAGGAGCGCCGATACCGCACCCCCGCAGGGAGTACACTTACACTCATGACAGTGATGAAACATGCAGTAGTCACAGGAGCCAGTGAAGGAATCGGCGCCGCCACCGCGAAAGCGCTGGTGGGGGACGGGTGGTTTGTCACCTTGGCCGCGCGCAATGAGGGCAAGCTCACCGCGCTCGCCGTAGAACTCGGCGACCGGGCGGAGGTGGTGGTCACCGACGTCACCGATGAGGCCTCCGTGAACAATCTCGCCGCCCACGTTGGCACGATCGACCTGCTGGTGAACAACGCCGGCGGCGCCCGCGGGCTCGACCCGATCGAATCCGCGGACCTGGAGGATTGGCAGTGGATGTTTGAGACAAACGTGCTGGGCACCGTGCGGGTGACCAAGGCCCTGCTGCCGCAGATGGCCGCCGACGGGCTCATTGTGAACCTGGGATCGGTGGCCGGCATCACCCCGTACTGGGGTGGTGCGGGCTATAACGCGGCGAAGTTCTCCGTTGCCGCTCTCACCCGTGTCCTACGGCTCGAGTTTGAGAAGGCTGGGCGGCGCATCCGGGTGACGGAGATCAATCCGGGCCGGGTGAAGACGGACTTTTCACTCCACCGGTTCAAGGGGGATCGCGCCCAGGCAGATGCGGTGTATGCGGACAAGTTGAACCTCACTCCGGAGGATATTGCGGAGGCGATCCGCTGGGTGGCGGCCCAGCCTGCGCACGTGAACATCGACCGGATGGTTGTTCGCCCGGTCGACCAAACCTAGCCCACCCCGGTGCGGCTAGGATTACGGGCATGGACATTCACATCCGCGATGCATCGATCGGCCTGGGCCAATTCCTCAAACTTGCCGGTTTGGCAGAGACGGGCGGTCACGCGAAGGAACTGATCGCCGCCGGCGAGGTGCTGGTGAACGGTAGTGTGGAGACTCGCCGTGGGCATTCGCTTGTCCACGGGGACACTGTGGAAACACCCCTCGGGGAGGCGGTTGTGTGCGCCGCCGGAAAGGATGAGTGACATGCCGGTAATTGATGTGAACGAGGGCGGGCCGGGGCTGATTACCCTCACCACCACGGATGTGGAGGCGACGGTGGATTTTTTCCGCCGCCTCATGGATCTGGAGCCACACGAGTACGGGGAGCAGGTGTTTTTGACGTGGCGTGAGGTGCCGATCATGTCGTTGACGGAGCACACGTTTGATGCGTTCGTCGTCGGTTTTGGCACTGCGGATGTGCCGGAGACAGTGGCGCGGGCCCGCCAGTTGGGGGCGCATGCGGAGGATTCGGGGATGATCGCAGATCCGAACAATGCACCCTTGTTGCTCCTGCAGACGCCCGCGTTCTTTGCGGTTGGTGAGGCGGGGACCCTGGTGTGGTTGGAGTATTCGTCCCCGGAGCCGCCGGTGGGGTTTTATCACGACCTGTTCGGCTGGGAGTTGGATGATTCGCAGGCGGACAACTTTACGCTTGCGCGTCTTGAGGGCGATGCGATCGGTTGGTTTTGGCAGATCAACCGACCGGATTCGGTGTGGGTGCCCTATTTCGGGGTGGTGGATATTGATGCGGCGCTCGCCAATATCCCCCAGGAGTATGTGCTGCAGACGCCGACGCCCTCATTCTTGGGGCCGACGGCGCTGGTCACCACGCCTGGGGGTGCGGAAGTGGGACTTGTCCAGGTGTTACCGGATTAGAAGCCGGCACCGGCAGCATCGACCTCACGCGCCTTGGTGAGGTCGGTGGTGAAGGTCCACGAGTAGCGCTCCATCCGTGCGGACATGAGCGCGGTGCGAAGGGTCTTGGCTGCGTGAATCACTGCGTCGAGGCCGTCGAGCGCTTGTACAGCGACAACCCACAGCGCATAGGTTTCGCCGGGTTCGGTGAGGAAGTGGGCCTGGTCGCCGAACTTTTCAATCTCAGTTTGGACGCGGTTGAGGAAGTCTTCAAACTTCTCCTCCTCCTCGCCGAGGGGGGTGTAGCGCTGTTCAATCTGGACTACTCGCAGCATGGGTGAACCTTCCTTTGGTCGTATTCGTGCCTACTACGATAGCCGATATGCGCGAATAATGGGCGGGGTTTCCGTCACCAGATTGCCACCCGCTCTGCCTGCGGTAGTGGCGTGTCCACGTCAAATGCCTCATAGAACTCATCGATATTCTTCGGGATGATAGAGCAGCGGAATTCTGCTGGTGAGTGTGGGTCGACGGCGACGAGTTGGGCGGCCATTTCCGGGCGGGTTTTCGTCCGCCAGGCCAGCGCCCAGGCGGTGAAGAAGCTGCGGAGATCGACGTCTTCCCCGTGGTCGTCGGCGTAGCGGTGGTACGCGGTCAGGGCGATGGACAGGCCGCCGAGGTCGCCGATGTTCTCGCCGAGGGTGAGCTGCCCGTTGACCGTCGGTGCGGCCTCGGTGTCAGCCTCGGCCTGGAGGGCAAGTGGGACCAACCCGTCGAATTGCCGCACGAGCGCACTGGTGCGCTCCTCAAAGGCGGCCCGGTCTTCATCGGTCCACCAGGAGACGAGGTTGCCGTGGCCGTCATAACGCGAGCCTTGATCGTCAAAGCCGTGCCCAATCTCGTGGCCGATGACCGCCCCAATCGCACCGAAGTTCTCCGCTGGGGAGGCCTCCGGGGAGAAGAACGGTGGCTCAAGGATCGCGGCGGGGAACGTGATGTCATTGGTGACGGGCATATAGTAGGCGTTGACGGTTTGCGGCGTCATGAGCCACTCCGTGCGATCGGCCGGTTTACCCAGCTTATCCAGCTCAAACTGGTGGTTGGCGGCATCGACAGCGCGGACGTTATCGACGAGGTTGTCTCCGATTGTGACATCGTAGCTGCGCCACACCTCCGGGTAGCCGATCTTTGGGTTGAACAGCTCGAGCTTGTCCAGTGCTTTTTGGCGGGTTTCCGGGCCCATCCAGGTGAGCACACTGATCCGCTCGCGGTAGGCGCCGAGCAGGTAGGATACGAGTTCCATCATCTGCTGCTTGGAGGATTCAGGGAAGTACTCGGCAACATAGAGTTTGCCCAGTTCAAATCCGACTCCGCCTTCGACGAAGGAAAGGGCGCGCTTCCACCGGGCGCGCTGTTCCTGCGCCCCGGAGAGCACCTTTCCGTAGAATTCCCAGTTCGCTTTGGACAGCTCGTCGCTCAGATATGCCGCCCGGGATGCTAGGATCCGCCAGTTCAGGTAGGCGCGCCACTGCGGCACGGTGATGGCGGTGAATTGGGCCTCGAGGTGCTCGAGGTAGCTCGGTTGACAGACGATGACGCGGCCTGCCGGCAATCCCATGGCGGTGAACATGGTGTGCACGTGCGGTCCGAGGTCCGCGAGCTCCATCGGGTTGAACGTGGCGACGGCATCGCGGTTGGCCACGACGTCCCAGTGTCCGGCGGCGAGCGCCGTTTCGACGGCGAGGACATCCGCCGCGCCCGATGCTGCCCCAACGAGCTCGAGCATCCGCTCAACATGGGCCGTGTAGGCCTCGAGGACCTGCGCGTGCTCCGGGGCGCGGTAGTAGGCTTCATCGGGGAGTCCCAGGCCAGACTGGGAAATGTAGGCGACCGCCTGATCGGAATCTGCCGACTTGGTCACATAGAATCCGGCCGGTGCTCCTACTCCGATGCGGTCGAGTTCACCCATTGCCTGCGCGATCCCCACAGCTGGGGTTTCTGCTGCGGCAAGGGCCCGATCGATCACCGCGAAATCGGGGTCTAACTGGGCAAGTGCGTCGCTCGTCGTGGTGTCTGCGGCCGCCATGAAGGAGCGGTACAGGCCTCCGACGAGGCCGTCGTCGGCTTCTGCGAGCTGCTTGGCGCGTTCTTCGGCGGTGTCGCGCAGTGTGTAGAACGTCCCGTCAGAGGCGCGGTCGGCGGGGATGACGTGGTCGCGCCACCATTGACCATTGATTTCTTCGAACAAGTCGTGCATTCGGTTACCCCTTCTTCTACCCACGCCACGGTTGCGGCACGGCGGGCTCCAGTTTACAGTAAAAGCGTGCGAGTCCCCGTGAAGGGGTCGGGGGGAGTCTCTCAATACCGGCGGGGATAACAGCGCAATCACTCACCGTCAGGCTTTTTGCCGCAACCTAGGAGGGGAATCTCTCATGAATCAATCTCTCGCTGCTCTTTCTGCTGCAGCCGTGGCGCTCTCGGTGTTCACCGCCTCCGCCCATGCTGTGACCACCACGTCAAATTCCTCCAGTGAGGCGTCGCCCGAGGCCAAGATGTTAGCTGCTTCATACAATCGCCTAGCCGGAACACATGATGGGTGGACACCAGAAGGAGCCGCAATTGCCACCATACTCGTCACCACTGCCCAAGGCATGATTGTGGCAAGGGATGATCCCCAGGCGAAGAAGCCTGGGATTAAAGAATATCTTGCCGATCACGCCGCTGGAGGGTACATATCTCCTCACCCAGAACTGCTTGCCCAGGTCCTTGTCCGGCTATTGATTGACTTGCTGCACCAGAAATACCCAGATGATCCAGTGGGTGCCTCCGAGCATCGTTTGGAAACATTACTTGAACTCACGGTTGAAGCGCGGCGAGAGTATAACAAACAGCTCATAGTGCCGATCGTTGTGCCGGCGCTGCTGCTCGTGCTCATCGGGGCGGTGGCGGCGTCCCCGCAGCTGCGCGAGTTGCTGCACTATTAGCCAGCGGGCGCGAACTGCCGTCAGGGCCGATAGGTAGACTGGTGGCGTGCAGTACACGTTGAAACGCCCGCTGGGGCGACGCGGGGCCGGCGCGATGGCCGGGGCGCTCCTCCTCTTGGGGCTCCCCTTCGCGGTGAACCCGCTCGTCCCCGACACGCCCGACCAGGTCACCCCGACTATCGACGAGCTTACCGTCACCGGGCCATTCACCTGTGAGCGCGACATGAACGCGCTGCTGGAAACCGGCTACGTATGCGGGGTGGATACCTTGTCCTCGGCGGTACTCTACGACATCGACGACCAAGAGAACACAACCCGCCGCCTCTACCGGGCCACGTTCTTCGGGGACATGGATGCCCTGGATGTCCAACGGGAAGGCACGCTCATGGTCGGCGTCGATAAGTACGACCAGGCCGTCATGACCATCCCCGGGGTGGAACCGGACTCCCTCATCGTGGTCACAGCCACTGGGGCGCTCATCAACCCGGTACTCGACGTGCTCACCAGCCAGGTAGGAGGTGCGCGCGCATGAGCCGACGCTACCGCATTCTCTTGACCGTGCTCTTCGGGATCCTCGCCGCCATCGGAGTCTCCATGAGCCTGCTCACAATGGTGCCCGTGTGGGATACCGCCTGGGTAGGGGTGCTCTTCGGGGCCGCATGGACAGCACTGATCATCTGGCTATTCGCCCATTCCCCGCTGTGGCCGCGCGGATTCACCTGGAAATGGGTGGCCGCCTGCCTGCTCTGGGGCGGTGGCGTGGCCCTCACCCTCGCCATGCCTGCGGAAATGCCCCTCCCGGAAATACCCCACAAGCTCGGGGTGGACGTACTCAACTTCTCCATCGCCGGCGGATACGCCGAAGAGATCGCCAAAGGCCTCGGCGCGTTCCTCATTGCGGTCACATGCCACCAGGTCACCCGGCCCTGGCATGGGTTGGTCGTTGGATCCCTGGTGGGGCTGGGTTTTGAGGTCTCTGAGAACGTGAGCTACGGCGCTGTGGGGGCGATGTTGGATCCGAACTCTGATCTCATGGGGCAACTGTCAATCTGGGGACTGCGCATGGTTGCAGGCCCGGGTCTACACATTGCCTTGACCGGCCTCGTTGGCTGGGGGATCGGCCTGTATCTGACTGCGGGCCGTTCAGTGTGGGTGCCGCTTGGATATCTGGTGTTGGCGATGGTGTTGCACGGCGGCTGGAACCTGTGGATCACTGTGACCTGGCAGTATATCCTTGCACTGTGTATTGTCGCCGCTGTGCTCTACGGCATCTACGTGTGGCTCATCGTGCGTGGCTGGCGCCTGGCGCGTGGCGATGCCACCGAGTTCATCTCCGACGGTGTGGTGATGGCGGTGTAGCGGCCTGCGCCGCCGGCAAAACCTTCAACAAGGCATTACCCTTAAGGCCCCTGTAAAGACCGACAACCTCAGTGAAGGCGACGACTCCGAGATTGGTTCAATCGTCCGTATCGGTGTCGGGGTCGGTGGCGTGCGGCTCCCAGAAACGGATCGCGGTGAGATAGTCACCGAGTTCAAAGAAGAGTGAACCCAGTGGCAGGGCGAAAGCGTCAGGTTCGGGGGAGTCTTTCGCCGTATCGACGCAGTAGTCGAGGTCCGCGCGGACGATGAGCGCAGGGTCCACCAACTCGTCGAGGAAGAGTTCGAGCACCTCAGGCTCGGACGGGTAGTAGACCTCGCCGCAATCAAAGAGGGGAGGTGTTTCCATGGGACGACTCCTTTCGTGAGCATCGTGCTTACATTCAGAGGCTAGAACGCCGACTTCACACAACGTGTGGCTGCGTGCGAATCTATGGGCGAAGGGCCGCGTGCGGGCCGCAGCGGCTGGGGGTTGTAAAATGGTCGGCCATGGGTAAGAAAAAGAAGAAGGATGATCTCCCCGAGGGGATGACCCGCCGTCAGGCGAAGTTGGCCGCGCGTGCCGCCGAGCGCGCCGCGTTGGAGAAGGACCCGCGCCCGTTCGGTGGGCTGAAAGCGGAGACGGTGCTCATCGGGATGCAGCACTTTATTCCCGCCGCCACCGCACAGATCGAGGTGAAGGGTGAAAAGGTCACTCTGTGCACGATCCTGCCGGGGGCGGTGGCCGGCCTCGTGCGCGATAATGGTGAGCGGATGGTTGCCCTGCAGTCGCGGATGGTGTCCCAGAATCCGGGCCGTGACCTTGCGTACCGCTTGGAGTGGGTGGTGGATGCTGCGCCGGGTGCCACCCTGGAGACGGGCCTTGCCGACGGCAACCAGCCCGCCCTCACAGACATCTTCCCGGCCGGTGAGATTGAGCTGACCATTCACTCCGATTTCAACTGGTGGCTTGCTGAGGGTGCCGCTGTGGATCAGGGCACAAAGCAGCTCATTGAGCAGGCGAACAATGCGATGACCCCGACCCACCAGATTGATCTGCCGGTCACCGGCTCCGTGTTCTGGTTTGATGCCGGGGACAAGGCGTATATCCGCTGGGTGCGCCCGGATGACGAGGAGACCCTGCTGCGGTCACTGGCCCGGGCGGCTGCCGCTGACAAGCTCTCCTTGGGTGAGGATACGAAGTTCGCCGGGGTGTTCCGAACGGACGGTGTGCTCGTGCCAGTGTGGGATTTGGATCCCACGATCACGCACCTTGAGTACGATGAGCAGCTGGAGGCGATTGAGAAGTTCCTCGTCGCCGATGCCACCAATGATGCCGAACTGACCGGCGATGAACGCCGGAAGTTGGAGAACATCAAGTCCCGCCAGGTGACGATCTAGCCGAGGTAGTACCGCGTAGCGCTAGAAATACCGCGCCAGGACATCGGCGATACTGCCCTGCTCATCGGCTGCCGCCACCGTCGTCGGGTGAGCATCCGGCACGGCGACACCCACCCGCGCCCAGGCGAGCATCGCATTGTCGTTGGGCATATCGCCGAAGGCGAGGACCTCATCCGGGTCGAGCCCGAGGGCCTGCAAACCGGTGGCCTTTGAGATCCCGGGCGCGGAAAACTCGAGGAGCCCCTCGTGCATGGAGTAGGTGACCTGCGCCAAATCGGCCGGAATGTGCGGGGCCACGAGCTCACACATCCGGGTGGAATCCATGTCCTGGCAGCGGGCCAACAGTTTGGTGGCGGGCATGCGCACGAGGGCACCGAGCGGCTCCACACCGTGCGAATCGGAATCCCAGGTGGGGGCGTACTCCTCCGTCACCACATACAGCTCATGCTCCGGATCGTGGATACTCATCCCCGGCCGCTCCACAGCAAACCCGGCGTGCGGGAGCACCTCCCCCACGATCCGGGTAATCGTGCGCATCACCTGCGGGTTGAGCACATTCTTGGCAATGAGCGTGTCCGCAGCAGAATCGTAGATGAGCGCCCCGTTCGCACACACCGCGTGGGGGCGGATCCGCAGTGGGTCGGAATAATCCGTCGCGTCAGGCGTGTACGGCAGTTGGGCCAGTGTGGGCCCGATCCACCGCGGCGGGCGGCCCGTCGCCAAGACAACCCTCGCGCCAGCATGAATCGCCCTGGTCAGTGCGTCAAAAGTGGCGGCGGGGATGCGCTCGTGCGAGTCAATGAGAGTGCCGTCAATATCGGTGACAATGACGGAGGGAGTCCAACTCATGGCTCGATCCTTTCCACACCACCCATGTAGTGACGCAGCGCCTGCGGCACAATCACCGAACCATCCGCCTGCTGGTGATTCTCCAGGATCGCGACAAGCCAGCGGGTGGTTGCCAGCGTGCCATTGAGGGTCGCGCACGTCTGCGCCTTCCCCGCCTCATCGCGGTAACGGATCTTCAGCCGACGGGCTTGGAACGTCGTGCAGTTGCTTGTCGAGGTCAACTCGCGGTACGTGTTCTGCGTGGGAATCCACGCCTCCGTATCAAATTTCCGGGCCGCCGAGGAGCCCAAATCCCCACCGGCAATATCAATCACCCGATACGGGACCTCGATCGCGGCGAGCATATCCTTCTCCATCGCCAACAGTTTCTGGTGCTCAGCGGCAGCATCCTCGGGTTTGCAGTAGACGAACATCTCCAATTTGTCAAACTGGTGCACCCGAATAATCCCGCGCGTATCCTTCCCATACGAGCCCGCCTCCCGGCGGAAGCACGAGGACCAACCCGCATAGTGGAGCGGCCCGGCCGACAGGTCAATGATCTCGTCCGAATGGTATCCGGCCAGCGCCACCTCCGAGGTGCCCACCAAATACTGGTTATCCTCCTGCAGGTAATAGATCTCATCCGAGTGCGCACCCAAGAACCCGGTGCCCTGCATCGTCTCCGGGCGCACAATCACCGGAGTGATCATCAGCTCAAACCCGTGCTCAATGGCTTTCTGGGCGGCGAGATTCATCATCGCCAACTGGAGCCTAGCCCCCATCCCCTTGAGAAAGTAGAACCGCGAACCGGACACCTTCGCCCCGCGCTCCATATCGAGGATCCCGAGGTGCTCCCCGATTTCCAGGTGGTCCTTCGGCTCAAAATCAAACTCGGTGCGCTCGCCGACCTCTTCCACAACGATGAAGTCATCCTCCCCGCCCGCCGGGGCCCCCTCCACCACGTTGCCCAGCTGCATTTGCAGGTCAAAGACCTCTTCTTCGGCGGCCTTCTGGTCAGCGTCGAAACGCCGCACCTGCTCCTTCAACTCGGAGGCCTCCGCCAAGAGGGCTTCCCGCTCAGCGGGGGTGGCCTTCTTCATCCGCGCGCCCATCGCCTTCTGCTCAGATTTCGCCTGGTCGGCGGCCTGGATGGCGGTGCGGCGGCGCTCGTCAGCGGCGAGGAGACGATCCACTAGGGCGGGATCCTCCCCACGAATCTGCTGCGAGGTGCGCACGAGGTCGGGATTTTCTCGGAGGAGTTTCAGGTCAATCACGCTTCTAGTCTACCGGTCGCGCTTACAATAGGGGGCATGGCTACGCAGACCAAACACGAGCAGGTGCGTCTCCAGCTCGAGGAGATGATCGCCCACGAGTTGGAGCCCGGTGATATGCTCCCCGGGGAACGCCACCTCGAGGAGGCGTTCGGGGTGTCGCGGATCACGGTGCGCCGCGCCATCGGCGATCTCGTCGCCTCCGGGAAACTCACCCGCTCGCGCGGTCGCGGAACCTTCGTCGCCCCCACCCCCCTGTCCACACAGCTCGCGTTGGCGTCGTTTAGCACCCACATGGCCGCAGAAGGGCTGAAAGCCACCTCGAAGGTGCTCATCGCACGGCTCGAACCCGCCCCGCCGGAGGTGCTCGCCCACCTCGGCACCGGCGACCACATCCACCTCAAGCGGGTGCGGTTGGGCAACGAGCGCCCGTATGCCATTGATGACGCCTGGTACAACGCCACCTGCATCCCCGACCTGCTCAGCCACGACGTAACAGACTCCGTGTACGGGCTCCTCGACGATGCCGGTGTCCCCGTCACCGACGCGGACCAACGGGCCAGTGCTGTCGCGGCGAACGAGGACCAGGCCCGCGACCTCGACGTGGAGGTCGGTTCCCCTCTGCTCAACATCATCCGCTGGTCCAACTCGGACGGCCGGCCCATCGAACACTGCTCCTCGGTGTATCGGCCGGACCGATTCACGCTCCGCGCCCACGCGGCGCGCGTGTAGGAAGGTGCAGGTATGAGCATTTTTTCCAGTGAACGCCTGGTGCGCACAGCCGTCCTCAGTCTGCTCGCCGGCGGTGTTGCCGTCGGCGCCTACGATGCGACGGTCGCCCTGTCTGACGGGACCGGGGCGGGAACACCCGCCGCCCCGAGTGTCGCGGTGAAAGCGAAAGCCGTCTCCTTCACCACCGCCGGTGTGGGGGAGTGTGTGACCTGGGATGTCGGGGAGGACGGCTCGGTGGTCAACTTCACCCAAACTGACTGTGACAACCCGCACCGCTTTGAAATCTCCTCGCGCCAGGACCTCGGGGCGATCCCGTCCTCCGAGTACGGGCCGAACGCCACACCCCCGGATCTCACCCGCCAAGCCCAGTTGCGGGAGGACCTGTGCGCGGGCCCGACCCTCGAGTACTTGGGCGGGAAATATGATCCGGCGGGGATTTTCTCCATCGCATCCATCCTCCCCCCGGCCCTGGCCTGGGAGAACGGGGATCGCACGATGCTGTGTGGGGTGCAGGTGACCGATGATCGCGGCACGATCCTCCTCTCCTCCGGCAAAGCCACTGAGCGCGATCAAACGCGGGTGGCGGAGCCGGGCCAATGTGTGCGTATTGACGACTCCGACGCCCCGCACCTGGTGGATTGCGGTGAACCGCATTCCTACGAGGTGACAAAGGTGATCGATCTGACCACTGTGTTTGACCGGTTCCCCGCCCCGGAGGAGCAGGACGCGTACCTCAAGGAGACGTGCACGCAGGCGGATATGGATTACCTGGGTGGGGATGATCCGCTGTACTACTCGACCCTGTCGGTGTACTGGACGACGGTGACTGCGGATGCGTGGAACGCAGGGTCCCATTCGGCGGAGTGCGCCCTGTTCCATCCGACCCCGGATGCCGGGTTTAGCCAGCTGGTGGGCTCGGCGACGGGGGAGTTCACGATCGACGGCAATCCCCCGGAAGCCCGCCCGGAGCGGCGGCCCCTGCGCAACCCGTAACAACTGCGCTCCCGTCGCGCCGGGCCGGGTTTTCCCGCCGCGCCGGGCCGCTGCTAGCTGGGTTTTCCCTGTCACATCGGGCCGCTGCCGGCCGGGCCGGGTTTTCCCGGCCACACTGGGCCGCTGTCGGCCGGGTTTTCCCCGTCGCCACGGGCCGCTGCCGGCCGGGGTTTTATGGGCCGCTAGTTCTAAGGGGGGACCCCCTGTTGGCGACCTGGGAAAACGCAAAGGGGTCCCCCCTTAGAACTAGCGGCGTTATGTTCAGGGCCGAATGTGGGCATAAGAAAGCGCGCCCGGAGGGATTCGAACCCCCAACCTCCTGATCCGTAGTCAGGTGCTCTATCCGTTGAGCCACGGGCGCAATGTTCTCTTGTGGAGAACGTGTAAATAACTTAGTCCTCCCACCGGGATATTCCAAACATCCTGGTAGGAGGACTAGATGCGCGATGCGTGGGCGCCTTATCTGGGCGCAGGCTATGTCGCGCGGGTCCGGGGGCCGGGAGCTGGGGCGGGGTCCGGGAGCCGGGGCGGGAGCCGGGTCCGGGGGCCGGGGGCCGGATGCGGGAGCCGGGGCGGGAGCCGGGTCCGGGGGCCGGGAGCGGGGGCGGGGTCCGGGAGCCGGGGCGGGAGCCGGGGCGGGAGCCGGGAGCGGGGGCCGGATGCGGGAGCCGGATGCGGGAGCCGGGGCAGGGGGCCCGAGCGGGAGCGGGGGGCCCGAGCGGGGGCCGGGTGCGGGAGCGGGGTCCGGGGTCCGGGGGCCGGGCTACTTCGCGCGCTCGACGGCCTCGGCGTAGATCTTCTCCGCCTCAGCCTTGTCGCCCCAACCGGAACCGGTGACTTCCTTGTTCGGCTCCAAATCCTTGTAGTGGACGAAGAAGTGCTCGATCTCGTCCTTGATGTTCTGGGGGACGTCGTTAATGTCCTGCAACCCATCCTGGCGCACATCGTCGACCACGCACAGCAGCTTATCGTCGCCGCCGGCCTCATCGGTCATCTTGAACACGCCGAGGACACGAGCCTCCACGATGACCCCGGGGAACACCGACTCCGGCAGAATGACCAGCGCGTCGAGCGGATCGCCGTCCTCGCCGAGGGTGCCCTCAATGTAGCCGTAGTCCAGCGGATAGGCCATCGGGGTGAACAGATACCGGTCCAGGTGCACCTTGCCGGTCTCGTGATCGATTTCGTACTTGTTGCGCGATCCCTTCGGGATCTCGATGGTGACTTCAAAACTCATGGTTATGTATCGTACCGCAGATTCCGTAGCGTACAGTTAGTCAGGTGCAAAAAGGACAGTCAGCCCCACCTCGCCACGCGATCACCCGCGTGACAGCAGTGGTAGCTGTTGTCATGGTTGCCGCCATCGCCGCCACCGTCGCGGTGGCCGTGTGGATGCAATGGCGGCAGACTCAGATCGCCCCTGGTGAGGCCGCACCCACGGCGGTTGAACTGGCCGTTCCCGCCCACCGTGATGGGCCGGTCCCCGACGTTGCTGCTGCCCTTGCCGCGTTTGATGCTGACGAGCGCCTTGGCGATTGGGTGGGGCAGGTCTCCGATGTGGCCACGGGGCAGGTTGTCTATTCTCGGCACAGCGAGGAACCACTGCGCCCGGCCTCGATCACGAAGCTGGTGACCGGGCTTGCGGCGGTGCACACCCTGCCCCTCGATGCCCGGGTTTCCACTGAGGTGTATCGCGATCCGGCTGACGCATCCACCGTGTACCTGCGCGGGAACGGGGATGTGTGGATTGATGCGGACGCCCTCGACGAGCTCGCCCAGATCATCACGGCCCCTGCGTCGGGCAGTGATTCCGCGGTCTCGGGCGCCGCCTCGGGCTCTGGTCTGGCCGCTGCGGCTCCGGTGGCCCGGATCCTGGTGGACAACTCCGCGTGGGAGGCATTTCCGGCATGGCAGCCGTCGTGGAATCCGGACGATGTGGCCGGTGGGTTTATTGCCCCGATGGAACCGCTCATGATGGACGTTTCTCCGACCCCGTCCCTTGACGTGGCGCGGGCTGTTGCTGATCGGGTGGCCGGAGCGCAGGGCACGGATCCGGCATCGATCGCGGTGGATTATGGTGCGGTTCCCGGCGCCCTGAGGTCCAGCGCCGACGCTGATTCCGGTCGCGCCGACGCTGATTCCGGCCGCGCGAACGCCGCTGCGGCATTGGGGTTTGTGGGCGAACACCTCTCCGACACCCTGCTCGATCGGCTCACACAGACTCTCGAGTTCTCCAACAACATTGGTGCAGAAGCCCTCGCCCGTGAGGTCGCGCTGGCCACGGCCAGCGAATTCGCTGGAGAATCGCCCGCCGACTCCGCCGACCCGGCCGACTATCCAGCTGCACTTGTGCGCACGGTGGCTCCGCTCGTCGCTGCGGATTCGAGTCAGCTTGTGCTCCGCGATGCCTCCGGAATGAGCGCGGATAACCGCCTCACCCCGGCGTTTGTTGATGGGATTCTGCAGGCTGCAGCGCACGACACGAAATTGAGTCCGCTCCTGGCTGCCCTCCCGGTCGCCGGAGGATGGGGGACCCTCGATGAGCGAATGGAAGGCACCCCGGCACAGGGGTGGGTGCGGGCGAAGACCGGCACACTCGATGGCACGTCCGGACTCGCGGGGACGGTTATGGGAGTCGATGGATCGGTGTTCACCTTTGCGTTTATCTCTAACGGGTCGAACGTGCTCGAGGCTCGGGCCGCCCTCGATGAGATGGCCGCAGTGCTCCGGGGACTCTAGGCCCGCAGGCCGCCGGTGACCGGTTGTGGGGCGGTAGAGTGGGCAGTGTGAAATTCCCCGAGCCGAGCCCTCACTTTGTCACGTGCCGCGTTGCTGTTCGGAAAGCGTTAGTGCAGTTAGAGCGTGCGGCGCACGGAGGAGCTGGTGGGTCGGCGGCGCACGGAGGAGCCGGCGGGTTTGTGGCGCACGGAGGAGCCGGCGGGTTTGCGGCGCACGGGGGGATCGTGGTCGGCGTGTCTGGTGGGGCGGACTCCCTGGCGTTGGCGGCGGCCCTCGTGGCGGAGCTGTGGCCGGAGTCGGCGCATGGGGCAGGAGGCGGGGGACGGGGAGTCCCCATCGAGGCGGTCATCGTTGACCATCAACTGCAGGCGGGCTCCCGGGGCGTGGCGGAGGCGGCTGCGGCGACCGTGCGCAGCTGGGACGACGGTTCGGGCCAGGTGAGCGCGCGGGTGGTCCCGGTTGAGGTGCCCGGCACGGGGGAATCGCTGGAGGCACGTGCGCGGGTGGCTCGGTACCGGGCACTGGCATCCGTCGCATCCGGACGGCCCGTGTTTATCGCGCACACCCAAGATGACCAGGCAGAAACGTATCTCCTTGGGGCGCTGCGGGGGAACCCATCCGGGCTGAGTGTGGTCAGTGCTATTGAGGGGGCCACCGTTATTCGCCCCCTACTGGCGGTGCGTCGGGCCGATACGCAGGCCGCGTGCACAGAACTGGGGCTCACCCCGTGGCAGGATCCCCACAACAGTGACAGCAGGTTCCGGCGGGTGCGTATCCGCCAGGATGTTCTCCCACTTTTGGGGGCAGTGATCGGGGGTGATGCGGTACCGGCGATCGCACAGGCTGGGGCGCGCGTCGCCAAGCAGCAGCAGGAGCGGGAACTCGCATCATCTCTGCCACTGCGCACAGCCGACCTGCCGGAAACCGTGCGCCACGAGCTCATCGCAGCCCTGTTGCGCACCACCGGCGCGCGGGTGAGTGTCCACCACATTGGGGAGATCGATCGCCTCCTCACCGATTGGCACGGCCAAGGACCCCTCGACGTGGGCGGCGGGTTGGTAGCATTGCGTGTAGCTGACGCGGTGATCGTGCAGAGCAAGAACCAGGCGATTGAGTAGTAAGTAAGGTGGATGAGTCCATGACCTTGGATAAGAACTTCAATGTCCCTGAGGGGATCTACGGTGATGACGTTGAGGCTGTCCTGGTCAGCCAGGAGGACCTGCACCGGCGTGTGTCGGAGATGGCGCAGAAGGTCTCCGACCACTATCGGGACTTGGGGGAAGAGCTGATCCTCGTGTGTGTGCTCAAGGGCGCGATCTACTTCCTCGCGGATTTCTCCCGCTACGTGGACATTCCCGTGCAGTTGGAGTTCATGGCGGTGAGTTCGTACGGCTCCGGCGCCACCTCGAGTGGGGTGGTGCGCATCCTCAAGGACCTCGACCGCCAGATTGAGGGCAAGCATGTGCTCATTGTGGAGGACATCCTGGATTCGGGGTTGACTCTCTCGTGGGTGGTGCGCAATTTGAAGGCGCGCAAGCCGGCGTCGTTGCAGGTGATTACGCTGCTGCGGAAGCCGGATGCAGTGCGCAATGAGATCGAGTTGTTTGATGTGGGCTATGACATCCCCGATGAGTTTGTCATTGGCTATGGGCTTGATTATGCGGAGCGGTACCGCGATCTGCCGTTTGTGGGCACGTTGAATCCGCGCGTGTATCGGGAGTGAGCGGCGGAACCTTTCTGGCTTGCACTACACTGATAGTCCGAAGTATCAGCCAGAAAGAAGCCCATGGATAACAAGAAGGTTTTGCGGTGGGGTCTCATCGCCGCGATTGCGCTCATTGCGCTGTATTCATTTGCCGTGCTTTCCGACGACTCCCGCGGCTACGTCAAGGTCGACACCTCCATTGCATTACAGCAGCTTGCCGAGGGTAACGTCACCGAAGCCCGCATCGATGACCGCGAACAGCGCGTCCGGTTGGATCTGAAGAATCCGATCACGGTGGAGGAGCGCGACGGCGTGGAGCAGGTGTTCACCCAGTATCCGGCGCGCACCACCCCCCAGATTTTTGAGGCGGTGCAGGCGGCGAATCCGGAGTCCTACAACACGAAGGTGACGCAGGACTCGTTCCTTGGCTCGCTGATTTCCATGCTGCTGCCGATGCTCATCCTCTTTGGGCTGATCATGTGGTTCTTCTCCCGGATGCAGGGTGGGGGAATGTCGATCTTTGGGATGGGCAACTCGCGGGCGAAGCAGCTGACAAAGGATATGCCCACCACCACCTTTGCCGATGTCGCTGGGGCGGACGATGCGGTGGATGAGCTCCAGGAGATCAAGGACTTCCTCCAGGACCCGACGGTGTATGAGCAGTTGGGGGCGAAGATTCCGCGCGGTGTGCTCCTGTATGGGCCGCCCGGTACCGGTAAGACGCTCATGGCGCGGGCAGTGGCCGGTGAGGCCGGGGTGCCGTTCTATTCCATTTCCGGTTCGGACTTTGTGGAAATGTTCGTCGGCGTGGGTGCTTCGCGCGTGCGCGATTTGTTTAAGACGGCGCGGGAGAATGCGCCGTGCATCATCTTCATCGATGAGATCGATGCGGTGGGTCGCCAGCGCGGTGCTGGCATCGGCGGCGGCCACGATGAGCGCGAACAGACGTTGAACCAGTTGCTCGTGGAGATGGACGGTTTCGGGGACCGGGAGGGCATCATTATTATTGCGGCGACGAACCGTTCGGATATTTTGGATCCGGCACTGTTGCGCCCGGGCCGGTTTGACCGGCAGATTCCGGTGACGAACCCGGATTTGAAGGGCCGGGAGAAGATCCTGGAGGTGCATGCGAAGGGCAAGCCGTTTGCTGAGGATGCGAACATTCAGGCCTTGGCGCAGCGCACCGCCGGCATGTCGGGTGCGGATTTGGCGAACGTGCTCAATGAGGCGGCACTGCTCACGGCCCGCATCGGCGGCAATGTGATCACTGCCGACGCTCTCGAGGAGGCGACCGACCGCGTCATCGGTGGGCCGCGTCGCTCCTCCCGCATCATCTCGGAGCACGAGAAGAAGGTCACCGCCTACCACGAGGGTGGGCACACTCTCTCCGCGTGGGCGCTGAAGGATATTGAGCGCGTGTACAAGGTGACGATTCTGGCGCGTGGACGCACCGGC
Organism: Corynebacterium sp.; assembly: GCA_034179945.1. Classification (GTDB taxonomy): domain Bacteria; phylum Actinomycetota; class Actinomycetes; order Mycobacteriales; family Mycobacteriaceae; genus Corynebacterium. The sequence continues at coordinate 206,640 of JAXFPD010000024.1, read as the reverse complement.
GGGCATGCGATGACCGCCCAGAAGGATGACAAGGGCATGTACACCCGCAACGAGTTGTTTGCCCAGTTGGTGTTTGCGATGGGTGGGCGTTCTGCGGAGGAGCTCGTCTTTGGTGCGCCGACGACGGGGGCGAGTGCGGATATTGAGCAGGCCACCCGGATCGCCCGCGCGATGGTCACCGAGTACGGGATGGCCCCGGATTTGGGGCCGGTGAAGTATGGCGTGGAAGACGGGGACCCGTTCATGGGTCGCGGTGCTGGCCACGACTTTGACTATTCGCAGCAGGTGGCGGCGCAGATCGACGCGCAGGTGCACTATCTGCTGACAAAGGCGCACGAAACCAGCTACGCGATCCTCCGCGATAACCGGGATTATTTGGACACGTTGGCGGCGAAGCTGCTGGAGAAGGAGACGTTGCGCCGCCCGGATTTGGAGGCGATATTCGAGGGCATTGATATCAAGCCGATTGAAACGGTCTTCCCCGGTGAGGGTGTTGATTTCCCTGCCCAGTTTGGCCGTGATCCGGTGAAAACCCCGGTGGAGATTGCCAAGGAGCAGGGCCTGGAGCCGCCGAAGAAGTTCTCCATTTTGGAGGCATCGCGTGCCGCCCGCGCGAAGCGGGAGGCGGAGCGTGAGGCCCGGGAGAATCCGGATGACCGCGATGAGGTGGAGAAGTCCGGAAAGTTTTCCCGAGCCACCCATGCGGCGAAGCGCGGTGCGGCCAGTGAATCCCAGCATTCCGACGCCCCGGTGTATGGCGGTACGCCGCCACCGGAGGATTGGGAGGTGCCGGGCTGGAAGCAGCATCCGGGTATGAAGTCCTACGGCGACGGCGCGAAGCACGGCGCCCCGGCCCCGGCGGAGCAGATCGGCTTCCGCCTCCCGGAGAACGAACAACCCGACAACCCGGACCCCTACATTCTCTGGGCCGAGGACAATGCCACGATCCGCCTGTCCCGGGAGGAGGAACAATGAGCGAATCTGTGGATACGGCCCTCATTGAGCGGGCGGTGCGCGAAATCCTCATCGCCATCGGTGAGGATCCGAACCGCCCCGGGCTCACAAACACCCCCTCCCGGGTGGCCCGGGCACTTGCAGAAACCACGGAGGGCCTGCGCTATGATCCGGCCAGTCACCTCGACACCACCTTCCCGGAGGACCACAACGAGCTCGTGCTCGTGCGTGATATCCCCGTCTACTCCATGTGTGAGCACCATTTGCTCCCGTTCTATGGGCTCGCCCACATTGGCTATATTCCCGGGGAGTCCGGCAAGATCACCGGGTTGAGTAAGCTCGCTCGGCTCGCCGACGGCTTTGCCAAGCGTCCCCAGGTGCAGGAGCGGTTGACCTCACAGATCGCCGATGCGATCGTCGATAAGCTCGAGGTGCAGGCCGTCGGGGTGGTCCTCGAATGTGAGCACATGTGCATGACCATGCGTGGGATCCGCAAACCCGGGTCGAAGACGACAACCTCGGCGATGCGTGGCCTATTCCGCAAGTCGGCGGCCTCCCGCGCCGAGTTCCTCACACTCATCCGGGGGTGACATGTGATGGCTGACCGCACCCTCGTGATGGGGATTCTAAACCTCACCGATGACTCGTTTTCTGACGGCGGCTCGTGGACGGACCCTGAAATCGCCCTCGCGCACGCCCGCGACATGGTCGCCCACGGCGCTGACATCATCGACATCGGGGCTGAATCTACCCGCCCCGGTGCGCAGCGGGTGAGTGAGAGCCAGGAGATTGCGCGCGTTGTGCCGATCATCGGCGCTCTTCACGATGAGGGCATTGTCACCTCGATTGATACGATGCGTGCGGCGACCGCTCGGGCGGCGGTTGCGGCCGGGGTGGATATTCTCAACGATGTCTCCGGGGGCCTGGCGGACCCGGACATGTTTGCGGTGATGGCCCAGTCCGGGCTGCCGTCCATCCTCATGCACTGGGACACCGGTGGCCAACCGTTCGGCAACGCGAGCGGGGATTCCCACGCCGGCCGCGATATTGTGGCCGACGTTATTGCTGGGCTGCGCAGTGTGGTGGACAAGGCCCTCGCGGCCGGGGTGGCAAAGGAGCAGATCATCCTCGATCCCGGGCTTGGGTTCTCCAAGTCACAGTCGGCGGATTGGGAGCTGTTGGCGGCCACACCGGCCATTGTGGATCTCGGGTTCCCGGTGCTCATTGGCCATTCGCGGAAGCGGTTCATCGGTGCTGTGCGCGCCGGGTGGACGCAGCACTCTGACCCCCAGGAGCGCGACCTGGCCACCCATGCGGTGTCCACGCTGGCGGCGTTCCACGGGGCGTGGGCGGTGCGCGTCCACGATGTGGAGGGTTCCCGCGACGGTGTTGAGGTGGCCGCCGCGTGGCGCCGACATCTGCCCACCAGGGGATCGTGATGGACGGCGAGATCACGCTCACCGGCGTCCGCGCCACCGGCTACCACGGTGTGCTCGAGGAGGAGCGCCGCAACGGCCAGGAGTTCACCGTGGACGTGCTCGCCAGCCTGCCGTTTCCCGCCGTCGACGAGTTGACGGGGACCGTCAACTACGCGGAGATGGCTCAGCTCATTCACGATCTGGTCAGTGGGCAACCGCGCCAACTCATTGAAACGCTGGCTGCGGAGATTGCCGGGAGCCTGCTCTCCACCTTCCTGCCGCTGTCTCAGGTGCAGGTGACGGTGCATAAACCCGACGCGCCGATTCCGGTGCCCTTCGGCGATGTCGCCGTCACCGTTCACCGTTCCCGCCGCTACCGGGCGGTGCTGTCGCTCGGGTCCAACATGGCGTTGGCGGCGAGGACCCCGCGCGATATCCTCGCCCGAGCCATTGACCGGCTGGGCACCCGGTGCGCCGTGCACGCGGTCTCGCCACTGTATGAGACCGACGCGTGGGGCAACACCGATCAGCCGAACTTCAACAACTGCGTGGTGATCTGCGAAACTAACCTCGCCCCGGAGCGCCTCCTCGATGCGGTGCAGCAGGTGGAGCACGAGTTCCACCGCATCCGGACGATCCACTGGGGGCCGAGGACCCTCGACGTGGACATTGCCAACCTCTACGATGCGGCCACCGGGCAGGAGATTCCCGTCCACACCGATCGCCTCACGGTGCCGCACCCCTGTGCCCATGAGCGTGACTTTGTCCTCGTCCCGTGGGCCGATGTTGCCCCGGATGACCTGCTCGGCGCAGTGCCAGTGCGCGATCTTCTCGCTGCGCCTACGCCGGGGGTGCGGCTGGTTGCGGAGGAGTGGCGGTGAAACTCACGTCCATTCCCGCGCTCATTGCAACGAGTCTGTTCCTTGCCGCCTGTTCCGGCATTATCGTGTGGCGCTGGTATGGGGAGATGAACGGGTTTTCTGCCTCTGCCTCGGTGACAGTGTGGGTGATTGCGTTGGTGTGCTTCCTGTTGGCGCGGAAACTCCGGGCGGCACGCGCAGACAACATGATCGGGCAGGATCGCTCGCAGATCAGCCCCGTGACGGCGGCGAATTGGCTGGTCATCGGGAAAGCCTCGGCGTGGATGGGGGCCATTGTTGGTGGCGCTTACCTGGGGATTCTCGTGTTTTTGTTGACTCAGCTCAGCCAGCTTGAGGCCGCAGTGGCCGATCTGCCCGGGGTGATTGCCTGCCTGGTGGGCTCCATTCTGGCGGCAGCAGCCGGCATCTACCTCGAGCGCTCCGCCCACATTGATCCGCCGGCCCATGGTGACGGGCAGGCACTGCCGCCGGGTACGGAGCCCGGGTCGGCTCATGGCCCCGGTATTGCCACCCCAGCCTAGAGTTGCTCGTACAACCCCCCAGTTGCCAACCGCACCATGGCACAGTCAGGGGCGCGTAATGTCCTCATCGCTGAAGATGAGCAGTACCGAGTCGGCGTAATCATCCACGGTGACGGTGAGCCGGCCATCGCGCGGGGAATCCGGCAACGGGCTCAAATCCGGGGCGGTGAGCGCAACCTGCGCAGTGGGGAATCCGCCTGCAGCCAACACCTGGGCGACGGTGTCCACCACTGCTGCGGGGCCGCGCCCGGCCACGAAACCTCCGGCGGTGAGTGCAGCAGAGACGGCGATGGCCGCATCGCGACGGGCCGGCTCAATGCCCACGGGCACTCCGTCTGTATCGCGCACGACTGGTACGCCGTGCACGGTGACCTCAAAACCGAGGTCGTTCACCATGTGGGTGAGGGCGATGAGGAACGGGTAGTCGTCTTCGCCGACGAAGATGTCGGTGGCGTGGGTGAGGTTGATCTGCTGCACGTACTCAGTGAGGCGAGGGGTGGAGCCAACATGGGTGCGGGTGGGTAGTTCGGGCACTTCACACACACAGTCCACCCCGTCGAGGGCGCGGATATCCTCCCGGTCGGCGGGCAGTGTCACCACACTGACTCCGCGCGGAACGGTCATTGCCGCGCGCACCACGGCGATGCTGCCGGGGTGAATCCGGTGTAGCACGGCCACGCAGACGGGGCGGCCGGTTTTGCGCATTGCCCGCCCGAAGGTGGCCATGGTGGCGGTGTCGGTGATGTGGGTGGTGCGTCCGGGTGTAAAGGTGCTCACCGTGCCTATCCTATCGGGTGGTTTCCAACACGCGCACGCCACTGCCTCGCCTCTTGTGGGTGCGTGGGTAGGATGTTGCCCATGGATGAGGCTCACGACACGTCGCGTAGCGACGGTATGAACAACACCGCCCAGTGGATGATTTGGGTGTTCCTGGGGTTGGCGGTGATCGCCAGCGTGTTCATGCTCTTCACAAATTCGGTCACGGCGCAGAAGATCGCTATTTTAGCAGCTCTGTGGGCTGCTGCGATCGGTGCGTTCCTGGTGTCGCGGCTGCGCGGTGAGGCGGCGGAGGCAACGGAGCGCAGTGAGCGTCTGGCGGAGGCCTTGCGTGTGGAGCAGGACTCCAACGATGAGGTGTTGCGCGAGTTGGAGGAGTCCTACGAGCAGAAGTTGCGCGATCAGGAGTCGGAGACGTTGGCGGAGATTCGCGCCCAGTTGAACTTCATGCGCGCCCAGTTGGAGCAGTTGACTGGCCAGGTGTGGGAGTACGAGCCGGAGGCGATCCGCGCGTCGGCCACCCGCTTGGAGGAGGAGCGCCCGGCTCTCGTGCCCACGCCGGAGCCGGAGCCGGAGCCCGTCATCGTCCAGCCCGAACCCGAGCCGGAGCCCGTCATCGTCCAGCCGGAGCCGGAGCCGGAGCCCGAACCGTTCCAGCTCCCGCCGCGCCGGGAGCTCGGGGACTTCCAGAAACGCTACGGTTCCCTCTTTGATGCGCTCACGGTCAGCCCGGAGCCGGAGGCCCCAGCCAATGACATCACCACGGAGGTGCCGATCGTGCGGATGGAGGATGATGTCATCTCCCCGACGGCGGCGAACTATCGGGGTCGGCGGCGCCGGGAGGACCGCGAACCGGACACCACCGCTGAGCGGCAGACACCGTTTGCCTGGTCGCAGCCGGAACCAGCAGCGACGACGAGCCGCCACTCCTCCCCGGAGCCGCCCACCGTGGAGGACACGCAGCCGCGGCGGCGCCGGGGACGCTCGCACGAGAGCGGCGTTTCTGTGGCGGACTTGTTGAAGAATCTCGAACGGGAGGGTTAACCGGTGGGGCCGCGCCTGAGGATTGGGGTTATCGGTCCGCCGCATCCCATGGCCACACTGCTCACCCGCGCCGGGCATACGGTCGCGCCGGACTCTGTGCGGGAGAGTGAGCTGCTGCTGCTCACCGCCAGTGGTGCGGAGCTGCGTGCGGATGTAGCTGCCCTCGAGTCAACCATTCGGCGCGGCCAGATCGTGGTACACACCGATCCAGCCCAGGGGGTGCAGGTGCTGGATCCCCTTGAGGTGCATGGTGCCATTCCTGTCGCGATTGCCCAGGTGGTGGGGATGTTCTTTGTCACTGCTCTCGACGAGTTGGGGCAGACGGTGGGCCAGTTGTTGGCCACTGATATGAAGGGTGCGTCCGTACCGGTGGAGGAGGGGGATCGGCCCCTGTTGGCCCGTGTGGAGCGCGATGTTGCCCAGGTGCGCGCTGGCATTGCGGATGCGCGGCGGATCATCACGGATATTACCGGTTCGGAGGAGATCGCCGCCGAGGTAATCACAGCAGCAGTGGAGGGCACGTAATTATGCACAGTTTTCCTTCAGTGATCGCCGTGGTGTTCCTGGCTGCAGGTTTCCTCACCGCGTGTTCGTCTACTGACGGCGGCGAGGCCACGGCAGCGCCGACAAGCACGTCGAGCACAACCCCGGCAGCGCCGAGCGATTCAGCCAACGGCGGTAACCCCGCCAACCCCACACCGACAACCCCGGTAGCGCCGAGTGATCCGGCCAACGGCGGTAACCCCGCCAACCCCACACCAATAACCCCGGTAGCGCCGAGTGATTCAGCCAACGGCGGTAACCCCGCCAACCCAGCCCCGACAACCCCGGCAGCGCCGAGCGATCCGGCCAACGGCGGCAACCCCGCCAACCCAGCCCCAACAACCCCCACTGGCCCGTGCGACCCGCAGGTCCTCGCGCCGGGGCTCGCGGGTCAGGCCGGCGTGGCGGTGGGCTATTGCGACGGGGTGTGGGCGAACCTGACGGTGGCCGGCGCCCCGATCGGGATGACGATGCACTGGGATGGGGCCCGGTGGGTGGGGATTCTCCCCGACGGGGACCCCGCAGTCAACGCGGACCCGTGGTGCTATGACCTGGCCAAATTGCGGGCGCAGGGGATGCCGGAGCAGCTGGTGGTTGCATTGCCTGCGTGTTAGGGGCGGGCAGCTGGTCACTGTCGCATGGGCGGGGTACGATAGACCCGTTATATTCACTGCCCCCGGTAGGAAGGACAGACCGTGGCCAAAGTAGTTGTCAACGTCATGCTCAAAGAGGAGATTCTGGACCCGCAGGGCCAGGCGGTTGCCCGGGCACTGGGCCGCATCGGGGTGAGCGGGGTGTCGGATGTGCGCCAAGGCAAGCGTTTTGAGCTCACCGTGGATGACACGGTCACTCGGGAGGACATTGAGAAGATCGCCGAGAAGCTGCTTGCCAACACGGTGATTGAGGATTTCGATGTTGTGAGCTTCGGGGAGTAGGCCGATGAAGGTTGGTGTCATTACGTTCCCGGGCACGCTTGACGATGTTGACGCGCAGCGTGCTGCCCGCATCGCCGGCGCCGAGGTGGTTCCCCTGTGGCATGCCGATGACTGCCTCCACGGGGTGGATGCGGTGATTGTGCCGGGCGGTTTTTCGTACGGGGATTATTTGCGTTCGGGGGCGATTTCCGCCCTTGCCCCGGTCATGCAGACTGTTGTTGATGAGGCGAAGAAGGGCATGCCGGTGCTCGGCATTTGCAACGGTTTCCAGATTTTGACGGAGGCGCACCTGTTGCCGGGGGCGCTCACCCGCAATGAGAAGCTGCACTTCCACTGTGTGGACACGGTGCTCACAGTGGAGAACACCGATACCGCGTGGACGAGCCGGTTCACTCCCGGCCAGGAGATTGTGATTCCGGCGAAGCATGGGGAGGGCCGCTTCCAGGCGGAGCCGGAGACGATTGAGCAGTTGGAGAAGGAGGGCCGGGTGGTCTTCCGCTATACGGATAATTTCAATGGTTCCATGAACGCTATTGCCGGTATTTGCAGTGAGAATGGCCGGGTGGTGGGGCTCATGCCGCACCCGGAGCATGCGGTGGAGGAGTTGACGGGGCCCTCGTTGGATGGGTTGGAGTTGTTTGTGTCTGTGCTGGAAGGGGCGATGTAGACGATGACTGTGAAGAATGAGACTGTGGCAGAGGCACAGGCCACTCCGGACCAGGTACAACCGTGGCGGGAACTCGGTCTGAAGGAGGACGAGTATCAGCGGATCCGTGAAATCTTGGGCCGGCGCCCCACGGATGCGGAGTTGGCTCTGTATTCGGTGATGTGGTCGGAGCACTGCTCGTATAAGTCCTCGAAGGTGCATTTGCGCTATTTCGGTGAGACGATGACGGAGGAGATGGGGGCGAAGCTGTTGGCCGGCATCGGTGAGAACGCCGGTGTGGTCGATATCGGTGGGGGTAATGCGGTGACGTTCCGTGTGGAGTCCCACAATCACCCCTCCTATGTGGAGCCGATGCAGGGTGCGGCCACCGGTGTGGGTGGCATTGTGCGTGACATTATGGCGATGGGCGCCCGCCCGATTGCGGTGATGGATCAGTTGCGTTTCGGCCCGGCTGATGCCCCGGATACGCAGCGTGTGTTGCCGGGTGTGGTGGATGGTATTTCCCACTACGGCAACTGCTTGGGTTTGCCCAACATTGGTGGGGAGACCGTCTTCGACCAGTCCTACGCGGGCAATCCGCTGGTGAATGCCCTCTGTGTGGGGGCGTTGAAGTCGAAGGATCTGAAGTTGGCCTTCGCCAGTGGTACCGGCAACAAGGTGATGCTCTTTGGTTCGCGCACCGGTCTCGATGGCATTGGTGGGGTGAGTGTGCTGGCCAGTGACACCTTCACTGAGGGCGATGAGCGCAAGTTGCCGTCAGTGCAGGTGGGTGACCCGTTTGCGGAGAAGGTGCTCATTGAGTGCTGCCTGGAGCTGTATGCAGCCGGTGTGGTTGTGGGTATTCAGGATTTGGGTGGTGCCGGGTTGGCCTGCGCCACCAGTGAGTTGGCCGCCAATGGTGATGGTGGCATGCACGTGAATTTGGATGCGGTGCCGTTGCGCGCGAAGGATATGACGGCTGCGGAGATTTTGTGTTCGGAGTCGCAGGAGCGCATGTGTGCGATTGTCACGCCGGATAATGAGCAGGCGTTCCGTGACATCTGTGCGAAGTGGGATGTGGCGTGTGCCCAGATCGGTGAGGTCACCGGTGATGGCAAGTTCATCATTGAGCACCAAGGCGAGGTGGTTGTGGATGCTCCGGCGCACACGATCGCCGATGAGGGCCCGGTCTATGATCGCCCGTATGAGCGCCCGGCCTGGCAGGACGAGGTGCAGGAGTATCTCGGTGTGGATAAGCCCGCAACAGCGGATCTTGGTGCGGCGTTGGTGGGGATGATGGCTTCTCCGGCGTTGTGTTCGCGCGCGTTTATCACGGAGCAGTATGACCGCTATGTGCGTGGCAATACGGTGCAGGCGAAGGATGCCGATGCTGGTGTGTTGCGTATCGACGAAGACAAGCACCTCGGTGCCGCTGTCGCCTCTGACTGTTCGGGCCGCTACACGTATTTGGATCCGAACATGGGGGCCCGTCTCGCTCTTGCGGAGGCGTACCGGAATGTGGTGGTGACCGGGGCGCGGCCGATGGCGGTGACGAACTGCCTCAACTTCGGCTCCCCGGAGGTGCCTGCGGTGATGTGGCAGTTCCGTGAGGCTGTGCACGGTTTGGCTGATGGTGCGGTGGAGCTGAACATCCCGGTGTCTGGTGGCAACGTGAGTTTCTACAATCAGACCTCGGGTCAGGATATTCTGCCGACTCCGCTGGTGGGTGTCCTCGGTGTCCTCGATGACGTGCGCGAGTCCATCCGCCACACGGTGCGTCCGGGCGATCAGCTGTTGTTGCTGGGTGCGACCGACGAGGAGTTTGGTGGCTCGATCTGGCAGCAGTATCACGGCAATGGGCCTGCAGCTGCCGGGTTTACTGGTGCCCTCAACGGTCTGCCTCCGCAGGTGGATTTGGCCAATGAGGCGAAGCTCGCGGAGCTCTTCCAGTCACCGGCCCGTGCTCACATCGCTGCCGCTCACGATCTTTCGGAGGGTGGCCTCGGTGCGAGCTTGGCGGAGTTGGCGATCTGGAACGGGGTCGGATTGGATGTCAACCTCGACCTCGTCCACGCGGATGCGACGACAGCTCTGTTCAGTGAGTCTGCTTCCCGTGTCATTGTGGCTGTGCGTGGCTCCGGTTCTGCCGAGACTGGTATTGCCACTGCCGCCGCCGTGGACGCTGTCCTTGCGCAGGCCCGTGAGCTCGGTATTCCGTGTGCGGTGCTGGGCACAGTGACCGGCCCGACGGACAGCGCTGGCGACGGGCTCACCGGACGCGAGTTCACTGCGACGCACGCGACCGGCTCGTTCACGGTGTCCGTGGATGACCTGGCGCAGGCGTACTACAACACCTTGCCGGATCTCTTCGGTGAGGCGGCGGGTAACAACTCCGTGCTATAGTTAGTACAGTTTTCTGTACAGGAGGTGTGTTGTGAAGACGATGAGTTATACGGAGACCCGTGCGAACTTTGCGCAAGCTCTCGATGCGGTTGCCGATGACCGGGAAGAACTCATCATCACCCGGGCCGGTCATGAGCCTGCGGTATTGCTGTCCCTGGCTGACTATGAAGCCCTCCGGGAGACAGCGTACCTGCTGCGCTCACCGGCCAACGCACGCCACCTGTTTGATTCCATTGCCAGCATTGAAGCTGGCCGTGGTGAAATTCATGAACTCGTAGAAGAGTGAGCACGTGCCGCTAACATGGTCGGATGACGCCTGGGAGGACTACCTATGGTGGCAAGCCAATGATCGCCGCCTCCTGAAGCGAATCAACCAGATGGTTCGCGATATCGCACGCAACGGCAACAGTGGAATTGGGAAACCGGAGCCATTGAAGCATGCTCTCACTGGTTACTGGTCGCGGCGACTGACTGATGAGCATCGCCTGGTGTACAAAGTCGAAGACGATACCGTCGTCATAGTCAGCTGCCGGTATCACTACGGCAAGTAAGAGTTTGTGTGGGTAGTGGTTGTGACTACCCGACCATTCCAGATTCTGCAAAGTACGGAATAGAACGTCTGTAAAGTACGGAATAGAACACCTGCAAAATGCCGAAGAGGCTGGTAGAGCGGTGTCCATGGATGAGCGCGAATACCGGCTACGAATTGTCGATGCGGCTGTTGAGCACGGCCTGGACATTGCCGGTGGTGTGGTGATTGAAGGGCCACGTGGTTGTGGGAAAACTAGGACGGGCCTGCATCATTCTGCCTCGGTGTTTTACGCTGACCTCGCTCAGTCGCGCAGGTTGGCAGAGATCGACCCGCTCGCCCCTTTCGATGGTGCGACCCCGCGGCTCATCGATGAGTGGTCGGTCATTCCAGATATCTGGAATGAGGCGCGCCACCTCATCGACGAGCGCCCTGGGAAAGGGCATTTCATTCTGACTGGTTCGGCGGTTCCGGCAGATGATGTCACCCGCCACACCGGTGCGGCACGCTTTCTTCGTGTGGCCAAGCGCACGATGACATGGGCTGAAAAGGGGATTTCCCAGCCGACCGTTTCACTGCGAGGCCTCTTCGCCGGTGATTCACTTGAGCGAGATGCGGATACGTGGTCGCTTGACCAGGTTATTGACGGAATTCTCACCAGTGCGTTCCCGGCTCAGATTGACCTGGCTCCAGCGGATGCGGCCGTGCTGCTGCGCAGTTACCAGTCCGATCTCTCCCGCGCTGACTTGCCGCGCCTGTTGGCCACGAGGCAGTCCCCGGAAGTGATTGAATCCTTGATCCAATCCTTCGCCCGCAATACGTCGAGTCAGGTTTCCCTGGCCACACTGCGGAAAGACCTGATGGATCCGGCATTTGCTGCTGCTGTCTTGGGGGTTGGCCATGATGGACTGCGGGAGGACCTCTCCACACTCGGTCTGCTCTTTGAGTCAGCGGTATCCCACGATCTGGCAGTGATGGTGGAGGCACTCGGCGGGAAGGTCTATCACTACCGCAACTCCAACACGGAGGAAATCGATCTGGTCGCCGAGCTGCCCGATGGCCAGTGGGCGGCTATTGAGGTGAAACTGGGTATGGAGGCAACGTTGAAGGCGATGGAAAAGCTGCCGGAAATCATCTCTCACCTGGATATGCCGACACCTCCGGTGTTTACTGCCGTTGTGACGGGACTCGGCACTCAGTTCACTGCTGAGAACGCGGTGATGAGCATCCCCTTTGGCGCTTTGGGTCTATAACTCTTTGGTTGCCGGGGGTTGCGTCCTCTAACGTGGTGTATCTGGAGGATGGGTTTCCTATCCCGGAGCCGACCAGTGCAGGCAAGTTCTATGACCGTTTCATGTGTCGCGCGTACCCGGAGTTTGAGGTGCCGCAGCAGCGTTGCCGACGGTGAGGTTGACTGAGTTTGGGCACGATACGTTCGCGCGCCCGATGGGGCGGGGGAATGTGGTCAAGCCCGGGGTAGTGGTGTATCTGTCTTTCGAATCTAGGGTTAGTTTCACGGCGGTGGTTTAGGGGCCGTCGCGGGGTGATGGTATTCACGCGGCGATTTCCTGTTTGTTGTTGGGGTCTTCGTCGATGAGCGCCGCGGCGATGATCTCTTTGACCTACGTCAGGCTAGTTAGTGGCATATGACGCTTTTGTTGGATCCAGTCATCGTGTTGTTCGGCCAGAACGGCCCCGACAAGGCGGACGACAGCGTCTCGATTTGGAAAGATTCCGACGACATCGGTACGTTGGCGGATCTCCCTATTGAGCCGTTCAGTGGGGTTATTCGACCAGATTTTGGTCCATACCGCCCGCGGCGCAGCGGTAAACGCCAACAGCTCGTCGAGTGACTCCTCCGGTGCAGCCTGCTCCGCAGCTGGGTCAGAAGCTGGCTGTGACTGGTACTGAGGCCTTCGGTCTTGCTGCCGGTACCGGTGTGCTGCTGATCATCCTCGGCGGCCTGTTCGTGGGCATGCGCCGGCGCCGCGAAGCCTAACGGCTTATCGTGGTGACCACCCGGTGTGGTCACCACGATAACGGTGGGTGCTCGCCCAGGCGGCTGGCACCCGCCCCATAATCTTCCAGTTGCCCGCCAATGGCCTGGGTTACTGGCAACCGGCATATCCGTAGTCGGCTTGGCTGCTGGGAACCCCTAATTGAATATCATCACTGAACTCACCCCCCTGCGAGGGGTAGTTCCTTGGGACCGGCCCTCCGTGCTGTTTGGAGGGTCGGTTTTTTCATAGACACACAACAACCCCTGGTGCCTTGCATCGCCCCGGCCCTGTCGGACCTCGTCAACGGTGACAGGGCCGAGAGCCACCTGGTGCGCACGCCGCAAGACGGTTACTTGACTCGTCCTATCCTGAGGTGGCTTGTGGCGCGGGTGCCCTTTCTGTTCGGGCGGCCATTCATCCGGGAAGTGAGTGGGCCTGCAAGCGGGCATAAAACAATCCCTCCCCGACGTATTCGCCGAGGAGGGGCGCGTTCTGGAAGTGCCTGAGTTAGGCCGCAGGATCGTTGGAAGTCTCTTCCTTGATCTTGTTACTGGCGGCGTCCACCTTGGCAGTGACCGTGTCAGCCACGTTCTGGAGCTTCTCGCCAACCTTGTTGAGGCCCTCTTTGATTGTGCCGGAAATCTGGTCGGCCTGGCCCTCAGCCTTGAGGTCCTCGTTGCCGGTGAGGTCGCCGGCAACTTCCTTGCCCTTGCCGCCGAGTTTCTCGGCCTTGTTCTTGATGGTGTCGCCCAAACTCATGTGAGTGTCCTTTCTGTTGGGGGTCTATAGATCAGACGCTGTGGGGGTGACGTCAGAGGTTGTGACGTGCACTCCAGGCACCTACTACGCGTTGGTGTTGGACTTGTTGCGCATCCCCATGTAGATGCCGATGAGGACGACCGAGACGATGACCGCCACGATCCAGTCGATCCACGAGCCGCCACCGTTGGCGTTGGAGTAGCTGAACAGGCTGGTGATCCAACCGCCGATGACGGAGCCCAAAACACCTAAGATAATCGTGGCTACCATGGAAATGTCCTGCTTACCGGGTTTAACGAAGCGTGCAAGTGCACCGATAATCGCACCCATGACAATCCAACCGATAATGCTTCCGATCATGATTATTTCTCCTAAAGAGTCTGTAACCGCGTTTCGGTTATTCAGTGGGTTCAACGGGAGGGGTGTCGCGTTTGTTCCATGCGTCACCGTTTCCGGGCGCTATCTGCCTGGAATTGTGGGAGAATCGTGCATTTAGGTGGTGTGCGTTGGGGACGTGACAAGCGTGTTCGCAAATTTTATCACGGTTTGGTAACGATTCGTGCTGGTTAGCGCTAACGGGTGTTCTCCGTGCCGCGGAACACCACGAACTTCCACCACAGGAACTCACCGACAAAGTTGAGCACCATCGTGATGGCCTTGATCGCCACATCATTGATTCCAGCGTTCGCCGCAACCTGCCCACCCCACGTGGTCACCGGGATAAACACCACGTAGAACAGGGCAACCAGGAGCATGGCGCGGGGAATGTTACCGGCGGACTTGAACGTGAAGCGGCGGTTCAACGTGAAGTTGTACAGCACCGAGAGCGTGATCGAGATCGCGTGATTCGCACCGTAGGGCAGGGGAGTGAGCCACTCAAGGAGGGCGAACGAGCCGGACTCCACAAGGCCAGCGGAGATCGACAGCAGTGTGAACAGCACGGCCTGCTTCGCCGTGGAGTTGCCCTGTGCCGTGGAGTTGCCCTGTGCCGTGGGGTTGCCTGTGCCCGTGGGTTTGGTTGGCTGTGCGCTCACTGGACACCCCCGTTCAGTGCGGCGAAAAGGGACTTGTTCTGCTTGTACAACTGGGTGAACACGCGATACTGGCGGTCATAAACCTCCCGGGTGGCCGGGTTCGGTTCATACGAATGCTCCACGGTGATGAGGTCACCGGCGTGCTCGAAATCAGGGATAAGACCCTCCCCAACGGCCACAAGCAACGCGGCACCAACCGCACCCACATCCTTCGGGTCAGCGGGCACATCCACCGGCTTGCCCAACACGTCAGCGAGAATCTGCGCAGTCATCGGGGAGAGCGCCCCGCCGCCGACAAAGCGCACCCGGCGCGAAACCCCCACCTTCTTCGCGGAAATCTCCGTAAACCAGCGCAGGTGGTAACACACACCCTCGATGACGGCACGCAACAACTCCGTCTTGCCCGTGTCCAGGGAAATATTGAAGAAACTGGCGCGGGCGAGCGGATCCTCAAACGGCATCCGGTTGCCGTGGAGCCACGGGGTGAAGATCACCCCACCGGCACCCGGTTCCGCACCGGCGATCACCTCCGAGAGGTAGTCATAGAGGGAGGAGTAGGCGGTCTCTGTACTATCGGCAATGTTGCGCTGATTTAGGTACACGTTCACCTCATCCTCCGCGAGGTGCTCCTTTACCCACTCAAAACACTTTCCGGCGGTTTCCAGTTCCGCAAAGAACGTGTACAGGCCCGGTTCGGCGCCGACAATCGCGGCGATATTGTGGGTCACGTCCACGGTTTGTTTCGCGGTGACGGTGCCCACCCAGCCGGAGGTGCCCCAATAGGCGTGCGTATTGCCCACACCGGCGGCACCCGCACCAATACCGATGAGGGAGGCATCCCCGCCACCGGCATACACCGGGATACCGGCAGGCAGGCCGAGCTCGGCGGCAGGGTTGGGTTGGAGTGGGCCGACCACATCGGTCGAGCGCACAATCCGGGGCATGTGGGCGGGATCCACGTGCAACAGTTTCAGCATCTCCGGGTGGAAGCGCGGGGTGTCGGTTGCCGTGCCGGAGTGGATGTCATAGAGCATCGTCGCAAAAGCGGAATCCTGGCTCATCACAAACTCCCCGGTCATCCGGGCAATGAGCGTCTCCTTCGCATCCAACCACTTATGGCCGCGCGCAAACTCATCCGGCGCATTCTCCCGCAACCAGTGGTATTTCCACACCGGATCCTTCACCGAGGCCGGAGCCGCCCCCGTCAACCGCAATGCTGTGAACAGAGTCCGCGCCCCCAACCCGGCGATGCGTGGGAAACCACCGCCGAGTGAACGCATCTGCGCGGTCGCGCGCTGATCCATGTACGAAAATGCTGGATGCACCGGGTGGGCGTGGTCGTCGACAAGCACCATCGCCTGCGTCTGGGCGCAGAACGAAATACCCGCAAGCTGACGCATCTCATCCGGAAACGCCCCGAGGAGGGCGCGAGTAGTCCGGCACATCGCCGCCCACCACTCATTCGGATCCTGCTCCGCACCACCGCCTGGCAAAATCGCCAGCGGATAACTCTCCGAGGCCTCACCTACCTGCTGGACCCGCTCATCAATCGAGTACAAGCACGTCTTCACCCCAGTTGTGCCGAGATCGTAGGCGAGAACAAACACCAGTTACCCCTTCGGTGCGGCCAACGCGGCACGCAAATATGCGCTCGTTTGGGCGATGAGATCCGCAACAGGCTGATCACCAAGATACAGTGTGCGGCGGGCGACGTAATAGTCACTGATGAGCGCCTGCTGCAGGGACATGAAGATGTTATCGGTGAGGAAAGCCAAGGTGGCGGCGGGAATATCACTGCGAATCTCCCCGGCAGCTTGGCCTGCCTCCAACAGCTCAATGTAGAGCTGAGAGGGGTAATCCTCCAGGTGAATCGCCGTCTCTGTGGCAAACTGCTCATTATTCAGGCCAGCCAACGTCAAATACATGAGGGTGGCATCCCGGTGGGTAATGCACGACTCCGCCACGATCCGCAACATCGTATCCACCCCATCAAGCACACTCGTCACCTCACTCGGGTTGAGCTGCTGCGAAATCACCGACTCGAGGAGATTCTCCGCACGGTCCACCACATACGCGAAAATATCCTGCTTGGTGGGGAAATACTTAAACAATGCGCCGACAGATATCCCGGCCGCCTGGGCAATCCGGTTCGTATTCGCCCTCTCATAGCCGTGTTGGGCAAATTCAGTGGTTGCCGCCTCCAGGATGCGGAGTTGTTTAGCCTCGTCAAGGTGGAGGAAGCGGTCGGTGGCTCTGGTCATAGAGCTCAATACTAACATGCCTCATGCAGTTCAGTGCTAGATTCAGAATATGGATATCAACCGCCCTGGAACCGCTCAGATCATCCGCGAACTCGATGATCTCATCGCCCGCCCCATCCATTCCATCTCCCGCGAAGCCCTCGCCGCCTACGAGCACGACTACTTCGACGAAAAGTGCGCGAAGTCCAAAGCCAACATCGACACCGCCAAGAAATACATCCCCGGCGGCGTGCAACACAACCTTGCGTTCAATCACCCCTTCGCCCTCACTTTCACGAAAGCGGACGGGGCCTACCTGGAAGACCTCGACGGCAACCGCTACATCGACTTCCTCCAAGCCGGCGGGCCCACCGTGCTCGGCTCCAACCCCGAATCTGTGCGCAGCAAAGTCATCGAACTGCTCAACGAGTGCGGGCCGTCCACGGGGCTCCTCCACGATGCGGAAATCCAACTCTCCAAACTCGTCACCGAACTCGTGCCCTCGGTGGACTGGCTGCGCATGTTCAACTCCGGTTCTGAGGCCTGCGCGGCTGCCGAACGCGTCGCCCGGCTCGCCACCGGCCACAAGCACGTGCTCAAAATGGGTGGGGCCTACCACGGGTGGAGTGACCTCATCGCCTATGGGATCCGGGTACCCGGCTCCAAGTTCACCCAATCCAAGGGGGTTCCGCTGCCGTCGTTCACCTTCACCGATGAATTCTTCCCCGGTGACCTCGACGACCTGGAGAAGAAACTCAAACTGAAGAAACTCGCCGGTGGCACTGCTGCCATCTTCATCGAACCCGTCGGGCCCGAATCCGGCACCCGCCCCATCTCCCATGAGTTCATCCTCGGGGCGCGCGACCTGGCCAAGAAATACGGGGCCCTCTTGGTCTTCGATGAGGTGGTCACCGCATTCCGCATCTCCGAACACGGGGCCTCCTCCGTCTACGGGGTCGAACCGGACCTCACCGTCTTTGGCAAAGTCATCGCCGGCGGATACCCCGGTGCCGGTGGCCTCGGTGGCCGCGATGACCTGCGCGCCTACCTCGCCGCCGGCATCCACGGGGGCACGAAGGTGAAAAAAGCCCTCGTCGGCGGCACGCTCGCGGCCTCCCCGCTCTCCGCGTTGGCCGGGTACTACACGCTGAAGGAAATCGCCGAAACTCACGCCTGTGAGAAAGCCACCGCCGCCGGTGACCGGCTCACCGATGGGCTGCGTGCGCTCATCGCTAAGCGCCGGCTCCCCTTTGTCGCGTTCAACCAGGGCTCGATCTGCCACCTCGAAACCGTGGGCACCATGCACTTTGCAATCGACTGGTCGAAGCCGTGGACCATTCCGGACGTGATCAAGCAGACCTCGAAACGCAAGAAGGAGATGGAGCACATGGGTGCTGCCTACATGGCCGAAGGAATCGTCACCCTCGCCGGCTCTCGGCTCTACACCTCCGCTGCGGACACCGACGACATCATCGATGATGCGCTCGCCCGCTTCGACCGCGTCTTTGAACACGTTGTCAACCTCGAACAGTAGGGACCGATCATGGCCGTCAACGATTTCCACAGTGCGCGCAGTGCCGTCATTGACACCGCCCACGCCCTAGTTGAGGAAGGCCTCGTCGTGCGCACCTGGGGCAATGTCTCCCACCGCACCGAAGGAGACGGATTCGTCATCACCCCATCCGGACGCTCCTATGACACAATGATCGAAGCCGACCTCGCCCGATTCAACCAAATCGGCGACTGGAGCGGGCCATTCAAACCCTCCGGCGAATGGCCCATGCACCGACTGTGCTATCAGCTGCGGCCCCACGTGAACACGGTGATCCACACCCACCAGCCGTATGCGTCCGCGCTGTCCATCTACACCGGTGCGACCCCGCACCTGCCGTGGCCGCGCGCTGTCTACGGGCTCCCCGGCACCAAACGGCTCCACGCAGGAGTGCGCGCCGTGCTGGACAACAACCCCGACGATGACACCGTTCTGCTCACCGCCCACGGGGTGTTCATCTGCGCTGAGGACGATGAGACCGCCCTGGCGCGGGCGCTCGCCGTGGAACAGCAGGCCCGTGAGCTCTACATTCAGATCGTCGGCTCCACTCCCGATCCCGGTGTGGATGAGGAACCCTCTGAAGAAGTATGGGACGAGATCACCCACCACCGCTCTGATGTGGGGGCTGCGCTCATCTGCCGCGACAGTGAAGTCGCCGCCTTCTACGGGCTCACTCTCAACCCGTACGTTGACGACTTCGCCCAAATTGTCGGCGTGCGCGCCAACTCCTCTTACACCAACAATGTGGTGCTCACCGGTGACTATGCAGTGTGCATGGGGGCGAACCTGGAGGAGGCGAAAGCAGTGCGCTCTGTGCTGACCAAGAACGCGCGGGCTGCGCGGGTCGGGCAGGCGTGCGGGGCGAAGCCACTGGCGGTGTGGGACCGGCTGCTGCAGAACACGGTGTATAGGCTCTCGTACTCGAAGCAGCAGTAGGCGCGGGTGCGGCTAGGTTCTGGCTTCTTTCATTTGTGCGCTACCTTGTGTAAAACCGCAGGCCACTGCCCGAGGTGGCGCACAAACAGAGCGTGACTGGAGGCGGGGTGGTGGCGCTGCCGAGGAACAGCACCCTATCCGGCTCTTCCGCCCCAGTCTACGGCGGATGGTAGCGGGGATTGGTGACCTGTCCTGTTGGCGTAATTGCCGCCAGTTCCATCAACCGCCCCTTACATTCCGTACATGCCTTGTGCTTGTGGGACTGCCGATTTCCCAACAAGTCTACGGAAGAGTAAGTTACAGGCGTAATAGACACGGACTAGGGTTGATACAAGGACACTGCACGATGGAAACAGCACTGAAAGAGGTGAACGAGGCCATGATTGACATGAAGAAGGCGCCCGAGCGCATGGTCGAACGCACCCGCTGGGTTTATGACCGCGGCCAACGTCCGCTCACGCGCGGCTGGTTCCACTACGGGGCCACGATCCTCGGGGCACTTGCCGGCACGGTCCTCACCACCTACGCATGGATGACAATCGCCTGGTGGCAAGCCCTCGGCGTGACCCTCTACTGCGTCGGCGTGGTTGGCTTGTTCGGGGTATCAGCGGCCTATCACCTCGGGCCATGGAAGCACCGGGCCACAGTGGACTGGTGGCGCCGGGCGGATCACTCGACAATCTCCATCTTCATCGCCGCCACCTATACACCGCTGTGTCTCATCGTCTTGTCCCCGGTCAGTGCCGCCTGGCTGCTCGGGATCGCGTGGGTGGGTGCGATTGCCGCCGTCATCTTAAACCTCGTGTGGATCTCCCATCCGCGCTGGTTGGACGTGGTGGTGTACCTGACCCTCGGGTGGCTTATCGTTCCGCTCATCCCGCAGGTGTGGCAGGATGCGGGCCCGGCGGTGGTGTGGCTGCTGTTGGCTGGCGGCATCGTGTACTCGCTGGGTGCACTGATCTACGGGTTCAAGTGGCCTGGGCGCAATAACCGCTACTTCGGCTTCCACGAGGTCTTTCATATCTCGACGATCGCCGCCGCTGTCGTCCATATGGTCGCCGTGTGGATGGTTGTGGTCCAGGCTGCCAGTTGAGGTCCGCTGCCAGCTAGAACAACTGCTGGACCGGTGCCTCAAACAGCGGCAGCGGGGTGAACTGGCGGCGCAGCTCCCGGAGCACCTGCTGGTGATCCCACAGGCGCCTGTCATCCTCGGTGACCGGGGTGAACTGGCGGGCCGGGAGCATCTGCCCATCCTGATCCAAGCCCACATACGTCACATAGGCGTGCATCCGCATACTCAGCCCATCGGCGCCCTCGGTGGGTAGCCCCGCCCGCAGCGCCACTGAGGTGTGGATGGAGTGGGCATCGGTGCGGATAATCCGTGCGGATAATCCGTGCGGACACCTCAATCCACTCCATCGCCGTGCCGCCGTACACGTTGCCACCCCAGTTCACATCCGTCGGCTTGGCCAGGAACCGGGAGGGTGATGCTGGGCTCGGGGGGTGTGGGTCATGCCGCCAGTGTAGTGTGAAAGTATGACCAAACAGGTGGATGTGCACGACCTCATGGCCGCAGTGGGCGCCGTCCGCACCGACATCACCGCCGGGGACACGCCCCCACGGGCGGAGTTATCGGCAGCGGTGCGCACGTCAGCGCGCTATTTCGCGCAGCTTGCCCCCGGCCACAGTGTGGAGGTGCGCATCCCCCCGTTTGTCGCCATCCAAGCCATCGCCGGGCCCCGCCACACCCGCGGCACCCCACCCAACGTGGTGGAAACCACCCCCGTGGAGTGGCTGCGGTTGGTGCTCGGGCTGGCAGACCTGGCGGCCTCCGTGGAGGCAGGAGTGACCAGCTCGTCGGGGCACCTGGCCGGGGAGGTCGGCCGGTATCTTCCGCTCGTGAAGTAGGTTACCCTTTCCACAGGTGACAGCGGTTATACCGCCCGGTATCGTGGCGGGCATGACAACCGCTGAATCCGGCAAAGAATCCGGAACAGAAACCCTCGGAGCCAAGCTCAACTGGTTGCGCGCCGGGGTGCTCGGAGCCAACGACGGCATCATCTCCACCGCCGGTGTGCTCCTCGGTGTTGCCGCTGCTGGTAGCGACGCTAAAAGTATCTTCACCGCCGGTATCGCCGCCGTCTCCGCTGGGGCGGTGTCCATGGCGCTCGGAGAGTACGTCTCCGTCAGTGCGCAGCGCGACACCGAGGTCGCGATGGTGGAGAAGCACCGGCGCGAAGTTAAAGAGGTGCCCGCAGAGCTCAAGGCGGATATCGTGGACACGCTCATGGATAAGGGGATGAGCCAGGAAACCGCCGTCCACGCCGCCGAAGAAATGGCAGAAAAGGACCTGCTGGCCGCGCACCTGGATATCCGCCACGCCGTCTCCACCGAGGAATTCACTAACCCGTGGGCGGCCGCCCTCTCCTCGGCGGTGTCCTTCCTGCTCGGGGCGGTGTTGCCGGTGATTGCGGCGGTGGTCGCCCCGATGGGGTGGAAGTCCGTGGCAATTCTCGTACTCACCGCAATTGCCCTCATCATTACTGGCACGATCTCGGCGAGGTTCTCTGAAGGCTCGCACCTGCGGTCGGTGGTGCGCCTCGTTGTCGGTGGGGTGCTCGCGATGGGGGTCACCTACGGTATTGGCTACCTGTTTGGAGTTGCCGTGGGCTAGGATGGACGAACGTGTCCACCTATGTTCGTGACCAGTCCACCGGTGTCGTTGTGTTAGAGGATGAACCCCACGACGAGTGTGGGGTGTTCGGGGTGTTCGCCCCCGGCGAGGAGGTCTCCAAGATCACCTACTATGGCCTCTACGCACTCCAACACCGCGGCCAAGAGGCGGCCGGGATCGCCTGCGGGGACGGGGAACGCGTTGTCGTGTTCAAAGACTTAGGGCTGGTCAGTCAGGTGTTTGATGAGCAAACACTGGCGGCACTCCAGGGGGACCTCGCCATCGGTCACACCCGCTATTCCACCGCCGGCGGCGTGCGCTGGGAGAACTCCCAACCCATCTTCCGCACCTCCCCGAACGGGACGGATGTGGCGCTGGCGCACAACGGCAACCTCACCAACCATCACGCCCTCATGGATGAGGCCCGCGAACTCAAACTCATCCGGGGCGATATTTACCCCTCCGACTCCGAAGTTATGTGTGCGCATCTGGCCAACGGGGTCAGCGGGGACAAAACCGTCCTCGATGCCGCCCGGGAACTCCTACCCCGGCTGCAGGGGGCATTCTCCATAGTCTTTACCGATGGCAAGAATGTCTACGCCGCCCGCGACCGGCACGGGGTGCGTCCATTGAGCATCGGTCGGCTCGAACGCGGCTGGGTGGTGGCCAGTGAAACCTGTGCCCTCGACATCATCGGCGCCTCCTTTGTGCGCACCGTCGAACCCGGTGAGCTCATCACCATCAACGCCTCCGGAATCTCCACTGAGCGGTTCGCCGACAAAGACGATAAGTTCTGTGTGTTTGAGTACGTGTATCTGGCGCGGCCGGATTCGGATCTGCGCGGCAAGTCCGTCAATGAGGCGCGTGCGGAGATCGGGCGTCGCCTCGCAGAAGAAGCCCCCGCCGAGGCTGACCTGGTCATTCCCGTGCCCTCCTCGGGGATTCCCGCCGCCGTCGGCTATGCGCAGGGCTCCGGCATGCCCTACGGGTCCGGCCTGGTGAAGAACAACTATGTGGGCCGCACCTTCATCCAGCCCACCCAAAACCTGCGGCAGCTGGGCATTCGGCTGAAACTCAACCCGCTGCGCGATGAAATCAAAGGCAAACGCCTCGTCGTGGTGGACGATTCCATCGTCCGCGGCAACACACAGCGCGCCCTCGTGCGGATGCTGCGGGAAGCCGGTGCCACCGAGGTGCACGTGCGCATCGCCTCCCCACCGGTGAAATGGCCGTGTTTCTACGGCATTGACTTTGCCACCCCCGGTGAGCTCATCGCCAACGCCGTCGACGCCCACAACTATGAGGGCATGGTGGAGGCCGTGCGCTCGGCGATCAACGCCGATTCGCTCGGCTACGTCTCCATCCGCGCGATGGTGGAAGCCACCGAACAACCCTACGACTCCCTGTGCCGGGCCTGCTTCGACGGCATCTACCCGCTTGGGTTGCCCGCCGGGAACGCGAATGCGGACCTGGTGAAGGCAATGCAGCGTACCGACGCTTTGGACACCCAAACCCAGCTCTTCTAAGAAAGGACGCGCGATGAGCGAGAACGCGAGCCAGAACACCTACGAGGCCGCCGGCGTCTCCATTGAGGCCGGGGACAAGGCCGTCGAACTCATCTCCCCGCATGCGAAACGAGCCACCCGCCCCGAGGTCCTCGGCGGTTTGGGCGGATTCGCCGGCCTGTTCGCCCTGGGGGAGTACCGCGAACCGGTGCTCGCTGCAGGCTCGGACGGGGTGGGCACAAAACTCGTCATCGCCCAGCAGCTGGACAAGCACGACACGATCGGCATTGACCTCGTTGCCATGTGTGTGGATGACCTCGTCGTTTGTGGGGCAGAACCCCTGTTCCTGCAGGACTACATCGCCATTGGCCACGTTGTACCGGAGAAAGTAGCCGACATTGTCGCCGGCATTGCCGAGGGCTGCGTGCAGGCCGGATGTGCCCTTTTGGGTGGGGAAACCGCCGAGCACCCCGGGGTGATGGACCCGGATGAGTACGACGTCTCCGCCACTGCCGTCGGTGTGGTTGAGCGCGAGGACATCTTGGGCCCCGACCGGGTCCGTGAGGGCGATGTGGTCATTGCGATGGCCAGCTCGGGGCTGCACTCCAACGGGTACTCCCTCGCCCGCCACGTATTGTTTACGCAGGCCGGATTGGAGTTGGGCGCGCAGATTCCCGCACTCGGGCGCACCCTCGGTGAGGAGCTTATCGAGCCCACCCGCATCTACACGAAGGACTGCCTGGCCCTCATGGCCGAATGTGACGTGCACACGTTCTGCCACGTCACCGGCGGTGGATTGGCTGGGAACCTGGCGCGAGTGATCCCGGCGGGCCTGACGGCGAAACTGTCGCGGGCGACGTGGACACCGCCGGCGATCTTCCAGTTCATCCAACAGACGGGTGGGGTGGCCCGCGAGGAGATGGAGAAGACGTTCAACATGGGTGTGGGCATGGTGGCCGTAGTCTCCGGTGCCGAGCGCGATCGGGCGTTGGCGATCCTCGCCGCCCGGCATATCGAGGCGTGGGAGCTGGGGACCGTCGTCGCCAGCGAGGACCCCGCTGCTGCTGTTCCGCCCGTGCTCCTCCTCGACGAATACCGCTAAACTAGCCTGTCGCAGAGAACGTCTTTGCCGCCGAGGAGATCGTCACCGTCAGCTCATCCATCCCCGGATAGGAGCGGATCGGGGTGTGTGGGGTGGTGAAGGTGAGCCGTTCATAGACATCGGGGTGTGTGGGGTGGTGAAGGTGAGCCGTTCATAGACATCGTCGGCGATCACGGTAACCCCCGCCTCAGCCGCAACCCGGCAAAATCGGCCGTGTTGAGCATGAGCCCCGTCGGATTGTGGGGCGAGTTCACCACAAGCAGCTTTGTTCTGCTTGTGATGGCCTCCCGCAGCGCGGCAGGGTCCACCTGCCCGGTGGTCGGTTCGATGGGCACCGCCACCCGCGTGCACCCAGCGAGCGCGATCGCGGTCGCATACACGTCGTAGTACGGTTCGATAACGATGACCTCGTCGCCGGGCTCGGTGATGGCGATGATCGACGCTGTCAGGGCCTCCGTCGCACCGACGGTGACGAGGATGTCCGTCTCCGGGTCCCAGTGTTGGGCGTAGCGACGCTGCCGGTCAGCGGCGATGGCTGCGCGCAGTTCCGGCACGCCGCGCGCCGGGGCGTATTGGTTGTTGCCTGCTGAGACAGCAGTAACCAGGTTCCGGCACGCCGCGCGCCGGGGCGTATTGGTTGTTGCCTGCGAGTATTTCGCGGGCGGCGACCTCAAGCATCCGGGTGGGACCGTCCTCGTCGGGGAAGTCCTGCCCGAGGTTGATCACCTGTTGACCGGCATCCTGGCGTTTCGCCAAATCTGCGGTCGTGGTAGCGAAGATGGTGTCGCCGAAGTGCGCCAATCGTCGCGTCATAGTGGGCCATTGTGCTTTCTAGCCGGAGGCGCGCATGTTCGGGCCGGGGGGCTATATGAGCCCGCTAGTTCTAGGGGGGGACCCCTTTACGTTTTCCCAGGTCGCCAACTGGGGGTCCCCCCCCCTAAAACTAGGGAACCCCGCCGGGCACGTGGTGCGGCGGGCGCCCGGCAGGTCGCCAACAGGGGGTTCCCCCCTAAAACTAGGGAACCTCGCCGGGCACGTGGTGCGGCGGGCGCCCGGCAGGGGTATTTGACGTGACCGCACGGGGGTCCCCCCCTAAAACTAGGGAACCCCGCCGGGCACGTGGTGCGGCGGGCGCCCGGCAGGGCGCCGAGACAGGCGAAAGCCCCCGCCAGAATTCTCTCGCGGGGGCTTGGGGCCGGAGGTCATGAGCCTGACCGGGCGGCCCAGCCGGGGGCTTGGGGCCGGAGGTCATGAGCCTGACCGGCGGCCCAGCCGGGGGGAACTACTCGGCCGGAGGATTCGTCAGCTCCTCCTCGCTGGTGACACCCTCCTTGGAGACCGTCTCACCGGTATCCACGTTGGTCTTCTGCTCTCCGACCTTCTCCGGCTGCGCATCGGAGGAGAGGGCACCGGAGGCGCCGCCCTCGATGGCGGAGAAGTCCCATCCCGTACCGCTGGTGCACTTGGACAGGTAGTATGCACCGACCAGGGCAGCCGCCGCGAGCAGGCCGAGGATGGTGACGATACCGCCGACGTTGATCTGCACACCGGACTTTGCAAACTGCGCGTTGATGTCCTTGATGAACTGCGGTGTCAGGTCCGGACCCTGCGGACCGGTCTGGCCGAGCATCTGGCGCACGTTCTCCGGCAGCGGCAGCTGTACCTGGGTAAGCAGGCCGATGATGCCGAGCGGGACGAGGTAGGTCAGCGGGTTGGTGTACCAATCCTCACTGTTCTCGAAGCACTTCTCAATGGAGAACGTGGTCTCCGTGGCAATCTGTGCAGCAGCCGGGGTGACCAGCAGGAGCGCCTCCTCACTGGAGCCGTCCGCATAGTTCACGGTGATGGCGATCTCCTTCCCCACACCGGTGGGCGCATCCTTCGGAATGGACACGGTCACCGCACCGGTAGCCGGGTCGGACAGTTCCGCCGTCCAGCCTGCGGGCACCGTCGCCGCGTCGATCGTGAACGTCGTCCCGGCCGGGGCAGAGGCGGTTTCACGCGCCGGGGTGAGCGGGTTATCAAAGGTCGGGGTGGAGGTCAGACTCTGACCCACGCGCGGCTGCAGCGGCGCGTAGTTCGCGTCGTTCGTGGTGTCGAGGTTCGCATCCACAAGGTCGGCGATGCCGTTGCCGTTGATGTCGGTGATGGTGACATCCCACACTCGGTCCTTGCCGTCGTTGAGTGGGTTGCCGTCACCGTCGGTGTCGGACTCGTCGCGGTTGGAAATCCCGTCACCGTCGTTGTCCTCAGCACCGTCGTCAATGCCGTCACCGTCGGTGTCCTTCTTGTACGGGTCGAGGCCAGCGGCCTTTTCGTCCTCGTTGTTGACACCGTCGCCGTCGATATCAGGATCCTCAGAATCCGGAATCCCGTCACCGTCGGTATCGCCCTCGATGAGGTCAGCCGTGCCATTGTTGTTGCGGTCGGTTTCGCCAGAGTCATCCATGATGTTGACATTGTCGGCGGGAACCTTGCCGAGGCCGGTTTCCGCGTCAGTGGGAACCTCCTTGTCCTTGCCGTCGGCGCCCTTCGGAATGTAGGACTCCTCACGGTTGGACCTGCCGTCGCGGTCGGTGTCTTCTTCCCCGTCGGGGGTGCCGTCACCGTCGGAATCGGCGTTGCGCGGGTTGAGTCCGGCGGCCAATTCGTCGAAGTTGTTCACACCGTCACCGTCGATGTCCGGGTCGACTGCGTCGGCCAGCCCGTCGCCATCGAGGTCCCCGTCGAGGAGGTCGGCGTTGTCATTCTTCGGGTTGATGTCGGTGATGGTGATATCGGCCCAGCCGTCACCGTCGGCATCCTCCACGGCCCCGGCGGGTACGTAGGACTCGTCGGCGTTGGCCTTGCCGTCGCCGTCGGTGTCCTCCTTGCCGTCGTCCACACCGTCACCGTCGGTGTCCTTCTTGTACGGGTCGAGGCCAGCGGCCTTTTCGTCCTCGTTGTTGACACCGTCACCGTCGATATCGGGATCCTGGTTGTCCGGGATGCCGTCGCCATCGGTGTCGGCCTCAGTGAGGTCGGGCTTCTCGTTGTCGTTCTCGTCGGTGAGACCACCGGCCATGACGTGGTCACCGTAGGTGGCCTCATCAACAATGCCCATGCCGGTCTCCGCATCCGTCGGCACCTGCGTGTCCACGAGCTTCCCGCTCACCGGATCCTTGTGCTGCGGGATGAACGATTCCTCACCGTTCGTGCGCCCGTCACCGTCGGTGTCGAGGTCACCGTCGAGGGTGTTGCCGTTGGTCATCGGGTTGCGCGGATCGGTGCCGACGAGGACTTCGTCGAAGTTGTTCACACCGTCACCGTCGATGTCCGGATCGACCTCATCGGCCAGCCCGTCGCCGTCCTGATCGTTCTTGATCACGGTGATT
This sequence comes from Corynebacterium sp., assembly GCA_034179945.1. GTDB lineage: Bacteria > Actinomycetota > Actinomycetes > Mycobacteriales > Mycobacteriaceae > Corynebacterium. Next base: position 178,813 of record JAXFPD010000024.1, on the reverse strand, counting down.
GGCACCCGGAAGGGCTCGGTGGAGCCGTCGGCGTAGGTGACGATGATTTCCGGCATCGGATCGACCACACCGAGCTTCTCATCGGCGGCCGGGGTGAGGACGAGCGAACCATCCGGGTTGACCTTCACCCAGGCTGGCACATCCGTGCCGGCGGCGTAGGAGGCGATATCGGCCGGGTTGATCGTCTTACCGTTGGTGTACACGGTCGGGGCCGGGATGGTCTTCGTGGTGCCCTGGTAGACAGTGGTATCCGAATACATCGGGGTCTCTGCACCGTTGCGGAGAGCGATCGGGGCATCCGTGACAGTCACCTGTGCGGTGGCGATCTCACTGGTCTGGCCGGCATCGGCGTAGGTGAGCTTCACGGCGAGGGCATAGTCGCCCTTGTCGCCGAGCTGCGGGGCGAGCGCGATGGAGCCGTCCTCCTGGAGGGTGGCCCACTCCGGCCACTGCCCCTCCTGTGCGAAGGTGGTGCCGGTGGGGATGGCCACGTTGCGGATCACATCGGTGGGGCGGGCAACCGTTGCGGTCTGGGTCTCCTTGACCGTGGTGTCCCGATAGGTTGGGGTGTAGATGTCGGAGTAGTCGCCACCGATGACGGTGATGAGCACCTCCTCAGACTCGTGCGAGCCGTCGATGTACCAGGTTTGCACGTTCACCGGGTAGGTGCCGGCCTTCACGTCAAAGTCCGGGTGAGCAGTGATGTCACCGGTGGTCGGGTTCACCTCCACCCAGGCGAGGGTGGTGTCGCCGGACTTGAAGAAGGTGGCGTCGGCCGGGAAGCCCTCGGACTTCGTGGGCGAGACGGTCACGGTCTGGTTCTGCGGAACGGAGAAGTCGTCCCAATCCGCCTCATAGTGGGCGGTGTCCGCCGCCGGGGTGACAGTGACGGGGGCGGTGATCTCCTCGGAGGTGTTGTCAAAGTAGGTGACGCGCACCGGGATCGTGTAGGTGCCGGTGGCTACGTCGAGGCCCGGGGTGAGCTCGATGGAGCCGTCGGCGTTGACGAGCGCCCACGCGGGGGTGGCGGCAGTGGGCTCGAAGGTGGTGGTCGGGTCGATGCCGTACTTATCGGTTGGCTTATCCACGTGCCCCACCGCACCCTGTGCCACCTTGACCGCCGTGTACTGCGGATCGTGCTTGGTGGACTGGACGGCGGGGGTGATGGTCACCTTCGCCGGCACATCCTCCTCGGTGCCATCGGTGTACACGAGGTGGATGGTGAGTTCCTTCAGGCCGATCGGATCGGTCTGGCTCGGGGAGGCCACAATGAGGCCGGTATTCTCATTCACCTGGATGTACGGGTAGTACGCAGCGTTGACGAGCGTGGCACTCTCCAGCGGAATGGTCTCGTTGTCGCGCTCGGCGAGGGCAGTGGAGGCCTTCTCGCCCTGGCGGACGGTGATGTCCTCATAGAGCGGGTCAATCCGGTTGGCATCCTGGGCGACGAGCACCTGCACCGGGGCTTTGAGGGTGAGCGGGCCGGTGCCATCCGGGAAGGTGATGGTCACCTGGAACGTGTCGTAGACCTTCGGCTCCACATCCTGGCCAGGGGCCCAGGTGATGTCACCGGTGGCCGGATCGAGGCTTGCCCATTCGGGCAGGTTGACGCTGGCAAATTCTGAGCCGGCGGGGACAGCGAAGATGTCGTCGACAATCCTCGAGGTGGCCGTCTCCAGCTGGCGCACCTGCTGCGGGGTGTAGGAGAGCTTTCCTTCGAACTCGTCGGCCATATTGCCGGCGGTGACAACAACCTGCGCGGACAGCGGATCACTCGTGCCATCCGGATAGTGGGCAATGACCTCAATGGTGTAGGCCTTGAGCTCAACGAACTCGTCGGGAGTGAGTTTGATCGAGCCGTTGTCCCGATCTACCTTGGCCCAGTCGGGGCCGGAGACCTTCTCAAAGGTTGTGCCCAGTGGAACCTTCTGCTCAGTAGCCGGGCGGGAGGGATCGATCGGGGCGGGAACCGTCTCGGTTTCCGTGCGCTTGACCACCGTGCCCTGCTGGTACTCCGGGTTGAAGAGGACGTTCTGATCGCCCGGCTCAATGGTGAACGGGGCCTGTACCAGGTCAGAGGTGCCATCCGGGTAGGTGACGCGGACCGGGAGAGTGGTCTTGCCCGGGTCCGGGTTCTTCTCGTGCGGGGCAGCGGAGATCACACCGGTGACCGGGTCGATCGTCGCCCACGGGGCATCCGCGTTCGGCCACACGACACTGTCATCGAAGGTGAAGGTGGTGCCCGCCGGGAAGCCGTCCTTGCCGGCTGCATCGGTCGGGGCGGCCGAATCGGCGGTCTCCTCCTGCTTGACGGTGGTGGCCGTGTAGGCGGGATCATTGCGCTCACCCATGACCGCTGTGATGGTCATGCTCACCGTGTCCGAGTGAGTCTCCATGGCCTCCGAACCCGGCAGCTGCATCCGGTAGGTGAACAGGACATCGAACTGGCCACCCTTCTGCGGGGTGCCGGTGATCTCCCACGGGCCAACCTCAGCGGTGGCCCCCTTCACCGGGGTGAGGGTGAGCCCTGCGGGCAGGCCAGCGGCCTTGAGGTCGCGGACAAGGGTGCCCTCGGGCAGGCCGAGGATATCGGTGGCCTTGTCGGTGGTGGCCGGGTCAATGGTCTTGGTGTACGCGGTGACCGTATCGCCGTCGTCAAGCAGAATGTCGGTGATGACAACCGTCGCCTTCTGTGGAATGGTGGTCACCAGCTTGCCGCGGCTGTTGCGCACCTCATTCGGGAAGTTCACCTCATACACGCCCGGCGTTGTCGGGGTGCCGGAGATGGTGCCGGAGGTGGCGTTGATGCTCAGGCCCTCGGGCAGGCCCTCCGCCTTGTACACGACAGTCTGCCCCTCGCGGATATCCTGGCTCGTCCCACCGGTGTAGGAATCGCCGACGGAGCCGTTGGGCATGCCGAGGGAACCGGCGAGGGCGATGAAGGAGTCGGAGGCGGTGAGCACGTTCTTGTCATTGTTCTCACCCACATACTTCGAGTACAGGGAGGCCGTGTAGATGGTCGTGCGCGGCAGGTTGGCCGGCACGGCGAGGTCACACACACCATCCGGCAGCAGGCCGAGCTCGGTGGTCTCAAAGCTGCACTTGTTGATGACGGTGCCGTTGTTGTCCGTCCACACGATCGTGTATGGGGTTTTCACCATGAGCGACTTGCCCTCAAGGCGGGCGGTGTCCCCGGGCTTGGCTGGGTGCTCGCGGGTGTCAAAGTCAATGATGTTGAAGTCGGGGCTGGCCTGATAGAGCGGGAAGTTCAGGTAGCCGATCTCGTTGACACCGTAGCCACCGATGATATCGCCGCGGTTGGACTCGGCGGCAGGCTGGAAGAACGGGGCCTGGTTTGCGCCGTAGCGGGTGTAGGCCGCCAGCGTGCCGTCGGTGCCGTAATTCAACACCGGGTAGATGTACATGTAGTTGGTGTTGATGTGCTTGGAGTTTTCGTTGCCCTTGAGGAAGGACCCGGGAATCTCACCGGTGGCCGGATCCGGGGCCACCAGCTCGTGGTGGTTGTGAGTGGAGATGCCCTTGTAGGACCACGAATCGCCCCAGATGCCCCGGAACTTCAGCTGGTACTCGCCGTTGTCATTGGTGTAGGTGTAGACGGTCTCGGCGATGGCGGACTGGCCGGGGTTGGCGGCCTCCCATTCTTTGATGATGCGGCTCTGCTCGGAGATTTGCTTCTCGACGGGGGCAGTGGCGTTGTTCCCCTCGCGCTTCCAGGCCTCGAGCAGTGCGACGACCTCATCGCGCAGGTACGAGCCGACGACTTGGATCTGCTCGGCGGGCATATCGCCGGCGGCGAAGTTTGGCAGGGCGTAGTCCGCGCGGGCGTTACCGGTGTGGTTGTCCCAGAATACGGTACCGGAGACCACGTGCGGGGACTTCTGGTTCATATTGTCGGCAGCAACAACCCACTGGTCAGTGGCGAGGGTGAGCGGGACAGCAGTGCCGGGCTCGCCCTCCCACTGCGGGGTGCGCTGGAGGACAAGGAAGTGGTTGTACACGTGCTGGGAACCGGCGGCAAGGTTCCACGCGGAGAACTGGCGCGCCGTCGAGGTGTTGTACGGGTTCGACTCGTTGTAGGAGACTGTGTAGGCCTGCTTGTCAAAGCCATCGACCCACACCTTGATCTTCTCGCCGGGGATGGCCTCGAAGGTGTGGGTGGTACCGGCTGCATCCTTGAAGTCCTTGAACTGGATGGACCAGTTCTGGTTCAGCTTGTCCGGCTTCTGGATGGTGGTGTAGTAGGTCGGGGACTGGGCACCGTCCTTGTCAATGTAGTAGGCGTAGACCTTGAGGTTCTCGAGGCCCTTCTGGGTGCCGTCGAGGATGGTATCCCAGTTGCCCTGGTCCATGGCGCTACCGTCGCCATCGATGACGGCGATACCGGAGACGGTCTTTACACCGCGCATCGTGCCGGTGGATTCCTCTGCTCCGGCCTGGAGTTTCTCCAGCTCGGAGAGGGCGGCCTGGTCGTTCGGGTCGTCGAGGACGACGGTGGCGGCGTCGGCCTGCGGGAGAGCCTGCGGGGCGACGGCGGCGGTGGCGATGACGGCGCCGGCGGCGACACCGGCGATGAGGGTGCGAGTGCGGTCGAAGAAGCCCAGACCGGCCATCGCGAGGGAGGAGTGATTACGAATACGCATTCCCTGTCGTTTCCTTTGGGTGAGATGGTTTTTTCTTAGGATTCGATGCGGGCGCCGAGGTTCTTTGTCAGATAACCCGCTGGCCCACACGGAGTATTTCCTACAATCTACTCCCAGAAGCGAAATTGGTACAAGATAAATACCCTGCCTGTGGTGGCATTTATGGGAGCATTTTCAGTTCGCTCCAAAGCTTCCCAGGAAACTGCCAGGGAAAGGTGCAGGTAAGAATAGGTGAAGAACGGAGCCCTATTTATTAAAAGAATCTCATAGAATTTTTAGAAACCCCTCTAATCGGGGGTAAACTTTTGGCCTGGAATATAGGTGAGCGGTTGCTCACCTTTTCTCCAGTTCACCGCCCCTCCGGGCGAGCTTCGCCTCCACCGACATCTGGTCCACCTTCCCGGAGGTGATGAAAACGGGAGACTTTCGGGCGCTCTGTGCTTGAAGGGTGAGCCATATCACTTTTTTAGATCTGCAGGTAGTGGCCCTTTTGGGGGTGTTACGGGGGGAGGTGCTCTCATTGCTCAATCAATAAAGCAGATGTGACTTTTTTCGCTTTCATACAATTAAGTATGTCCATATGTGCTCACGGTACATCCACTCACGCGTCCACCAGGATGAGAAAGACTAGGAACCATGAATACGCAGTGTAACCAGTGGATTCATCCCTACAGTACCCAGCTGCGCCGGGCTCGTGCGCTCCTCTTTGCACTCATCCTCGGGATCGTCTCTCTCGTGGTGCCGCTCACCCCGGCGGCGGCCGATACAGATCCGGGAGGTCGCGATAACGTCGTCATGGCTGGTGGTGTCGATGCCGAGATTCTCGAGGACTACGCCCAATTGACCGGCACCATTGGTGAGACTGTCGATGTTCAATACGAGTTGCACCTCACCCCGGGCCATTCCTCGGACCATGTGGAGTCAGTGGACTACTACCTCGTGCGGATGCCTGCGGCCATCCACGATGTCACTTTCACCTTCCACCAGGTGCCGTACCTCTCCGATAACCTCGGACAGATCTTGGAGAATTTTACGGGTAACTACACCCCCGGTGGGGGCCTACCGGGCCTCGAAGTATTGGATGAGGAGATCCTGGCAGAGGTGTGTAGTGAGTGGGATACCGGATTGGATGATGACGGCAATCAGCTGCCAGTCAACGCCACCAACTGCTTCAACGGTTACAAGAACACGTACGCACCGTCTGATGCGACCGACCAAGAGGTGTTGGCCCTCATGTGGGATAACTACGTGAAGGCAATGGTCGATCTTGATGTCACCGATGTGAGGAATGAGGATGTGACTGTGTCCGTCTTCACGGACTACATGTTTACCTCGAATACTGCTGTCGGATTCGCCGAGGCATATCACTCCGGGGCGCCCATCGGCACCGCCCGCAGCATCGATGAGACAGAAGCGGCGAACTATGCCACGCTCATTGCCGCGTTGGATGCAGCCGGGCTCACCGTGGACAACGGAAGGACTCTCGCCGATACCCCGACGTTTTACACAGGCACCCCGATTCCGCGTGGAGGTGAGGCTCGCATCTCCCCGCAGGTCTCGGTGGGTCAGTATAAGACGGACGAGGGTGACGAGAGTGAGGTTGTCAACCCTGATTTCGTCCAATATGGCCTCAACCTAGCCCCCTACATCGCCGGTGAGTTTGTCGATATCACCATCCAGGGCACATACACGATTGGGGCCACCCCGGTGACCTATCTGCCCCTTCAAGTTCTCCCTGCGGCTCGAACCCTTATGCAGGGGGATGGATTGCCAGCGCGTCTCGATGGCGCCTTCTACGGTTTCAACCCGGATACCCTGGAGTATGAAAAGACCTCCGATGGTGACAATCCCGGGACCTTCAACCTCCGGGACGGGACCGCCAGCCTTGGTGGGGTCAGTCTGCCGGGCGACCCGGACGCGGAAAAAGAGTATTTCACCCTTGGTAACCTTTTCCCCGTTGTTCCCACCACAGATCCAGACACCTACATTGATGCAGCCTCTGGCTACGGGCTCAAAGGCAACCCAACGTGTCGGCCCACTATGCCGCAGCAGGACGGCGTGGACTATGTCGAAGACATCGACGACGACACGGTGGCCTCTGATAACCAGTACTTCAACTACCCGCAGTATTACAACCTCTTTGCCAAGGCCTATGCCACCTATACCGGCTTTGGCATTCCGCCGCTCACTGAGTACCAGAAAGCCGACGGCACCTGGACGTTGGACCAGTATGACGCGCAACAGTCATTTGACGATCAGGGAGATTTCTACCATACCCTCGTCTCGCGGCTGGCAACTCGCGGAGAGGACTCCTGTGATCAGGTCGCAGCCAAGGTCACTGCCACCGGCACTCTCACCCAGGGTGGGGTGGATGCGGAAGTAGTGGACGGGGACGGCACCGATGACGGGACGGTGAGTGCCACCATCGGTGAAGATGTCAATGTATCCTACAACCTGCGCATGACGGTGGGGGAGTCGACGACGGGCGATGAGACCGTTGACCACTTTGTGGTGCGGCTGCCGAAGAACCTCACGGACGTGACGTTCACATTCCACCAGGTGCCGACGGTTACCCGCAGTACCAGGTTCACAGAGGCCCTCGCGATTCTGGCCGATAACCTCGGCCCCAATGGGGAGCTCCCCGGACTGGATGTGCTCGATGAAGGAGCGGAACCGACGCTGCTCGATGACGTCTGCCAGCCAACGTTCTTCCAGTCCTCCTGGGAGAATGTGGAGGTGAGCCCGGAGAACTGCTTCACAGTGATCCGCAACGCCCAGTGGATCTGGGGAGAGATGGTTCCGGAGATCGCCGGAAACTCTGGCACAACACCCACTGACCAACAGGTGCTGGCGGTGGCGTGGAACAAGTACTTGAGCACGCTGTATGCGCAGGGATCCACCAGTGTAGAGGCGCACGAAGTGGAGGTCATCCCGACCACATCACCTGTATTTGACTCGGCCACCGGTGCCGATGTAGCCCATGCGGCCACCCCGCTACTCACGGACATCCTGCCCGCCGATGCTGAGCAGTACCGCGCTGTCATGGACGCACTGACCGGGGTCACTATGCCGACGCTTGCTGAGATGTTCCCGAGCTACCCTCCCACCGGGTTCCCGCTTGCGTCCGCTCCGCGCATCACTCTGCCCGATTACGACACCTACGTCGGGGTCTCCGGTGAGGCACTTACTGCCGCCACTGCGGACGCACCCGCCCAGGTGCGAGCCGGACGGGTGACCGTCGGCTCCGGTGATTACAACGGGGACGGGAGCGCCGATGACGCGAACTTCACCGACTACGGCCTCAACCTGTCCGGCTACCACGGCTACCGTGACTTCATTGAGATCACCGTGTCTGGGACGTACAAGGTTGGGGCGGATTACTCCGCCTACCTGCCCATGCAGGTGTTTGCGGCATGGCGGCAAGAGGAGCCCGGCAACCCGGCCGGACTCAGTATGGATGACGCAACCGCCGGGATGGGGACGTATGCCCGTGCCCGGTCGCTCATTGGCACTGCCCCCGGGACGGGTGCGGCCAACCATGCTGCCACCTATCCCACGGTGTCTGCCGCCACGGGGACACAGAGCTACATCGACAAGGACTCCGGATACTCGGTGTTGGGTCATAACACCTGTAAGCCCAGTGTGTTCACTGCTGGTAGCGGTGACAATGCGGCCTCGATCACAGACATCGATGCCGACCCTACTCTCACGGATGCCCAGCTGGCTGCAGGCGGCTACTTCAACTATGCCGACCAGTTCGACCTTGCCACCAAGGCGGCCAGTGGTCAGGGCAATTACTACGGTTTTGGTGGGGCCAATGAGGACCTGTGTGATCCGGTGGCCCTCGAGGTCTACGGCACTGGCGATGTGACGTACACGTTCGAGTCCGCCACCTCGGGCAAGACCCTCCCGCAGGAGGTGCGCGCCCTGCTCCCCGCCACAGTGTCGAACCGTCGCGCCACCACACAGGTAGACTCGCCCACGGTTCCTGCCGCTGACCAGGTGGTAGCCGATCCGGACAGTGGGGTGTGGTCATTTCAGGGCTGGGACCAGGACTCCGTGACAGTGAATGTGGCCACGACAAGTGTGCTTGGCCGCTGGGTGTGGTCAGAGCCGACACCGACCAGCCTCACCCTCACCGGCACAAAGACCGTGACGGGGAAGGACATCGCAGACAACCAGTTCACCTTCGCCCTGTCAGCAGACCCGGAGAACCCGGCCGGTGCGACCCTGCCCACTGTGACCACCGTGTCCAACACCGGCGCCGGCTTCGCTTTCAACGCGATCACCTTCACCAAGCCGGGCACCTACACGTTCACCGTCGCGGAGACCGGCACCGCACCGGCCGGGTGGACCTATGACACCACCCCAGTGACCGTCACGGTCACCGTCACCCAGAACGGAACCGCCCTCGCGGCCACCGCCACGTACACCAAGGCCGGTACTGCCACCGATGGTGTGAGCTTCACCAACGTCTACGCCCCGCCAACGCCGGTCACCCAGACCCTCACAGGAACGAAGACGCTCACCCAGACGGACCACGTCACTGGTCAGTCTGTGCCGAAGGCTATTGCCGCAAACCAGTTCACTGTGCAGATGGTTGACAATAATGCAACGGCGGCTGCGGGCACTGCCACCGCCGTCGACAGCGGTTACATGCTGCCTCACACCACCACCGCCACGGTGGGTACGGATGGGACATTCTCCTTCGAGCCGATCACCTTCTCCCAGCCCGGCACCTACCGGTTCCAGGTGCAAGAGTTGAACGGCGGACAGGCTGGCTACAGCTACGACACGCAGGTTGTCGATGTCACCTATGAGGTTGCACTGAACGCTGAGACAAACACCCTCGAGGTGACAACCACCTACTCTCACGATGGCCGGGACGCAAACGCCATCACCTTTGCCAATACCTACAGCGCACCCGACCCTGCCGTGGTGGTGTTTGCCGCGAACAAGACACTGACCGTGACTGACCCGGACTCGGGCCAGGAAACCCCGATCGCGTTTGATGATGGCCAGTTCGCCGTGAATCTTGCCGCCGACACCGGCAACGATGCGACTGGCTACACCGGCTTTGATGCCGGGGAGAAGCCCATCGCAGCAAACGGCACTGTCACTGTCGATCCCATCACCTTCACAAAGGCAGGCACCTACACGTTCATCCTCACTGAGGTGGATAAGCAGGCGGCCGGCTTCACCTACGATGGGTCTGAATATGTGGCAGAGGTTGCTGTCGCCCTTGATGCCACCACCAATGCTCTTGTGGCCACGACGACGTGGACCAAGGACGGGCAACCGTTTACTCCGCCTGCCGGTGATGATGGTGTAGGCAACGCGGTCAGTTTTATCAATGGCTACACCCCGCCAGCGCCAGTGGAGGTGTCCATCACCGGTACGAAAACGCTCACCCAGACCGATCCCGTCACGGGAGAGCAGGTTCCGCAGGTTCTTGCTCAAGGCCAGTTTGCATTTTCACTCGCGGCCAAGGAGGACAATCCGATCGGTGCGACCCTACCGGCGGAGACCTCGGTTGAGAACGCTGCTGCGGTAGCGGGCGAACCCGCTTCCTCCATCGCCAATACCGCCAGCTTCACCTTCGATCCAATCACGCTTGCACTCCCGGGCACCTTCGCCTTTACGGTGCGCGAATTTGATGCGAAGGCTCCTGGCTACACGTATGATCCGGCGGTCTTCACGGTGACATACACGGTGGAACTCAATCCGGACACCAACAAACTCGAGGTCACCAGTGCATGGACCAAGGATTCTGATCCGACGACGGATACCGATCCTGTCACCCCGCTTGCTGCCGGGGCTATCCCGAGCTTTGCCAATGAGTATGAGGCGGCCCCTGCCCGTCATGATCCGCCCATTGAGAAGCAGGTGACTGGCGGTACTCCGCCAACCGCAGAGACCTTCACTTTCACGCTTACTCCGGATAATCCGGACTATCCGCTTCCTGTGGGTGCCGCAGATGGGGTAAAGACCCTGCAGGTGAAGGCCGGTGAAACCGGTGAATTTGGGTGGATCGACTTCCCGCAGGTGGGAACCTACACCTACACAATTGCCGAGGTCACCGAGAATCCGATCAAGGACTACACCTACGACACCTCTCTCTACAAGGTTACCTATGAGGTCACTGATACCGGTGCCGGAACACTGATGGCGAAACGCACGATGGCGAAGGTCACCCCGGGTGTGGATGGTGCAGCCGACATCGAAACCCCGGTGGACCTTGGTGCGGACGGCACCGGCGTGGGCGCAGTGTTTGTCAACACCTACACCGCTCCTGTGGATCCTGTTGACCCGGTGGATCCTGTTGATCCTGTTGACCCGGATGATCCTGTGGATCCTGTGGACCCTGATGATCCGGTTGATCCTGTGGACCCTGTGGACCCTGATGATCCCAGCGATCCGGCCACTAATGGGTCCACCGAAGACATCGTCCTCATCATTGTTGGTCTAACCGGTGGAGCACTGTTTCTGGGCATTGTTGGATATGTGGTGGATCGCTACGTGATTCACCGGCCCGCCCCAGTTCCATCGGAGCCGAGCACGCCGCCTGCACAACCAGTCCAGCCAGAGCTACCGCCCGGGAAACTGGCGGTTACTGGATTAGAAGCCTTCGGCCTGACTGCGGGCACTGGCCTGTTGTTACTGGTCCTCGGTGGACTGATTCTCACCGCAGGTAGTCGAAGGCGTGGACGCAACGAGGGATAGCGCCCCGGTGCACCATGACCATCGGCCCCCATGGGGGTGCCATAGGGCAGCCGTCCCCGTCCCGACCGCCTGGTCGCGGGGGGTCCTCCCGCTGGCTCGCGCTTGGGCTAACCGCCCCTCCGGGCGAGCTTCGCCTCCACCGACATCCGGTCCACCTTCCCGGAGGTGAGCGTGGGCAGCGTATCCAGGCGCCGGAGCTCCTTCGGCAGCTGCCACCGCGGCAGGTCCGCAAGGCCCTCGATGACGTGGGCCGGGGTGGCCGAACCGGTGTACGCGGCCGCGATAATCTGACCGAACTTGGGGTCCGGTAGCCCCACCACACACACCTCATCAACGCCTGGGACCTGAAGAATCTGATGCTCCAGGAGCTCCGGGTGGAGTTTCAAACCCCCGGAGTTAATGAGCGTGTCAAACCGCCCCAACACGGTGAGTTTGCCCGCGCTGATCGTGCCCGAATCGCTCGTGGCAAACCACCCGGGCCGAGGGAATGCACTGGTAGAAAGCTCCCCGCGGGACGGTTTCCCGTCCGGGCCGGGATTGAGATTGTCAGTGTCATTGCGGTATCCGCGCGCCACCATCGGGCCGCCGAGCCAAATTCGCGCACCCTCGGGAATCGACTGGTCAGCGCCCGCCCCGGGGGCCGGGTGTGAGGAATAGACGTGCGGCACCCCATCGTCGCCGGAGAAAGCGATCTGCGCACCGGGAATCGGCACCCCATCATACACACACCCCCCGGCAGTTTCGCTCGCCCCATACGTGGTGATGAGCCTGATCCCCAGTCGCTCAGCCCGAGTTTTGAGGTCCTTGGGGATCGCCGCACCCCCCACCAACACCCCGGCATACTGCTGCAACGCCTCCACCCCGGCGAGGGAATGGAGCAAGGTGTGCAGCTGGTTGGGGACGAGTGAGGTGTACGTATCCGGTTCTGTCAGCGCGATAAACTCCTCAGCAGCAAACCCGTGCGAGACATCCATAATCACCGGCTCAAACCCGGCCACGAGCGTGCGCACCACCGTCTGCATTCCCGCGATCGTGTGCACGGGCAGGCACGTCAACCAGGGTTTCGGTCCACCGAGCACCCGGTGTGTCGCATCCGCGCTGGCCACCAGGTTTCCGGCTGTGAGCAGCGCCCCCTTCGGGGTGCCCGTGGATCCCGAGGTTGCCATGACGAGGGCGATGTCGGGCTCAATGTCCTCGCCGAAGCGCATCGATGCCCGCAGCGCATCCCCCCGCGCCGTCGCCCCAGCTGGTACCGGACACCAGGATGCGCTGCCGGACAGACAGCGCTCAATGTCGTCGACAAGTGTGGGGGAGTCGACGGGAAGGGCGTGTAACCGCATGGTGCTACCTCAGAAGTAGTAGGGGAATCTGGACCAGTCCGGATCGCGTTTCTCAAGGAACGAGTCGCGGCCCTCGACGGCCTCGTCGGTCATGTAGGCGAGCCGCGTGGCTTCGCCCGCGAAGACCTGCTGGCCCATAAGCCCGTCATCGACGAGATTGAACGCGAACTTGAGCATCCGCTGGGCGGTGGGGGATTTGCCGAGGATCATCCGCGCCCACTCGACGGCCGTGCCCTCCAGGTGGGCGTGGTCGACCACCTCGTTGACCGCCCCCATCTGCTTCATCTCCTCGGCGGTGTAGGTGCGCCCCAGGAAGAATATCTCCCGGGCGAACTTTTGGCCCACCATCTTGGCCAGGTATGCCGACCCGTAGCCGGCATCGAAGCTTGCGACATCGGCATCGGTCTGCTTGAACAGCCCGTGCTCGCGGGAGGCGAGGGTGAGATCGCACACCACGTGGAGAGAGTGGCCGCCGCCGGCCGCCCACCCGTTGACCAGGGCGATGACGACCTTCGGCATGGTGCGGATGAGGCGCTGGACTTCCAGGATGTGGAGCCGGCCGGCCTGCGCGAGGGCGGAGTCCTCCTGATCGGAGTACTGGTAACCGGAGGTGCCGCGGATGCGCTGATCACCGCCGGAGCAGAATGCCCATCCGCCGTCCTTGGGCGAGGGGCCATTGCCAGTGAGCAGCACCACCCCTACGTCGGCGCTCATGCGCGCGTGGTCGAGGGCGCGGTAGAGCTCGTCTACAGTCTTCGGCCGAAACGCGTTGCGCACCTCCGGCCGGTCAAACGCGATGCGCACGATGCCGTTTTCGCGCCCGGTGCCCGTGTGGCGATGGTAAGTGATGTCGGTGAAGTCCTCGAAGCCTGCGACGGGGGCCCAATCGGCGGCGTGGAACGGGTTGTCAGTCGTGGAGTTGCTCATGGGAGTCTAGAGTAGTCCCTCGATGGTGCGATATCGGGAGAGGATGCGGCGCACCTCCATTGTGGTGTCTGTAACGGCGTAATGGATCACGTCATTTCTGACGTGGCCAGAGACTACACTGGCGCCTATGCTGCCAACTCTCCCGGACCTCCTCGACCGCGCCGTGGTGGTGTCACTGCCGATGCGCGTGCGCTTCCGCGGCCTCACCCACCGCGAGATCATGCTCGTGGAGGGCCCGAACGGATGGTGCGAGTGGTCGCCGTTTGTGGAGTATGAGACAGCGGAGGCAGCAACGTGGTTGCGCTGCACCCTGGAGATGGGGTGGGATGAATTGCCTGCTGTGCAGCGGCCCTTGGTCCCCATCAATGCCACTGTTCCCGCAGTACATCCCGAGGAGATCGAGGCGATTCTCGCGCGGGTTCCCGGGGCGAGAACCGTGAAGGTGAAGGTGGCAGAGCGGATCCGTCCTGATGGGACGGGGATGTCCTTTGAACAGTCCCTGCGCGAGGATGTGGCCCGCGTCAACGCGGTGCGCAGGATCCTACCTGGGGCGCTGATCCGCGTTGATGCGAACCGGGGGTGGAGTGTGGATGAGGCGGTTCAGGCGGTGCGGGTGCTCACGGCCAATGGGCCCCTCGAGTATGTGGAGCAACCGTGTTTTTCTGCCGATGAGCTCGGGGAACTGCGGGCTCGCCTGGATTGGGAGGTCCCCGGCCCCGGTCGCCCGGACATCGCTGCTGACGAGTCCATCCGCAAGGCCAGCGATCCACTGACCGTGGTGGGGAAGGTGGATCGGGCAGTGCTCAAAGCCCAGCCGATGGGCGGGGTCTCCCGGCTTTTGCAGGTAGAGCGGGATCTTGGGCTGACGGTGACTGTGTCGAGTGCGCTGGAATCGGCCGTTGGCATGTATGCGGGGCTTGTCGCCGCCGCCGCGCAGACGGGGCCCGGAGTTTCGGCTGGCGCCGCCGCGCATTCGGCGCCCAGCTGGCAGCTGCCCGCCGCAGGGCTCGGGACCGGGACGCTGTTCGCCGAGGATGTCGCGCCGCCGCGTCCGATCGTGGATGGGAAGCTGGAGGTGATGCCGGTAATCCCGGAGAATTTCCCGCGCCCGTCGTCCCCGTTGGAGCGCGCGGACCTGGACAACCGCTGGCGTGATCGGCTTACCGCGTGCTGGGAGTACCTGCAGCGCTGAGGTGCAGGGCCTGCGCGGACGGCGCGGCCGCCGGGGGCTAGATGCGCAGGCGCGCGGCGAGGGCGGCGTGCATCTCGCGCAGATGTGCGCGCGAGGTCGCGGCCTCGACAATGCGAGGGCTCACAGCGTCCTCGCGCTCGAGCTCCCGCTGCAGTTCAGACAGTGTATCCACGCGCACATAGTCCCACCCGTACCCTGCGGCGAGGGAGGAAAAATCCATCCCATGCGGGGTGCCCCAGAACTGTTCAAACTCGCTGGCATATTCCGGTGCGCCCTGCTCAAGGGTGGTGAAAATGCCGCCGCCATTGTCATTGGCGATAACGAGGGTGAAGTTCTCCAGGTGATCGGGGTGTGGACCAATGGTGGTGAGCAGTCCTCCCACGTCGTGGAGGGCGGTGACATCGCCCAGGACAGCAATCGTGCGCGGTGCCGTTGAGGCGGTTGGATCGGCGGACTGGTGCGCCAGCGCCACCCCCATGGCCTGTGAAATGGACCCATCGATACCGGCGGCGCCGCGCGGGGAAAAGGTGCGCACACCGGCGAAGGGCAGTCCCACGAGGGACATGTCGCGCACCGGGTTCGAAGCCCCGATGAATAGGGCGTTTCCCGAATAGAGGGAATCGGCGACAGCGGCGGCGACGTGCAGACCGGTGAAACCGGTGTCGGGGTTTGCCAGTTGTTCGCGCACCGCCTCAATGGCGAGGTCATTGGCAAGTTGGGTGGTGCGCAACCATGTTGCGCTCGGGGTGCCGGTGACTGAAATCTGGGTGCCGGTGGCGGTGGCCGCGTGCTCGGGATCGGTGGGGGATTCACCGGGCCGATGCAACACAACAACCTGCGGGTTGGCAGCGTGGCGGGCGGGCCGCTCGGTATCGGCGTGGTCGGCGAGGACGGGATTGAAACCAGCCATGTAGCGCAGCACATCGCGGTGGAGGGTGGGGTGGCCAACAACGATGATTTGGTCCGGCTGGAGGACCTTTGCCGCAAGGGGGTGAACTGGCAGGTAGGGGGTGGGGGCGGTGGGTTCGGCGAGGGTTGGCAGGTCCTCGAGCCCAGGGACATCCCACGCCCCGTCCCCGGCGATGACGAGGGTGTCGGCGGTGATGTCGACGCGGATCGGTGGGGTCTGGGCAGCGGCGGGGGCTGATGCGGGCGCAGTCGGGGCCGCCGGCTCGTCCAGGTCCACCGCGGGAGCAGTCGGCGTGTCCGGTGCAGCGGGCGCTGCGGCGGCAAGCAAAGGCACATCGAACGGGGCGTTGATGTGGAGCTGCGTGTCCACATAACAGCGTAGGTCGTCTGGGTTGAGGGTGGCCGTGTTTGGGGTGGCCGTGTTTGGGGTGGCCGTGTCCGCAGTGGCCGGGTTCAGGTCGGCTGTATCCGGGGCGAGCAGCCCGCAGGTAGCCGCATCCCAGGTGAGGGTCGGGGCATACACCCCGAAGAAGTCGCGTTGATCAATGGTTTGGCTTGCCCCCGTGCCCACGTAGCGGGCGGGGCGATCGGCGGATATCACCCACAGTGGTGTGTGGGATTGGTATGCCTCTACCATCGCCGGATAACAGTTGGCCACGGCGGTGCCGGAGGTGACAATCACTGGTACTGGCCGGTGCGTGTAGCGGGCCATGCCCAGTGCGAGGAAGGCACCGGTGCGCTCATCAATCCGGGTGTGGATGCGCAGTGTACCTGGTGCAACAGCGGCTAATCCCATGGCCAGCGGGGCGTTGCGGGAACCCGGGCAGTAGACCACATCGGTGATTCCGGCGGCGAGAAGAGCGGTGATTAGTGCGCGACCGAGTGCGGGGGAGGTGGTCTCATGTTGCTGGAGGATAGCGGGTGGCTGGATCATGGGGCAATTGTAGGCCCCGGCTCGTCGGTGCAGTGACGTGGCGTGGGGATGTGATGATGGAAACAGCACAAAACGGCCGATGCCTGTTCGCAGTGAGATTGAGTTTACGCAGCAGAATGCTGCTCCTTTGGGTTGGAGGTGGGACTGTTTTGAGCCCTTTCCCCACTCTCCCCCTCGCACCCCGAATACGTCTGGGGATAGGCGTGGTACGAGGGTGAAAACAGGAAAATAACATCGGGCCCTGAGAGGACGATGTGCATTTTGTGCTGTTTTCCTTGCCCTGCACCGGTGAAGCCCTCGTGGAACCTCCAAATAGAATAGGATTCGGTGCAGGCCACCCGCAGCCATGAGTACAGACGTGGAAGAACGAGGAATAATGTCCCAGCGCACAGCCCGCATTGCCATTCGCACAGTGCTTGTCCTGTGGATCTGCACCCTCCTCGGCTGTATAGCCATGGTTATCGGCGCCTATCTCAACGACCGCACCATCAATGCCGCGCAGGGGCGCGCCCTCGGGCGAATCACCGCCGTCACCGCGATCCGCACCTCCGTAGAATTCCAAGACGCCACCGGGATCCTGCGCACACCCCGCAACGGACTGCTCTACCCCACCGGGCTTGCGGAAGGGCAACGCGTCTGGGTAACCTACGCGCTCACCGACCCTGACCTCGTCAAAGTGGAAGGGCGCACATGGCGGCTCGCGTTTTTGCCAGCCGGATCCTCCCTCGCGGTGGGCACCGTCATTGCCGCTGGCAGTCTCCTCGCGTTGCAGCGGTGGAAAAACCGAGCATAATGTCAGCCATGCGTGTGGCTATCGTGACGGAGTCCTTCCTCCCACAGCTCAACGGAGTCACCAACTCCGTCCTGAAAATCCTCGACTACCTGCGTGCCCACGGGCACGATGCGATTGTTATCGCACCAGGGGCACGGAAATTTGAGGAAGAAGTTGTCGAATACGCTGGCTTCCGCATCGTGTGCGTGCCCACCATCATGTTCCCCGGGGTCAACTCGCTGCCGCTGGGGGTGCCGGTACCCACCGTCAGTAAAACCCTCGCCCAGTTCAAACCGGACATCGTGCATGCAGCAAGCCCCTTCGTCCTCGGTGCAGCCGGTATTATCGTTGCCCGCAACCAGCGGATACCCTCGATCGCGGTATATCAAACCGATGTCGCCGGCTTCGCGCAACGCTACCGGTTCTCCGCCCTCCACACCGGCGTGTGGGAGTGGACAAAAACCATTCACAACATGGCACAACGCACCTTGGCACCGAGTTCTGTGTCGATCTCAGAACTGGAGGGCCACGGCATTCACTCCATCTACCACTGGGGGCGTGGGGTGGACGCGCAGATGTACCACCCCGACAAGCGCAGCGACGCGTTGCGGCTGATGTGGGAGCCGACGGGGATGAAACCGATCATCGGATTTGTCGGCCGACTCGCTGCCGAGAAATCCGTGCACCGGCTCGCCGTCCTCGATGAGGACTATCAGCTGGTCATTGTTGGCGATGGACCGCAGCGCGATGAGCTGGAAGAACTACTGCCCAACGCGGTGTTTACGGGGGCACTCAAGGGGGAGGAGTTGGCGCAAACGTACGCCAGTTTTGATGTTTTTGTGCACACCGGTGAGTTTGAGACCTTCTGCCAGACGATCCAGGAGGCTCACGCCTCGGGGGTGCCGGTGATCGCCCCACGGGCGGGCGGCCCAATTGACCTCGTGACCGAAGGAGTGGACGGATATCTACTGGATGTGGCGCATTTTGAAGAGCAGTTGCCGGAGCGGGTGGAGGAGATTCTCAGCCCCATCCACCACCCCCGCATGAGCCAGTCGGCACGGGCCGCAGTGACCACGAAAACCTGGGATAACCTCTGCGCCCAATTGGTGGGCCACTATGAGGCGGTGTTGGAGCAGGCGCGCCGGGTACCGTTGACCATTTTCGGCCCGGTTCCGGACTTGCCCACCTGGGCGGCGAAGACGCTCGGCGCTCGCGTACACTAGCCCTCATGGGACGCGCAACGCTTGACAAAGACCCCGGCGACATTGCCGCTATGTTTGACGATGTGGGGGCGAAGTATGACCTCACGAACACGGTGTTGAGCTTCGGGCAGGATGTGCACTGGCGGAAGGTCACCACGGCTAAGCTGGCGCTCCAGCCGGGCGAGGTGTGCCTCGATCTCGCCGCCGGGACGGCAGTGTCCACGGTCCACCTCACCGAAACCGGCGCGTGGGCTGTGGCCTGTGATTTCTCCCTTGGCATGTTGGCTGGGGGGAAGCATCGGGATGTGCCGAAGGTGTGTGCGGACGGGATGGCGTTGCCGTTTCCGGATGGGCTTTTTGATGCTGTCACGATCTCCTTTGGGCTGCGGAATTTCGCGGACCCGGCGGGGGCGCTGCGGGAAATGGCGCGGGTGACTAAACCCGGTGGTAGGTTAGCGGTGTGCGAGTTCTCGACCCCGGTCGTGTCGGTTTTTTCCACCCTCTACAAGGAGTACCTCATGCGGGCGCTGCCGTGGGTGGCCACGAAGGTGTCCTCCAACGGGGTGGCCTACGAGTATTTGGCCGAATCTATCCGTGCGTGGCCGGCGCAGGAGGAGTTGGCGCGCATCATCAATTCCACCGGTTGGGCGGGGTGTACGTGGACGAATTTGACGTTTGGGATTACCGCAGTTCACTTGGCGGTCAAGCCCGTGTTAGCCTAGGGGAACTATGAGCACCACCATCGAATTTGGGGATCCGACCCTCGCAGCCGCCATGACAAGGAATCTGGCGCGCGTAGAGGAGCTGCTCGTCGCCGAATTGTCCCACGGTGAGGACTTTGTGGTGGATAAGGTGACCCATTTGGCGGTCGCCGGCGGGAAGCGGTTCCGTCCGATGTTTGCACTGCTGGCCGCCCAGTATGGGCAGCGCCCGGATGCCGATGAGGTGATTCAGGCGGCGACGGTGGTGGAGATGACCCACTTGGCCACTCTCTATCACGACGATGTGATGGATGAGGCGGAGCGTCGCCGGGGTGTGGCCAGTGCGAATACGCGGTGGTCGAATTCGGTGGCGATCTTGGCCGGCGACATTCTTCTCGCTCATGCGTCCCGGGTGATGGCCCAGCTGGGGACGCACACGGTGGCGCATTTTGCCCAGACGTTCGGGGAGTTGGTGACGGGTCAGATGCGTGAAACGGTCGGCCCGGAGGGGCGCGATTTGATTGAGCATTATCTGGCTGTGGTGCATGAGAAGACGGGTGTGCTGATCTCGTCGGCTGGTTATTTGGGCGCGTATCATTCCGGTGCTCCGGCGGATGTGACGGCCGCGTTGCGCGAGTTCGGTGTGAACATTGGCACCGTGTTCCAGATTGTCGATGACATCATCGACATCCTCTCCCCCTCGCTGACGAGCGGGAAAACCCCAGGTACGGATTTGCGTGAGGGCGTGTTCACCCTCCCGGTGCTGTTGGCGCTGCGGGAGGAGGGCCCGGTGGGCGACGAGTTGCGTGGTTTGCTGACTGGTCCGTTGCGTGATGATGATGCTGCCGTCGAGCGCGCCCTGCACCTGCTCGAGCAGTCGCAGGGGAAGCAGGAGGCGTTGGCTGTGGTGGAGAAGTATCGGGCTGCCGCCCTGGCTCAGTTGGACCTGTTGCCTCCGGGCCCGGCTACCGATGCGCTGCACGCGCTGACGGAGTATTCCGTCTCTCGCGTCCGCTGATCTCCGCCCCGCGCACTGTTCGCATGAGCGCGGTTATCCATTTTGACCTGCAGATTGGTCACATTGGCTGGGACCTAGTATGCTGGTCACGCGCCACAAGCGCATGCTAGGTTGCCCGAGCGGCCAAAGGGAGCGGACTGTAAATCCGCCGGCATTGCCTTCAGAAGTTCGAATCTTCTACCTAGCACCACCGAAACCCGGAGCCTCGTGCTCCGGGTTTTTCCGTTCCGGCTTCCGCCTCCCCGCGCAGGCGGGGCGCCCGTTGGCGCCGCCGCAGGCGCGAGGGTGAGGGTAAGGGCTTGCTGCGGGTGCCGGGTGGCCTTGTAGACGCGGGAGCGGCGGCTAACTCGTGCCGAGCCGTTGCCAAAACCGAGACTGACATGGCGATTTGCCGAACGTGCATAGTTCGGTTAATCTTTACAAGGCTTCACGGCGCACGCGAGTCACCGGTTCCGGTGGTGAGGACGCGTCGGAGCGGATGCCCCCTTAGCTCAGTCGGCAGAGCGTTTCCATGGTAAGGAAAAGGTCGTCAGTTCGATTCTGACAGGGGGCTCAGTTTTTTGTTAGGCGGGAAATGCAGCGCGCGTGGCCCGCAGACGGAAAACTCCCTGGCGGTGTAGCTCAGTGGTAGAGCAAACGACTCATAATCGTTGTGTCGAGGGTTCAATTCCCTCCACCGCTACGAGCCGGACTCGATGTCTGGTAGAGTGTGTAATCACGCCTAGGGGCGTAGCTCAATTGGAAGAGCAGCGGTCTCCAAAACCGCAGGTTGCAGGTTCGAGTCCTGTCGCCCCTGCCAAACTCGTGGAAAGTGAGTGACCGTGGCAGACAATCAGCATCAGGCTTCTCGTCCCACCGGTAAGCGCCAGCTGACCGGTGCGTCGACGACGAGCAGTGAGGCCTACGCCCAGAAGAAGGCTGCCGATGCTCAAGCCAGCGAAGATGAAAAGCCCGGTGGTGGTGTAGCCACGTTCCTGCCCGAGGTGGGCCAGGAGATGAAGAAGGTCATTTGGCCGACTCCGAAGCAGATGCTCAACTACACGATCATTGTCTTCCTGTTCCTCATTGTGATGACGGCCCTCGCCTGGGGCGTGGATCTCGGAACAGCTGAGTTGGTGGACTTGGTCCTCACCCCGTAGTGGTGTACGATAAGTGAAAACGTTGAAACCCGCTGATCACAGGGCAGAAAAGCCCCAGGTCGGCGGGATAAATTTTTGATTGAAGGAGAATCCCATGAGCGAGCATGATGCCGTGAATCCGTTCCAGGCCCCGGAGCCGACGACTACTGCGTCGAATGTTGATACCGAGGACAATCGTGTGGACTCGGATGCCGATGCGCTCATGGCATCGATCGCAGATACGGTCACCGGTGCTGTGGTAGAGGACGATGACGACACCCCCGCTGCCGAGGAGTCGGCCGCTGATGTAGCACCCGCAGCTGACGCTGCCGCTGACAGTGCTGATGCCGCTGAGCCACAGTCGGGCGAGGAGGCGAAGTCCCAGGCCGATCAGGATATGGAGGACTACAAGAATCGCCTCCGTGACTTCATGCGCGAGCTGAAGAAGAAGCCGGGCCAGTGGTACATCATCCAGTCGTACTCCGGCTACGAAAACAAGGTGAAGACGAATCTCCTGCAGCGCGCCCAGAACCTCGAGGTGGAGGAGGATATCTACGAGATTGCGGTGCCGATCGAGGAGGTCACGGAGCTGCGCGATGGCAAGAAGAAAGTGGTGAAGAAGAAGCTCCTTCCCGGTTATGTTCTCGTGCGCATGGAGATGAACGATAAGACGTGGTCTGTTGTGCGCGGCACCCCCGGGGTGACGAGCTTCGTGGGCAATGAGGGGGCGGCCACCCCGGTGAAGATCCGCGACGTTGCCAAGTTCCTCCTTCCGCCGAAGCCGGCTGCTGCCGCCGAGGAGGGACAGGCGGCTGCCTCGGCTGCTGCCGCTGAGGACAATGCGGTGGCCGCACCGCCGTCGGCGAAGCCGCAGATCACCACCGATATTCAGGTGGGCGATTCGGTGACGATTCTGTCCGGCGCCCTCGAGGGTGTGTCGGCGACGATCTCGGACATCGATGCGGAGTCGAACAAGCTCCACGCGCTGGTGTCCATCTTCGGCCGCGACACTCCGGTGGAGTTGACCTTCGACCAGGTGGCGAAGATGGACTGATCGTGGGCATAATGGAAACTTATGGCACGACTTTTTGGTACTGACGGCGTTCGCGGTCTCGCGAACAAGAATCTCACCGCCCCGATGGCGCTGCGGCTGGGTGCAGCGGCGGCGCACGTTCTCACCCGTGATGCGGACAAGAAGAAGCCGCGTCCGGTCGCGGTGGTGGGCCGCGACCCGCGGGTGTCCGGGGAGATGCTGGCGGCAGCCCTGTCTGCGGGGATGGCCAGTCAGGGTGTGGATGTGTTGCGGGTGGGGATCATTCCCACTCCGGCCGTTGCGTTTCTGACCGATGATTACGACGCGGACATGGGTGTGGTGATTTCCGCGTCCCACAATCCGATGCCGGACAATGGCATCAAGTTCTTCTCCCGGGGCGGCAAGAAGCTGCCCGACGCGGTGGAGGATGAGATTGAGGCGGTGCTGGCCGATCTTCCGGAGACCGGTCCGACGGGCCACGGGATTGGCCGCGTTGTGGAGGAGGCTCCGGATGCCCAGGAGCGGTATCTTGAGCATTTGGTGGAGGCGATGCCGAAGCAGGTGTTGTCGGGGATCACGGTGGTTGTGGATACGGCCAATGGTGCGGCCAGTGAGGTGGCACCGAAGGCGTATGCGCAGGCTGGGGCGACGGTGATTGCGATCGCAAACACTCCGGATGCGTACAACATTAATGACGGCGTGGGTTCCACGCACATGGAGAAGCTGCAGGCTGCGGTGCGTGAGCACGGTGCTGATCTGGGGTTGGCGCACGATGGCGATGCGGACCGTTGCCTGGCGGTGGATGCCAACGGCACGGTGGTCGATGGCGATCAGATCATGGCGATTTTGGCTTTGGCAATGAAGGAGCGGGGTCGGCTCGCCCATAACACTCTCGTGGCGACGGTGATGAGTAACCTCGGCCTGCATCTGGCGATGGCTGAGCACGATATTGCGATTGAGACGACGCAGGTGGGGGACCGGTATGTGTTGGAGCGGCTGAATGAGGGTGGGTTCTGCCTTGGTGGCGAGCAGTCGGGGCACATTGTGTTCCCTGGCCATGCGACGACGGGTGACGGGACGATGACGGGCCTGTATCTCATGGCGCGGATGGCTGAGACGGGGAAGTCCCTCCAGGAGTTGGCGTCGGTGATGACGGTGTTGCCGCAGGTGTTGGTGAATGTTCCGGTACCGGACAAGGCGGCGATTGCCGGGTCTGCGGCGGTCCAGGAGGCCGTGGTGGAGGCCGAGGCGGAGCTGGGGAAGACCGGTCGGGTGCTGTTGCGTCCGTCGGGGACGGAGGAGCTTGTCCGCGTCATGGTGGAGGCGGCTGCGGAGGCGGATGCGCGCCGGATTGCGGGCCGTATCGCGGCGGTGGTTGCTGCGGCGTAACAGCAGGTCACCATCTACGTGGGAACGTTTTTGGGGAGCTAGAACGTCTAAGGGGGTGAAAGCGTTTGTTGGATGCTCCCCAGGCGGGGCATCCCTAACCCCAAGAAGTGAGGGAATAATGCCCCGTTTAGATGTTGATCCCATCCTCGGTGCTCAGCACCTGTTGAAGATGCACGATGCGGTGTGCGCTGATCGTGACCGCATGGTGGCCGATCCGCCGGTGGTGCCCACTGGGTGCTGTGGTGTTGGTTTCGCAGTGTTGGAGGGCCGGCTGGCGCAGTCGGTGGCTCGCGTCCATGAGCGGATGGTCGCGGATTGTGAGAATGTGGCTGCCCATGTGGAGTTGGCGTTGCGCCAGGTGCAGGAGCTCATCGCGGTGGATGAGGATACTGCTGCGGCCTTTGCCGGTGCTGGTCGTGGGGGGAAGTTCTGATGACGGAGAATTCTGGAAGTTCTGCTTCTGCCCGCTATGAGGCGACGGCCGCGAAGGTTGCCGCGGCCGCTGAGGGGGAGTGGGAGCCTGCGGTGAGTGCTGCGGATGTGGCGAAGGCGGAGGAGACGACGAAGGGGGCGAAGTTTAAGCGGCTGCCGGGTGGGATGCGTCGGCCGACGTTTACGTGGACGAGTTCCGGGGGCTCGTTTATGAGCCGGATTATGCAGTGGTTGTTGTTTTCTATTTTTAATACGCTCAGTTCGTTGGCGTTGGGGGCGGTCACGGAGGGCCTGTCTAACCTGTGGAATAAGCTGCGCCATCGTGGTGATGAGGCGAAGCAGGTGGGGGAGGATAGTGAGGATGCGGCGGATACGTGCGAGAGCGTGTGCCGGGAGGCCGAGGGGGCGATTGATACGGCGTTGACGGAGTTGGAGTCTGCGGTGGATGCGGGCCTGGCCGATGTTGCGGAGATTGACCGTGAGGAGGATCCGGAGGCGTACCGGGCGGCGGTGGGTGCTTTGGGGCGGATGGTTGATGGGGTGGGTTCGTCTCTCATTGGCATCTGCGCGGATCGCGATGCGGCGATTGAGGAGACGTTGGAGGAGCTGATTGCGCGTATCGACGCTGTGTCTGGCGCTCCGGGGGAGACTACTGGGCCGGGGAATCGTGAACCGGAGCCCGGCCCTGGAAATCCTGAGCCAGCTCCTGATCCCGGTCCGGGGGAGTGTGTGCCACCGGTGGAGACGACGCCGACCCAGCCGGTGACCCCGACCCAGCCGGTGACGCCGACCCCGCCCGTCACCCCGACCCAGCCTGCCCCGCCCGTGGAGACGGCCCCGGCCACCCCGACCCAGCCGGTGACGCCGACCCCGCCCGTCACCCCGACCCAGCCGGTGACGCCGACCCCGGTGCCGACTCCCGCCCCGGCCCCCGGCCCGGTGGATCCGTCGCAGACTGTGGTGACCCCGGCTGGTGCGCCACAGCCAGCACCGACGATTCCTGCGACGCACCCAGCCACCGCGACACCGCCGATGATGTCCCAACCGGGCATGTGGGGTGGCATGGGGTGGCCGGTCAACAACAACCAGAACACCCAGACGGTGAACGTGGTGGTCGGCGGCGAGGGGAGTGTGACCACCCGGGATGGGGGCACCTCCACTGGTGATCGGGGCGACGTGCGGTATGAGCGCATTGGCTCGAGCGACGTCGAGGATACCGCCGGGCGCGATGACCTCGCTGGCGGTGACGATGGTGTGGAGGAGATGACCCCGGAGGAGCTGACGGAGAGCCTCGGGCTGGATTCCCTCGGTGCCCTCGGTGTGGGGATTGGTGCTGGCCTCATGGAGTTGCTCGGTGAACACTGGGATGAGCTGGCCGGGATCTTTGCGCAGCCGCTCGAGGGCCTGAGCATCCCCAGCTGTGATTCGATCTTTGACACCGTCGCCGATGCGGCCGCGAGTATTGGCCTGGACCTGCCATGTGATGCGGCGCCTGCTGAGGTGCCGGTCGACGTGGCAGCCCCGGTGGACCTTGCACCCGAGCCCGAGCCGGAACCCCCGATGGACCCTGCACCCGAGCCTGCGCCGGAACCCCCGGTGATTCCCGCCCCGGCGCCGAACCCGGAGGACCTTCCGGTCGGGGAAGCGCTGTGGCACACCGGTGCCGATACGAGCGCCCCGGTGCCACCGGCTGCCCCCGCCCCCACGTTCCCCGAGCCGACTGTGGTGACCCCACCGCCGGCGAATGGCGCTGGCCTGCGGAAGGGCGGTGAATGGTAATGGGAACGCGGACCACGTTTGCGGATATCCACCAGCGTTTCCAGGATCGGCTCACCGGCCGTCTGGAGGACTGTGAACGCGCCCTCGCTGCCAGTGGTGATGCCGTTGCAGGACGGCCCGACAGTGGGCCAATCACAGTCCTCTTCGGTGGTTACCGGCCGAGCAGACCGGCCAACGCGGAGCTGGAGGACGGATCCTTCGCCGCAGAGATCTGAGACCTCGTCAGGTAGGTGACCGATTTCGCCTCCACTGCGAGCTCGGCGAAGTCCTTGTACTTGTTTTCGTCCGCAAGTGTGTAGAGGAGGAAGCCGGTCACCAACCCGCGCACCACCTTCTGGATGTTGCGCTGCGGCAGTCCACCACCGATGGTGAGCGAGCGCAGAACAGATTCCACAATTCCCTGGCTCGTGGCCTTCTCCACAATGCGATAGGCGACAGGACCACCCCACAGGGCAGCCAGGCGCGCCGGATCGCCCGTCCCCACAATGTCATCCTGAGCAGCCAGAATCAGCCCGGGAGCGGAAACGTGCGGGGCGGCATCATAGTTCGAAGGGGCGGTCACCGAGGGATAGATCGCGGCCACCGCCTGCACATCGGAGCGGTCGGCAGCGGCCAACACAGCCGCCCCGCCGCCCATCCCGTGCCCGGCCACCCCGAGGTGGTCGGGGGAGACGGTGGTGGAGCCGTCGCCCAGTTTCACCCCGGCGAGGATGTCCAAGCTCGTCACCAGATCCGTGGCAAAGGCGC
Source organism: Corynebacterium sp. (assembly GCA_034179945.1). Lineage (GTDB taxonomy): Bacteria > Actinomycetota > Actinomycetes > Mycobacteriales > Mycobacteriaceae > Corynebacterium. The sequence continues at coordinate 151,936 of JAXFPD010000024.1, read as the reverse complement.
GATGATTGGCCACCGCCCCGGTGTGGGTGTTGGGAATGGCCACGGCGATACCCCAGCTGGCGAGGTGTCGGCACAGCGCATGATAGCCGCTGGCAGGCACCGTCCAATCGTGGCCGAAAACCACTCCGGGCACACCGCGCATTTCCTCCGGGGCGTAGATTGTGCCCGGGATACCGGCCAGGCCCAGATCGCCGGTGAGGACGGGGTGCTTGCCCTGGTTGGACAGCTTGTCCAGGAGTGCTGAAATGTTCGGAATCTCGTCTGTCATGTTCGCCACACTAGCCAGGATAGTGTATCTGCCACACTGGTGCCGCCGGGATCGTTCAGCGAGTGCCGCCGCGACCGGTGGCACGGGCTCTACACTGGGGGCATGGACGTAGTTGCTGAGTTCCAACCCATCTACACCCCCGATCAGATCCGGGTGGGCGAACAGCCCCTGCTCGCCGAACTCGGGGAGGCTCTCATGCTCCGGGCCGCCCACCAGGTGGCGTTGCAGGCGGTCGACCTGCTGCGCTCGTCGCGCGGCGGTATCTACGGGGCCCGCGTGGGTGTGCTCGCCGGCGCCGGTGGCAACGGTGGCGATGCCCTCTACGCAGCTAGTGAACTGGCCCGGCGGGGAGTGCAGGTGAGTGTCGTATGCACCAGTGAGCGCGTGCACGCGCCCGCCCTCGCCGCACTGCGCGCCGCCTCCGGAGCTGTGCGCATCCTCGACCACATGCCTGCGGGAATGGACCTCATCATCGACGGGGTCGTCGGCATTGGGGCCAGCGGTGGTTTGCGCGGCCGCGCCGGGGAGGTCGTCGCGGAGGTTGCCGCCCTCGCCCCGCGGCCGCTGATGCTCAGTGTGGATATTCCCTCCGGGGTGGATCCGCTCACCGGGGTGCGACACGAACCGGCAGTCCACCCGGACCGCACGATCACCTTCGGCGGGCTGAAACCCGCCCACGTCCTCGGGCGCGAACACTGTGGCACCGTGGTGCTCACACCCGTCGGCATCGATGCGTTCCTTCCGCCCTCTCATGTGAAGGTGGCCACGGATGCGCTGCTGCGGCGCTGGCCGCAACCGGGCCCCGGTGACCACAAGTACTCCCTCGGCACGGTGGAACTACACACCGGATCGCCCACCTACCCGGGGGCGGGACTCCTCTCTGCGGCCGGGGCCGTCGCGGCCACCCCCGGCATGGTTTCTTTTGCGGCTGATTCCGGCAGTGGCCGGTTGGGGGAGACTGTGGTGGAACACTTCCCCTCGGTGGTGCTCAACAAGGGCCGCCGCGACAGTATCGTCGTCGGCTCCGGCTCCCAGATCAGTGCCGATGACCTGGCTGATCTGCTCGCAGTGGAGGTGCCGCTGCTGATCGACGCGGACGCGCTCACCGTCCTCGCCGACTCCGCCGACCTGCGCGATGCCGTGCGTCGACGCGGCGATGCGGGGTACGTCACCGTGCTCACCCCCCATGCCGGTGAATGTGCAGCACTCGCCGGGCACCCCGTCGGAGACGACCCAGTGGCTGCTGCGTGCGAACTGTCCGCCGACCTGCATGCCACCGTCCTGCTCAAAGGTCACGTCAGTGTGATCGCGCGGGAGGGGGAACCGGTGTGGTTGATTCCGGCGGAGGCGAGTTGGGCGGCCACTCCCGGCTCCGGGGATGTGCTCAGCGGCATCCTCGGCGCCCTCCTCGCCTGGAATCCGACGCCGCTGTGGGTGCTGGCGATGGGGGCGCTCGCACACTCACGGGCCGCCGATCGCCGGGGAGTTCCGATCGGGGCGCAGCAGATTGCCGACGAGCTGTCTGAGGTTATCGCCGCCGCCCTATCTGTGCCACAATGAGCATGAACACACCGGAAGGAGAACACATGGACCGGGAACGTGGACCGCGTCGCGGTGGCAAGCGAGCCGCCGTCGCCATGTGTGCTGCCCTGACGGCAGCAGCGCCGATCGCACCGAGCCCGGCGGTCGCCGTACCCTTCCAGATTTCCATCCCCACCTGGCAATTCCCCGAGATCGCGCTGCTGCCGCCGCAATTGCAAACGGTGGCGCTCAACCCCCAGACCCCGGAGATCGCCCGCCGCATCATCATCGGCATTGCCCAAATTGCCAGTGCGCTTACCCGGATCGTCGGATTGACCTCCCCCTGGTTTGAGGGCGATGCCGGCGGCCCCGACGAGGGGGTGCTCGAAGCCTACGAGAAGAACATCGTCATCAACCGGATCAACCAGGCGCGCGTCGGGGTGGGGATGGCACCGGTGGAGGCTGACGGGTTCATCGAAATCGGCGCCGACGAGTGGGCAACCACCATCGCCGCCCGGCACGGGGAAGGCAACCTCCACGATGCCGGTGCCCCCTTCGCCACCTCCATGGGTGAGGTGATTTGGGGCGGCAAGGCGGTGGCCATCCGGCAGGTCCCCGAGGCGGTGGATCAGTGGCTGGCCAGCGCTGGAAACCGGGAAGCGGTGCTGTGGCCAACTCATCGTGCCGTGGGGGTGGGAATCGGCCATGTCGAGGACTACCTTTACGTGGTCGTGCGCTTTGCCGATGGCCCCAGCCTGTGAGTCCTAGCCAGCGGCGGGGTGCGGTGTGAGCTGCGCGGAGGGCGGTTCACAGTGAACCCCCAGGGAATACGGAGAGGACAATCCGAGTTAATACGGTAGAATTCTTACACGATTGACTGCAACAGTGCGTTGTGCAGAGTTTTGATAGAGGAGTTCGATAGTTATGAGAATGTTTCGCCGTCCGGTCGCTGCCACCCTCGCCGCGATTACCCTCTCCTTCGGGGTCGCCATTTCTGCAACCCCATCTGCACCCGTCGCTACGGCAGCCACCCCGCAAGAGCAGATCGTCACCTTCCTCATGCAGTCCCCGCTGGGGAACCAGATCCTCAACTTCCTGGAAAACTCCCGCAACGGCAGCTCCTCACTGCTGCCCTCCCGTGCGGACATCATGCGCTGGCGGGTAGCCGAACACTTCAACGCCCACCGCGTTGTCTCCGGCACCAACGGGCTGGGATGGAACCAGATCTACGCCAACAACGCCCAAGACCGGGCTGACTATGTGGCCTCTGTACGCGAATATGAGCCGCTCTATGTGGAGACCGGATTCAAGGCTCCCGGCTCCGGCCCGTACGTGTGGGCGATCATCTACCAGGGTGATCCCTCGCAGGCCCTCGATGTGATGAACCAGCTGTGGAATGACAATCCGGGGCTGGCGAGCCACCACGCGTTCTCCCCGGCCGCCACCTCCGGTGTGGGCATCACCTATTCCGATGGCTGGACGTGGGTTGTGATCAACTGGGGGTAAAGTTCAGTGTCATGGAACTGAACACACTCACCGTCGATCTTTCTGCGATAGCCCACAACGCTCGGCAACTCCTCGCTGCAGCGGAGGGTGCGCAGGTGATGGCGGTGGTGAAGGCGGACGCCTACAACCACGGGGTGGAGCAGGTCGTCCCCGTCCTTGACCGCGCCGGGGTAGCCGCCTTTGGTGTGGCCACCCTCGCCGAGGCCGCCCAGGTGCGACCCCTCACGGACAAGCCCGTCCTCGCCTGGATCTGGCACGAGTCCCAGCCCATTCCCGCTGGCGTTGACGTTGCCATTTCCACGTTCGGTCAGCTCACCGCCCTCCTTGCCGATGCAACGCCGCGCACGGTCGCGGTGGCGGTGGATACCGGCCTCAACCGATCCGGCTTTGATGAAGCCGACTGGCCAGAGGTGTTCCGCCAGCTCGCCAGCACACACGCACAGCATCTGCAGCTGAGCGGACTGTGCACGCACCTCGCCGTCGCTGACGATCCAGCTAACCCGTTCACGAGCGAGCAATCGGACACCTTCCAGCGTGCCCTCACGGTGGCGCGGGGGGCCGGGCTCACCCCCCGGTTCAACCATGTGGCGAACTCACCGGGGCTGCTCACCCGTGCAAACCTGGGTGTTGAGGTAGTTCGCCCCGGCTTGGCCCTGTATGGGCAGCAGTCCGTGAGTGGTCATGCCCCCGCCGCACCCACCTTGCGCCCGGCAATGACGTGGTCGGCGGGAGTGACCACGGTGAAGAAGATCGGTGCCGGGGAAGGGGCATCCTACGGGTTGACGTGGCGGGCAGAGACGGAGCGCTACACGGCGGTGGTTGCTGCCGGATATGCCGACGGGGTTCCCCGCGCCCTTCAGGGTCACCTCGAGGTCACCATCAACGGGGTGCGCTACCGGCAGGTGGGGCGGGTCTGCATGGACCAGATCATCATTGATCTCGGGGAGGACGAGCCCACGGTGGCCAGTGGTGATGAGGCGATTCTCTTCGGCCCCGGCGGTCACGGTGAGATGACCGCTGACGACTGGGCGGCTGCACTCGGCACCATCAACTATGAGGTGATCTGCATGCCCCGGGGGAGGACGGTGCGCACCTATGTGTCCTAACAGCCCTACCGAGTTGTCGCCGTTGTCGTCCCCCGAGAGTGCTGCCGTACCGGAAGGCACCTTCCGCTGCCCCACCGTGGAGGACACGTGGGAGCTCGGCGAACGCATTGGCGCGGGAGTGAGCGCCGGGGATGTCATCGTGCTGTCTGGCCCCCTCGGGGCCGGGAAGACCGCACTCACTCAGGGCATTGCCCGGGGGATGGGAGTGGGTGGCCGGGTCACCTCGCCCACGTTTACCATTGCCCGCCTCCACCGCCCCACCGCCGCCACGCCGGATCGGCCCGCACTCATCCACGTTGACGCCTACCGGCTGCTCGATTCCGGCGACGATCCCCTCGACACGCTCGAATCCCTCGGGCTGGATGAGGAATTGGACCGCAGTGTTGTCGTCGCCGAATGGGGAGAGGGCATGATGGAGGCCCTCAGTGACCGGTACTATCTGGTGGAGATCGCCCGTGCAGCCGATGATGTGCGCACGCTGACCATTACCCGTCATGGAGGTGCCGCATGATTACTGCGCTGTGCGTGGATACGTCCACCAATGACCTCGTTGTCGGCATTGTCCGCCTCGATCCAGCCTCCCCAACTGCGGAGGTGTCCACCCTCGCGGAGACCACGGAACGCGGCCTGCGCAGCCACAATGAGCATCTTGTGCCCTTGACCCTCGCCGCGCTCGATGCTGCCGGACTCACTTTCGCCGATCTCGATGCGGTGATCGTGGGGGTGGGGCCGGGTCCCTTCACCGGACTGCGGGTGGGAATGGCCTCTGCGGAAGCGTTCGGGCAGGCGTGCGGCATCCCGGTGTACGGTGTCGTCTCCCTTGACGCGGTGCGCTGGGCATTCCAGCAGGCGGGCGGGGATCTTTCCGGTTCGCTGCTGGTGGCTTCCGATGCGCGCCGCAAGGAGGTGTACTGGGCTCGCTATGTGGACGGGGACCGGGTGGCTGGGCCACACGTGGACAAGCCAGCAGTCCTTGCTGACCTGGACGAACCTGTCCACCAGTGGGTGAGCCCGATCGAGCTGCCGGTGCCCGGGGTGCGGGTGGAAGCCCAGATCACGGCCGCAGCGCTAGCGGCCGCAGCGGGGGATGTGAGTGCCCCGCCCGCCCCGCTGCAGCCTCTCTACCTGCGCCGACCCGATGCTGTTGTGCCGACCCCGCAGCCGGTATCCCCGGCCCTGGTGGCGCGGTCGGACGCACTCCGCATCCGGGCGCTTTCCCCCGCCGACGCGGCTGCGTGCGCAGAGCTTGAAGCGGTGCTCTTTGCCGGGGAATCCCCGTGGACGCAGACGCAGCTCACCGGGGAAATTGCCGCACCGACGACCCTCGCCATCGGGGCGTTTACGGCGGATCCTGCGCGGGCAGAGGACCGGTTGGTCGGGTACGCGATTCTTGGCGTCACGGGGGACTATGAGGTCCACACCATTGGGGTTGCCCCGGATTCTCAGGGCCACGGCATCGGTCGGAGGCTGCTGCGTGAGCTCCTCGCGGCGGCCGATGCCCAGGCCGAACCCGTGTTCCTCGAGGTCCGTGTGGGTAACGAGGCGGCCATCGGCCTCTACGAATCCGAGGGATTCGAGCGCATCGGGCTGCGGCGCAACTACTATCAGCCGTCCGGAGCCGATGCGGTAACGATGGTGCGGCCGTCAGTACTGAGAAAGGACCTCGGCCAATGACAGAGTCCACCATTGTCCTCGGGATTGAAAGCTCGTGCGATGAGACCGCAGTGGGCATCGTCCGTCTGCCGGACTACGAGGTGTTAGCTGATGTCGTTGCCTCCTCCATGGACCAACATGCCCGGTTTGGTGGGGTGGTGCCGGAGATCGCCGCCCGCGCCCACCTCGAGGCGATCGGGCCGGTGATGCGCCAGGCCCTCAATGCAGCCGGTATCGACCGCCCAGATGCCGTTGCGGCGACAGTCGGGCCCGGATTGGCCGGCCCCCTGCTCATTGGGGCATCGGCGGCGAAGGCGTATGCGGCCGCGTGGGGGGTGCCGTTTTACGGGATGAACCACCTCGCCGGACATGTCGCGGTCTCTGGCCCCCTGCCGCACTCGATTGCACTGTTGGTGTCCGGTGGTCACACCCAGATTTTGGAGGTGGAGGCCGTCGGTGCGCCGATGCGGGAACTCGGTTCGACGCTGGATGACGCCGCCGGCGAGGCCTATGACAAGGTGGCGCGCCTGTTGGGATTGGGCTACCCCGGTGGGCCCGTCATCGATAAACTCGCCCACCAGGGCAATCCGCACGCCATTGAGTTTCCGCGCGGGGCCAGGAAGTACCCGTATGACTTCTCGTTTTCCGGGCTCAAGACGGCCGTTGCCCGCTACATTGAGGCCGCAGAAGCGAAGGGCCGGACGGTGAGTCTGGAGGACGTGTGTGCCTCGTTCCAGGAGGCCGTCTGTGATGTGCTCATGGCCAAGGCGATCCGAGCCTGCATGGATACGGGAGCGACGGTGCTGCTGCTCGGTGGGGGTGTGGCGGCAAACGCCCGACTGCGGGAGTTGGCCGCTGAGCGGTGTGCTGCCGCCGGTGTGGAGCTGCGGGTTCCCACGCCACGCCAGTGCACGGATAACGGTGTGATGATCGCGATGGTGGCGGCGCAGCGGATTGCTGCAGGCTGGGAGCCGTCGGACCTGTCCACGGGGACGGACCCCTCCCTGCCTGTTGAGGTCCCTCAGCTGTGAGGTGGGGCCTCAGTTTGAGTGTTAGCACTCGCCAGGGTAGAGTGCTAGTTCGGGTTCACAGTTGTTCACCCGCGACGACGGCTGTGCACGACCACAACACAATCTTGTGGCCACCTGGAATGCGTTCCAGCTGGCCTCACTGAGAAAGAAGGAAAAACAGTGGCACAGATTAAGCCCCTCGAGGACAAGATCCTCGTTCAGATCGTAGAAGCAGAAACCACCACCGCCTCTGGCCTGGTCATCCCGGACTCGGCGAAGGAGAAGCCGCAGGAGGCCGTCGTCAAGGCCGTCGGCCCGGGACGTTTTGATGAGAAGGGCGGCGCCCGCATTCCGCTCGACATCAAGGAGGGCGACACCGTCATCTTCTCCAAGTACGGCGGAACCGAGATCAAGTTCGAGGGCGAGGACTTCCTCATTCTCTCCGCCCGCGACATCCTCGCCGTTATTGAGAAGTAATCGGAAGACTGCTGTATGTCGAAACTTATTGCGTTTGATCAAGAGGCCCGCGAGGGCATGCTCGCCGGTGTTGACGAACTCGCCGATACCGTGCGCGTCACCCTCGGCCCCCGGGGCCGCAATGTCGTCCTCGGCAAGTCCTTTGGGGCGCCGCAGGTCACTAATGACGGCGTGACCATCGCCAAGGAGATCACCCTCTCCGAGCCGTTCGCCGACCTCGGCGCACAGCTGGTGAAGTCCGTGGCCGTCAAGACCAATGACATCGCCGGTGACGGCACCACCACCGCCACCCTGCTCGCCCAGGCGCTCATCCACGAGGGCCTGCGCAACGTCATTGCCGGAACCAGCCCGATTGAGCTCAACCGGGGTGTGGAGAAGGCCGCCGATTTCGTGTTCGAGCAGCTGAAGTCCCGCGCCCAGGAGGTCTCCTCCACCGACGAGATCGCCAACGTGGGTACTGTGTCCTCCCGTGATCCGGAGATCGGCCAGATGGTGGCCGAGGCAATGGAGAAGGTGGGCAAGGACGGTGTGGTCACCGTCGAGGAGTCCCAGACCATGGAGACCACCGTCGATATCACCGAGGGTGTCTCCTTTGAAAAGGGCTTCCTCTCCCCGTACTTCATCACCGATATTGACGCCCAGCAGGCTGTTCTCAACGATCCAGTGATCCTGCTCGTGCGCAATAAGGTCTCCTCCCTGCCGGACTTCATGCCGCTGCTGGAGAAGATCGCCCAGTCGGGCCGCGAGCTCCTCGTCATCGCCGAAGATGTCGATGGGGAGCCGCTGCAGATGCTCGTTGTCAATGCGATCCGCAAGTCCCTCAAGGTGGCTGCGGTGAAGTCCCCGTACTTCGGCGACCGCCGCAAGGCCTTCATGGATGACCTCGCCGTGGTGACCAAGGCCACCGTCGTCGACCCGGAGGTCGGCATCACCCTGCGTGAAGCCGGTATGGAGGTGCTTGGCCACGCTCGCCGCGTCACCATCACCAAGGATGAGACCGTCATCGTCGATGGCGACGGCACCGAGGCGGAGCTCAACGAGCGCCGCGCCCAGATTCGCCGCGTCATCGAGACAACCTCGTCGAACTGGGATCGGGAAAAGGCTGAGGAGCGGCTGGCGAAGATCTCCGGCGGCATCGCCGTAATCAAGGTCGGTGCGGCTACCGAGACCGAGATGGGTGACAAGAAGCTGCGCGTGGAGGATGCGATCAACGCTGCCCGCGCGGCCGCCCAGGAAGGTATCGTCGCCGGTGGTGGGTCTGTGCTCGTACAGATTGCCGCTGAGCTGCGCAACGTCGCCGAGTCCTATGAACCCGGCGAGAAGATCGGTGCGATGGCACTGGCCAACGCGCTGGAGAAGCCGGCATTTTGGATTGCTCACAATGCGGGCCTCGATGGCTCCGTGGTGGTGGCCAAGACGGCCGAGCTGCCGAACGGTGAGGGCTTCAACGCCGCCACCCTCGAGTACGGGAACCTGCTCGACCAGGGCATCATTGACCCGGTCAAGGTGACTCACTCGGCAGTGGTGAATGCGGCCTCCGTGGCTCGCATGGTGCTCACCACCGAGGTCAGTGTGGTGACTAAACCCGCTGATGAAGAGGAGTCAGCTGGTCACACTCACTAGAGGTGACCGGAGGATAACTTAACTGCTCACTGCCACTCGTGCCGGAACCCGGCGGCGGGTGGCAGTTGTGCGTTGCGGCACGTGGCAATGACCGGGCAGGTTCACAATCTGAGGCATGGGCCATATCGTGCATGTTCAAGGTGAACGGCGGGTTACCACAGTGTGTACGGGTGGGGAAAGTTTGTTGAATGGTGTACGAACTGCGGTACCATTGGCTCTCGATGGAAGAGTTAGAGGAACAACTGGCGGCGCTGGTTCCGGCTGCTGTCGCCGGGAATCGGCGTGCCATGGGTAAAATCATGCGACTGATTAATCCTCCCGTTGTCCGCTACACGCGCTCGCGCATCCAGGGGGGCCGAATTCCCTCGGCCGAGGATGTGGCACAGGAGATCCTGTTGGCTGTGTCCCAGGCTCTGCCGCACTATCAGGATCAGGGGCGCCCGTTCATGGCCTTCGTGTACGGGATCGCGGCGAATAAGGTAGCCGATGCCTATCGGGCGATGGGGCGCGATCATACGAGCCCGACGGAGGAGGTTCCCGAGTCCGCCGATGGTGGCCTGACCCCGGAGGGGGTGGCACTGGTTGCGGACGGAAGTAACAGAGTTCGGGCGCTGCTCGATGAACTGAGTGACAAGTCACGTGAAATTATGATTCTGCGTGTATTTGTTGGTTTATCTGCGGAAGAGACCGCAGCAATAGTTGGATCAACACCAGGAGCGGTGCGCGTTGCCCAGCATCGGGCGTTGCGGACACTCCGCGGGTTTTATGAGAGTGGTGAACAAGAACATGCATGATGCCGAGGCAATCCTCCGTGATGACCAGTACCTCACATCGCTTGCAGAAGGCTTCGACCCCACGAATGGTGAGGACCCCGTCATGGCGGACCTCCTCGCCCTCCGCGAGGACGTGTATGCGCCGATTCCGGATCGCAGTAACGTCGTCTCCATCTCGGCGTGGCGCTCTCATTTCAACGCTGCTCTCGTCGGAGCAGCTGCCGCAGCTGTTGTCATCGTCGGGGCGGGCGGATTTGTGTTCAACGCCACCCCTGGTTCGCCCCTGTGGGGGATGAATAAGGCCCTCTTTGGTGAGCACGCCTCTGTGGTGGAGTTGGCCTCCACCCTCGAGCAGGCGCAGACCCTCAACGAGCAGGGTGATACCGCCGGTGCGAAGGACCTCATTGAACAGGCCAAGTCGATGGTGGCCGCCCTCGAGCGCTCCGAGCTCGCCGTGCCGGAGGCGCAGATCACCACAGTGACAGAGACGCTCGTGGAGCCGGCCCCGGCGACGAGTGCCACAGTGGCGGGTGAACCGGCAGCACCGTCCCGCCCGGCAGACGTCTCGGCGGCGACGGTGACGAAAACAATCACCAACGCCCCGGTGCTTTCCCCGACTGCGGAGCCGACGACGGGCTTCTATATCGATCCGGCCCTCCCACCGCTGCCCGCACCGTCCGTGGAGGAGTCGACGCAGAGCGAGGACTCTGCAGAGCCGCCCCAGGATGAGGCCACGGCCCCGGTGAGCGAGGACACCGTCTCCGCGCAGCCGATTGAGGCCGCACAGCCGACCGTGGCTGAGCCGCCGACGATGGGGTAGTGCTTAGGCGTTGAGGCCGTCGACAAAACCGGCGCAGTAATCCCACGAGACATATTCGCGCGTATCCAAGAACGCGCTCGGCTCGTGGGCGACCGGGGGAAGGTCCGCGAGGGCGGACTCGAGGTCACTCTCCATTGTGTCCCAATCCAGATAGTGGAAGGCCCCACAGTCCTCACAGAAAAAGAAGATGCCCTTCACCCCGCGCGGTTCCAATTCCTCCCGGTAGAGACGCGTGTTGTAGAGGTCCTCGTGGATCAGCTCACGTTCCTCGTCGGACAGCGGCGGCTCCTCCTCAAGGGGTGGTAGGCTCCGGAGAAAATCGCTGAGGGAATCACCGGCAAACGGGTCGGGTGGCATGTTCACGCCACCCAGCATACCAGGGGCGTTGGCGGGGTCATTGTGGGTTACCGCGCAGGGGCGGAAGGGGCTATAGTTTTGGTATCCCGATACGAGCTGAAATTCCGAAGGACGTGACCTATCCCATGACCGTGACTACCGGCGGCGATAACCCCAACAAGATTGCCTTCACCGGCCTGACATTCGACGATGTTCTGTTGATTCCCGCTGAATCCAACGTCATTCCCTCGGGGGTGACCACCGCGACGAAACTGACCCGAGGTATTGACCTGAAAATCCCGGTCCTTTCTGCGGCGATGGACACAATCACGGAGGCGCGGATGGCCATCGCCATGGCCCGCCACGGCGGTATCGGTGTCCTCCACCGCAACCTGAGCATTGAGGACCAGGTACGCCAGGTGGAGATTGTCAAACGGTCCGAGTCGGGGATGGTCACCGACCCGGTCACCGCTACCCCGGAGATGACCATCGCCGAGGTCGATAAGATCTGTGGGGCCTATCACATCTCCGGTCTGCCGGTCGTGGACAAGCAGAACAAGCTCATCGGCATCATCACCAACCGGGACATGCGCTTCCAGGCGGATATGCAGGCGAAAGTCGCCGACATCATGACCCCGATGCCGCTCGTCGTCGCCCACGAGGGTGTCACCAAGGAGCAGGCGTTTGACCTGCTCAGCCACCACCGGGTGGAGAAACTGCCGATCGTGCGCGAGGACAACACCCTCGTCGGCCTCATCACCGTTAAGGACTTTGTGAAGAGCGAGGCGTTCCCCGACGCCACGAAGGACGAGGCCGGTCGGTTGCGCGTCGCCGCCGGTGTAGGCACCAACGAGGACGCCTACGGGCGCGGCAAGGCGCTCGTTGAGGCCGGGGTGGATGCGCTCGTTGTGGATACCGCCCACGCCCACAACAACTACGCCCTCGAAATGGTCGAACGGTTGAAGAAGGACTTTGGTGACCGCGTCCAGATCATCGGCGGTAACCTCGCCACCCGTGCAGCCGCCCAGGCGATGATTGATGCCGGTGCGGACGCAGTGAAGGTGGGCATCGGCCCCGGCTCCATCTGCACCACCCGCGTCGTCGCCGGCACCGGTGTGCCGCAGATCACCGCGATCATGGAGGCCGCTGAGGCAGCGAAAAAGGCCGGTGTGCCGATCATTGCTGACGGTGGCATGCAGTACTCCGGTGATGTGGCGAAGGCGATTGCCGCCGGTGCGTCCACGGTGATGCTCGGCTCCATGCTCGCCGGCACAACAGAGGCTCCTGGAGAAATCATCTCCATCCAGGGCAAGCAGTACAAGCGCTACCGGGGGATGGGCTCGATGGGGGCGATGAAGGGCCGTGGCCTCCACGGTGAACAGCGCTCCTACTCCAAGGACCGCTACTTCCAGGCCAACGTCACCAGTGAGGATAAGCTCGTGCCGGAGGGTATTGAGGGCCGCGTCCCGTTCAAGGGAGACCTCGGCACCGTGCTCCACCAGATTGTCGGTGGCCTGCGGGCGGCGATGGGCTACACCGGCTCCATGACCATCCCGGATCTGCAGAACGCCCAGTTTGTTCAGATCACCGGTGCTGGCCTGCGTGAATCGCACCCGCACGATATTCAGATGACCGTCGCCGCCCCGAACTACGAGCTGCGCTAACTCGCCGCATACGAGAAAGAGAAAACTCATGCGTGAATACGTTGAATTAGGGATCGGACGGGAAGCTCGCCGGACCTATCACCTCGATGAGGTCTCCGTGGTGCCATCGCGACGCACCCGCTCCTCCAAGGATGTGCACACCGGGTGGAAGCTCGACGCCTACGAGCTCACCAACCCCTTCATCGCGCACCCCACCGATGCTCTCGTCAGCTTCGAATTTGCGGTGGAGATGGACCGTCAGGGCGGGTTCGCCGTCCTCGACGCGGAGGGCCTCCTCGGCCGCGTCGTCGACCTCGATGCCGCCATTGCCGAGATCGCCGGTGCTGACAATCCCACCCAGGTGCTGCAGCGCCTCCATCAAGAGCCGATCGACCTCGACCTGCTCGCCTCGCGTATTGAGGCGGTCCGGGCCGCCGGCGCCCTCGTCGCCGTCCGCGTCTCTCCGCAGCACGCCCGCGAACTCGCCCCCCAGATCACTGCGCACCTGCTGTTCATCCAGGGCACCGTGGTGTCCGCTGAACACGTGGAACGCGGTGGGGAACCCCTTAACCTCAAGGAATTCATCGGCGCCCTCGACACTGCAGTCGTCGTCGGCGGGGTGAGTAGCTACCACACCGCCAAGCATGCGATGCGCGCCGGGGCGGTCGGAGTGGTCGTCGGTTCGGGAGAAACCACGAACGCCGTCACCGTCGGCATCGATGTCCCAATGGCCACCGCCATCGCCGATGTCGCCGCCGCACGGCGGGATTATCTGGATGAGACCGGGGGACGCCACGTGGCCGTCATTGCCGACGGGGAGATCTACTCCACCGGGGATGCGGTGAAAGCGATCGCCTGCGGTGCCGATGCGGTCATGCTCGGGATGCCGCTGGCGCAAGCCAGTGAAGCCCAGGGTGCGGGCCTGTACTGGGAGGCAGCAGCTGCCCACCCGGTCTTCCCCCGCGCGGAAGTGCTCACCGTCACCACCGCTGAAGACCGGCTGCCCCTCGAGCAGGTGCTGCACGGGCCGGCGGCGAATCCGCTCGGCGAAATCAACTACTGTGGTGCACTCAAGCGTGCCATGGGCAAGTGCGGATACACCGACCTGAAGGCCTTCCAACGAGTGGAGTTGAACCTAGTATGAGCACTAACCTGACCACCCCACCGGTGCGCCCCGTCCTCGTCATCGACTTCGGCGCCCAATACGCCCAGCTCATTGCCCGTCGCGTGCGTGAGGCCAACGTCTACTCGGAGGTGGTGCCACACACCGCCACCGCCGAGGAACTGAAAGCAAAGAATCCGGTTGCCCTCATCCTCTCCGGCGGCCCCTCCTCCGTCTACGAGGACGGTGCGCCCGGCTTTGGAGCGGGAGTGCTCGACTATATCCGCGAGAATAACCTCCCTGTCCTCGGCATTTGCTACGGTTTCCAGCTGCTCACCCGCGAACTCGGTGGCACCGTCTCCCCGACTGGGGAGCGCGAATACGGGCGCACCCAGATCCAGGTTGCTGAAGCCGCAGGCACCCTCCATTCGGGGCTGGCGGCAGAGCATCCGGTGTGGATGAGCCACGGCGATGCCGTCACTGCCGCCCCGGCGGGGGCCACCGTCACCGCCTCGAGTGCCGGCGCCCCCGTCGCTGCCTGGGAGGACCTGGACAAGCACCTCGTGGGTGTGCAGTATCACCCGGAGGTGCACCACTCCCCGCACGGGCAGGAGGTGCTCACCCGCTTCTTGACGCAGGTTGCCGGCCTCCAGACGACGTGGACTGCCGGCAATATCGCCCAGCAACTCATCGATCAGGTCCGCGAACAGATTGGCCCGGAAGGGCGGGCGATCTGCGGGCTCTCCGGTGGGGTGGATTCCGCTGTCGCCGCAGCGATCGTCCAGCGCGCCATTGGGGACCGTCTCACCTGTGTGTTTGTGGATCACGGCCTGTTGCGCGCCGGGGAGCGCGAGCAGGTGGAGAATGACTTCGTCGCCGCAACGGGTGCGAAACTCATCACCGTCGACGAGTCGGAGGCGTTCCTCACCAAGCTGGCCGGGGTGACGGAGCCGGAGACGAAGCGCAAGATTATCGGTGCGGAGTTCATCCGCTCCTTTGAGCGTGCCGTCGCCCAGGCGATGGGTGGGGAGGATACCCAGTTCCTCGTCCAGGGCACCCTCTATCCGGATGTGGTGGAGTCCGGTGGCGGGTCGGGTACCGCGAACATCAAGTCTCACCACAACGTCGGTGGCCTGCCTGATGACGTGGAGTTTGAGCTCGTCGAACCGCTGCGCCTGTTGTTCAAGGATGAGGTGCGCGCTGTTGGCCGTGAACTCGGTCTCCCGGAGGTCATTGTTGGCCGTCAGCCGTTCCCGGGGCCCGGTTTGGCCATTCGCATCATCGGTGCGGTGGATGCCGATCGCCTGCGGATTCTCCGCGCTGCGGATCAGATTGTGCGCGAGGAGCTCACCGATCCGACGATCTGGCAGTGCCCTGTTGTGTTGCTGGCCGATGTCCGCAGTGTGGGAGTGCAAGGCGATGGCCGCACCTACGGTCACCCGATCGTCCTGCGGCCGGTGACCAGTGAGGATGCGATGACCGCAGACTGGACACGCGTGGACTATGACGTGCTGGAGACGATCTCCACCCGCATCACTAATGAGGTGCCGGAGATCAACCGCGTGGTTTTGGATGTCACCTCCAAGCCGCCGGGAACCATTGAGTGGGAGTGATCCCGCCCCTGCACCTGTGGGGCACGTCCGTCTCCAGTGTCTCTAGTGAGACTTTCGCGCGGCCCGATCCGAGAAACGTCAAGCTGGCGCGCAGAGGGATTGACGTCGTGGAATTTCGAGTCCTCTGCTACTGGAGCTCCTCTGCCATGGCGGTGAGCATCGCCTGGGAGGTGGCGTATGAGCCATCGGCGGGGGCCGCGTAGATCGCGATGCCCACGACCGTGCCGCCCGTACCGTCGCCGTTTCCACCGAGCCGGACGCGCCCGAATTGGCGGGTGGTGTAGCCGCCGGCCTCCGTCGGCCCCCAACCGCCCTTGAACTGGGCGGACGGCAATGTGCCGAGCCCGTAGGACTGGTCTGCCACCACCTGGCTCATCATGTCGAGAACCTGCTGCGAGCCCGTCACCTGATTGAGCCGAGCACCGAAGTACGCCATCTCCGGCAGCGACCACAGGGTTTGCCCGAACGCGGTGTAACCGGGCCGGGTCACATACGGGTTCACCGCCAGGGACTGACCGGTCTCACCAACTACCTCCGCAACCGCTGTCGCCGCGGCATCCCCTGCGCCCAGCGCATCCCACAGGGCCTGGGCGGCACCATTGTCCGAGTATGTGATCGCCGCAAAGGTCGTATCGTAGAGGCCGGGGTTCTGCCGCAAGGCCGCAATCGCCAGGGGTACTTTGATCGCGGACCATGACACCATCCCATCGACATAGCCGGAGTTCAGGGCCAGCCCGGTCCCGTCATCAACAGCGATACCGGCCGATCCACCGCCCACGGTGAGGGCGGCGGCGACGGCGGCCTCGAGGAGCGACTGGGAAACTGCTCCCTCCGGGGTAGGGGTCACCGGGGAGGTGGAATCAGAAGTAGCTGAATCTGGCGCCGACTCCGGCGGCTGGACGGTCGTCGTTGCAGTGACCGTCGCCGACGTTGCAGCACTAGTAGTGGTGCTGCCCTGCGTCCAGCTGATGCCGGTGACCACGAGAACCCCGGCAAGGAATGCGAGGGTGGCGGTGATTGCCAACGCCGCTGTACTCCAGCGGCGGCGCGGTGGGGGATAGGCGGGTGGGCGGTAACTCATCAGTAGATATACACCACAGCGTTATTGCCGCCAGTGCAGCGCGCGTACCGGCCATTATCCGTGCAGCTCATCGTGTACCACTGTCCGGTGACGGTGGAATAGACGCGAATCGAATTCGGGGCAGCACCGGTGGCTCGATACTGGTTGCGGAACTCATCGCCCACCGCGATGGCGAACGGTTCCGAGGTGACAGAGCTGCCGCGGGCCTGGTTATCAAACAGATTGGTCCCACTCGGTCCAACAGGCACCGCGCCCGAGGGCAGTTCCCCAGAACCGACCGCACCACGAGTGCCGCCGGTGGCCACGCCAGGGGCGCCCGGGCTGGCGGTTTCGGTGACCCACGTTGTCGACGGCGAGGAGCTGGTTGGGATCACCCCGGTGAGCAGCAGTGTGGTGATGAGTCCGGCGAGGACGAGGACGGCGAGAACGATGCCAATGATCAACCCGGTTTTGGGCTTGTGGGGCTCCGGCTCGGGCGGGTAGCCCTCATAGCCGGGATAGCTGTACGGGTAGGCGGCCCCCTGTGGGGAATAGCTCGCTGGCGGGTATTGGCCGGGATAACCCTGCTGTGGGAAGGCCTGGGTGGGATACGGCTCCCCGACCGGGTAGTTGGGCTGGCCCCCGGTAGGGTGGGGCTGCTCAGTGGGATAACCAGGTTGGCTGCCGGCGGCGGGGAAGGATGCAGTGTCTTTCCCGAGATTTGGTCTGTCCGTCATGGTCGCCTCACCTCTTCTGTCAGTACTCGGCTATGTAATAAGAGTACCGGTATTTGCCTATCGGCAAAGGAAAAGCCCCCCGATTCGGCATTTATTACCGTATCGGGGGGAGTTTTCCAGCCGCCGGGCAGCGATCAGCAGCAGCGCCCCTCCGGATTGGAGGACTGTGCGTTCCACCGAGCCTCCCAGTACTCCCGCTTCGTGGGCACCGGGCGATCCGGGTGGCAGGCGCGCAGGTGGTCACAGTACAGGTCGTAATCACCCTCACCGGCAACATTGCACATGTACTTCCACACCGCCTTGAGCGGCGTGAACACGGAACTGGCGATGATCCCAGTCCGGTTCACCGGGGTTAGAGCAGTGATGCTAGACATGGGCTGCGTCCTCATGGCTGTGGCCATTCCCGTGACCGGCAGCCGCACGAGCCATCGGATAGGCCTGCTTCCACACCTGCTCGAGGGCCTTCTCCTCTTTCGTGGCGATGAGGCCAGCCGGGGCGAAGTAATTCGACGGAACGTACTCCTCCTCGGTGGTGGGAACCACCTCGCCAGCCTTCTGCTGTTGCAGGGCCTTGGCGATGCTCACCGCACAGGCGACGAGCACGATGATGACGAGCACGAGGTAGAGGACAGACAGGGTGCCCTGGACGAAGGTGTTGCGGATCACTGCGTCGATCGCCTCAGCACCCTTCGTGGTGCCGAACTCCGTGAGCCCCTGCGCCTTCGCATCCTTGTAGGCGGCGTGCTGCGCCCAGTAGCCGATGGCCGGAACGTCAGAGAAGATCTTCTCCCAGCTCGCCCAGAAGGTGACGAGGACATCCCAGAACAGCGGCACGGCAGGCACCCACACGTACTTGGTCTTGCCCTTCTTCACCACCATCACGCAGGCGAAGCCGAGTGCGATCGCCGCCAATAGCTGGTTGGAAATACCGAACAGCGGGTAGAGCATGTTGATGCCGCCCAACGGATCGGTCACACCCATGAGCAGGATGGAACCCCATGCGGCACAGACGATGAACGTGGCAATGACGTTGCCCACCGTCCACGTCGGATCCTTGAACTTGGTGAGTCCGGGAATGTTGCCCAGGGCATCGGTCATCATGAACCGGGCGATACGGGTACCGGCGTCGATCGTGGTCAAGATGAACAGCGCCTCAAACATGATGGCAAAGTGGTACCAGAAGCCCTGCATGCTGGCGACGCGGAAGATGTCCGTGAGGATCTCCGAGACGCCGAACGCGAAGGTGGGGGCACCACCGGTGCGGGAGATGACGGAGGTTTCACCGACAGCAGTGGCGTAATCGGCCAGCTGCTGGGCGGTGATGGAACCGTCGGTAATGAGCTTGTTCACGTATTCGGCGGCAGTCTCTGGGGTGCCACCGGTCTTGGCGGCCGGGGCGTTGACGGCGAAGTAGAGGTGGCGGTCCAGGATGACCGCAGCCACCATCGCCATGACGGCGACGAAGGATTCCATGAGCATGGAGCCGTAGCCGATGACGCGCATCTGCGCTTCCTTCTCTACGAGCTTCGGCGTGGTGCCGGAGCTCACCAGCGAGTGGAAGCCGGAGAGGGCACCACAGGCGATGGTGATGAAGAGGAACGGGAAGAGGTTACCGGCGAACACCGGCCCGGTGCCGTCGAGGGCAAACTGGGTCACGGCGGGCATCTGGATGACCGGACGCACGAGCAGGATACCCACAGCCAGGAGGACGACCACGCCGATCTTCATGAACGTGGAGAGGTAGTCGCGCGGGGCAAGCAGCAGCCACACCGGCAGGATCGCGGCGATGGCGCCGTAGATGATGAGCGCCCACGAGAGGACGACGGGGGAGAGGGTGAACCACTCCTGGCCCCACGTGGTTTCGGCGACCTTGCCGCCGCCGATGATGGCGGCGAGGAGCAGCACCACACCGATGATGGAGGTCTCGCCGACCGCGCCGGGGCGGATGTAGCGCATGTACACGCCCCTGAACAGGGCGATCGGGATGGTCATGGCGATGGAGAACACCCCCCACGGGGAGGATGCCAGTGCGTTGACCACGACGAGGCCCAACACGGCAACGAGGAACAGCATGATCGTGGCGATGGCGAAGATGCCGACGTAACCGCCGACGCGTCCGAGCTCGTCGCGCAGCATCTGGCCGAGGGAGCGGCCGTGGCGGCGCGTGGACAGCCACAGGGTGAGGTAGTCCTGCACGCCGCCGGCGAGGATCACACCGATGATGATCCACAGGGTGCCGGGTAGGTAGCCCATCTGTGCGGCGAGCACCGGGCCGACGAGCGGGCCGGCGCCGGCGATGGCGGCGAAGTGGTGGCCGAAGAGGACGCGCCGGTCCGTGGGCATGAAGTCCTTGCCGTCGTTGGCGTATTCACCGGGGGTGGCGCGGGTGGGGTCCGGCTCGACAATCTTGGTTTCCACCCACTTGGCGTAGAAGCGCAGGGCGAGGACGTAGGAGCCGACGGCGGCCAGCACGAGCCACAGGGCGTTGACCTGTTCGCCGCGCTGCAGGGCGAGGAAGCCCCAGGCGACTGCGGCGATGACGGCGATGACCGCGAAGATGGCCTTCTTGGCGGCGGTCATGGGGCGTTTGTCGTCGATGGCGACGGGCAGCTCGCTTGCCGAGGAGTAGACGTACTCGACGCCGTCCGGCAGCTCAGGGAGCGTGTATTTGCCACTCGGCTGCGGCGCAGTTTGTGGCGAGGTGGTGGTACTCACGGAACCTCCTAGATAAGTGCAACAGATGATGATGGGCGCGCGATGCGGGGGTGGTGCTTGCTGCGCGAAAAGAACGTAACACCGGCATGTGTGACCGGCGTCACTAACTTAGTAATCCCACATTATGAACGAACCGCGCACTAATTACAAAATGTGCACCAAAACGTGTGGTGAGAATCTCACCATGCGGACATTCCGCCCCATATCTGTGCGTTGCTGCACCACTGTGCTTCGGCTCCGTGTCCTGGCCCGTTGGCCCGTGTTCTGGTTTTGGTGGACTCCGCAGGACACATGGTGTGACCTAAGTTACACTCTCGGGCATGAGCCTGATGCCCCTCCTGTTCCGCAAACAGCACCCGCAGCGTCCACGCCTGCTCAACCAACGCTACGGGCTGGTCAACCCGCGCTCGGTGTACAAGCTCGACTGGTGGTTCCTCACCGCACTGGTGGCGCTCGCGCTGGCAACCCCGCTCTGGCTGCGCATTGTTGAGGCACACCACATCGAGGGTAGCAATGCCCAGCTAACCGGGTTCACTGTTACGTCGATAATCATGTACACGAATTACTAGTAAAAAATGTACATAGACTATTGTCAAACCTCTTGGCAGGAATTGTGCCGTTCATGATCTGCGCGCTTCTTCCATTGCGGCCTCTGTTTCGGCGTTGTATCTGGGTTGCCGGAGATTGAAAGGTAGCCCGCCTTCCATGAGAGATACATGCAGGAACATATTGATCGCATCGGTGACGGAAATGCCGAAGCTTCTATAGAGGGCTTCGACTTCGCTCTTGAGGTCAGGGTCGATCCTGAGGTTGATAGTTGCTGTCTTCGCCATGATGTACACCTTCTAAGTGGCAAAGTATACCATTTGTATAGCAAATGATGCACATTTGGCAGTTGGATCTGTTGACGGACATTAGGAATTGACCGCTGGTGGCCATGTTGTTTGGGGGTGGGGTGAGGGTTTTTCGGAGGTAGGAAGTGGGGCGAGGTCTGCCTTCGTGTTCGAAGAGGGGTGTCCCGCAAAGACACTGATTCGAAAGGAAGGAAGACCTCTGTTATGAAGTCTGCCGGTACTACGAGGCGTGTGGTTCGTGAGTTGAAGGATGTTTACCGGTTGTACAGTTTGCCCAGGGTTCACCGGCCGTGGCTGACTCAACCGGGCTTGTGGGTGCAGTATGACTTCGGTGATGGGCCGGTCATTGATGGTGAGAAAACCACATTGTTTGTTGCATGGGTTGCGTGGTCGCGGTTCCGTGTGGTGTTTCCTCTGCGTAACCGGAAGATGACGACGGTGGTGATTGCCCGTCACGCGGGTATTCCGGAGTTTCATCCGGTCATGGAGAAATCCTGCGCCTACTATGGGACCTCGATCCAGGTGTGCCAACCGGCTGATCCAGCATCGAAGGGAGGGGTGGAATCATCGGTGAAGCTGGCGAAGGAGGATATTCTTCCGAGGAACACGAATCTGCGTGGTGAGTATGACACGTTTGGGCAGTTAGAGACCGCGTGCCGGGAGTTCATGGTGAAGGTGAATCAGCGTCCGCACCGTTTGACGGGTGTTCCACTGCAACAGCTGTTGGAGGAAACCGAGTCTAGCAAGCTGGGTCCGCTGCCGGTAGACGCCCCCTACACCTTGTTTGGAGAGGTTCGGAAAGTCCCGGAGAACATGCCGATGATCAGTGTGGATAATGTGATGTATTCGGTGCCGGAGGAGAGTGCGTCGGCCGTGGGAATGGTCAGCGATGCCGTCAACCCGAACCCGTTAAACGCCGCAGACAGCGTCGGCCGTGGGAATGGTCAGCGATGCCGTCAACCCGAACCCGTTAAACGCCGCAGACAGCGTCGGCCGTGGGAATGGTCAGCGATGAGGCGATAAGTGCTCCGAGATGAAGGCCCCCCTCAATGTCAATACCTACGGCAGATTTTCTAACTGTCGAATCGAAGCCAACAGTGTGTTCGCAGGAAATTTGCGATGGTGGACTCGTTGTTGGACTCATAGAACTGGACGAGAAGCCGCTTGAACTCGGGGACATGGTTCTCGGGAACGATGAGGAGGCCTTCGCCGTGGGAAATGAGATAGTGGTTGGCAAAGAGGATGCCGGAGCGCTTGTTGCCATCGTTGAATATTTGCGTCCGCATGACATAGAGGGCGAGTCGAATTGCAACGTCAATCGCGGTAGTAGTGGCCGTTTCATCACTGGGGTTGGTGAGGATGCGAATTGTTTCTTTGACGGTGAATTCATCTGGCAGCGGTGGGGTATAGGAGGTACCGCCGATACGGACTGGAACAGGGCGGATGTGGCCACCGTTGCGGTAGAAGCCCTCGTTGACGATCCCGGCGAGCGTACTGAGGATGGTGAAATCTGTGGGGGAGGGGGCAACACCGTCCTCGCAGAGGAACTCCCAGGCGTGTTTGAGGTTGAGGATTTTCTGTACATCGGATGCCTGAACGCCGTGAACTATTCCGTTATCAATGATCTCCTCGGTCTGCGGGAAACTCGTTGCGACTCCCTCGAGGACAGCCTGGTCGTAGATGTTGGCTTTCATGTTGATACGTGCGAAGTCGATGTTGAGTTGGACGCGCGGCGACAGTTCTGTGTCGGAGTATCCTAGCTTAGCTAGGGATCGGTCGACTCTGCGCAGTTCCTTACCTATGGCACGGGCCTGGCTAGTGCTGGACAGAACTTCCCGGTAGAGGTCATCTGAGAAGACCCCGACATAGTTCGATGTCACCTTGTTTACGTGTCGCTTGCGCAGGTAGATGTATTTCCGCCCGTCCTTGTCGGTCTTCACCTCTGGGGTGCCGGCAAAGGGGAGAGAGTGAAGGCGTGTGTGGAGGGCACTGCGTCGTTGGAGGAGTTCGGGAATGGTGAGATCGTTCCTGTCATTGGATGTGGCCATGATCTCTCCTTGCCATCGAGCGGTGCCCATGAGTTGAAATATAGGGAACAAATGGTGCTAATTCTATCACAAATGTTCCCTATATTTCCCCGGGGGTAGCCCCAACCTGTTAAGTTAGGCTCACCTTACCCCCGCCCCTTGTTTGTAAACTTAGGCTTGCCTTATTCTCTCGGTATGTTTGTTGCTAACTTCCTCATCGCCCTGCGCGAGGGACTCGAGGCCGCGCTCGTTGTCAGCGTCCTCGTCGCCTACCTGGTCAAGGTCAACCGCAAGGACGTGTTGCCCGCACTATGGCTGGGTGTGGCAATTGCAGCAATCATCCCGCTTGCCGCAGGCGCGTGGATGACCTTCGGGCCATACACGCTGTCCTTCGGCGCCCAGGAGACCATCGGCGGCGGCCTTTCTCTACTGGCCGCCGCCATGGTCACCTGGATGATATTGTGGATGGCCGCACACGGGGCGGCCATGTCACACCAACTCACCGGCCAGGCAGAAACTGCCCTCAAGGCCGGGGGTTGGGCGCTTGTGTGGTTGGCCATTGTCTCCGTGGGCAGGGAAGGAATTGAAACCGCCGTCTTTGTGTGGGCGACCGTCAAGGCGTCTGCCACCGGCGGGGTCGTCGCCCCTGCCCTCGGAGTCATGGTTGGGCTCATCGTCGCCATCGGCCTGGGCTACCTCATCTACACCGGCGCAGTCCACCTCAATCTAAGCCTCTTCTTCACCGTCACCGGCCTGTTCCTGGTACTCGTTGCCGCCGGCATCTTCACCTACGGCATCGGTGACCTGCAAGAGGCATCACTGATACCTGGCTGGGGAGTATGGGCCTATGACCTCTCCCCGTGGCTGGCTGCACACTCCAACGCCTGGTGGTTCGTCCTCGCCGAGGCCATGTTCAACTTCACCATCACCCCCACGCACCTCCAAGTCATCGGGTGGATGGCCTACGTTGTCATCGTCGGCGCACTTTTCCTCTACTACTCTGCCCGCGCCAAGAGGCAGCTGCGTGAGCAGCGGGCCCAGCGCGAGGATACCACCGTCTCTCACCGTCCGGTTGCTCTAGAAAGGACCCTCTAAATGTCATATCGTCCAATTCTCACCGTCTCTGCTCTGGCGGTCTCCACTGCAGCTCTGGCGGGCTGCGTGGCCAATACCCCCACGACAAGCACAGAAGGTGCGGGCATTGAGCCGGTTGCGGTGACCATCGATGACACCTCGTGTGTGCCGTCGCTCAACTCGGTGCCGAGTGGCCGCAGCCAGTTCTCGCTCACCAACAACGGCACGGTACGCAACGAATTTGAGATTCTGGCCGAGGACCAACTGCGCATCGTCGGCGAGCGCGAAAACTTAGGGCCCGGCACAACGACCGACTACACCATTGTGCTCGAGCCGGGCACCTACTACACTGCCTGCAAGACCAACATGGTCGGCTCGCTTGTCGACGTGAAAGAGTTCACCGTCACCGACTCTGGCCAGACGGTGGACATCTCCGCCGACGAGCAGGCCTTTATCGATCAGGCTGTGACCAACTACACCGCCTACATTCGTGACCAGGCCGGGCAACTGCTCACGCAGACCCAGAACTTCGCCGAGGTGTACAAGGCTGGTGGCACTGAGCAGGCGAAGGCCCTCTACGCGCCGGTGCGCATGTACTACGAGCGGATCGAGCCGACCGCCGAGGCCTTCGGCGATATTGACCCGAACCTCGATGAGCGCGAGGCGGACTACCAGGCCGACGATGAGAAGGGTGATCGCCAGTGGATCGGCTGGCACGTGGCAGAAAAGGACTTGTGGGCAGAGCCCTTGGATGCAGTGACCCGCACCGAGATCGCCGACCGGCTCGTTGCCGACACCCAGGCCCTCTACGACCTGGTGTATGCCGAGGACTTCGCCGTCAGCCTCGACGAGATCTCCAATGGCGCCATCGCCCTGCTCGAGGAGGTCGCCACCACCAAGATCACCGGCGAAGAGGAGGCCTTCTCCCATACGGACCTGTGGGACTTCTGGGCCAACGTCGAGGGTGCCCAGGTGGCCTATGGCACGGTGAAGGACCTGGCGGAGAAAAAGAATCCGGATCTCGTCGCCGAGATCGACGATAACTTCGCCACCCTCGTTGATATCCTCTCCAAGTACAAGGTGGGCGAAGATATCGCCCCTGGTGGGGATGCCCGCTTCACTATCTACACTGATCTCACCGAGCAGGACCGGCAGGACCTCTCCGATGCGGTGAATGCCCTGCGGATCCCGCTGGCGCAGTTGACGGAGGCGATCCTGGCGTGAGTGGCGTGAATGGCGAGGTAAGTGAGCCTACAGGGCTGACGCGCCGGTCGTTTCTGACGGCTGCCGGTGCTGTTGGTGGCCTCGCCCTCGGTGCAGCGGGAGGCTATGGGGTGACCCGTACCAGCGCTACAGAGCAGGTGGAAGCTGGCGACGCGTTCGCCGGGTCCTACCCGTTCCGCAGTGAACACCCCGCCGGAGTCTTGGAGTACAACCAGGCCCAGGCCATCTTCTGTGCCTTTGATGTGATTGCCACCACACGGGATCGGCTCATCTCCCTGTTGGAGGACTGGTCTTTGGCTGCTGAACGGATGATGGCCGGCCAGCCGGTCAATGACTACAAGACCTTCCGCGGCGTCCCGCCGGCGGATACCGGTGAGGCCGATGATCTCGGTCCGGCCTATCTCACCATTGCCTTTGGGTTCGGTGCCTCCCTCTTCCGGGAGGAGTTCGGCATTGTCGATAAGCTACCGGAAGAGTTGGCTGCCGGTATCCCACCGATGTCGGCGGAGTACCTGGATCTAGACAAGTCCAACGGTGACCTGTTTATTCAGATCTGTGCGGAGGATGCGATGGTCGTCGAACATGCCCTCCGTAACCTGACCCGCCTGGCCTTTGGTAAAGCTCGCCTGCGCTGGGCAGAGAACGGTTTCATCCGCGCCTACTCCGCATCAAAGAATGCGAAAACCCCGCGTAACCTCTTCGGTTTCAAAGACGGCACCTCCAACCTCACCGCCGAGTCCGGTGAGGAAATGCTCAACGAGCACCTGTGGATTCAACCCGGTGACACCGTGAACGATTGGGCTGCCGGTGGCACCTACGCCTGCTTCCGCAAAATGCAGATGATGTTTGAGGTGTGGGATGAGATCCCCCTGGACCAGCAGGAGGAGGTCTTTGGCCGGGACAAGTTCGAGGGTGCGCCGCTGTCTGGCGGGGCCGAGTTCAGTGACCCGGACTTTTCCAACCCGGCAATTCCGGTGGATTCTCACATGGCCATTGTGCACCCCGATAACAACGGTGGCCGCCACATGCGCAGGCGCGCCTATTCATATACGGAGGGCCTGGGTGAGCTGGGCCGAATCAACGGTGGCCTGCAGTTCATTGCGTTTGTGCGGAACCCGCAGACGAACTTCGTGCCCATTCTCTCCCGGATGTCCGGTGACCAGCTCACCGAGTACGTCAAACACCTCGGTACCGGCCTGTTTATTCTCCCGCCTCCACCGGCTGCCGGGGAGACCTACGTCGGCCAGCGCCTGTTTAAGGCATAGCATCTGCTATCCAGGCATTGTGCAATCCATCTCCCCGCCTACGCGAGGGAGGGGTGTGTTTGGTTGGGGACCGGTGGCAGTGACTCACTGCTGAGAACGCAAATATTCCCTCAGGTAGGGGAGTGTGAAAGTGAGGGTGTTGCCAGGGGTCTCGGCGATAATCTGTGCGTCGAGCAGCCTGCGACGGTAGTTGCTTGCGTTGGATGCGGACATTCCTGTGCGTTCTGCGATGTCGCCGATCGTGGAGGGGCCGTCATCTTTGGCCATGGCGAGCAGGAATTCGCGGTCGCGCGGGGAGAGATCGGCGAGAGCCGGTTCGTGAACAAGGTGCCCAAGCTTCTCCTGAGCTTTGGCGATTCCTTGATCAACCGCAGAGCTGTCAATGACGGTGTCACTTCGATAAAAGAACGACCACTGACCCACCAGTTGCACCATGAACGGGTACCCGCCACAGGCGGCGACGGCACGGGCGAGAGCATCTGCCTCCCACGTGACACCGCTTGCTTCAGTGGGAGCTGTTAAGCCAATTTCTACTGCGCCATCTGAAATAGGTCCAAGGTTGATACGGTTTGCCCGACGCAAGAAAGTAATCGGATTGCTGCCAGCTTCGTCGCTCAGCAAACCGCTTACTGAGCTGGGAATTCCTGCAAAAACAACGGCCACGTCGGCATCCTCGCGGATTAAATGCTGGATGATTGCTGCAAACTCCACAATCTCACTGGCGGTAAGGTGATGAAGCTCATCGAGGGTGATCAGCACTCCGGTTGGTTCTTGGTGCACACGGGTGCTTTCTTCACGTTGTGCGGCAAGTAGTTCCGTAAGAGCAGCGCGAAGATCGAGCGGTGGGGTGTCCACGTCGTCTTTTCGGGTGGAAATACCGATGTGGCCGAGCTGAGTTCCAGTGAGCGATGACCGAGGCGGTGAGAGTTGCATGAGGGTTCGGATGACAGCTGTGCGCAGCCTCTCACTGAATCCCTCCGTTGCGGTTTCGGAGAAGTAGCGCCACCCACGCCCGAGAGCCAGCTGTTCAATGGCGTTGAGGGTGACTGTTTTTCCGATTCCGCGCGGTCCGACGATGACACTAACCCGCTCGTGAGTGCCGGGGCCATTATCCAGGGCAAACTCCATCTCAGCAAGGACATTATCGCGTCCAACAAGAGCGTACGGGTTTGCGCCGAGGCTAGCCTTGAACGGGTTTCGAACAGCCATGATCGCCAGTATACCCTGTGAAGCGCTGTGAAACTTGTGAAATCTATGAAATCTGTGAAGTAGCCAGTCGCCCCAGCGCCCGCTCAACCTGCCCGTGGAAGGTGTCCGGGCTGGTGTAGTGGACGACGGTGCCACCGGCGAAGTCGATCGGGGCGACAGCGGCGACGAAGCCGCCCTCACCGTCGTCGGTGGTGCCGAAGAGCATTGCAGCGATGGAGGTGCCGCCATGGGAGGCGGACCATCCCCACAGGACTCAGATGATGGAGACGACGGCGAGGGCCGGAGTCGTGAGCCACACGAGCGAGGCGCTCACCAGCATCCATGCGCTGTTGCCAGCGATTATTCTCATTGTTTCTGTCATGCTGATCACCTCGTTATTCTGAAAGTGGTCAGGGCAGTGGAACGGGTCGTTCTGAGCAGGGCTGCGTCGATGCTGCTCTATCGCGGTGCACAGGTATGTCGGCGGATAGAGGACATTCTGCATGCGCCTGCGTGCCCCAATCTTGCGAATGTGGTCTATCCAGTTGTGGTACAACCTCGGGTGGGAAGTTGTTGGTTGTGACTGTAGAGGAGTCCTATCGTCCCTGTAAAACGCTCTAGTACGCCCATACTGGGACCGGGGTCACATTGTATGAAAATGTATGTTTGGGAAACAATGAATAAACTGCACGAACTGCGGAGGTTATAAGCTCTCCTCCGAGGTTAGACAGCCCTTACCCCCACTCACCCCGTTCGTCCCGTACCGTGGGACTGGGTGCGACCCACTCACCGACCATGCAACCGCATATACTGTCAGATATGAGTACGCCTGCCGCACCTCTGGCAACCCCCGATGTGGACATCGACGTCGACGTTGTCACCGAGGAGAACCTGCCATGGATGTGCATCGTCTGGGATGACCCCGTCAACCTCATGAGCTACGTCACCTACGTATTCATGACCACTCTCGGCTACTCCCGCAAAAAGGCCACCGAACTGATGATGCAAGTCCACACCGAGGGGCGCGCCGTTGTCAGCTCTGGTGAGCGCGACAAAGTCGAGGGCGACGTGAAGAAACTGCAGACGGCCGGCCTGTGGGCAACCATGCAACAGGGCGGATAGGACAAGCAGGAACGATCACAGGACAGCACGATGGAAGCATGGAAAAAACGCGGCGGCATGGTTCGCCCCATCACCTTCACCACGGTATTCACCCCGATGGAGCGGGAGGTTCTCGGCAACCTCGCCTCCACTGTTGCCAATACACTCATGGAACGCGCCCGCGCCGGAGTTGACGCCAGTGACCCGCTCGCCGAGCTCACCGGCATGGGTGGGGGCAACAGTGAACTCCCCGAGGAGCCGGGGCTTGCGCGTCTCCTCCCCGATTTTGAGCGCGAGGGCGATCAGCAATTCGACGGCGACAATGCCCTGCTCCGGGAGCTCCACGAGTCCGATATCATCGCCGCGAAACTGAAAAACCTGCAGCTCGTTGGTGACAAGCTTGGCCCCGACGGGTCCGTCGAGGTGACCTTGAACCTGCAGGAGGCGCCCCTGTGGCTCAACGCGGTCAACGATATTCGCCTCTTCCTCGCCGCTGAGCAGGAAGAACACCCGCACGCCCACGACGGTGACAACGTGGTGGAGTGGCTCGGCTATAACGTCGAATCCCTCCTCGAAGTGCTCATGTAGGAGGTACCCATGACCACGCCGCCCCAGCTCCAATCCCTCACCGCCGTCCCGGGCCTCCACATCGGCCACGCCACGCTCGGCGATACCGGCTGCACGGTCATCGTCGCCCCACAGGGCGCGTGGGCTGCCGTTGATCAGCGCGGCGGCGGACCGGGCACGCGCGAAACCGACCTGCTGCGCGGGGAAAACACTGTGGACCAGGTCCACGCCATTTGCTTGTCTGGCGGCTCCGCCTTCGGTCTCGCCGCCGCCGACGGGGTGATGGCCGCCCTCGCCGAACACGGCATCGGCTTCCCGGTCACCGGAGACCCGGCTACCGGACCCATCGTCC
Source organism: Corynebacterium sp. (assembly GCA_034179945.1). Classification (GTDB taxonomy): domain Bacteria; phylum Actinomycetota; class Actinomycetes; order Mycobacteriales; family Mycobacteriaceae; genus Corynebacterium. The sequence goes on along the minus strand of JAXFPD010000024.1, from coordinate 122,321 downwards.
CGATCGTTCCCGCCGCCGTCATCTTTGACCTGTTCGTCGGAGACCCGAACCATCGGCCCACCGCCGCCGACGGCTACGCCGCCACCGTCGATGCCCTCGCCGCTGTACCTGCGGCCCCGCCAGCACCGACGAGCTCTGTCGGCGCCGGAACCGCCGCCACCGCCGGGAAGATCGCCGGTGGCTTCGGCCAGGCCGCCACGCGGGTGCCCGCTGCCCCTGCGCCTGCCGCCGAAACTGCGTTCGCCGCCCCTGCTTCCGCCACCTACACTGTCGCGACCGGGATCGTGGTCAACCCGATGGGTTCGGTCATCGATGACGACGGCTACCTGTGGGGCACAGATATGCAATGCGACCGCGCCGCCTACGACGCATTGCCACCGATCAAACCCGGTCTCAACACCACGATCGGGGTCGTGGCTACCGATGCGCCACTCACCCACGGGCAATTGCACCGCCTCGCAATGGTCGCCCACGATGGGCTGGCTCGGGCAATCCGCCCCGTCCACTCCCCGCTGGATGGCGACACGATCTTCGCACTCTCCACCACCGCCCCGGCACCTCCGGTCGTCCCGGCACCTTCGGCGATGGGTACGCCCTCCCCAGGTGCCCAGACCCCGTCCACGGCAGGTGCACCGGGCGGCGGCGTGGACACTGCGACTATGCTAGCCCTGTGCGCCGCCTCTGCGGAGGTAACTGCGGCGGCAATCCGTGCCGCTGTGACCGGGGCTACCTCAGCCAACGGGGTGACGGCGTTCACGGACCTACAGAAGGGATCATTGCGATGACACTCCAGCAACCTGCCCCTCGGCCTGTTCAACCTGTGGTCCGAAAGTCCGGCTGGCGGTTCGGTCTGCGCTACGGCATCTGGTTTGTCGTTATCATCTGGGGTGTCTTCCTTCTGGAAATCCTCACGGGCGGCTATCTCGCCGAGTTTGGCATTCACCCGTTGGATGTCAACTCCCTGCTCTACGTCTTCACCTCCCCAGTCCTCCATGCGGACCTCGGCCATATCATGTCCAACACGGTGCCCGGGGCCCTGTTTGCCTTCCTTATCGCCATTTCGGGCAAGCGCGTGTTCTGGCAGGTGACCGTCCTCTGTGTGGTCATCGGTGGGTTTGGTACGTGGTTGTTCGGTGGAATCGGAACCAACCACATTGGGGCCTCGGGTCTCATCTACGGCTGGCTCGGGTACCTCCTCATTCGGGGCTTCTTCAACAAGTCCATTGTGCAGGTGATTCTCGGGATTGTCCTGTTCTTCCTCTACGGTGGCCTCATCTGGGGCGTGTTCCCGCAGGGAATGGGAATCTCCTGGCAGGGGCACCTGTTTGGGTTCCTCGCCGGTGCGGGTTGTGGTATCTGGTTGAAATCCGACGATCCGATCAAGCAGTTGACTGCCGCTTCTCACGCAACGAGCTACCCGTCTGTTCCCCCCGCCTCAGCGCGCTAATCGGCTGCGCTCGCCCGTCCCGCTCCGCGCCCGCTGCGCGTCGTTGGGCTCGCCGCCCGAGCCCGCGCCCGCGCCCGCTGCGCGTCGTTGCGCCCGGGCCCGCCCGGTAGGCTGTGGCCGGGCCCACGCGACCGGCTACAGTAGCAGGGGTGAGATCTGTGTGGAGTCAGCTGCGCGAGCGTATGCGTGTGGTGGCGGTGGCCGATGCGGCGGTGTTCATGGCGCACATGCCGTGTCTTATCGGGGCAGAGCGGGTGTTGGATTCGATGGGGCAGATTGTGCAGGGGCACGCGTGGGGGTTGGGCGTGCTGGAGGGGGCGCGATTCAAGGGTGGATGGGGTCCGCGCGGAACCTATCAGATGCGGCAGATGGGGATTGTTCCCACCCCGGACGGTGGATATGTGGGGCTGGTGTGGGCGATGGAGTCGGTGACGGGGGGCGGATGCTCTGGTTATGTAGGAGGCGGCGACGGCGGCGATGGAGATGGTGGCACCGGTGATCGCGGCCGCGCCGGGTGTGGCGTGTGCGCCGGTCACTGAGTAGGATGTTTCCCATGAATACTAAAGTGGTGCGTGGTGTATGTGCAGTCACACTGGTTGGTGCCCTCATGGGGGTTCCCGTTCTGGCCCAAGACGCCGAGGATTCGCACACCCCGCCCGCCGCAGGGCAACCGGCAGCGAACGGTGAGCGGGCGACCGTCGCCGAGCAACCGGCCCCTGCAGATCAACCGGGCGACCTTAACGCCCAGCTCGCAGCCATCGCCAACGAGGTCGCGGCGAAGAACAATGCGAAGGTCGCCGTCGCCATCAAGGATGCGACGGGCATCTACGCTGGCGGGGGTTACCGCGATTCACAGAGTTTCTCCACCGGCAAGGTGCCACTGTCGGTGGTGGCGTTGCGTCGCAACGCCGACGGCTCCGCCGACGCGGACGTGCGATTGGCCATCACCCAATCGGACAACGCCGCCGCCGACCGTCTGTGGCACAAGAATGGGGGCGGGGCCGCTGAAACGAAAGCCTTCAACCAGGTGTTGCGCGACGGCGGTGACAAGAAGACGCAGAACGCCGGATACTGGTCGATGGCCAGCTGGGACGTGGCCGATCAGGCACAGTTCTTCTCCCGGCTGCAGTGCATTGACAAGGGCCCGGAGATCTACGCTCTCATGGGCGAGGTTGTCCCCAACCAGCGCTGGGCATTTGGCCGCTGGGAGGGCACCCACATCAAAGGCGGGTGGGGGATCGACGGCAACTACGTTTCCCGGCAGGTCGGCATCGTGCCACGAGGCGAGGGGTGGGTTACTGTTGCCGCGGCGGTCCAAGCCCCGAACCCGGAGTTCTTCACCGCCACCCACATTCTTGACGAGGTCGCCCTCAAACTCCAGCCGATTGTCTATTCCCGCCAGCCGGAGAACTGCGCAGGCCCGGTCGAGGGGGTGGCACCGGCGGAGGGGCCACGGGTGACCGGCATGATTGGGCACATCCCCTACATCCCCCAGGCGCCGTGGGCGAAGCCGATGATCGATCAGCTCAATGCACAGATCGACGAGCTCAATATCTGGCTTGAACAGGTGAAAGCGCAGGTGGAGGCGCAACTCCATGTCCGATAACCGGCCGATTGGTATCTTCGATTCCGGGGTAGGCGGGTTGACGGTGGCCCGGGCCATCATGGACCAGTTGCCCCACGAGTCGATCCACTATATCGGGGATACGCGCAACGCCCCGTATGGGCCGAAACCGGCGGAGCAGGTGCGGGAGTTCTCCCGGTCTCTCGCCGATGAACTCGTCTCCCGTGGGATCAAGATGCTGGTCATCGCCTGTAACACGGCGACGAGTGTGTTTTTGAGTCAGGCGCAGGAGCTCTATGGCAGCCTCCACGGGTTGCCGGTGCTCGGGGTGGTGGAACCGGCGGTGCGCCGGGCGGTGAAGACGACGCGCAACGGCAAAATTGGGGTGTTGGGGACGAAGGGGACCATCAATTCGGGGACGTACCAGCACCAGATTGCGATTGCTTCGGCGCGCCGTGAGGAGCAGGGGCTCCCGCCGTTGGAGGCGATCGCCCAACCGGCTCCCCGCTTCGTTGACTTTGTCGAGCGCGGCATCACCACGGGCCGCCAGATCCTCGGGGTGGCACAGGCCTATGTTGCCCCGCTCCAGGTGGCGGGGGTGGATACGCTGGTCCTCGGCTGCACGCACTATCCGCTGCTCACTGGGGTGATCCAGATTGCTATTGGCGACGACGTCACCCTCGTGTCCTCCTCGGAGGAGACCGCCAAGGATGTGGTGGCCTACCTGATGAACCAGGATATGCTCGCCAGTGAGGACAATGAGCCGGAGCGTCGCTTCGAATCGACGGGCGATCCGCGCCTGTTCGCGCAATTGGCCACCCGTTTCGTCGGCCATGAACGGCTGCCGGTTAACTGGTTTGAGATGTAGGCTTTAACCCATGAAGCTGACAATCCTTGGTTGCTGTGGCTCCCTCGGGGCCGCCAAGGGGCCTGCCTCCGGTTACCTCATTGAGGATGGCGCTGCCCCAGCACTCCTCGTCGATTGTGGCCCCGGGGTGCTTGCCGCACTGGATCGGGTACATAACCCCGCCGACGCCCATGTTCTGCTCTCGCACATGCACGCGGACCACGTGTTGGATTTCCCGTCGCTGATGATTTGGCGCCGCTACCACCCCCAGTTGAAGGCGGATCGGATTCACCGGTTGATTGGTCCGTCCCATACGGTGACCTGGTTGGGAAGGCTCACCGTTGATTCGCTCGCCGAGCTCGACACCTTCGAGGATTCGTTTGAGGTTGCCAGTTTCGCCGCCGATCAGCCCCTGCAGGTGGAGAAGCTCGAGGTGAGGGGGTTTCCTGCGGTCCATCCCATCGAGACGTGGGCGATGCGGTTCACCCACACGGAGACGGGGAGGGTGATCGCCTATTCGGCGGATTCTGCCCCCACCGATGCCCTCGTCAGCTGTGCCCGCGATGCCGATGTGTTCCTCTGTGAGGCCACATGGGCTGGGTCGGCGCAGAATCAACCGCCGGACATGCACATGTCCGGGGCGCAGGCCGGGGAGATCGCCGCCCGCGCCGGGGTGAAACAGCTGGTGCTCGTGCATATTCCGGAGTGGGCTGATGAGCAGGCGGCGCTCGCCGGTGCGCGGTCCACGTTCGCCGGTGACATTGTGCTCGGGGAGCCGGGTCTACACTGGGAGTTATGACTGATTCCTTCACTCGCGCCGATGGGCGCGCCACCGATGAACTGCGTCCGGTGACCATCACCACCAATTTCACCCACAATCCGGCCGGATCGGTGCTCATCAGCTTCGGCAACACCACCGTGTTGTGCACCGCCTCCATCCAGGAGGGGGTGCCCCGGTTTAAGAAGGATTCCGGGGAGGGGTGGCTCACTGCCGAGTATGCGATGTTGCCGGCCGCCACCGCTGAGCGCAATCCGCGTGAGTCGGTGAAGGGCAAGGTGAAGGGGCGGACCCAGGAGATTTCTCGGCTCGTGGGCCGGGCACTGCGGGCGGCCATTGACCTAACCAAACTCGGCGAGTACACGATTGCACTCGACTGTGATGTGCTCCAGGCCGATGGTGGCACTCGCACCGCCTCCATCACCGGCGCTTATGTGGCGTTGGCGATCGGGTTGAAAAAGCTGGGGCTTGAGGAGGCACTGTTACCACCGGTGGCGGCGATTTCTGTGGGGCTTATCGAGGGCGTCCCCTGCCTCGATCTGCCCTATGAGGAGGACGTGCGCGCCGAGGTGGATATGAACGTGGTGATGAAGGAGAACGGCACCTTCGTGGAGGTTCAGGGCACCGGTGAGCACGGGGATTTCACCCGTGAGCAGCTCAACCAGTTCCTCGATCTGGCGGCGAAGGGGTGTGCGGAGCTCGTCGAAAAGCAGCAGCAGGCCATCGCCGTAGCCGAGTACAGGGGGTAACCGATGAAACTGCATGTTGCCTCCCACAACAAGAAGAAACTGCGTGAACTTCAGCGTGTTCTGGACGCGCACAACATTGCCGATGTTGAGCTCGTCCCTGCTGGGGATTATCCAGATCCGGTAGAGGATGGGGCGAGTTTTGCCGAGAACGCCCTCATCAAAGCCCGTGAAGGGGTAAAGCAGACCGGCCTGCCCACTGTTGCCGATGATTCCGGGCTGACAGTGGAGGCGCTCAACCAGATGCCGGGGATTCTGTCGGCGCGGTGGTGTGGACACCACGGCGATGACGAGGCAAACAATGACCTCATCCTCGCCCAAATGTCCGAGATCACGAACCGCCGGGCGGCGTTTGTGTCCGTGTGTGCCCTCGTCTTCCCCGATGGGCGTGAATACGTCTCCGAGGGCCGCTGGGAGGGTGAACTCGCCCGGGAACGCAAAGGTGAGAACGGGTTTGGGTACGATCCACTGTTCATCCCCGACGATGCCGATGGCCGCCATTCGGCCGAGCTCACCGCCGAGGAGAAGGATGCTCGCTCCCACCGGGGTGCGGCGTTGGAAGGGCTCGTCCAGTACCTGGTGTAGGCCCACCGTGCCCGGGCTGCGGGCCAGCGCACCCAGAGTTAGTCGAGGTGGAACTGGGCGCGCACCTCTTGGCGGCGGTAGTGTTCCACGATGAACGCGAGGAACGGAACCACCCCGCCGAGGGCGGTGGTCACCCACTTTGTCGGCTCCCACAGTGCCTTCGTGCCCAGGTTCAAAATGGTGGCCAGGTAGAACATGAAGCAGATGCCGTGGACCTCGCCGATATAGCGCGCCCACATCGGAATATCCATCTTGAACACGTAGTCGAGGACGACGCGCGTCATGAGGATGAGCAGCCACACACCGGTGATCCACGCTGCCGTGGTGTACCAGTGGAGGGCGCTGCGCACCCGCTCCTGCTTTGCCGCAGTGATCGGCTTTCCGGTCGGTGTGGTCGGGGTGGTCTCAGCGGTGCTCGGCTCGGGGGTGGTCACGTCCCTGGTCTCCTTCGTGTCGGTCAATGCTAGTGGTCAAACTGTTCGCCGAGGTTATCGCGAACCTCACGGCGCGTGCGGGTGGCTAGTTTATTAAATGCCTCGACATCGGTGTTCACCTGGGTTGGCAAAAAGTCCTCGTCGATGGCGGTGATGATGCCCTTGGTGCGGATTTCGCGCTCCACCGGGGATTCCTCGCCCGATTCAAGCAGCTCATTCTCATAGTCCACATACCGCTTGTACCCCCACAGGAGGAAGGCCCCAAAGACGGGCCACTGGGCAACATAGCCGAGGTTCTGCAGGGATCCGGTGAACTTGAAGCGGGCCCACTGCCACCAGGCAGCGGTCAGGCACACCCCGACGGCCAGGAACAGGATGACGAGGTGGTAGAAGCGGATTTTGAACCGTCGCGGCGGTTCGCTCGTGGCACCAGTTTTTCCATCAGTCCCGGTCATGGACCCCAGTATAGTTGGAAAGGTGGGGTGTGCTAATTTGTGTGGGCAGGCACCCGTGGCGGAATTGGCAGACGCGCTGGATTTAGGTTCCAGTGCCTTCGGGCGTGGGAGTTCAAGTCTCCCCGGGTGCACCAGTTTTGACTATGCTTGTGTGGTATGAGCCGTGACATTAACGACATCGAACGCGACATTGAACGCGCAAAGGCCCGCCTGGCTGGCACGTTAGACCAGATTGCCGGGCAGCTGAGCCCGAAGGGCCTCGTCAGTGGGGTGGGGGAGAAGGTGAAAGAACCCGACGTCATGAAGAAGATCGGGATCGTCGCCGGTGCTCTCGTCGCCGTCGTTGGTGCGGTCGTGCTGGCCAAGCGTCGCGACGCAAAAAAGGTGGACACGCTGCGCGCCCTCCTGGAGGAACACCGTGGCTAGGGGCCTGTGGGTGGCCGCTCTCGTTGCCTGTGCGCTGACGGTGAGCGGGTGCGTCGCCGATGAATCCGACCTGGTCGGGCAGGGTGACCCCGCCAATACGGAGGGAATTTCACTCACCGCAGCGATGCCGAAGGAGGCCAATGAACTCGACGTGGCCTTCCTCTCCAACATGATCCCGCACCACCAGCAGGCCGTGGAGATGTCCAATGACATTCTCGCCGCCGACGGAATGAGCGACGGTGTGCGGGACCTGGCCCAGCGCATCAAGGACGGGCAGTCCAAAGAAATCGAGCTCATGCAACAGTGGATGCTCGACTGGGGCCAGGAAGAGGTGATGCGGGCGCACGCCGGTCACCTGTCCATGGGGATGATCTCCGCCGAACAGATGGGCCAGCTCAAAGCCTCCACCGGGGCTGGAAAAGAGGACCTCTATCTGCGGTTCATGTACGCGCACCACAAGGGAGCGTTGGGGGCGTTGAAGAATCTCACGAAGAACGGTGGCTACCAGCCGCTGTCTGATCTCGCCCAAACCATGCACGCTGTGCAGTCCTCGGAGATGGAGGAGATGGTGGCCATGCTCGGGGAGAAACCCGACTAAACTGGTGACCTAGCCCCGACCGAGCCCTCGTCCTGACAGAAAGGTACCGCCGTGCCCCGCACACTTGATGATATTCAGCGCGACATCGACCAAACCCGAGCCAACCTTGCCGCCACCCTCGACCAGTTGGCTGCATCGACACAGCCGGCCGCACTGATCGATTCGGCGAAGAGCTCCCTCTCCAACGCAAAGAACCTGGCGATTGTGGCCGGTTCCGTGGTGGCGGGCATTGTGGTGATTGCGCTGGTGCGTCGCACCAACAAGAACCGTCAGATCAAGGAGCTCACTGTCTGGCTGGAGCGCCACTAACCGCGCCGCATCCCCCGGGGGTGGGCGCTACAGGCCCAGCTCCGCGAGGGCTTTGACAACCCGGTCAACGTGGCCTTTTGCCCGCACGTTGCGCCACGCCTGAATCACCTCACCATCGTGGATGAGGAACGTGGACCGGATAATCCCCACTGTTGTCTTCCCATAGTTCTTCTTCTCACCCCATGCCCCGTACGCTTCCGCGACGGCGTGGTCCGGGTCAGAGAGCAGGGGGAAGGAGAGATCGTGGTCATCGCGGAACTTCTCCAACCGGTTCACCGGATCCGGGGAAATTCCGAGGACCGGCATGTTCAGGGCGTTGAACCGGGCGATGTTATCGCGGAAATCGCAGGCCTCTGTGGTGCAGCCGGGGGTGTTGGCGCGCGGGTAGAAGTAGACGAGTGCATAGCCTTCATCCGGCAGGGACACGTCCGCGCCGGAGTCGGAGGTGAGGGTGAACGTGGGGGCTGGGAACGGGGTGACTGGTTGAGCTGTCATGGGCGCCATTGTAGTGACCGAACCGGGAATCCGGGGACCGGCCGGTGGGCACATCCGGCAGCGCGTCTGCGGCGCGGCCTGGTTAATCCCGTGGGCAGGGGCTTGACCACTCGGCCGATTGCACCAACCGGCGGGCATTGCCCTCGCCCCGGTACTCGGCGGCACACGCACCGGCCAGGTCGGAACCGTAATCAATGTAGATTGGGTAGATCGTCTGCCCATTGACCGTACTGCGGAACGCCTGGCATACGCCCGGGTAGGTGCTCGTTGAGCCCGGATGGCGGGCAATCGCGTTGAGCACGGTCTGCTGATAGTTCATATCCCCCGGGTTGATGAGAACCGACTCAACAATGAGGGCATATTCGCCGCGGCACGCTGCGTAGGAGAGGAAGTCGCCGTCGTCCACCTGAGTGCGTGCCGGAGCGGGAGCTGCGCTCTCCGGCTCGCACAGGAGCAGGTCGCCGATGAGTTCTTCCGGTGCCCCCGCCTGTACCAAGCCGGCCCGGTCGTAGCATCCGAAGCCAGTCAGGGTTGTGCCGTCATGCTCATAGCGCGACCACTGGGTGCCCGTCCAAGAGAACAATCCCAATCTGTCGGTTTGCAGCTTGCCCACGTGCAGCCACTGGCCATCGCAGTACATGACACTGGCCGGGGCGAAGTGGTCGAGTACAGCTAGATCATGACAGTCCCCGGTCGTCGCTACGGCAGGGGCCTGTGTTTCCGGGGTGGCACTGGGTGTTTCGGTGACCGTGGACGTGGTGGGGGTAGCTACCGCTGAGCTGCTGGTACTGCTGGCACTGGCGGTGTCACTGTCCCGGTTGCCCAAGAGGCCAATACCGGCGCCGATGGCGATGCCGAAGACGGCGACGAGGATCACCGCGAGGAGAAAGATCATCCCGGTGGACATGCGTTTGTTCTGCGGGTTGTCAAAGCCTGGCTGCTGCGGGTTGTCAAAGCTCATCGGGGTAGCCTTTGCATGTGGGTGGGGATTGCTTGCCTCTGTGAGTGTAGCCGGACAGCGTTGCTTATGTTGCATAACCCGTTGCACCGGGAACTCCGTTCCATGTACCCGCCTCACGTGCTCGTCCCGCGTGCCCGACGAAAAAGCAGAATCTGTACTTTTCCCGCTATACCCATATACGACACACCCCTCCCAAATGTGGGCAATAGAGTACCGCTAAACCTATTCCAACCTTGCAAAACATTACCCACATGTGGTGCAATTGTGTCCATGCGATACGATACAAAACGATTCAATGGCTGGGTTAACGAGGTCACCGGAGGAGATTCCCACCGCGCCATAGCGCTACGAGTCGGTAAGCCAATAACGTCTATGCGCCGTTGGATCACAGAAGGCAACCTGGAGGCCCCTATTGTCATAGGGCACACCTACGGGGTAAGCCCCATCCCCGGATTAGTCGCCCTCGGGGCACTTACCGATGATGACCTCAAAGGATTAGGTAGACGCTACGGGTTGACTGAATATACAGATCTAGAACTTGCTCACGAGATTGTCCGCCGCCTAGAAAACAGGGGCGCCACCGAATTTGACAACCCATAGCGTACCTGCGCGTAGCGGACGATTCACCCAACGAGCCAGAAGAAGGTGGCGATGGCTACTTTGATGGAGCCTAAACTACTCTCCATAGCCGAAGCCCACGGGGTACAGGTCGTCCACCACACCGGGGGCGTAAAACGGAGCGCCGTTACCTCACCGTATCTGAGATTGACACCATGTTACAGGCCGCCCCAACTGATGAAGCGCGTCTCATGTTACAGGTGCTCGTAATGACTGGTGTTCGCTCAGGAGAAGCTAAGGGATTGCAGGTTAAGGATGTGGATGCGCGGCGTGGCAGGTTGATGATTAGACGCGATGTAGACCCTATGGGGCGTGTCGATGAGACAAAAACACGCAACCATAGGGACGTTCCGGTCAGTGGTCAGCTATTGAGCGCTTTACAGGCGGTAAGTATCGGTAAGAAAGCGGGGGATTGGTTGCTCCCCGATGAACGGGGGAAGGTGTGGACTACTGCGAAATGGCGCGGCGTGTGGAAGGTGATCCGTCAAGCCCTGAACGATGACCAGTTAGACACTCACGAGCTTAGGCATACGGCAGCGAGCCTAGCTATCGCAGCCGGGGCGGATGTGAAAACCGTTCAACGTATGCTTGGTCATGCGTCCGCAGCGGTCACCCTAGACACCTATGGGCACCTGTGGGATCGCCAGTTGGATACGATACCCGATGCGATGGATGAGTATATGGCTAGGGAGCGTAGGGCAGGGTTACGCGCGGTCTAATGTGGGTATGTGGTTTTGTTGGCTGGTGTTACCCCAGTGTTACCTCACTGTTACCTCACAGATGTAGCGACCTGCGCAAACATACAACAACTGTTTAGTGAAAGAAAATGCCGTTAATCGTGAGGTAAAACACCCTTTGACTAGCGATAATGTTGGTGCGCCATGAGGGAATCGAACCCCCAACCCACTGATTAAGAGTCAGTTGCTCTACCAATTGAGCTAATGGCGCGTGAGTTTTACCTCGGGTTGGGTTGCCGTGTTGGCAACGGAGTTACATCATACAAGTCTTGTGGCATTTGCCAAAATCGGCAGGTAGAAATGGATTTTATCAGTCGAGTTCGGTGCATTACTGGGTTCTCGCGCGCCGATCGCGGCGCACGGTTACAACGCTCGGCGGGGACTGAACTGAGACCGGCAAGGACCGACCGCAGGTGAAGGCGATCGGTGAGGGGGCTGGAGCCGAAAGCGTAGCAGATCTCCTCGAGTACGGGGTGGTCGTGGCTCAGGGGGTGGTTCTCACGCAGGGGGTGGCCAAACTGTGTGGGTAGGGGGGTGGTCAAATACGGTCCGAGGTATTCGTGATGTAGGATGTAGTGGTCACGTCACCAAAGTGGGTGATGGACACACGGGTAAACGGGTAATTGGCACACGAGAAAACGGGTGATTGTTACCCAGGAAAACGTGTGTTATGGCAGTTGAAGGCACATTTTTTTAGGTGAGGATTAGTTCATGAATAAGCGGGTTACCGCACTGGCTGCCGCGCTTTGTGTGGCCGGTGCAAGCATAGTTGGGTGCGCATCACAGACTGCCGAAAACGTCAACCAGGTTGCCGCCACAGAAGACCAGGGTCCCCTGGCGCCGGTGGCCACCGTCGATGATGGCGCGACGATCTCCCCGTCGCGGTTGATCTCTGTCACATCGCCGGATTCCACGCTCACCGCGCTCACCCTCACCAATGAATTGGGCACTGAGGTGGCAAACCTGGATGGGGAGGGGAAGCTGGAGTCGTCCTATAGTGACAGCACCTGGACCCTGGAGGCCCCGCTGGGGTACTCGCACCAGTACACCCTCACCGCCACCGACGGCAACGGTGTGACCACGACCACGAAGTTCGCCACCCTCACCCCGCAGGCGACGACCAACGTCATCTACACGCAGCCCGCCGCCGGAACCACTGTTGGCATCGGCTCCACTATCAACTTCCGCTTCGGCCAGGCCATCCCGGATGCGGCGAAGCAGGAGGTGGAAGACTCCATCACGGTGGAGACTAACCCGCCGACGGAAGGTGCCCTGTACTGGCTCAATGACACGGAGGTGCGCTGGCGCCCGAAGGAGTATTGGAAGCCGGGGACCACGGTCCACGCTGAGCTCAACCAGTTTGGCAAGAACCTCGGTGCCGGGATCTACGGCGGCGATGATGCGTCCACCGATTTCACGATCGGTGATGCGATGATCGCCTACGCTGACGACAACACCCACATGCTCACGGTGACCAAGAATGGTGAGGTCATCAATGAGATTCCGATCTCGATGGGGATGAACAATCCGGCGTTTGTTACCCCGAATGGCACGTACACCATTGGCATGGAGTTCAACAGCTTGGTGATGGATTCGGAGACGTTCGGGCTCTCCCACGCCGCCGGTGGTTACGTCACCACAGTGGCCTATGCCACGCAGATGTCCTACTCCGGAATTTATGTCCACGCTGCCCCGTGGTCGGTGGGTGTGCAGGGGTATGCAAATGCGTCCCATGGCTGCCTCAACATGTCCACGGCGAACGCGAAGTGGTTCATGGATAATTTCACCAGTGGAGACCTTGTGCAGGTGTCCAACACGATCGGTGGGACCACGCTGAGCCCGTATGATGGGCTCGGGGACTGGAACTTCACGTGGGATGAGATTTCCGGTGATCCGCACACGGTGACCAAGCTCACCCCGCAGGTCTAGCCTGCTGGTCTGGGGGGCTGACAAGAGAACAGCAACAGAAAAGACCGCGCAGATGCGCGGTCTTTTTGCTGTAGTGGGGTGGGTGACGGGACTCGAACCCGCGACACCTAGGATCACAACCTAGTGCTCTACCAACTGAACTACACCCACCATAGGCGGCTTCTCAGCAGCGCGATCTATCTTAACCTATCCGCCACCAACTGTAAAAACAGCAGGTGAATCGGTTAACTGGGGATGGTGAACCGCCGGGTCGCCGCCGCCTGCGCGGTGAGTGTGCGCACGGCAGGAACCGGTCGGCTGCCGATGAAACAGCGCCGGTAGTAGTCGAGCTCACGGATCGATTCAACGATATCGGCCAGCGCCCGATGGGCGGTGCCCTTTTCCGGCTGGTTCTTATACACTGCGTGCGCCCAGTTCTTGGCCAACAGTTTCACCGTAGACACGTCAATCATCCGGTAGTGGAGGCGCTCGTCTAGGGTGGGCATGAGTTCACGGATGAAGGAGCGGTCCGTGGCTATGGAATTGCCCGCCAAGGGTGGGGTCACCCCGGCGCAGTACTCGTCGATGTAGGCGATGGCCTGTGCTTCAGCCTCGGCGAGGGTGATTGTGGAGGCGCGGATCTCGTCAACGAGCCCATTGGCTGTGTGCATTTGGGTGACCACCTCGTCCATTTCGGCCAATTCGGCCTCGGTGGCGTGGATGGTCAGGTCAATGCCGTCGCCGAGGATGTTGAGGTCGGCATCGGTGACGAGGACGGCCATCTCCACAATGGTGTGGCGGTGAATGTCCAACCCGGTCATTTCCAGATCGATCCACACGATGCGGTTGTCTTTTTCGCTCATGGTTCTCATTCTGCCATCTTGGAATACACCCACCCGAGCAGGGGGGAGAGGGCGGCGGTTGGGGCGAATTCGGAGATAAAGTTCATCGCCTTGGAGAGCGGGCCGGGGACCACACGCCGCTGGTTGCGGGCGAGTGCGGCGAGCGTGTCGGTGGCGCACGATTCGTAGGTTGTCCACAGGAAGTCCGGCACGACCTTGTCCACGATAGTGCGTTCGTCTTCCGGTTTGATGGCTTCGCGTACTGGCCCGGGGGCGAGGAGGGTGCACGCCACACCGGTGCCTTTGAGCTCGTAGTGGAGGGCTTCGGTGAACGTGTTCACCCCGGCTTTTGTGAACACATACGTGGCGTTGTTGGGGATCGGCTTGTTGCCTGCCGCCGAGCCGACGTTGCAGATCGCCCCGCTGCCCCGGGCGAGCATTCCGGGGAGGACTGCCCGGGTGAGGTCGAAGACCGCTTCCGCGTTGAGGCGGAATTGGGTTTGCTCGTAGTCCCAGTCTTGGTCGATGAATTTGCCGAAGGAGGCGATGCCTGCGGAGTTGACGATGATGGCGATGTTCTCATCGCGGAGCTTCTCGATGAGTGTGCTGCGCTGGTCGCGGTCGGCGAGGTCGCACGGTTCCACCCGCACCTGCACTGGCTGTGTTGCGTTTGCGGTGATCTCGGCGGCGATGGTCTCGAGCACATCGCCGCGCCGGGCGACGAGGATGAGGTTGTAGCCGCGTCGGCCGAGTTCGCGGGCAATTGCCTCCCCAATGCCCTGGGAGGCGCCGGTGATGAGTGCCCAGTTATCGGCGGTGGGGGTGGGTAGCATGCTCATTCTCCTTTTGTGTAGGTGGCCATGACCTGGTTACAAACGTTTCTGATTTCTTCGCGGTATTCCGGGTGGTGCTCCTCCAGCCACAGGTAGAGGGCCCATTGGCGGGCGAAGGTGGAGATTTCTACTGGCAGTGGATAGAGCTGTTGGAACCACACGAAGTTGTCTCGGCGGTGGAAGCCGGGGTCGTGTTCGAGGAGCCAGGCGGTGACGGCGGCGTCATCGAAAGCGTCGATAAGCGGGGTGAGTTCGGCGCGTTCGGTCTCGGAAAAGGACTTCCACATGTTCTCGCGGGCGGTCAGTTGGATCTGTGCAGACCAGGCGAGCAGCGAGTGTTTTTCCATCCCGCTCCCGGCGATGCCCAGCGTTTCCAGGAAGGCCTCGTCGAGGAGGGGGGTGGGTTGTCGTTTGCCAAATATCACGCCCCCCATTGTGGCATAGCTGGCCCATCCGAGGAGAGCAAGGGGAACCACCCCCACCCCGTCAGGTTGTCGAAAGCATTCTGACCTCGCAATTCAATTTTTCTACTATGCATTTCATCGGTTCATCATGGCTCGTCCTGCCGGTTTGTTATTTCGTTCGGGAACCCTCACACTATATCTCGTGCTGAGCAAGCTATTTTCGGGTGTGGCGCGGGTTGTCCTCGCCGCCACAGTCGCTGTGACCGGCGTGGTCACAGCTGGTGCGTCTCCTGCAGAGGCGGCGATTGTGCACCGCACTCCCGGCACGGATGAATTTGGTGCACCGGTGTTGGGTGTGGGCCCACAGCAGGACTCGATGATCCGCGCGTCGCTGGTGCCCAACGCCAACGGGCTGGTCCCGCCGGGGGTTAATGACTGGTCGTGCCGTAGTGATCACGACCCGGTGGTCCTCATTCCAGGCACCATTGGCAGCGCCTACACGTCGTGGTCGTTCGTCGGCCCGCAGCTTGCCGCCGCTGGTTACTGTGCGTATGCCTTCAACCACAATGCGGTGACCTTCGCCCCAGTGTTCAGTTTTTCCGGGGACATCACCGAGTCGGCGGAGATGCTTGCGGTGTTTGTTGATCATGTCCTCGCGGAAACTGGCCGGAAGAAGGTGACTCTCCTCGGGCAGTCGCAGGGGGGCGGGCTGTTGCCGATCTATTACATGAACTTCCTGGGTGGGGCGGCGAAGGTGTCCGGGCTTGTCGGGTTGACCCCGACCAATCATGGCACGACGTTCCCGCTGCCGGTCCCGCCGCCGCAGCAGCTTCTCGACGCTGAAATGGTTCTGCTCACTCCCGTTAATGGGCAGTCTCTTGCTCAGCAGGCGACGGGGTCGCCACTCAATGACCAGATCTATAACCATGGGCCGGTGACTCGACCGGGGATCCGCTACACGATGATTGTCACGAACAGTGACACGCTGGTCACCCCGTACACCAATGGCTTTATCTGGGAGCCGGGGGTGGACAACATTCTCATTCAGGATCGCTTCCCGGGCAAGGTGGTCGGCCATGTGGATACGATGTATGACGAGCAGGTATTTTCCCTGCTTTTGGAGGCACTCAACGCGATTACCCCAACCCGGTGAGTGTGCGCCAGGCTAATCCATGTGCTCGTCCCCGCTGAGGTAGGCCGCGAGCCGGGTGCCGTCGATGTGGGGGAACGCCACCCACGTGTAGAGGAGTCCGGCGAGGAAGATGAGCACCGTGATGCTGGTGGATGCCGGGGCAGTAAGAGGGGCGAGCATGAGGCCGAGCCAGACCGGGAAGAGGCCGATGGCCTGTTGGAGTTGGGGGGTGGGGAGGTGGCGTTTGAGTTCGCGCCGGTAGGGGTGGGAGATGGTGAGAATGACGGCGGCCACCAGGCATAGTGCGGTGATGCTGACCTGGCTGCTACGGCCCATGTCCGTGGTGAGTGCGGCGATCGCGGCACCGGTGAGAATGGCGGCCCCGGTGCGTACGAGGAGGGGAGTGGGAACCGGGGTGGGGTGCTCTCGCATGTAGCCGTAGTACATGGTTTCCAATGTAGCGCGCTCCCCGCATCTCGCGTCCGCCGCCCCCGGGGTCTGTGCAGCCGCCTGGGGGTATGCACGGGACGCCGGTGGTGGTACAGTCTCCAATATGAATGGAACAGGTGTACGAATGGGTGCGGCGCTTGCGACTGCTGAGATGGACCGAGAGGAGATTGTGGCGCAGTTGCGCGAACAGATGTGGAAGGCGATGGGCAAAGCACCTCCTCCGCTTCCGGGGGAGTCAGTATTTCATGTAGATGCGGAAATGGGCATGCGTAGGCCCCTGGTGGAAGCGCGCGGTGGGTTGGCGCAGATCATTCCCGAAGGCGGTTTCCGGCGGGCGGGAATCATTCGTATGAGTGGTCCGCCACTGCTTATTCTCGAACTGATTAACGATGTCTCCCACGGTGGCCGGGTTGCGGTCATCGGGTGTGCAGATTTGCTCTATCCGGGTGTGGAGAACACGCCAGGTGTGGGCAACGTCATCGTTATTGAACAGGCTCATCCGGAGATTCTCGGCATCGTTGTCGAGGGGTGTGACCTCGTGGTCTACCGTCCCGCGTCCACCCAGCGCGGCGCGGGGCCCTTCGTGTTGTCGCCGCCGCTGCGCGCCCGCATCCGGCAGGGTCGGGCGGCCTGTGTGATCTGGGAAGAACGGGAGGTGGAGGGCGCATACCTGCGGTTAGACGGTGAAATCGTGGCCATCGGTGGCATCGGGCGCGGGGAGGGGAGGATTCGCAGCATCACCCTCACCGTATCCGCGACCACCACGTCCGGCAGCCGTCGCGGCACGCTTACCGTGGCGGATGTGTCCGCCGAGCGCGATTCGGGCGGGGAGGAAAGGGACAGTGATGCGCATCGCCGCGCTGTGGTTTCCTAATCCGCCCGAGGACTTTGAGCAGGTTATCGGCCAAATCGAGACGGTGGCCGCCACCGTTGAGATGATCCGAGTGGGCCTGGCCGTCATCGATATCGCTGCCGCCGGGCGATTCCACGGCAGTGAAGACACCGCCGCGCAGCTCATCATCGATGCCGGTGCACTGCCCGGCGTGGACTGCTTCCTCGGAATCGCCGATGAACTGGCCACCGCCCTGCTCGCCGCCCACTGCGCAACCATCGTGCCCCCCGGCCACTCCGCCACCTTCCTCGCCAGCCAACCGTTGGAATTACTCACCGCAGAACCCGCCCTCGACTGCGACAGCGCAACCGTGCACACCCTGTGCGAACTCGGTATTCGCACACTCGGGCACCTGGCAACCATGGATACGGCTGCGGTAGTCACCCGTTTCGGGCAGGCCGGACGGCGCTGCCTCGACATCGCCCGGGCCGCACCAGACCGGCGGATTCGCGCCGTCCACGTGGCGCAACCCCTGACAGTTACCACCCAGTTTGACGAGCCTGTCACCCGTGTCGATGCAGCCGCCTTCGCCGCCCGCCACCTCGCCATCGAACTGATGAAACTCCTCGCCCACCACGGAGTCCTGTGCACCCGCCTGAAAGTTCACGCCACCATCGGAGAGACCGTGTGCGAGCGAATCTGGCGCACCCACGATGCAGTGACCGAACAGATCGTCGTCGACCGGGTGCGCTGGCAACTCGAGGGCTGGTTAGGTGCACACCACGCCACCGGCGGGCTCACCGAGCTCACCCTCGAACCCGTCTCCGTACATCGGCCCGACGATGTCCCCCTGTGGCAGGATGTCCCCGGTGATCAGGGGACCGAGCACATGCAGCAGGTGATCTCCCGCGTGCAGGCCCTCTACGGGGTGGACAGTGTGCTCACCCCGCGTCGCGCCGGTGGGCGCAGCCCCGTAGAACAGGTTGAACTGATCCCCTACGGGGAGGAGCGCGAACCATCCCGTCCCGTGGAGGGGCGCTGGTGGGGGGCGATCCTGCCACCATATCCGGCCGCACGTCCACCCCGGCACACAGCACCGCACCATCCCGTGGCGCAGGCGGTCATCGTCGATACGCAGGGCAGTCCCGTGCAGGTGGATGGGGAGGGGCTGCTCACCGCCACACCGATCGGCATGGGGTGGGGCAACCGGAAGTACGTTATCGACGGGTGGGCGGGGCCATGGCCGGTGGGATACCAGGCGCGGATGCAGGTAGTGGGGCACGAACCGTACGCCACCACCCCGCACGGGTGGCTGCTGCTGTGGAATGGACAGCGGTGGAGTGTGGAGGCCATCTATGGGTAGGTGGTGTACACTCCCTGCCATGCGCACCCTCACTGCCCTCGCAACCGCGCTGGTGACAGCGCTTGGACTGGCCCCAGCCCCGGCTGCGGCGCAGAGTAGCGATTGGGGATCCTCCGGCAATTCCTCCTCATCCTCCCCGTCCGGCCCCGCCCAACCAGCCCAGCCCTACAATCCGGCTCCGGCGATCACCCCCGGCCTCACCGTGCAGCAGATGGGGGACGTGGTCGGGCGCGGCATTTCCGACGCCATGAAGGTCCTCTCCGCAGACCTCGGCATCATGGTTGCGTTGAGCAGTATCGTCGGGGTGTTCGCAATCATCTTCGGCGACTCCTTCCGGGGTGCGAAGTTTGGGGAAGGGGAATGGGTGAGCCCTGTCGGGGCGACCGCCCACCTCGACGAGAACGGTCGCATTGAAATCGACGAACCTCTCGGCGGTACCACTCGGGCTGAACAGCTTATCGCCTATGAGCACGACAACGGAACCACCCTCATCCCCTCCGACGCCATCGACATCGACGGCACCCTCTACCTGCAGGGCATGTGGAATGAGCCGTTTGGGACGCTGACGCGCCTGTCCATCTACGCTTCAGAAGATAACGGCAACACGTGGGATCAGGTCGATTGGGAGCGCCCCTCGTTCATGGGTGGTCACGGCCAAATCATCTCGTGGGAGAAGGACGAGGACGGTTTTGTCTACATTGTCTCCGCCCGGTTCGGGCGCACCGATGATGTCTACCTCTCTCGGGTGTTGGCGGAGGATATCGGCGATTTTGAGGAGTGGGAGCATTTCGATCCGGCCACCGGTGAGTGGTATGCCGAGTGGAATGACGCCATCGGACCGGTGCTGTCGACGACGGTGCGCGCCGGGGAGATGAGTCTGCGCAAGATTGACGGCTACTGGGTGTTGTCCATGTTCAATGAGCAAACCGCCGCGATCGAGGTGCGGGTTGCCTCGGAGATCACCGCCGATTGGGATGCGATTACTCCGGCATCCGTGGTCATCGCCGGTGATGGTGGGTGGGGTGCATCGCAGGGGCCGGACAATTTCACCCAACTATACGGTGGCTACATTGTGCCCGGCACTCACCTGGATAACCTCGGCGTTGTGGTCAGTCAGTGGAATACGCAGACGAATTCGGTGTACCGGTCCACGCAGTTCCAGGTGCGCGGTCTCGACGAGTTCTTTGGTCTACGATAGTGGGCATGTCTGTACACCATCACTCTGAGACGAAGGTTCCGGGTGGCAAGTTGGTCGTCGCCGATATTGATACCGAGGACGGTGTGGTCACCGAGGCGGTGATTTCCGGCGACTTCTTCCTCGAACCCGATGAGGCCTACGAGGCGATTGGTCCGGCCCTGGTGGGGGCGTCCACGAAGGAGGACACTGCGGCGTTGACTGCCCGCCTCGACGCTGCCCTTGCCGCCTATCCCGACCTGGCCTTGCATGGCTTTTCGACGCATGACATTGCGCAAACGGCGCGTCGTGCCATCGTTGATGCGGTCGATTTTACGGACTTGACCTGGGAGATTGTGCGCCCGGGTGTGCTGCCGACGGCAGTGAACGTGGCCCTGGATGAGGTGCTGCTCAATGAGGTTGACTCCGGGCAGCGCGGGCCCGTCCTGCGCTTGTGGGATTGGGATGATACTGCCACGGTGATTGGCTCCTACCAGTCGTATCAGAATGAGCTGGAGCAGTCGGGGGTGGATAAGTATGACGTGCAGGTGGTACGGCGGCTCTCCGGCGGGGGTGCGATGTTTATGGAGGGCGGCAACTGCATCACCTACTCCATCTATGCGCCGAACCAGCTGGTAGCAGGTCTCAGTTATGTGGACAGTTACGAGTATTTGGACCGCTGGGTTATCGCGGCGCTGCAGTCGCTCGGGGTACGGGCGTGGTATGTGCCGATCAATGACATCACGTCCGATGGTGGGAAGATCGGCGGCGCCGCGCAGAAGCGCAAGGGGCATTCGGTGTTGCACCATGTGACCATGAGTTATGACATCGATGCGGACAAGATGATGGAAGTGTTGCGCATTGGCAAGGTGAAGATTGTGGACAAGGGGATTCGCTCGGCAAAGAAGCGGGTGGATCCGCTGCGTCGGCAGACCGGTGCGACCCGTGAGGAGATCATCACTCACCTGATTGACACGTTTGCCACCCGGTATGGGGCGCAGATGAGTGAGCTCACCGAGGCGGAGCTTGATGCGGCGCGGGCGCTTGTGGCTGAGAAGTATGACACGGAGGCGTGGCGGCACCGCGTGCCCTAGGCTCCGGCTGCCGCACTACTCGGCATCTACCTGGCATCTACCTGGCAAGAGCTTGGAAAACCTGCCGAGTTGCCGAGTATCGGCCACGCTACTGTCGTTTCACTGGCGGGAAAGAATAGGGGTGATATACGTGATCGCGACTAATGCAGAACTAGCTGATGCAGCTGGGATGATGCGAAAAATAGGCACAGATATTTCAGAGATTGAACTCAAAGACGGCCGTGGTGGCTTCCCTAAATCCATCCTCGAGTCGATGTCTGCACTGGCCAACACCCATGGCGGCACCATCATCATCGGCATCACCGAGGACGGTTTCCATTCCGTAGACAAGCTTGATGTGAAAATGCACCAGGCAGCACCTGCGCAAGCTGCGCGCAACGATTTCAGCCACCACTAGCGCCGGATATTCAGGTACTTACCCTTGAGGGAAGGCCGGTGGTTGTCGCCAATATCCCAGAGCTGCCTGCGGAAGAAAAACCGTGCTACATCAAGCGATTTGGCCGCGACAACGGGTCCTACATTCGCACCGGCGATGGTGACCACAAGCTCTCCCGCTATGAAATTGAGCGCCTCCTGGAGAATCATCGCCAGCTGGCTCGTTATGACGAGCAGATAGTGCCCGGGGCAGTGGTAGAGGACCTAGATGCCGAACTGGTGGCGCAATGGCTGATCGTCGTTCGTGCGACCTCCTTCCGCCGGGCGGAAAACGATGACGATCAAACCCTGATGATTAACCGTCGGGTGATCGCCGAAGATGATGCGGGAGTGTTGCGCCCCACCCTAGCTGGTCTGATGAGCCTGGGGCGGTACTCGCAAAAGTTCTTTCCGCGCCTCAATGTTGTATTCACCGCCTATCCAGCTGTGGTGAAAGGCGAGAACCCGAGGGGAGTCCGCTACACCGATGCGGTCAACATCGATGGGTCGATTCCGGTGATGATTGCCGATACTGTCACCGCAGTTGAACGCAACATTGCTCGTGCTGGGGTGGTTACCGGTGCCCTCCGGGAAGCACAGCTGGAATATCCTTTGACGGCAGTCCGAGAAGCGGTGGCGAATGCACTGATTCACCGCGACTATTCACCGGCTGTCAACGGGGCACCTGTGCGGTGGAGCTCTACCCAGACCGCTTGGTTGTGTGGAATCCGGGCGGGTTATATGGAGGAATGGACGTGGCATCCTTGGGTGAAAGTGGGGTCACAAACTCGCGAAACCAGTTCCTCGCCCGCATCCTTGAAGATGTCAGTTTCACCGATCGTGACGGCATCACGGGGTTTGTTGTAGAAAACCGTGGAACGGGAATTCCGACTATCTTTGACGAGCTCAAACGGGCGCATCTGAAACCACCACGGTTTACTTCAACATTGGCTCAGTTTCAAGTCACCTTTGAGCACAGTGATCCGGCACTCCAGCCAGACACTGGTGTGAGTGAGCGCTTCACTGAACTCCTGCGGATCCACGGTGACCTCACCGCCAGGGAGTTTGCTGAGTTGACTGGCCTATCCACGCGAACGGTGCGGGATCGACTGACCTCGCTCATGGAGGCTGGAGCAGTCATCGCCGAGGGGGCAACACATAGTCCGAAGCGCACGTATCGGCTCTCCTAGCTCCGTGATGTCCAGTCACGGGGCATTCCGGAGGTGACAACGCGCGCCACCCTGCCGTGAGATTTCCGGGTACTGTGGAACCATGACTTTTCCCACGCGCGTTCTGTCGGTTGTAGGTCTGCTTACCGGGGGTGCCGTCGCTCTTGCTGGGTGCAGTGCACCTGATAGTGGCAATGTGGCCTCGGTGACCTCTGCAACGATGGTCACGTCGGCATCGGCCACCGCGTCGTCCTCGACGGCAGTGACATCCACGCCAACCGAATCCAGTTCGACGGAGTCCTCCTCGCCAACCTCCTCACCTGCAGGAACCGTGTTGTCTGGGGCGATTATCGGCGCTGCGGATGATGCTGACAAGAATGGCAGTGGGAATTCGCGAGGTCAGGCGATCGCCGGGATCACAGCGGAGCCGTTCACCGGGTTTGACCGCATCACTATCACGTTCAGTGGTACCGGGATGCCCTCCTATCACGTTGGCTATCAGGACACGCCCGCCCAGCAGGGGACGAATACCCCGATTCTGACTGGCGGGGATGCGTTCTTGGTTGCCTATTTCGCCAACATTGCCTCCGCAGAGGAAGCTGGCATCGCCGATCCGGAGCTCGGCCAGTTCACCGCCGGTCAGCCGCATGTTTCCCAGATTCTCTCCGGCTCCACTGTGGATGGGTTGGGGCAGGTCATCGTTGGAGTCACTGGCGGGAAGCTCCCGTACGCGGTGGGGACACTGGAGAATCCGCCCCGCTTGGTCATCGATGTCGCGGTATAGCACATCCCCTCAACCCGACTGAACCCCGGCTCAACCCTGGGCTCGGCCTGACCCCGGCCCAACCCTGGGCTCGGCCTGATCCCGGCCCAACTCTGGGCTCGGCCTGACCCCGGCCCAACCCTGGGCCTGGTTCCCCGGAGCCCTTTTTCTCTATTGTGTCTGCCGCATCTGGGTCTCTTGTTTAAGGGGCTCGGTGTTGCTTCATTTGGAGGGGGGCATGGATTGCATCGTCCTGCGATAGCAGGTTTTATGCCCCCCTCCAAATGAGAGCGCCGATGGTGGGGTACAGGATGCACGCCGGGCGCGGGTGGCGAACCCTGCACGCCGGGCGCGGGTGGCAAATCTGCACGCCGGGCGCAGGGGCACTGGCGCTACTTATCCAGATTCCACCGCCACTGCGGGTGCGTATCAAAGCGCTTCGGCCACGCCGGGACCATGAATCTCATCTGCCGGTCGGGGAAGGGATCAACCTTGCGCTTCAGGGCTGCTGTTACGTCGTCAAGCCACAAGCCGGACTTCCAGGAGGTGCTGTCCACATGGATCATCCACACATCATTGGAGGCAATCCGGTCCGAACGATGGCGATGCCTAATAAGGGCTTCGGCGGATGTTCCTTCCGACGGATTGAGGAGTTTGCCCAGGCCATCGTATTCAAGCGCGGCCCGATACTGCGGGTAAAAGAGGTCCGGTTTGCCCAGAAAGGTGGTGGCGCGGTCATGATCGTAGAGCCACGGCTCCACGAGGGGCGCAGGAAACCCCAGCTCATAGAGGCGCAGCCGCATGCGCGTTTCCATCAGCGAACGGACGTGTGGCACGGCAAGGACGAGAGCGCGATCGATGGAGGCGCGACGATGCGCATGGTTACCTGCACCGTTTCGGGCTTCGTAGGCTGTGTGAATTGATTCAATGTCGGTGCCCTTTGCAGAAGCCGCAGAATCAATCAGCTCGACGCTCGCGCGCAAGGTGGGCTTCTCCCACAGGAGTGCATCCAGTGTGGAATCGATGATACTTGTGCACAGGGCCATGGTGCCGTCGGTGGCGCAGGCCAGTGTTGTGGTGCGGGAAAATGGGCATCGTGAGTGCGTGCGGAAATTAACCAGGTGTTTGACGTTTCCGCCCTCCCTCTTCGGGAGAAATACATCCACCTGGTCAGGCATGGCTGGAATGGGCACGCCGAGGACAAGAAGTGCCGATAGACCGGCGAGAACTGCATCTGGATGTCGGTGGCGGACTGCGACGACTTTTAGGAGGTGTCTGCCCTCCCTGGTTGAGTACTGTTTCGCGATGTGTGGCGACACCCAGAGGACACCGTCAACTGGAACCCACGAGTCGCGTGGTTTGGTTGAAATATGAGGGCTGAGAGAATCCCCCCAACGCAGGTTCATGGTCCTCATAGTAGGGGATCGGGTTGTGTATCTTTCATTTGGAGGGGGGTATGGATCGCATCGTCCTGCGTTAGCATGTTTTATGCCCCCCCGCCAAATGAGAGGTGTGAATCAGTAGGCCTACAGAATCCCCACCGCCTGCGCGCCGAACCCGAGGATGCCCAGCAGCGCAAGCACCGCGAAGACGATGCCGGCGATGGCACCGCCGGTGAGTTCGCCGTGTCGGTGGAGGAGTTGCTGCTCCCATCGGAGGAGCTGGCCGGTGTAGGTGAGCGTGGTCGCGATGAGGGACGCCTCGGTTGCCCCGGTGGCAGGGACGGACAGGTGCGTTCCCGAGGGCGGGCCCTCGAGAACACCTGCGAGGTTGACGCTGGTGGACAGGCCCTCGCGGATGGTGGCGCCCTCATCGATGTTTGCCAGTGAGTAGGTGTCGGACATCTTATTGAGGGCTGTCACGTCGATGGTCACAGTGTCCTGCGACTCATCGGGTAGTCGAAGGTGAGGGTGTGCACGGAGTCTTCGGTGACCTCCCCGGCCACCCAGGTGACCATACCGTTGGCATTGGCGGTGGCCGTCGCTACGACAACGGTGCTGACGGCGGAGGCTGCCAGCAGGGCGATGGCTGAGGCAGAGGCGAGACGGTGGGCGCGGGCAGAATGGCGCGACGAATATGGCATGGTAACTCCAACTGAGAGGTGTATTCCTAGTACTTCTCCCGGTGTAGATGCGTTACCTGCCAAACGCAGCGGCTTCGTCCGAGGATCGTAGAAACTCTTCCAATGGAATCGCACCACGTCCACCACCACCGATGACCACCTGACGTGCTGCAGGGTAGCGGGTGAGGAAGGAATCCCAACCAGCCCGTGGCCGCTGCCTGCCGGACTCTACCTCAATGGCTGTGACGTGGTCGCCGTGATCGACGACGAAGTCCACCTCATCATTGCCGTCGCGCCACCAGTAGAGCTGCCATCCGTGGAATCGGGATAGGGTGAGCAGGTGTGCCCCAACGGCGCTTTCTACCAGATGTCCGAGCCATTCCGTATCGGAGAAGAGAACGTTGCGGGGCCGATTGTCCTGGACGGTCATCAGGGCGGTGTCAAAAACCTGGAAGCGGGGGCTGGACTTTTTGCGTGTGAGGGCGGAGGGGTGATATTTCTCGAGGCCGGTCAGCATTCCCACCGCACCCAGCACCTCGAGATAGGAGGCCAAGGTGGTGGTGTTGCCAGCGTCGTGAAGCTGGCCGAGCATCTTGGTGTAGCTCATTTCCCGGCTCGAGTACGCGGCACCGAGTTGGAACAGTGTGCGCAGAAGCGTTGGCTTGCGCACTTCTTGAACAGCAAGGGCATCCAGGGCAATTGTTGGCTCGACGATGGAGTTGCGGATATAATCGCGCCACCGCTGCTCATCCCCGGTCAAGCGGGCCGCGCCGGGGAAGCCGCCGAAGTAGAGGAAATCATCGAGGGAGTAGTCGAATGCGTCGGCGCACTCGGCGAATGACCAGTGCGGGGAGTGGATGATCTCGAACCGACCCATGAGGGATTCCTCCAGTCCACTGTGGATCAGGAGGCTCGAAGAACCGGAGAGGATGACCTTGAGAGGGGTGTGCGTCACTTGGTCGGAGTCCCACAGGCTTTTGACCACACGAGCCCAATCTGTCGCCTTCTGGATCTCATCGATGATGAGCACGGCACCCGCTTCACAGGTGACCATATTGCGCGCCTGTTGCCACTGGTTTTCCACCCACTGGCGGTTGGGTGTTGGAGTGTCATCAGCGCTGACAAAGAGGATGGGGGTCCGTGGTGATTCAGCGCGCAGTGCCTCGGATGCCTGCCCAAGCATCGTGGATTTGCCGGTTTGGCGGGGGCCGACGAGAACTTGGATGAGTGGGTTGGCGCCCTCCAGCATCCGGGATATGAGGGTTTTTACCTGGGTGCGTTGATACATACGCCCAGTATAGGACACTAAAAGGTATTTTTACTCAACGTATTGAGTAAAAATACTCAGTACATTGAGTAAAATCGCGCGCCGGGATTATTCGATCGGTTTCTTCGCCGCCTCCGTCAGGCCAGTGGGCTGCCCATCTGCCCCGTAGTGGTAGAAGCCCTCGTGTGTTTCCACGCCCACCTTGCCCTGGTCAATGAACCGTTCCTTGAGTATGGCGGCGAACTTCTGTATGACGGGGTCCGGGGACTGGGAGGAGATGGCGTAGGCCACCCCGAAGCCGACGGTGTCGTAGACCCGGAACGGGGAGAACTGCGGGGAACCGGTGACCATCGCCGCAGTTGAATCAACGGTAGCCACATCGGCCACCCCTTTCACCCACAGGTGCGCGGCTGCGTCGAGCCACGGGATGAGCAGTGTGTTGATGATGTAGCCGGGCTGTTCTTTGTGCAGGAGAATCGGGTGCATGCCCATCGTTGGGGCGAATTCGGCCACCGCGTCGTAGGTTTCCTGCGCGGTGGACGGGGTGGGCATGACCTCGACGACGGAGATGCGGTGGATGCCGTTGGCAAAGTGGAACGCCATGAACTTGTCCGGCCGGCCTGTGGATTCGGCCATCGCCGAGGGCGGCAGGGATGAGGAGTTGGTGAGGAAGACCGTGTGGGCGGGTGCAGCGGCACCGATCTTTGCGTAGATGGACTTCTTCAACTCAAGGTTCTCTGGCACGGCCTCGATGACGAGGTCTGTCGTGGCGACGGCGGCGACAAGGTCCGCAGTTTGTGTGATGTTGGCGCGGGCGGCGGCGAGTTTCTCGGGGGTGGCCCCGTCGACTTCGGCGGCGTATCTCTCGGCGATGGCATCGAAACGCCCGGCGGCGGCTGCGAGGGCAGCATCGTCGATGTCGTAGGAGATGACGGTGTAGCCGAAGTAGGCGACACGGAATGCGATCTGGGTGCCGAGGTTGCCGGCACCGAGGACTGTGACTGTGTTGAATGAACTAAACGAACTCATACCCCAAGTCTAGATATCCTCGCCCGGTAATTCAGCGACAAAGCTGAGGACGGCCTCAACCAATTGGCCACGTTCTTGTAATCCATGTTGACTGAGGTAGTTCTTTCCTGTGGTCACGTCTCCGGCTAAAATTTTTCCCTGCGGAGCCGTGGTCCATGTAGTTAGCCCCATGTGAGGCTTGTTGGCATCGGCGCGGCTGCGGATGAGCGCGGCCACCGTTTTTCCGATGCCGTCACTACCGGCGGAGCACCTTCTTGGACAGCCAGTTCCCGAACAACTGGGCGATCTGCACGATGACGATGATAATGAGCGTGGCCACATAGGTGACCTCGTTATCAAACGCCCGGTAGCCGTAGGTGATGGCGAAGTCACCGAGGCCGCCGCCGCCGACATACCCGGCCATCGCACTCATATCCACAATGGCGATGAACAGGAACGTGTACCCCAAGATCAACGGCCCGAGGGCCTCCGGGAGAATGACTGTGCGGATGATTGTCAACGGCCCCGCACCCATCGATCGGGCTGCCTCAATGATGCCGGGATCCAAGGCCACAAGGTTCTGTTCAACGATGCGGGCCACAGCGAACGTGGCCGCAAATGCCATGACAAACGCGGCCGGTTTTGTGCCAATGGTGGTTCCCCCCATCACCAGTTTGGTCAGCGGCCCAATGAAGGCGACCAAAATGATGAAGGGGATGGGGCGGAAGAAGTTAACGAGGATGTTGATCACCCAGTACGCCACCGAGTTCTGCAGAATCCCGCCCTTGCGGGAGGTGAACAAGATGACACCCAAGATGAGGCCGAAGAATCCGCCGACGAGGAGGGTGGTGCCCACCATGAAGATGGTCTGCTGGATCGACTCGATGAGGGTGGGGGTGAGTTTCTCCCAGTTCGCTGTTAACTCAATCATTGGTGATCTCCTTCACAGTGGTGCGCTCCCGCATCTGCTGCTCAAACGTATCGACGGCTGCCGCAGGCCCGTTTAACCGCACGGTCACCTTGCCAAAGGAGTGGCCCTTCAGGGTGGTGACACCGCCGTGCACAATGGAGATATCCACCCCGGCACCCCGGGCGGCGGCAACCGCGTCAAAGAATCCGGAGTGGGCGGACAGTTCAATGGTGAACAGTCGGCCGGTCTCCCCGGCGGTTTCTTTGAGCAGGGAGTGGGCTTCGACATCGTCCGGGGTGTTGCGCAGCGTGGTTTGCACGAACCGGGCGGCAGTGGCAGTTTTCGGATGTGAGAACACGGAGTACACGTCCCCGTATTCGACGACTTCGCCCAGTTCCATGACGGCGACGGTGTCGGCGATGGCGCGCACCACACCCATCTCGTGGGTGATCACAACCATGGTGATCCCGAGCTCCCGGTTCACCTTCGCCAGCAGGCGCAAGACCTCCTGGGTGGTGTCGGGGTCGAGGGCGCTCGTGGCTTCGTCGGCAAGCAGCAGCGACGGGTTGGTGGCCAGTGCCCGAGCGATGCCGACGCGCTGCTTCTGCCCGCCGGAGAGCTGCTCGGGGTAGTTATCGCCGCGATCGGCCAGGCCGACAAAGTCGAGCAATTCGGCTACCCGCTTCTTCCGTTCGGCCTTGCCTAAACCTGCGAGTTTGAGTGGGTATTCGATGTTGCCGGCGGCGGTGCGCGAGGTGAACAGGTTGAACTGTTGGAAGATCATGCCGATGTGGCGGCGCTGCTCGCGCAGTTTCTTCTCCGGCAGGCCGACGACGTTTTTCCCGTCCAGGAGGATTTCCCCGCTGGTCGGGGTGTCCAACCCGTTGATCTGGCGGACGAGGGTGGATTTGCCGGCCCCGGAGTAGCCGATGACACCCAACACTTCGCCGGGTTCCACGGTCAAAGAGACGTTCTTCAGGGCCGTGACCTCGCCGGACCCGCCGTTGAATACCTTGGACACGTCGCGGAACTCCACGCGCATTCCGTGTTTCTCGCTCACTTCTCCTACCTTCATGTTGGTCCGCCCAGTCAGCGGGCCCAGTGAGAATCCACTGGGCCCGGGATATGGGGATAGTCTAGCGTTTACTGGTCACCAGCAGCGCGCTGGGCCTCCTCGAGGCGGGCGAGGATAGCCTGCAGGTCCGCAGCGGAGCGGTTCACCGGCACGGAGGTGCCCTTCGAATCCTCGGCGACGGCGGCGGTGACAGCCGGGTCAGCCCAGATCTCGGCGAGCTTGTTGAGTGTCGGATCGTCCTTCTTCTCCTGGGTGGTCACGAACACGTTGATGTACGGCTCGGCGGCCGGGTTGTTCGGATCGTCCTGGAAGACGGCGGTCTTCGGGTCAATACCGGCGCGGTCGAGGAAGGAGTTGTTGATGACGGCAGGCTTGCCCTCGCCGTAGGCGGTGGTGGTTTGGGCAGCGTCGACCGGGGTGACGGTCACCTTCGAGGCACCCTCGTCAATGTCGGCGGGGGTGGGGGTGATCAGGCCCTCTTCCTTGAGGGTGACGAGGCCAGCCTGGGCGAGCACGTTGATGGCTCGGCCCTGGTTGGAGGAGTCGTTGGGGATGGCGACGGATTCGCCATCGATGCCGTCGAGGGAGGTGTGGTCCTTCCAGAAGATGGCCAGCGGCACGATCTCGGAGGAGCCAACCGGCACGAGATTGTCGTTGGCGCCGATATTGTATTCGGCGAGGAACTTCAGGTGCTGGAAGAGGTTGACATCGAGCTGGCCCTCGGAGAGCGCGGTGTTGGGGGTGTTGTAGTCGGAGAAGCTGGTGATGTCGAGCTCAATACCGGCCTCGTTGGCCTTCTCTTCAAAGGCGGTCCACGCCTTCTTGGTGGAGTCGGTGGTGCCGATGCGCACGGTGGTGGTGGCTTCTGCGCCGTTGCTTTCCGACGTCCTGGCGCTGTCATTTGCGCAGGCGGCGAGCGTGGAGGCGAGGGTGATGGCGGCGATTGTGGCGCCGATCTTCTTGAGGATCATGGTTGGTCTTCTTTCTCTAGGAATTTCGGGTTTGTGGTCCCGGCGCGGGGTTTGTTTGGCCTGCGTCCGGTTCGGTTTGTTGTATGTCAGGTTATTGACTGAACGAGAATATACCGCTTGGTCTATTTAATTGCAAATCGACTGACCCGCTCTGTCTATTTTGCCTCCCATACCCCGCCCGCGCCCCCATAATCTCGTGTTCCCTTATGCACATGTGTATAAGGGAACACTGCAGGTCAAGCCGTTGCGCTCTGGTAGCACCTCAATTACATAAGGGAACAGTCGCAGTTGGTTGCAGGTGGCCGACGGGCTTGTTACGACGTGGCCCTCACTGTGGAGGGGTGTGGATTGCATTTTCCTGCGATAGCATCTGTTATGCCCCCGGTTACGCGGGGAGCTGCCCCCGGTTACGCGGGGAGCTGGGCGTGAGCAGCACGGTCAGATATATCTGGTTTCGCCGAAAACTACTATCCTCTCTCCGCGCCCGCAGTCTGGCCCGATGCGTGCGGCAGAAGGAGCCCGATGCGTGCGACCGGGTTCTGTGGGGCCTAGTTCTTCTTGCCGGGAACGACCTCGGCGAGAGACTTCATCGACTCAACAGTGCGCTCCGGCTTCTTTACCTTCTTAATAGAGGCCAGGCCGATCGCAGCAAGGATGCCGGCGATGGCCACCATGACGAGGAAAATGATGAGCCAGGCTGCCCACATCGGCAGCCACAGGCCGATGAGATAGGCGAGGAATGCAAAGAAGAACAGGAGGCTGAACAGTCCGATAACACCGGCAGCGGCAAGGAGTCCACCGCCGACACCGGCCTTTTTGGCCGATCCGACGATTTCGGTTTTAGCCAGTTCAATTTCCGAGCGCACGAGGGAAGAAACCTGGGCGGTCGCGTTGGAGACGAGTTGGCCGATCGATCCGGCGTTGCCCGTTGCCTCCAGCGGCTTTCCAGCAGGGGTATCTACCGGGCGCAGGGGGATAGAGTCGATGGTGTCGGTGCCGTTAGTGAACATTCCGGTTTTCTCGCTCACGGTAGGGGTCCCTTCTGGAGTTCAAGTTCGTTTGCTCATTCAAGTGTACACAAGCTCGCTATCGTGTGGGTGGGAACGCACGTCACGAGGTGGATTGTTCACTGCGGTGACGGAAGCGTCGCACCCCGAGAACTGCGGCAACGATGCCCGCAGCTGTCGCCCCGGCGATCAGTCCAGTACGCGCGGGATGGGGGAATAGTGGGATCGGATTGGTGAAGGTGAGTATGGTCCATCCGGTCTCATTCGCGTGACTGCGCAGTTCCCTGTCCGGGTTGACAGCAACGGGGTGCCCAACGCTGGCGAGCATGGGAATGTCAGTAGCGGAGTCGGAGTAGGCGTAGGATTCGGCGAGGTCGTAGCCTTCTTCTGCGGCGAGAGCGTGAATCGCGGCGACTTTCTCTTCCCCCTTGTTGTAGTGGAGGATGTGGCCGGTGTAGGTGCCGTCGGCGATGTCGAGTTCGCTGGCGATGACGTGATCGGCGCCGAGTTCGGCGGCGATTGGGTCGATGAGATCGCTTGTGGAAGCGGATACGAGCACGACGTCCCGGCCGGCGAGCCGGTGCCAGGCGATAAGTTCGCGTGCTTCCTCGTAGATGGCTGGAATGATGACCTCGTGGAGGGTGCGGCTGATGAGTTCGCGCACCTCGGTGACATCCCAACCGGCGACCATGGCTAGTAGTTTGTCGCGTTGGGTGTCCATCGCCTCGCTGCTGAGACCGTGCCGCATGAAGGTGGTTTGGGCGAGGGAGAGGGCAAGAACTTGGGTGGGTGTGATCAGCCCGTGGCGGTAGAACTGTTTGCCGTAGGCGTAGGTGGTGTTGCCCGCCAGGACGGTTTTATCGACATCGAAGAATGCGGCGGCCCGGCGCTCGCTCGGAGATTCTGGAGTGTCTGGTGAAGTTGCCGCCACATCAGACAGTATGCCACACAGCAGGCAATCCAGTCTCGATCGTGTTGAACGTGGGTTTCTCGCTTGACTTGCAATCGCTGGGTCAGTGTGCGATACTCTTCCTTGCTCGGCCCCGATATACAGTGCGGCCGGCCCCGGTCCACCCCCCCCGAGACCGGGATAATTTAGACCGCCCGCGCACAACCCCCCCCCGAGGCGCGGGCGGTCCTTTTTTGTTCGTGGGGGCGGGCCCTCCTTTACCTTCCGACCATGTAGAATCACCTCTATGCAGAAGCTTGGCACTTGGTTGGGAATCATCCTCGTCGCATTAACCACGCTCGCCATCTTCGTTGATGCTGTTCAGCGCGTGCGCGGGATGGAGTTCCGCACCCCGCTGATGATCGCCATTGTTGTGGCCATCTATGTTGGCATCATTGTGCTCATGGGAACGATCATGGCCAGCTCCTCCTCTCGGGATCATGAGCTCGGCTACATCATCTTGGCATTGGCGATCGGTGTTGCCCTCTTCGTCATCATTGATTCCTGGTGGTCAGCAATGGTCACTTTGACGCTGGTGATGGGGTTGTCTTTCGTGTTCGGTGCCCTGTATGCGTTTCCGTCGCGCCCGCACATGTCTGTGTGGGGGTGGGTGAGTGTTGTTTGCTTCGCTCTCACGGTGATCCTTGGTTCCTTAACCACTGCTGGCGGGGAGTTTCCCCGGTCGGGCAACCCGTTCATTGTCCAGTGGGATCCGTCCCCGTACCTGCATGCGGTTCTAGCCACGGCCTCCTTGGCCCTGATCTTTGTTATGGGCCGGAAGCATCCGAAGCTGGTGATCTTGGGTATCGTCCAGTTTGTTTCCGGTGCGCTCAACCTCATCTGGCCTGGTTTTGCCAATATTATTCACGCCACGCTTGTGCCGGTGACCTGTGCAGCAATGGGCTACTACTACATGTTGGCAGAGCATCCGACGGGCGAGCGCGTGGTGGCGAACCCGAACGCCATCTGGCACTAGAATGTATGTTCGACGACTGTGTGTGGTTGGTCGCGGCAACGTGGTGGCGCAGTGAAGGGTAGGGGAGGCCTCCTTGTGGGGAGTGCGCTGGCGGGTGTGCATCACGTTGCCGCAGCGGAGTGGAATTCGTGGGACGGTTCGGCAGGCGCTGGCAAGTCTTCCGTCGCCCGAGTCGGTGCCTTCCGCCTCGTGGCCTGACCACATTTTACAGCCGGGGGCTCGGTCTTATCCAGGGCATACTGGAAGCCCAATCGATGCGCCCAGTAAAGCGCTCAAAGCAGGTGGGCATGGTGTTCCGGGCGGGGAACGGTTGACTCCAGGTGTACCTCGCTCAGGCGACGCGGTAGCTCGAGGGTGAGTGCCGTTGCGGCTCGTCGTCGCACTCGTACGTTAAGCTCGGCGGTATGAGCTATGACCTGATTGTTGTCGGTTCCGGTATTTTTGGTTTGACCATCGCTGAGCGCACGGCCACCCAGTTGGGGAAGAAGGTGCTCGTCGTGGAGAAGCGCCCGCACCTGGGGGGTAACTGCTATTCGGAGGCGGATCCGGAGACTGGGATTGAGGTGCACAAGTATGGGGCGCACCTGTTCCACACGTCGAATGAGCGGGTGTGGAAGTATGTCAATGAGTTCACCGAGTTCACCAACTATGTGCACCGGGTGTTTGCCATGCACAAGGGTCAGGCCTATCAGTTCCCCATGGGGTTGGGATTGATTTCGCAGTTCTTTGGCCGCTATTACACTCCGGATGAGGCGCGTGCCCTGATCGAGGAGCAGGCCAGTGAGATTGATCCGAAGCAGGCGTCGAACCTGGAGGAGAAGGCGATCTCCTTGGTGGGGCGGCCCCTGTATGAGGCGTTCATCCGTGACTACACCGCTAAGCAGTGGCAGACGGATCCGAAGCTGCTGCCGGCGAGTATTATCACCCGCTTGCCGGTGCGCTATACGTTTGATAACCGGTATTTCCACGATACGTGGGAGGGGTTACCGGTGGATGGTTATGCGGCGTTTTTGACCCGGATTGCTGAGGCGTCGCCGCTGATTGATCTGGTGCTCAACACCGATTGGTTGGAGGTGCGGGAGGAGTATACGGGTATTCCGGTGGTCTATACCGGTCCGTTGGATCGCTACTTCAACTTTGAGGCGGGCCGGTTGGGGTGGCGGACCCTCGATTTTGAGCGGGAGGTGTTGCCCACCGGTGATTTCCAGGGTACGTCGGTGATGAACTATAACGATGCGGATGTGCCGTACACCCGCATCCATGAGTTCCGTCACTTCCACCCGGAGCGGGAGAATTATCCGGCCGATAAGACGGTGATTGTGAAGGAGTTTTCCCGCTTCGCGCAGCCGGATGAGGAGGTCTATTATCCGATCAACACGCCGGAGGATCATGCCCTGGTGAAGAAGTATCGCCAGTTGGCGGAGAAGGAGGAGCGGGTGCTCTTCGGTGGCCGGTTGGGTCAGTACAAGTACCTGGATATGCACATGGCGTTCGCTTCTGCGCTGTCCATGTTTGACAACCAGATTCCCGATCTACTGGCATAGCGGTGCGGTGCGCCGCAGGGTGCGGCGG
This sequence comes from Corynebacterium sp., assembly GCA_034179945.1. GTDB lineage: Bacteria > Actinomycetota > Actinomycetes > Mycobacteriales > Mycobacteriaceae > Corynebacterium. Next base: position 87,146 of record JAXFPD010000024.1, on the reverse strand, counting down.
TGCGCGAAGCTACGGTTTCCCCCACACGGCGCGGTAGATGAAGGTCATGCCGGGATGCCAATCGGCATCCCATAGGGCTGGTGTGTGGGCGGGGGTGGTGGCCTGGGCGGTGGGGCGTACGCGTAGTTGCCCGTAGGCGCGGGTGAGTTCCACATACGTGTCAATGAACTCGTCATCGTCCGGGCTCAACTGCTTGACCTGGGCGATCAGTTCGGTGTATCCCTCTGCCGGGTCTTCGCGGGCGGTGCGGGTGATGTCGCCGAGGAGCCAGTTTATGATCCGCTTGCGGCGGGAGAGGTCACCGGTTTCAAACCCATAGAGTTCCTCAATGTTCAGCGCCGCCGTGTTGTATCCCTCGAGGGTGTTGCGCATAACGGAGAGGATTCCTGCGCGGCGGGCTACATCGTCCTCACTGGCGTCTTTGTCCAGGGGAGTGAGGGCATCCAGTTCGTGGGCGAGGTCGCGCATCTTCTGGCTGATTTCTTGCCACTGGGCGGTCACTTGCTGATTCTTGAGGGGGGAATTCACGGCGTTGAACTGCAGGTTCGCCTGTTCATAATTGGCGACAGCGAGTGGGTAGGTTTTTTCCAGCCACTTCGTGTCCTGTTTGATTGATACCGCATCGAAGCGCCGCGTTCGAGAAACCAGGTAGATCACCCCGATGAGCAGGGCGATGATCGCCCAGGCGATGAGCACAATAAACCACACGGGGCGGCGGGTGGAGGTGACGGTCGGGTCGGCGGCGGCGCGTGCCCCGGCGAGCAGCGCCCCACTCCAGCGGTCATCGCGCAGGTATTGTTTCATCGCCTGCCGCGCCCCACGCAGGTGCGACGTATCGGAGAGTTGCAGCTCATCGCGCACCTGCGGGTGGGCGTAGATGCCCTGTACGCCGGGGTTGAGGCCGACGGCGACGATGAGGTTGCCTGGGGTGAAGGTGAGTGCCCCGGCGGAGGTGGCGGTGGCATCGTATTCCATGATCCCGAGGTCGAGCCGGTCGTTGGCGGCGCGGACATCGAGAAGCAAATCCGAGTTGTTGGTGCGGAAGAGCATGTAGGTGACGTTCTTCACACTCGGCGGGAAGGCAATGTTGGTGGTGAGGTTAGAAATGACGTATTCCTCGTTGTACGTCATCATGTCGGACTCGTCGACAACGGAGACGGTGACCCCGTTGTCGGCGCCGGCTTGGATTCCCACCCGCGCATCCGAGCCGTTGAACTCCTGCGCGGCGGCCGGTCCGCCGACGGCGGTGACGAGGAGAAGGACGAGTCCGACTGTGACCGTGCGCAGAGTTTGAACCATACGTGTCAGTATAGAAGTGCCGGGCGGTAATGGGGGTACAATCGGAACCCATGAGCCAGCCGAAAACGCAAGCCGTCGAACGTCTGCAGCGGGTGATCCTTCCGCGGGCGGGGGAGCCGCGCGATGTGCGCAGCCTCTACCTCATTGAGCAGGACTTCAACCCTTCCCGCGCCACCTGGAGTAACCGCACGTCACTGTCTATTCCGGCGCGCTGTGAGATCAGTTTTGAAACGTACTTTTCGGCCTTCCCGGCCTCCTATTGGCACCGCTGGAGCCAACTGGAGGAGGTCGTGCTCAAGGTGGCGGTGGTGGGCACCGCCCGCATTGACTGCTACCGTTCGCGTATCGACGGCTCCCGCGTCGCCCTCACCGGCGCCACCGTCACCGATGACACGCACGAGTTTGTCCTCTCCCTCGCCCCGTTTGAGGATGGCGGCTGGATGTGGTTTGAGGTCACCGCAGAAACCGACTGTGAGATCACCGAGGCCGGCTGGTGGGCACCCCACAGTCCGGGCCCGCAGACCCTGCCGAATGGGAAGAGTGTGGAGCCGGGGGAGAAGCGGGTGACCGTGGGTATTCCCACGTTTAACCGGCCCGCTGATGCGGTCGCCGCCCTCGAAGCACTGGCCGAGGATCCCGATGTCGATGCGGTCATCGATGCTGTCATCATGCCCGACCAGGGCACGAAGCATCCTGCCGACGAGCCTGGCTACGCTGCGGCAACCGCCCATTTTGGGGACCGTTTCTTCGAGTTCCGCCAGGGTAACCTGGGTGGTTCGGGCGGGTATTCCCGGATCATGTATGAGGCTGTGGGGCCGAACACCCCGGATTCCCCGTATATCGTGTACATGGATGATGACATTGCCATTGAGCCGGATGCGATCCTGCGCGCCCTGCAGGTCTCCCGCTATACACGGACCCCGATGCTCATCGGCGGGCAGATGCTCAACCTGCAGGAGCGCTCCCACCTGCACTCGATGGGGGAGGTGGTGGACCGCCACGATTTCATGTGGACCTCCGCCCCGCACGTCCACTATGACCACAACTTTGCTGCGCATCCGCTCAGTGATCAGGGTAAATTTGACGATAAGCCGGATGCCCCGAACTCCCGGGACCTGCACCGCCGTATTGACGTTGACTATAACGGCTGGTGGATGTGCATGTTCCCGCGCCAGGTTGCGGAGGAGATTGGCCAACCGCTGCCGCTGTTCATCAAGTGGGACGATGCTGAATTTGGGTTGCGTGCTGGCAAGGCGGGGTACCCCACCGCCAGCTGGCCAGGTATTGCGATCTGGCACATGGCCTGGTCGGATAAGGACGATGCGATTGACTGGCAGGCCTATTTCCACCTGCGCAACCGGCTTATCGTTGCCTCGCTCACCCTCGATGGGGATGCGAAGCGGGTGACAAAGGGGCTCATCGGCTCCATGGAGAAGGCGACGATCAAGCACCTCATGTGCATGGAGTATTCGACGGTGGCGATTCAAAATGAGGCGATGCGGGACTTCCTCGCGGGCCCGGATTTCCTCTTTGAGAACCTGGATAAGGCCCTGCCCAAAGTCAATGAGATGCGCAAACAGTTCCCGGACGCGGTGAAGATTGCCTCGGCAGCCGAGCTGCCGAAGCCGTCGGGGGCGCCGGGTGTGCCGATCAAGGATGTGGGCGGGCGTCTCGGCCCGCTGAAGAAGATGGTGTGGCTGATCCGTGGTGTGAAGCACCTCGTGGGCAAGGAGAATCGGGACCATTGGGAGACCCCGCAGGCAAACTGGGCGCCGATTGAGGCGCGCTGGTTCTCCCTCTCGCGTGTCGACGGCGTCACCGTCACCACTGCGGATGGCACCGGTGTGGTGTACCGCAAGCGGGACCGGGAGAAGATGCTGGAGCTGTGGGAAACCTCCCAGGCTCTGCGCAAGGAGGTGGCGGAGCGTTTCGGCGAGATGCGTGAGAAGTACCGCCAGGCCCACCCCTATCTCACCTCGCGTGAGGGCTGGAGGCAGATCTTTGAACAGTAAACACACCCCTATTCCCGTGACCGGGGATCCCTTCGGTGAATCCAGCATCCTTGTCGCCGTGCAAGAGGCCCTGCTGCCGGGTCCCGGTGGCCTGGTGGCGCCGGTAGCCCGGGGGATGAGTCACTTTGGGGAGCATTCGCTTGGCTGGCTCGGCATCGCCGGCCTCGGTTTTCTTGTGGATCGGCCGCGCCGTACTCAGTGGGTGGGCATGGGGGTTGCTGCGTTCACCTCGCACGCCGCCAGTGTGGTGCTCAAGCGCATTGTGCGCCGTCCCCGCCCGCACCGTGAGGACATCGTCATCGGGGTGGGTACCCCGTCGGCCCTGTCCTTCCCATCCTCGCATGCGACGAGCACCACCGCCGGTTTGCTCTATCTTGACCACATCCTGGGCTCGAAGGTGGCCTGGGTTGGTGTGCCGTTGATGATGGCCTCGCGTATGGTGTTGGGCGTGCACTATCCCACAGACGTCACTGCTGGGGCGCTCCTCGGCGCCACTACGTATGCCATCACTCGCAGCCGGGTTGAAGGAGCCAATCATGCCTGAACCGCGCGAGAATCAAGTCGCCGACCTGCTCTTGGGTTCGGAGCCGCACACGAACGGGTTGGACACGTCGACACAGAAGCGTGCCCCGCGCAATCTGCCGGAGGCGATGCTCAAAGCGCTGCGCCCAAAGCAGTGGGTGAAGAACGTCCTCGTTGTTGCCGCCCCGGCAGCAGCCGGGTCTGACGCTCTGCTCAACGCACGCACCCTGGTCGATATTCTCATCGCGTTCGCGGTGTTCTGTTTGGCCGCCAGTTCCATCTACCTCATCAACGATGCGATGGATGTGGAATCGGACCGTCAGCATCCGACGAAGCGCTTCCGCCCCATTGCCAGTGGGATGCTGCCGATCGGGTTGGCCTATGCGATGGCGGTCGTGCTCATTGTCGCCGCCGTCGGTGTGGCGTTCGCCGCCTCGGCGGGCCTGCAGCTGGCCATCGTCATTGCCGTCTATATCGCCCTCCAGCTGGGCTACTGCTTCGGTTGGAAACACCAGCCGGTGATCGATGTGGCGCTGGTGAGCTCCGGATTCATGCTTCGGGCGATGGCCGGTGGTGTTGCCGCCGGGATCGCCCTGTCCCAGTGGTTCTTGCTGGTGGCAGCCTTTGGTTCCCTGTTTATGGCGAGTGGTAAGCGCTATGCCGAGTTGATTCTGGCGCGGGAAACCGGCGCCCAGATCCGCAAAGCCCTCGAGGGGTACACGGAGACATACTTGCGGTTTGTGTGGACGCTCGCGGCCACTGCCGTGGTTATCGCCTATTCCCTGTGGGGTTTTGAGATGGCAGCGGCTGCTACCACCGGGGCCGTGTGGTACCAGGTGTCGATGGTGCCGTTTACCATTGCGATCCTGCGCTACGCTGCCGATGTGGACCGGGGCAAGGGCGGGGCTCCCGATGAGATTGCCCTGTCCGATCGCACCCTGCAGCTGCTCGCCGTGCTGTGGGTGGTGTGCATCGCCATTGCGGTCTACGTCACCCCACTGCTGGCAGGTTAGACTAGCCTCATGCCCACAGCGCCTTCGAAGCCGATCGACCTCTCGCGGCGTCGCAATGCCGCCTCGGCGGTGGTGGTGGCCCTCGTCGTCGCCGCCATCTCCTGGTACGGGGGCTGGCAGAGGCGGTGGATGAGTGATGACGGACTCATCGTCCTGCGCACCGTGCGCAACCTCCTCGCCGGCTATGGGCCGGTATTCAATGCGGGGGAGCGGGTGGAGACGAACACCTCCACCCTGTGGCAGTACCTCATCTACCTCGCCTCCCTTGTCACGGATGCCCGCCTGGAAATCATCGCCCTCTACCTTGCCCTGGGGCTGAGTGTGGCGGCCATGTTCATCGGTGTCATGGGCACGGCGCACCTCTACCAGGCCCGTCTTGTTCTGCCGGTGGGGGCAACAATCTACTTTGCTCTTCCTCCGGCCCGGGATTTCTTCACCTCCGGGTTGGAGTGGGGGTTGGCAATTCTGTGGCTGGCGGTGGCGTGGGCGCTGCTCACCTACTGGGCAACGACGCGCCAGCTCACCTATCTTCTCGCTGTCTGGGCGGGGCTGAGCTGGTTGGTGCGGCCTGAGCTCGCCCTCTACGGGGCGGTGATCGGCCTCGTCCTCGTCATCCTGGCCCGTTCGTGGGGGGCGCGGATTCGCATCGCCCTCACCGGTGTGGTGCTGCCGGGGGCGTACGAGGTTTTCCGGATGGGCTATTACGGGCTGCTCGTCCCGCACACGGCGGTGGCGAAGTCGGCGGCGGACTCGCAGTGGGCGACCGGGTGGGAGTACCTGTGGGACCTCGCCCAACCGTACTGGCTGTATGTGCCGGTGGTGTTGGCGCTTGTGGCCGCTGTGCTCCTGCGTGGTGTGCAGGTGTGGTTGCCCGCTGGCATCATGGTGGGCTGTGGGCTCATCCACATGCTCTATGTGGTCCGCCTTGGCGGGGATTTCATGCACGGGCGGATGCTTCTGCTGCCGCTGTTTGCAGTACTCCTGCCGGTGTTTGTGGTGCCAATCCGGCACTGGTGGGATGTGCTCATTCCACTGCTCGTTGTCGTGTGGGCGGTGCCGACGATCACGATCGCCTCCGCCTGGCACTTCGATCCGGATGCGAAGGAGATTCGCATCGTCGATGAGCGGAATTTCTGGATGGAGTCGACGGGTCATTCCCCGGCTGATCCTCTCCTCACCGCAGACCAGTTCCTCACCGGTGCGCGGATGAACATGTTTGAGGACTCTGCCGCGCGCGCCCAGGTGGAGCCGACTGCAGCGCTCATTTCCATTCTTCTCGACGCTTCTGATTGGCAGTCCTTTGGGTGGGCAACCACCCCGCGCACTCTCGATCCGAACGATCCGGTGAACAACTATCCGCTCTCCATCAGCTATATCAACCTCGGGTGGGTGGCGATGAACACCCCGTTGGAGGTGCGTGTGGTGGATATGATCGGCCTGGCGCAGCCGATTGCGGCGCGCGGTCCCCGGCTCGATGATGGCCGCGTCGGCCACGACAAGTATCTACCGGACGTGTACCAGTTGGCCGATACCGCCACCGAGATCACCCTCATGCCCAGCTATGTGAATCCGGAGGATGTCGCCGCCGCCCGCCACGCCTTCCATACCCGCGACTACGTGGACCTGTTTGCTACCTATAAGGATCCGTTGACGCTCAAGCGGTTCCTCATGAACATGACCTGGGCGCTCGGGCACGGGCGTACGCTCACCTTCACCAATGACCTCGCCGATTACCGCGATCTGCCGGAGGTTCCGGGGGCGGAGATTCAGCACAAGCTCACGTTCACCCCATCAGAAAAACCCCACGTGTGGTCCACGTGGGGTGATCTGCGGTAGGGCGGGATTTACCAGGCGCCCATGTAGTCGAGGATGTGGGGCTTGGTCTGCCACATCTGATCGCGCCAGTTCATCCAGTTGTGCAGGCCCGTCGCCGGATAGTTCACCGTCACTGGCACCCCCTCAGCCCGTGCTTTCACCTCCCACAGGGTAGTGGAGTACCGCGACAACCATTCGAGGGCTGCACCGGAGAGCTTCTGCCCAAAGGGCACACCGGTATCGTTCGGGCCGGGGATACCGGGGGCGGAGGAGATGACCACGTCGGTGTGCTTGAGGTTCTGGGTGAGCCAGAACGGATCCTTGAGGTAGCGGGTCGGGTTCAAAATGGACCCGTACATGGCGGTGATGTTGTAGCCGCCGACGTCGAGAAGCGCCACGCGCAGGAGGGTCTGCCAGCCCGGCAGGGTCATGGTGAGGTAGCCCGACCAGCTCACTGCCTGACGGAACTGGTTCGGGTGCAGTCCGGCCAGTGCGATTGCGGAGGTGCCACCCATGGATAGGCCCGCGATGGAGTTGTTTGATGGGTCGACACCGAAGTTGTCGCGCAGGTAGTTCGGCAGCTCAGCGGTGAGGAACGTCTCCCACCGGTACTTCACCACATTCTTCGGGTCAAAGGTGGCGGGCTTGTCCCAGTCCGCATAGAAGGAGCCGGCCCCGCCGACGGGCATAACCAGGGTGATGTTGGAATCGGCGAAGATCTCTGCGGCGTTGACCTCGCGGGTCCACGCGTTGGCCTCCTCGGTGGCGCGCATGCCGTCAAGCAGGTAGAGTCCGGCGTTGCCACCGCGACCGGCGGGCTGGATCTGCACCATGATGTGCTTCTCCATGGATGGGGACCACACTGTGCAGTTTTGCACCCAGAAGAGGGCGGAGTCCCATTCGCACTGGCCGGTTGAGTCGTTGCGGAGCCAGTCCCGGTTGGCTGCGTGAGCCCGCTGGGGTGCGGCGACGGCCACCGTCAGGGCCATAATGAGGGCCAACACAGCGGCCATGATTCTGCGCAGTGATGCGGTCATTTACCGATCCTTTCTCTGGTTGTGCCCCCTAACTGTAGGGCACAGGTAGCGCTTTGTACAACGTGGATAGAATCGCCGCCGTTACCCAGCCGCCTCTCTCGGGCGCGGAACCGGCACCTCGGTCGGGTGGGGAAGCTCTCCCGTCTCGGCGTGTCCAATTCGCTAAAGTCTCAAGTTCCACTTAAGATAGAGGCAACGTTGTGGATTATCCACCAGTCGCCGGAGGCGGGGAACTTTCGGACCTGAGTATTTTCCAGGAGCGTCGATCTGTCATGGCCTGACAGGTGGTCGCCCTGCGCACAAAGCACACAGAAGGAAGATTATTCATGCGCCGTTTCACCCGTAACCTCGCGCTCGTCGCCGTCGCCGCCACCGCGCTCGCCCCGTTCGCCGTTGCGCAGTCGGAGGCTCCGCTCGCCAATCTCAGCGCACAGCTGGGTATCTCGGACTACCTCCAGGATGATCCGCTCCCGCAGCGCACCCCGATTAAGACGGAGAACCCGACCATTGAGGGGCTCCCCGATGGGGTCAGCGTGGACCGCGCAGAGTGGTTGGATAACAATCGGGTGGCGCTGTTTATCCGTTCGGCGGTAATGCCGGAGCAGCTGCAGCAAGTACAAGTGCTGCTGCCCAGGGACTGGTATTCCCAGCCCGATAAGACTTTCCCGGAGGTGTGGGCCCTCGATGGTCTCCGCGCCCTCGATACCGATTCTGGCTGGATTATTAACACGAACATCCAACAGCAGTTCGCTGACCGCAATGTGCTCGTCGTCCTGCCGATCGGTGGTGAGTCCTCCTTCTACTCGGACTGGCAGCGCGCCGATAATGGGAAGAATTACAAGTGGGAATCCTTCCTTATGAATGAGGTTGTCCCGATCCTCCAGCACGGTTACCGCTCAACGGGGCAGCGCGCCGTTGTCGGCATTTCCATGGGTGGTACGGCGGCAGTGAATCTGGCGGAGCGTCACCCGGACGCGTTTAACTTTGTCGGTGCCTTCTCCGGGTACCTGGACACCACCTCTCCGGGGATGCCACTGGCGATCCGAGCTGCCCAGAAGGATGCCGGTGGCTATAACACGGATGCGATGTGGGGTCCGGATGGCTCGCAGGATTGGATTGATCACGATCCGAAGTTGGGCATTGCCGCACTGAAGGGGAAGACGGTCTATGTGTCCGCCGGTTCCGGCAAGGACGACTTTGGCCAGGAGAACTCCGTGGCCAAGGGCCCGGCGAACGCCGCCGGCATGGGCCTTGAGGCGATTGCCCGGATGACTACCCAGACCTTTGTGGACCGGGCAAAGCAGGATGGCGTTGAGGTGATTGCCCAGTTCCGCCCGTCCGGCGTGCACAGCTGGGAGTATTGGCAGTTTGAGCTCAATGAGGCGTGGAAGTACATTGCCGATGCTCTCGCTCTGCCGGATGCGGACCGCTCCACCGTCTGCACTCCGGTGGGGGCGATCGCCGAGATTGCCAACGTGGAGGCCTACGGCACGTGCATCACCGACGAATACGATGTGCCCGGCGGCAAGGCGGAGGACTTCCGCGGCGGGCGCGCCTACTGGTCTGCGGCTACCGGTGCACACATGCTCGTCGGCCGGATTGGTGCCCTCTACTCGGAGATGAAGGCGACGGAGTCGTGGCTGGGCTTCCCGCTCATGGAGGAGCAGGCGACCCCGGATGGAGTGGGCCGCTACGTCCACTTTGAGCACGGCTCGATCTACTGGTCCCCGTCCACGGGTGCGCAGGCTGTGCCACAAGACATGGTGGATGCGTGGGGCACGGAGGGTTATGAGGCCGGTTCGCTCGGCTACCCGGCAGCCCCGTCCCGTCCCGTCAGCGATGCGATTGAGCAGCAGTTTGAGCGCGGGTTTGTGATCCGCAACCATGATGTCGCCTACATTGTGCGCGGGGAGATTGCAAAGCGCTATCAGGAGCTCAAGGGGGTCGAGTCCCCGCTTGGCGCACCAATTGGCAATGAGCAGCTCATCGGCGACGGCGCCTACCAGGAGTTTGATAAGGGTGCGATGTACTGGTCGCCGCGCACCGGTGCCCGGTTTATTCTCAACGGTCCGATCCGCGATGCGTGGGGCAACGCGGGCTGGGAGAACGGCAAGTACGGGTTCCCGGCGGAAGATCAGAAGCTGATTCCGGCTGGCGGGGAGATTGTCGTCTTTGAAGGTGGAACTATCTCCCAGGTCAACGGCATGATTGTGGAGGTCTAGCGTGACTGAGCGCGAAGTAATTGCCAGCTCTTGCCGGTGGTATGCGGTCCCCGCACTCCTCGTTGCGGCAGGTCTCACCCTCACTGCATGTGGCTCCTCGACGAGTGAGGTGCCCACGACCACCGCGACCTCCCTGCCCCGGGTGACAGCGGCGACTGTGCCCGCGCCGACGGATCGGCAGCTGCCGACCTCGGGGCCGCAGGATGTGGCCGGCTCGGAGGTGAGCGAGGCTCCGACTGTGGCCATCCAGCGCAGTGCGCAAGAAGAGCAGTATCTACAGAAGCTCGTCGAGGGCGGTGTGGACGTTGCCGGTGTGGAGGATGCGCTGATCGGTGCCGGTGATCAGGTGTGCCAGGCTGGTGCGACCGATTCGATCACCCCGGCGGTGGGGGGCCAGCTGGTGGAGCAGAAGCGGACGACACTGTCGCCGGAAGGAGCCGCAGCCCTCGTGGTCAGCGTCGCGCGGGCAACACTGTGCTAAGAATGGGGAGCTATGAGAAGAGCACGGAAATCTGCGACGGTTGTGGCCACTCTCGTGGTCCTCGCCCTCATTGTGTGGGGTGTGGTGCAGTGGATCTCGGGCAGTAACAACGGCGGCCAGGAGACGACGAGCGCCCAGCCCACGGACGTCGTACAGCCGGAGTGGTGTCCGGCGGTGGAGTTTATCTCGATTCCCGGCACGTGGGAGTCCAGTGCGACCGACGATCCAGTGAATCCGACGTTCAATCCGCTCAGTTTCATGCTCTCCATCACCGGTCCTCTGCAGGATCGCTATAGCCCCGATGATGTGAAGGTGTTTACAGTTCCCTACACCGCTGAGTTCAAGAATGTGCAGGACCTTGGGCAGATGAGCTATGACAAGTCGCGTGAGGAGGGCTATGACACGACGCTGGCGGAGATCACTGCCACCCATGCGGAGTGCCCGCTCACGGAGTATGTGGTCGCCGGGTTCTCGCAGGGTGCGGTGATTGCTGGGGATTTGGCCAGTGAGATTGGTAATTCCCGGACGGCGATTGATCCGCAGCTGGTGGCGGGGGTGACGGTGATCGCCGATGGCCGCCGGGAGGCCGGTGTGGGCCAATCGGTGGGTAATCCGGTCAGTGGTGTGGGTGCGGAGATCGCCCTCCACTCGGTGAATGCGGTGATTCAGGTGGTGGTGCCGGGTGCGACGATGCGCGGGACTCGGGCTGGGGGTTTTGGGGTGCTCAATGATCGGGTGATGGATATTTGTGCGCCGGATGATTCGATCTGTGATGCTCCGCTGGATGTGGGCAACGCGTTGGATCGGGCGAAGGCGTTGATTGGTGCGAATGGTGTGCATGCCCTGTATGCGTCGAATCCGAATGTGATTCCGGGGACGACGGCGGACCAGTGGACGGTCGGGTGGGCGGAGGAGCTCATCGACGCCCGCATCTAGGTTTGCCTACAAAAGTACCCTTCGGTACGATGTCGCACTACTATCTTTAACCAACCACAGCGACAGTGAAAGGGAGTGCAATGGATACACGCGCCGTCATCGGAATGTTCCTCGGGGAGGACGGACAACTCAACCTGCCAGAACAGGCAACCGTCCCCGTGTTGTGCGAGCTCATGTACTCAATGAAGGAGAAGGCTGGCGAACTCGATCAGACCGCCCTGTCCTTCCACAACTACGCCGCCGATGAGGTCGTCCATGTCTCCCTGCGGCAGTTCTTCACCCGCGTGCGTGCCGTCGCTGGACGCATTCAACAGGTGATGAACCGGGGCGACCGGGTGGCCATCCTCTGCTCCAACTCGCCCGAGTACCTCTACTCCTATCTCGGGGTCATGTACGCTGGCTGCATCCCGGTGCCCCTCTACGATCCCAACGAGCCTGGCCACGCCGGCCACCTCGCCGCCGTTCTGGACGATGCCACCTGTGCCCTCGTCCTCACCAACCGGGCCTCGGCGGCTACCGTGCGCGCCCTCTTCGCGTCCCGCCCTGGCACAGAACGCCCGCGCATCCTCACTGTCGACGCCCTGCCGGACACCCTCGCCAGCGAGTTCGACCCGGCCCAAGCCGCCGGCTCCCGCGATGACATCGCCTTCATCCAGTACACCTCCGGCTCCACCCGCAACCCAGCCGGTGTCCAGGTCTCCCACCGCGCCCTGCTCACCAACATCGTCCAGATCATGATCTCGGTGCAGCCGGTCGACCCGATCAGCATTGTCACCTGGCTGCCGCTCCACCACGATATGGGGCTCGTGCTCTGCTCGGTCGGTGCCGCCCTCGGCTTCACCATCAACCTCATGACCCCGGCCGCCTTCGTGCAGAAGCCAGATCGGTGGATCGAACTGCTCTCCACCGAGGGCAAGGATCACAATGTGTACACGGTGGTGCCCAACTTCGCCCTCGAATTGGCCGCCCGCTACGGATCCCCGGAAACCATCCCCGGCCTCGATTTGAGTAGGCTGGGTGCAATCATCAACGGATCCGAGCCGGTGACCGCCCAGGCCATCGATGCGTTCGTCGAGGTCTACGGCCCCTACGGGTTGGATAAGTCCGTCATTCGCCCCTCCTATGGGCTGGCAGAGGCAGCACTGATCGTCGCCACGCCGCAGACGGCCAACCGCCCCCGCATCGAGGTATTCGACCGCGAAGCCCTTGCCGAGGGGCGCGCAGAGATCGTCAGCGGGGACGGGGCCGCCGTGGCCAGTGTCGGCCAGCCCGTCGGCCTCTCGCAGGTGCTCATCGTCGACCCGCAGACCCGCCAGGAGGTGCCGGAGGGGACCATCGGGGAAATCTGGATTCACGGCGATAACGTCGCCAGCGGCTATTACGAGCGCCCCGATGACACCGCCGCCACGTTCAACCAGACCCTCGCCGGGGACAGCGGATGGCTCGCCACCGGCGACCTCGCCGCCATGATCGACGGGGAGATCTTCATCACCGGCCGCCTCAAGGATGTCATCGTCATCGCTGGCCGCAACCACTATCCAGCCGATATCGAGCGGACCGTGGCAGAGGCCACCGCCCACGTCACTCCCACCGGCATTGCCGCCTTCGCCGTTCCCGGTGCTGACGTGGAGCAGCTGGTCATCCTCGCCGAACGCGCCGAGGGAGCCGATCCTGCCGGTGATGCAGCGGCGGTGGAGGCGATTGCGGCTGCCGTCGCCGGATCGCATGGGGTGCGACCGAAGGAGGTACGCATCGTCGAGTCGGGTGCGATTGCCCGCTCCTCAAGCGGTAAAATTGCCCGTAAAGTGAATCAGCAGCGCTATATCGCGGACAATGAGGCACAATAAATAACATTTGGGTAACGTTTGTGGCATCCCCGTCGTTGTAAGGGGGGTGGAAAGGGATGAAAAGACGGTGGCAGTTTCAGCAGTAGCGCTCGGTGAATGGATTCGCGCCTGGGTGGCCGATACTGTGGGTGAACCGGTCGATGCCATTGCCATGGACGCGAGCCTGGTCAACCTCGGCCTCACCTCACGCGATGCCATCATCCTCTCCGGCGAACTTGCAGCGAAGCTGGGCCGCACCGTCGACCCGACCATCGCCTACGAGTATCCGACGATCGCCAGCCTCGCAGCGGCCCTGGTCGAGGCCCCCGCCGCCCCTAGCGTGACCTCCCGCCCGGAGGCTCCCAACCGCTCCGTCTCCGACCCCGCCGTCCACGATATTGCCATCGTCGGCATGGCCGGACGGCTCCCGCAGGGTGTGGTCAGCCTCGAGGACATCTGGGAGACCTTCTACACCGGGCGCACCCTGGTGACGGAAAAACCCGACCACCGCTGGGAGGAATACGCCGGCGATGAGGTGATGACTGCGAAGATGGCGGAGGTCAACCTCGCCGGCGGCTACCTCACGGACATTGACGCTTTCGACGCCGAATTCTTCGGTCTCTCCCCGGTTGAGGCCGCCAACATGGACCCACAGCAGCGGCTCATGATGGAGGTGACATGGGAGGCACTTGAGGATGCGCGCATCCCCGCCTCCTCCCTCCGCGGCACCTCCGTCGGCGTCTACATCGGCTCGTCCAACAACGATTACGGCCTGCTCATCGCCGCTGACCCCGCCGAAGCGCACCCGTACGCGCTGACCGGCACTGCCAGTTCCATCATCCCGAACCGGATCTCCTACGCCATGGATTTCCGGGGCCCCTCGGTAAACGTGGACACCGCATGCTCATCCTCCCTCGTGGCCATCCACCAGGCGGTACGGGGATTGCGTGACGGCGATGCCGATGTCGCTGTGGCCGGTGGTGTCAACATCATGTCCTCGCCGTTTGTGTCCACCGCGTTCGGCGAACTCGGAGTGATCTCGCCCACCAACGCCATCCACGCCTTCTCCGACGATGCCGACGGGTTTGTCCGTGCCGATGCCGTCGGAGCACTCATTCTCAAGCGTGTCGGCGACGCCATCGCCGCCGGGGACCGCATTTACGCAGTGATCAAGGGCTCCGCAGTTACCCAAGACGGTCACTCCAACGGGCTCACAGCCCCGAACCCCGAGGCCCAGGCCGACTGCCTCGCCCGCGCCTACGCCGACGCCGGGGTTGACCCAGCCACTGTCGACTACATCGAAGCCCACGGCACCGGCACCATCCTCGGTGACCCCATCGAGGCGCAGGCTGTCGGGGAGATCCTCGGCGCTCGCCGTGATGCCGCCCACCCCACCCTCATCGGCTCGGCGAAGTCCAATGTAGGCCACTCCGAATCAGCTGCAGGGTCAGTGGCGATGCTGAAAACCGTGCTCGCCATGGCCCACGACACTCTCCCGCCGACGGCCAATTTCACCACCCCGAACAAGTACATTGACTTCGCCGCCGATAAACTCGAGGTCATTGAGGACGCCCGCGAGTGGCCCGAATACTCCGGACGCAAACTCGCCGGGGTCTCCGGCTTCGGCTTCGGCGGCACAAACGCACACGTTGTTGTCAGCGAATTTGTTGCCAGTGACTACGCGGCACCGGAGGCGAAAGAACCGCTGTGGGAGGGGGAGTTGCCGGCGGTGGTCACCGTCTCCGGGCTCGTGCCCAGCCGCCGCAAAGAGGCTGCCGCTGCCCTCACCACCCTGCCGGAGGACAGTGACCTCACCGCCGTTGCACGCGCAACTGCCGGGCGCAACCACGCCCGCTCTGCTGCAGCGGTCATTGCCACCAGTGCACCTGACCTCACCGCCAAGATGACGAAGGTGGCGCAGGGAAGCAAGGGGCCAGGCATTGAAATGGCCGATGCTCCCGACCAGCTCGGACCGGTGTTCCTCTACAGTGGGTTCGGCTCCCAACACCGCAAAATGGCCACCAACCTCGTCCGGCACTCGCCGCGCTTCGCCGCCCGCCTGCGCGAGCTGGATGAGCTTGTTCAGTGCGAATCCGGCTGGTCCATGCTCGAGATCATCACCGATGATGCGCTCACCTACGATACGGAAACCGCCCAGGTCACCATCACGGCGATCCAGATCGCCATCACCGACTTCCTCGCCGACCTTGGGGTGATCCCAGCCGCCGTCATGGGCATGTCGATGGGCGAGATCGCCGCCGCCTACGCCTGTGGTGGCCTCTCCGCAGCCGATGCGATGATCGTCGCCTGCCACCGCTCCCGGCTCATGGGAGAGGGGGAGAAAATGCTCACCGGCGATCGCCAAGGCGCGATGGCCGTGGCGGAAGTATCCGCCGAGGAAATTGCCACTTACAAGGGCATCGAGGCTGCTGTCTTCGCCGGCCCTGGCATGACCACCGTTGGCGGTCTCCGCGGCGATATTGAGGCGATGACCGCCGCCCTGGAAGCGGAGGGCAAGACGGTCCGGCAGCTCAACGTGAAGGGGGCCGGGCACACGAGCGCCCTCGACCCGATCCTCGGCGAGTTGGCCGCCGAATGTGCCGGGATTACCCCGCAGCCGATCACCATTCCACTCTTCAGCTCCGTCGACCGCAGCGTGATCTACCAGCCTGGCACTGTCATTCACGATGTGGACTACTGGCTGCGCTGCACCCGCCAACCGGTGTACCTGCAGGATGCGACCGAGCAGGCCTTCGCTGCCGGGCACACGACCATCGTGGAGATTGCCCCCAATCCGGTGGGTATCTTGGGGATGGTGAACACGGCATTCTTCGTGGGCAAGGCAGATGCGACGATCACCTACACGCTAAAGCGGAAGGTGCCAGAGGAACAGTCCCTGACCTCTCTGCTGGCGCAACTGTATGCGCACGGTGTACCCGTGGATTTGCGCCCGCTCTATGGGGATGGTCCCGTCGCCGACCTGGCCCACACGGCCTTCCGCCCTAACCGCTATTGGACGGCTGCACGGCCGAATTCGCACTCCTCGGAGTCCTTCCTCGGCCACCACGTCAGCCTGCCCGATGGGCGGACCGCGTTCTCCGCCCGCGCTGAGGAGGTGCCCAGCGCCTACTCGCTCGTCGAGGCTGCAGCGGAGAAACTGCTTCCCGGTGCGACGGTTTCCGCCTTTGAGGATCAGGACGTGCTGCCCCCCTCCGGCGAGGTGACCACACTGGCCGCCCGCAATATCGGTGGGGTGACTGTGTCGGTGTTCCGGATGGATACCGGTGCCCTCGTGGCGGAGGGTTTCGCTGTTGCAGGTACGGGCGTTGCTGCGCCCGCGCCGGAAGCTGCTGCCGCCCCCGCCCCCGAAACCACAGTGACGAGCATCTTCGCTGCCGATGATGTGGCTGTGGAGGCCCGCCACTGGGATCCCGAGTCCGGGGAGAGCGTGCAGGAGCGGCTCACCGCGATCGTCTCTGAATCAATGGGCTACGAGGCCGAGGATCTGCCCGGTGAGCTGCCGCTCATCGATCTCGGGCTGGACTCGCTCATGGGAATACGGATTAAGAACCGGATTGAGAATGACTTCCAGATTCCGCCGCTCAACGTGCAGACGCTGCGCGATGCCTCTGTGACGGATGTGATCGCACTGGTGGAAGCGCAGGTGGCGGCCCGCCTGTCTGGCGCCGAGCCCGCCAGTGCCGCAGCGGCGGGAGGGGATGCACCTACCGCCGAGTCCACCCCGAGCGCCGCTGCAGACGCAGCCGCAGCCGAGCCTGTCGCCCCGGATGGCAGCGGCATTGTGCCCGTCGCCCCGCGCGACGCCTCCGAGCGCCTCGTCTTTGCCACGTGGTCCAACATCACCGGTGCCGCCCTGCCCGGGGTTACCCACCCGCTCCCGGAGATCACCTCCGAGCAGGCTGAACAGATCGCCGCCCGGCTCACTGAGCGGGCCAACATTGCCGTCGACGCCGAACAGATCGGTGCAGCAGTCGACCTTGAAGCCCTCGCCAACATCGTCCGCGAGGGTCTCGAAACCGAGGTTGAGGGCCACATTCGCGTCCTCCGCGCCCGGCCCGAGGGCTCGACCAAACCGGCAGTGTTCATGTTCCACCCCGCCGGTGGCTCCTCCGTTGTGTATTCCCCACTCATGCGCCGGTTGCCCGACGATGTGCCGGTGTACGGGGTTGAACGGCTCGAAGGATCCCTCGCCGAGCGCGCCAGCGCATACCTCGATGACATCGCCAACTACTCCGACGGGCTCCCGGTCATCCTTGGCGGCTGGAGCTTCGGTGGTGCGGTGGCCGCCGAGGTTGCCCGGCAGCTTCACGAGCGCCGGGAATCCGCGTCGACATGCGAGACCGTCCCCGAGGTGGCCCTCCTCGCGCTGCTCGACACCGTCCAGCCGCATGAGCCAATCCCCAACACCGTGGAGGAAGCGAAAGCCCGGTGGGGCCGCTACGCCGAGTTTGCGAAGAAGACCTACGGCATTGACATTCCCGTCCCCTACGATGTCATCGAAAGTCAAGGGGAAGAAGCCGTCATTGAGATGCTTAACCAGTTCCTCGGCAGCGTCGATGCCTCCGCCTTCGGCCTGGCTGCCGGGGTGCTCGAGCACCAGCGTGCCTCCTTCGTGGATAACCGCATCCTCGACCAGGTGGATCTGCACGACTTCGCCGGTATTGATGTGCCTGTGCTGCTGTTTAGGGCAGAGCGGATGCACGACGGAGCGATCGAGCTGGAACCACGCTACGCGCACATCGACCCGGACGGCGGTTGGGCGAGTATCGTTAAAGACCTAGAGATTGTTCAACTCCACGGCGACCATTTAGCGGTGGTGGATGAACCGGAGATCGGCACCGTTGGTACAGTATTGTCTCGACGGATCGACAAGTTGCAAGAGACGGAGTAAACCAGAGGCGATGGCAGACCTTTCAACCACTGTAGGAAAGCTCGCTGACCTTCGTGAACGTTTGGAGAAGGCGAAGGATCCAGGCTCCGAGCGCGCCCGCGCCAAGCGCGATGAGGCCGGACTGACCTCCCCGCGCCACCGCATCGACCGCCTCCTCGACGCCGGCTCCTTCGTGGAAATCGGCGCCCTGGGCAAAACTCCAGGTGACCCGAACGCCATCTACTCCGACGGCGTGGTCACCGGCTACGGGCGCATCGATGGCCGCCCCGTTGCCATCTACGCCCACGACAAGACCGTCTACGGTGGCTCCGTTGGGGAGACCTTTGGTAAGAAGGTCTGCGAGGTCATGGACATGGCCCTGAAAGTGGGGATGCCGGTCATCGGCATCCAGGATTCCGGCGGGGCCCGCATCCAGGATGCAGTGACCTCCCTGGCCATGTACTCGGAGATTGCGAAACGCCAACTGCCGCTGTCCGGCTATGTGCCGCAGATCTCCATCATGATGGGTAAATCCGCCGGCGGTGCCGTCTACGCCCCCGTGACCACGGACTTCTTGATCGCCGTGGATGAGCGCGCGGAAATGTACATCACCGGTCCAGCTGTGATCAAAGAGGTCACCGGTGAGGTCATTACCTCCGCTGAACTGGGTGGGGCGAAGCAGCAGGAACAAAACGGCAACGTCTCCTATGTGGCCAGCGATGAGGACGACGCCTTCCACTATGTGCGTGACCTGCTCGAATTCCTGCCCACCACATGTTGGGATCCGGCCCCGGTCTACCATGCGCCCGCTGACGATGAGGTTGAGCGCGCCGAGTTGGACACGTTCATGCCCGATGACACCAACGCCGGCTACGACATGAATGACCTGCTCAGGCAGATCTTCGATGACGATAACATCCTCCAGATCCAGGAGAACTTTGCCCCCAACATGATCTGCGCGTTTGCCCGCGTGGATGGGCGCACTGTGGGTGTGGTGGCCAACAACCCCCTCCACATGGCTGGGTGTATTGATGCCGATGCGGCCGACAAATCCGCCCGGTTCATCAATATCTGTGACTCGTACAATATCCCGATCATCTTCGTTGTGGACACGCCCGGCTACATGCCCGGTGTGCAGCAGGAGACCTCTGGTCTTATTCACCGTGGGGCGAAGCTGGCCTTCCAGCTGTGTGCTTCTACGGTGCCGAAGATCTCGCTCATCGTGCGCAAAGCCTACGGTGGCGCGTATGCGGTGATGGGGTCGAAGAACCTCACCGGCGACTACAACATGGCCTGGCCCACCGCGCAGATCGCGGTGATGGGGGCTGCTGCCGCCGCCGTCATGTTTATGGGTGCGAAGCTGGACATGATCGAGGATGCTGAGGAACGTGCGAAGCAGAAGAAGATCTTCATGGACTTCTACGATGAGACCATGACCTCGCCGTATGTGGCCGCTGAGCGTGGCTACATCGATGAGATGGTCCAACCGCGGGATACGCGCATGGCGCTGCGGGCTGCGGTGCGCCAGCTGGATGGCAAGACGGTGCAGCTGCCGAAGAAGAAGCGCCCGATCAATCCGATGTAATCGCTGCAAGCCCCCTCCCTCAACAGTTATGCTCCCCGAGCGTGCTACCTTCCGTAAAACCCCAGTTCGGCTTTCCAGGTAGCACGCTCGGGGAGCATAACTTACCAGAGGAACCGCTCAGCCAACCGCAGGTACGCCTGCAGCGTGAGGTCGACGTCCTCGATGTCCACGTACTCGTCGGCGGCGTGGATGTGTTGGAACACAGTGCCCAGGGTGCGCGCTGGCGCGTGGAGACCGAACCCGTACCCGTTGCCGCCGAGGTACCGGGCATAGCGCAGATCGGATCCGCCGGCCGCATTGGTGGGAACCACGCGGGCATCCGGATAGAACTCGTGCAGTGTGTCCTCCATTGCCCGGTAGAGGGCGGTGTCGGTGGACGAGACAGAGGCCGGTTCCACTATCAGGTGCTCAATGGAGACGTCCTCAGCCAGGTCACCGAGCGCATCCCGCAGCATCGCATCCACAGACTCCGATGTTGTCCCCGGCAGTTGGCGCATATCTACGAGGAGGGTAGCTGTTGCCGGTAGCACGTTGATGGCCGATCCGGCATTGACAACGGTGGGGGCGATTTCGAGGCGGCTCATCGCATGTGAGTAGCGGGCGAGTTCCCCAAAGTAGCCGAAGGCCTCGCGCTCTTCCTCCACAGTGCCTCCGGAAAGCAGGATCCGCTCCACCTCGGGCGGGAACCCAAATGCGCGCACATACCCCTGCCATGTGGGATCCGATGACACGGGCACCGCAATCTGTGCCAGCCGCCGGATTACCTCACCCAGTTTCGCCACCGTGGAATCGCGCCCGTACGGGTTGGAGGCGTGCCCAGCCTCCCCGTGCACGGTAATCCGCCGCTGTTCCCCGCCTTTTTCTCCGATGACCACGACGAGTCCGTCGCTGCCGTCAAACAGGTTGAGATGGGATCCCCCGGTCTCGGAAATGACGTTGTGCCAGCTGAATGCCGATGGTTCATTCTCATAGATCCACCGCGCCCCGTAGGTGGCCCGTGCCTCTTCGTCGGCGGCGCCCACGAAGGCGAAATCTCCGTGGGGTGTGCCTCGGCGGGCCACCTCCCGGCAGGTGACGGCCATCGCCGCTGTCATAAACAGCATGTCCATGGAACCGCGCCCGTAGATGCGCCCGTCAATGATGTCCCCACCGAACGGGGCAACGGTCCACTTTTCTGGTTCAACGGGCACCACATCGGTGTGGCCCATGTAGGTGAGGGGTTCACCAGTGCCGTCTCCGCGCACCGTGGCCACCAGTGTTACCCGCCCGGGGGTGGGCTCGATGCGCTGGATGTCGATGGTTTCTGCAACGGCAGGATCGGCGCGGAGGAACCGTTCGAGGGTATCGGCGTTGCGCACTTCCTGGCCGGAGAGTGGGGTGCCGTCGTTGACGCACGCATTGCGAATGAGCTCCTGCAGCAGGGTGATGGTGTCGTTGAGGAGTGGGGAAACCATGTTACCTATTATGGCAGGGCGTGCTGGTGATGAAGGAGTTGGGCGAGGGGCTTCACATGATTTGACGGGCAAGGTAGAGCAGGGCATAATGCCCGGTGAAGGACCACTGTGCATCAACCGAAAGGGAAAAACCACATGATTGGCGGAATTCTGGACCTCGCAGGAGACGTGTTTTCGCTCCTGTTCACCCTGTGGCCAAACTACATTGCCCCGTCCCTCGGGGTTGCGAACGGCTCGAGCTAGTCCCCATAAGAATGAGCCCTCCCCGCTGTGATCTGCGAGGGAGGACCTTTGCTGCTATTTCCGCTTTCCGACGGCTGCCGCGATGCCGCGCCATCCGAGCAGTAGCAGTGCCGACATGGAGCTGGCCACGAGGATGAAGGACCAGTGGGGGACCGCGCCGTGGCGGGCGCCCCAGATGCCGAGGCCGACGGCGGCGGCAAGGATCCAGATGGTGACACCTGCGGGGGCGACTTTCACCTGGTTCCATTTGGCGGCGAGGGTGATGAGCCAGCCGAGGAGGAGGCCGGTGAGGAAGGGCCAGAGGGTGTCGAGCCAGCCGACGAAATTGAGGGGGAGTTCTTCCGAGTTGTGGGCGATGCGCGCGAGGAGTGCGAACGCCATCATGGAGGCGACATCGGCCAATGCTGCTTTGGATACGTTCATGGCTTTAAGTCTACTGGGTTTGATTCTGCTAGGCTAAGCACCCATGAAACGGACATCTCTTTTGTGGGCACTCATCGGCTCTCTTGCTGTCAGTTCTCTGTGTGTCCCGCAGGCGTTCGCCGCGTACAACGTGACCCCGAATGAGTCGGGTACCTGCACCATCGCCTTCTCTGATGCTGATAAGCAGGCTGTTCTGGGTTACCTGACTGGTGCGGGTAACCTGCAGATCGATTATGCTGCGGCCCTCCAGGACTTGCTGCCGGTCGCGTACACGACGAAGGCTCGTGACCTGGAGATTCTCGAGTCCTATTGGGCGAACACGAACAAGGTCAACACGGTCGTCGGGTTCGCCACGCTCATGGGCTTGGTTGGGCTGGCGAGCTGGAATGTTGTCACCTTGCCGGATGGAACCGAGCTCAAGGGTAGGGATGTCAATGACGCCTACGCGCGCCTCCAGGAGCAGGTAAAGACCCTCGGCTTCACCGACTCGGAAGCTGCGAACTTCGTCCGTGGCGTGCCGACGGATCCGGAGACCGTTGTCTTCCCGGAGTCCAAGGAGTACACGGCCGACCAGGTCAAGTTTGCGACGAGCACTAACGTCTACACCTTCGAGTTCAAAGAGCGCACAGAAATCGCCACGCAGATTAAGGCAGCTGCCAGTGCGCTGGAGACCACCGATGCCGGCACCACGGTCGGCACCTCGCTGGGTGTTGTGTCGGAGGCGATGCAGACGGCGAAGAAGAATTTCGCGGCGTCGTCTCAGGAGGAGCGCGAGAAGGTTCTCGCATTGCTGTCCGACGATGCCGTCGCCGCTGCGTTCGCCCAATGTGACCCGGCTGCGTCCGATCCGGGCACGCCTGACCCCGGCACGCCTGACCCCGGTACCTCGGACCCGGGCACCACCGATCCCGGCACCACGGATCCGGGCACCTCGGACCCCGGCACCACGGATCCGGGCACCACGGACCCCGGCACGACCGATCCGGGCAGCAACACCGGAACTCCGAGTACCGGCACCGACACGAACACCGGCACCGACACTGCGAACGGCAGCAAGGAGAACCTGAGCTCCAACCCGGGTGCCCTCGCCGGCATCCTCATCGGCATCCTCCTCCTGCTCGGCGGGATCGGCGCTGGTGTGTACCAGTTCGCCCACACCCAGGGCTTGATCTAAGGAGTGCCCACAATGAAGAAAACTATCGCCCTGTCCGTCGCCTGCGCAGCAGGAGTCTCCCTGCTCACAGCCCCGTCGGCCTTCGCCGCCTACGACACCGAGTTCGATACAGCCACGCAACGGTGCACGCTGACCATCAAGGACGCCGATGTCGCCACCTTGAACGACTACTTCTCCGAGCAACCGGACATGGTTCGTGCGTTTGCCCTGCTCCTACGCAGTCAGTTCAATGACCCGAACAATTCGTTGAGCACGTACCCCGAGGCGGACCGCGACTTCGCCATCCTCGATGCTTACCTTGCGGACCATCCGACGGATCCCCTGTTGATCCTTCTACTAGCATCCGGTGCGACTCTGCCGGACGGCACGAAGGTTACCGGGATCGAGGCCAACAAGGCCGGTGACCGGATGAAAGATGCGATTGAGAAGCTCGGATACAACCGGAATGCAGATTATCGCTGGTTTGTTGCGCCGCCAGAGAAAGGGAAGGTCACACCGCCGGCTCTGCCGGGACCGGTGTCGATCTCACTGGAGCAGGCCCAACAGGCGAAGTCAGCGGGGACTGAGTCCGCCTACAAGGCCCTGGTTCCGAGGAATCAAACACTCCAGGACCTCGTCGATAAGAAATACGGTGAGGAGTTCAACCTGCTCAACGCGGGCGAATTCCTGAAGATCAACTCGGAGAAGCTGAAGGCTCAGAAGGATGCGCTGCTCGCCACCACGCAGGAGCGCCGCGACGCAATCTACAAGATCTTGGGCTACCTCCCGGTCAAGGATGCCGTGGATGACTGCATCATCCGCTCGCAGGGCCGTGACCCGGAGGAGGCGCGCCAGGTGGTGGGGTCGTCCGATGACATCGCCAAGCTCGAGCCGGTGGGCTGGGTGGCGTTGGCACTGTTCATCGTGTTCACCATCGCCGGCATTGGGTACGGGTGGGTGCTCCAGAACCACCCCGAGTGGATTGGCGCCCGCGCCTAACTGGCTTGGGCGGGCGGAAGTTCCGGCCCGCCCCCGACCGGTTCGGTGGCTGCAGGATCGGGTTCGGTGCGGAACGAGCGGATGCCGTAGAGCACCCACCCGGTGACGGTGATCGCCACAAAGGAGACGAGCCGGTACGCAAACACCGCACCCACCGCCGTGGAACTGGTGATTCCCGCAGTAGAGAGGGCGGCGATCATTGCCGCCTCCACCGGGCCAAGTCCGCCCGGAGTCACCTGCACCGTGCCCACAATCTTCGCCACAGCGTACGCGGCGAACACCGCCACAATACTCGGGTGAATATCCAGCGCAGACAGGCACAACCATAGGGCGGCAATATCGAGCAACCAGTTCGCCAACGACCAGCCCGCCGCCGTGACAAAGGGGAGGGGGGCGAGTTGAATCTGTGCGAGTTTCGGGTGCTTGACGGAGACGAGATAGAGAATCAGTGAGACGACGAGCAGGAAGAACCCGGTGAGCAGGAGTGGGCCCACGGAAAAGTTCGCCACCGACATCCCCGTCAGTGCAAGTGTACTCATCGCAATGGCGATGAGCCACACCGTGGATAAGGTGGCAGAGAAAATGATGTACCAGCCGATCGCCAGCGCCGTCGCCCCCCAGCGGCGCTGCTGAGAGTACTGGTAGGCCGTCGAAAAGGCAGCCCCGCCGGGAAACGTCGTTGACCACGCATTCGCGGACATGGTCAGGGAGAAGGATTCCCCGGCGGAGACCCTCACCCCGGTGGCTGTGAAGAGGACCCGCTGTACCGCGCTCATCGCATAGAGGGACGCCAACGAGCAGGCAAACCCACAGATGATGAGCCACCATGAGGCCGCAGCCAACTCCGAAAGGCCCCGGCGGACAAACCCGAGTTGGTCCCTAAACAGGAAGATGGCCAGCGCCAACACGCCGATGGGCACGATGATACTGACCCAGCGTTTCATTGCTAATCCTTGCCCAGTTTGGCCATCAGGTCAGTGACGCGCACGGGCTCCTCCGTGCGCCAGGCCGGAGACCACCAGGCGTCGTCGCCCAGCAGGTGCATGACGGCGGGGACGAGCAACATGCGGATGACGGTGGCATCGAGAAGCAGCGCGGCGATCATGCCGTAGGCGATGTACTTCATCATGACAATCTCCGAGAACCCGAACGCCCCACATACCACGATCATGATGATTGCGGCGGCAGTGATAATCGAGCCAGTGTGCGCGGTGCCGTAGCGGATGGCGGTATCGGTATCCGCGCCGTTGCCGCGGGCCTCCACCATGCGGGAGAGGAGGAACACCTCATAGTCGGTGGACAGGCCATAGACAATGGCGACGATGAGAACAAGCACCGGCGACATGAGCGGGCCGGGGGTGAAACCCAACAGGCTTGCGCCGACACCGTCGACGAAGATGGCGGTGAGGATACCCAGCGTTGCCCCGAGCCCGAGAATGTTCATGATCACCGCTTTTGCGGGCAGGATCACCGAGCCGAAGGTGGCCGAGAGAAGCAGGAATGTGGCGGCAATGATGTAGAGCGCCATGAGCGGGAGGCGGTGGAGGAGGGCCTCGATGGACTCAACCTCGAGGGCGGGGGTGCCGCCGATGAACACGCGCGCATTATCGGGCACATCGAGGGCCCGCAATTGCGCAATGACCTCGCCGTTGAGGGAGCGGTCCGTGATTCCAGCGGAGAACACCGTCACCCCCGCCCCATTCGTACCCACCGGGTTGAAGCGGCTGGTGAGGCCCTCAATCTGGTTGGCCTGCTCGTAGATGTCGATCTCCTGGGAGGGGCTCGCGCCGGTGATGACGAGTTTCACCGGGTCCGTGCGCAAGGCGGGGAAGGCGGCGTCGAAGTTCGCCTGCGCTTGGCGCACCCCGTTGTCCGGCGGCAGGTACGTCTCGTTGATGCCGCCGAATTGCACCCCACCGAGGGGGAGGGTGAGGCCGAGGAGGATGGCGGTGATGGCGAGGGTGGTGAGTTTGCCCCACTTCATCGCCCATCCGGACACCCGCGCCCAGACGGTGTTCTGCCAGGGCTTCTCCGAGGTATCTGTGGCTGCTTTTAGGCGTACACTCAGCCAGTCAATCTTCTTGCCCAACAGCCCAAACACCGACGGCAGCACTGTGATGGAGAGCAGTGCGGCCAGCATCACGGCACTGATCGCCCCGTAGGCGATGGATTTGAGGAAGGCCTGCGGGAACACGAACAGTCCGGAGATGGCGACGGCAACCATGAGGGCGGAGGAGACCACCGTTTTACCGGCAGTCGCGGTGGTGATAGCGACGGCATCGCGGAGTTGCTCCGCGCCGGGTTCACCCTCGTGGGCATCCATTTCTTCACGGAAGCGGGAGACCAAGAAGAGCCCGTAGTCGATGGCCAGTCCGAGTCCGAGCAGGGTGACCACGGATTGGGCGAACGTGTTGACCTGGGTGATCTGGGCGAGGAGGGAGAGTACTCCGAGGGAGCCGGCGATGGAGAGTACGCCGACGAGCAGGGGCATGCCGGCGGCGATGAGAGAGCCGAAGACGAGGAGGAGTAGCAGGCCGACGGCGGGGAGGGCGACGACCTCAGCGCGGGAGATGTCGCGGGACATGCCCCGGTCGAGGGCATCGGCGACGGCGGTGGCCCCGGCGACTTCCACGGTTGCCCCGCCGAGGGTACCCACGGGGATGGGTTCGCGCGCATCGAGGGCTTTGATTACCGATTCGGGGGCGACTCCGGGGAGGAGGTCCGGTTGGATGGTGCGGAAATCCCGGAGGGTTTGCTCCCCGTCACCGGACAGGCCGATGGCGATGAACGCGGTGGTCTTGTCCTCCGTGATGAGGTTCTCATTCGGAGTGGTGAAGTAGGAGGCGACCTGGGCGATCTGGTCGGGGTGTTGGGTTTTGATCTGTTCGATAAAACCGGTGGCGGCGCTGTGAATGGCCGGATCGTCGAGGGTTTTCCCGTCCGGGGCGCGGACGAGGAGGATGACATCGCCGGAATTGTCGCGCCCGAACGTGATCAGCTCGATCTGGTTGGCGAGGGTGGATGAGGAACCCGGGTCGTCCCACCCCTCCTGGCTCATGCGGTCGCCGAGTTGGGTGCCAAAGAGGACATAGCTGGCGACGATGAGGGCGGTGACGACGATCGGGATGATGTGCCGGAACCGGTAGGAGAGCCTACCCCACGCATAGAACATGAGCTACTCCGCGTCTGTGAGGGCGGTGAGCGGACGCAGCGGCGTGAGCCAGGCACCATCGGCGGGCAGCATATCGAGGCTGACGCGCGGCAGCGGCTCGAGGAAGACCCCAGGGATCTGCTCCAAGTCAATGAACTCGATGGACTCGTGGGTGACCGCCCACGTCGCGTTCTCTTCAAAGCCGACGACGGTGACTGGGATCCCCTCGGCCGCGAGCTCCTCGAGGAGGGGTTGGAAGTTGCGGCCGTCGGCAGAGGCGACGACGACCCCGTTGAGGATGCCCTGGCTGCGGCGGAGGCGAATGTGGGCGAGCATGTCCGGGTCCACATCGGAATCCTCGGTGGTCTTCGGCTTAGCAAAGACGGCGTAGCCGATGTTGCGCAGGGCCTCTACCCAGGGGCGGAGAATATCGGCGGCGCCGGGGGCGACGTTGGTGAAGACGGTGGCCTCGGGGACAATGTCGGGCCCCATCTGTGCTGCGCGGGCGATCAGCCAGTGGCCCATGGCGTCAAAACGCGGCCGGAAGGCGGAGGTGGGGCGCGAACCGAGGATCGAGCCGAGCCCCATGTCCACGTTCGGGGCATCCCACACGAGGAGGAGGCACGGGGGCATCTCGGTGGCGGTACTGTGGCCGTAGTGGAAGGGCTGCATGGGTAACGATTCTACTTCTTTTCCCAGCAGAACTCGGTGATCACGTGGTCGTGGTCGAGTCCTTTGCCCTCGAACTTTGTGATCACCTGCCGGTCGGTGAGGATCGGGCACTCCGACCATGGCCAGCCGCAGTAGGTGAGCGTGGGTTCGACCTCGGCGAGCTCTCCGATCCATTCGGCGTAGTCGGCGTGGTCGGTGGCCACGTGGAGGACTCCGCCGGGGGCGAGCCGGGAGGCGATGAGGTTGAGTGTGCCGGACTGGAGGAGCCGCCGCTTGTGGTGGCGTTTCTTTGGCCACGGGTCGGGGAAGAAGATGCGCACTCCGGCCAGGGACTGGGGGGCGATCATGCGGCGCAGGACCTCGACACCGTCGCCGCGGACCATGCGGACGTTGTCGATCTCTCCGCGCACCACGGCCCCCATGAGTTTAGCCAGGCCGGGCTTGTAGATTTCGACGGCGATGATGTTCGTGTCGGCTTCGAGTGGGGCCATCGCGGCAGTGGAGGTGCCGGTGCCGGAGCCGATTTCGACGATGGTGGGGTGGCCGGTGCGACCGAACCAGGCGTCGATATCGATGAGCTCATCGCTGAGGTCGCGGCCGAGGTGCGGCCAGTTCGCCTCCCACGTGGCCGTCTGATTGTCAGTGAGGGTGCCGCGCCGAAACGAGACGTTGCCGAGGCGCGGGTAGTTGAGAGGGGGTAGGTTCTGCTCTTCCATAACGCCCCCATTGTTGCACATGGTGGTGGCAGGGGGCACAATGGATGCACCATCTGCGCCATTGAAAGGGGGGGGAACCGTGCTCGCTACTGAGATTCGCCAGTGGGTGGAGTTGGATCCGGATCTGCCCGCTGCGCAGCGGCGCTACCTGTGTGGCCTCCTCGATGCCTCCGGTCCCCTCCGGGTGGCGGTGACCTCCCTCGTGGGGCCGATCCCGGTGGAATTGCCGGGTGTGAGAGTGGTGTCGGCCGCGTGGCCGCTGACCACCGATCAGATTGATGTGGGGATTGTGGTGACGCCGACGGTTTCTACCCGGGTGCGCAGCCGCATCGCCTCGGCGGATTTTCCCATCTTTACCTGCCCTACTGTGGACGCTGTGGCGCAGGTTGTGGCGGGATTATCGGAACGGGCGGTGCGCGAGGAGACGGTGTATCGGGCGCTGCGCCGCTATCCGGATGCGCCACACCGGCCGGTCGGCCCCGCGCCGACGGATCCGCAGGTGGCCGTCGTGGGGCGGGATCCCGAGCGGGTGGCTGCGGTGGTGGAGTTGCTGTCTGTCGACGGGTTGGCCGTGGCGGCGGGCCCGAATCCGCAGGCGGACGTGTGTGTCGCAGTGGCTGGTAGTGCCGGGTGGCGGCCGGGGGATGTGGAGGTCCTTACCGATGCTCTGCAGGCGATTGGGCGTGTTGTGGTGACGGCACCGGTGCCTGGCGGGGTGGATGGGGCGATTCGCGTCACGCCCGCGTTGACCTCGGAGGCGTTGGTGGCCACGGTGCGCGAGGTGCTTGCGGGGCCGCCGGTGTTCCCGTTGCCGGAGCTGACTGTGGGGAGTCTCAACCACATGGCCAAGCAGGTGGAGGCGCGGGATCGGCAGCGGAAGTTCCAGGTGATTGAGCAGTCGGGGGTCGGTGGTGAGGCGTTGCGGTCCGTATTGGGGGTGGAGGCTGAGCAGGCGGGGCGGTATCTGTCGCTTCTCGACGTCGCCCAGATCGCACTTGTGGCCGTCGTCGCCGGGGTCGGGGTGAGCCGGGTCGGGCCGGTGTGGATGGCCGTAGTGGTGGCGTGCGCGTTGGGGCTCGTGCGCCTGGTGGGGATTCGCCGCACTGCGGCGGAGCACCAGTTGAAGACAGCAGTGTCTGGCAGTTCGTCCTCGGCGGCGGGGGCGTGGCTGCGGCAGTTGGACGTGAGTTGAGGAGGCAGTATGGAGGTCCTAGATTTTTTCCTCGAAGGTGAGCACTATCAGCTGGAGAATCCGGTGGATGGCCAGGTGGTGGAGTACCGGGATGAGGGGATGATGGTGTTTGCGGATACCGATGGCGATGGAACGGTGGATCGGGTGTCTGCGGTCAGCTATGAGGGGGACTATCAGGTGTGGGACGTCGCTCCCCCTGCGGGGGTATCCGAAGGGACGGTGCAGGGGTGGCGGCCGGGCATGTGGCAGCCTCAGTACTGGGGCTGATGGTTATAACCGGAAAAAACGGGCCGTGCTAGGCTGAAGAATTGCCTATTATTGGCACCAAGTGTCGGGTTGTCCCTACATCAACCATTCCAAGTCAGGAGTAAGTAAATGGCAGTTGAAATCCCCGGCCTCAAGGGTGAGGCCCCTACCAAGAACGAGGAATTGCTTCGTTGGATCGCCGAGTCTGTAGAACTCCTCCAGCCGGATGCGGTCGAGTTCTGTGACGGTTCCGAGGAGGAATGGAACCGCATTGCAGACGATCTGGTGGACAAGGGTGTGTTGATCCGCCTCAACCCGGAGAAGCGCCCGAATTCCTTCCTCGCTCGCTCCAACCCCTCGGACGTGGCCCGTGTGGAGTCCCGTACCTTCATCTCCTCGGAGAAGGAAGAGGATGCCGGCCCCACTAACCACTGGGTTGCCCCCAAGGATCTGCGTGCGGAAATGACCGAGCACTACAAGGGCGCGATGAGGGGTCGCACCATGTATGTGGTGCCCTTCTGCATGGGCCCCATCGACGATCCGGACCCGAAGCTCGGTGTGCAGCTCACGGACTCCGGCTACGTGGTCATGTCCATGCGGATCATGACCCGGATGGGCCAGGCTGCCCTGGATAAGATCGGCGAGAACGGCGATTTCGTCCACGCCCTCCACTCCGTCGGTGCCCCGCTCGAGCCCGGTGAGACCGACTCCACCTGGCCGTGCAATGACACGAAGTACATCACCCAGTTCCCGGATACCCGCGAGATCTGGTCCTTCGGCTCCGGCTACGGCGGCAACGCGATCCTGGCCAAGAAGTGCTACGCCCTGCGTATCGCCTCCGTCATGGCCCGCGATGAGGGCTGGATGGCTGAGCACATGCTCATCCTCAAGCTCAACGCCCCCGATGGTAAGACCTACTACGTCACCGGCGCCTTCCCGTCGGCCTGCGGTAAGACGAACCTGGCCATGATCACCCCGACTCTCGAGGGCTGGAGCGCCGAGGTCGTCGGCGACGATATCGCCTGGCTGCACCTCGGTGAGGCGGGCAAGCTGTACGCCATAAACCCGGAGAACGGCTTCTTCGGTGTCGCCCCGGGTACCAGCTATGACTCGAACCCGAACGCGATGAAGACCCTCGAGGCGGGCAACACGCTCTACACCAACGTCGCCCTCACCGATGATGGCGATGTGTGGTGGGAGGGCATCGATGGCCCGACCCCGGAGCACCTCATCGACTGGAAGGGCAACGACTGGACTCCGGATTCGCCGGACCCGGCTGCCCACCCGAACTCCCGCTACTGCGTGCCGTTGGCACAGTGCCCGGTGGCCGCCCCCGAGTATGACGATCCGAACGGTGTGCCGGTGGATGCGATCCTCTTCGGTGGTCGCCGCCCCGACACCGTCCCGCTGGTCTCCGAGCAGCAGGACTGGACTCGTGCCACTCTCACCGGTGCGCTGCTGTCCTCCGGTCAGACCGCCGCTGCCGAGGGCACCGTGGGTGCGCTCCGGCACGATCCGATGGCTATGCTCCCGTTCATCGGTTACGATTCCGGTTCCTACCTGCAGCACTGGTTGGATATGGGCGCCAAGGACGGTGCCAACATGCCGAAGGTGTACCTGGTGAACTGGTTCCGCCGTGGCGATGACGGCCGCTTCCTGTGGCCGGGCTTTGGTGAGAACTCGCGTGTTCTCAAGTGGATTGTGGACCGTGTCGAGGGCCGCGTCGAGGCAGACGAGACACCGGCTGGCCTCACCGCCCGCTACGAGGACCTCGATCTCTCCGGCCTGGATTCCCCGGAGGCCGATGTCCGTGAGGCTCTGTCTGCTCCGAAGGAGCAGTGGAAGGCCACTGCTCAGGACAACGAGGATTACCTGCGCTTCCTCAAGGCTCCGCAGGCCCTCTTTGACGAATGGGAGAAGCAGAAGGCTGTGATCAACAGCTAGTCTGTTTCCGCTCCGGAAAACCCCACCCTGTTTCAGGGTGGGGTTTTCCTGTGTCCCCAAGTTATGCTCCCCGAGCGTGCTACCTTCGAACCCCACCTGGGCTTTGGTGAGAGGTAGCACGCTCGGGGCGCATAACTCCGCAGCGATTATCGTCTGCAGTGAATATCGTGTAGGGTCAGGAGGTGAACAAACTGTTAAGACATTTAATAAAACAATCGCTTAACAGTATTTGGTAGAAGTGAAAGTTGAAAACAGTTGACTCAGATGAAGAATTCGCGCTGGTTGGCGCTCATCATCCTCATCGCAGGCATCGTTATCATGATGTTCGATGGCTTCGCCCAGCCCTCCTCACCCACCTCCGCCCTTCCCGATGGCTACGACTCCACCACCGTCGCCGCCCTCCAGGCGGAAATCCAGGGCGACGATCAAGGCCAACCGGCCATCGTTGTCTTCAGCTCCGAGCAGCCATTCACCCCCGAGCAGTTCGCCCAACTGCAGGCAAAGGCCGAAGAAATCGGTGCCCCACTCATCCCGAACGAGGATGCAACCGGCGCCCTCATCCCCGCCACCGTCAACGCGGGCGGCCCGGTGGAGAATAACGAGATGGTCACCGCGATCCGCGAGACCGCCGCCGCCGACCTCCCGGAGGGGATCACCTCCCAGGTGACCGGCCCAGCCGCGATCACCGCCGATCTGGCGGCTGTGTTTGACGGCGCGAACTTCATGCTGCTCGCAGTCACCGCACTCATTGTCGCGGTGCTGCTCATCGTCACCTATCGCTCCCCGATCCTGTGGATCATCCCGCTGTTCGTCATCGCCATCGCCGACCGCGCCTCTATGGTGGTGCTCACGTGGGTGCTGCACCCGCTTGGGGTGGTGTGGAACGAGTCGACCACCGGCATCGTCTCCGTCCTCGTCTTTGGTGCCGGCACCAACTACGCCCTCCTCCTTATCTCCCGCTATCGTGATGAGCTGCACAATCACGAATCCCGTTTTGACGCGATGGCTGCCGCCTGGAAACCGACCCTGCACACTGTCACCGCCTCTGCGGCGACCGTCGTCGTCGGTGTGGCCTGCCTCCTCCTGTCGGTCGTCCCGGGCACCCGTGGCCTCGGGCTCTCCTCCATGGTGGGCATCGTCGTCGCCTACATCTTCGCCATGTTTGCTCTGCCCGGTGCCTTGGTGACCTTCGGTCGCTGGATCTTCTGGCCGCGTCGGCCCGAGTATGGCGACGAGGTGAAGACCGGCTTCTGGGAAAAAATCGGCGGTTGGGTGAAGGCGAAGCCACTTCCCATTGCCGCCGGATCCATGGTCATCCTCATCATTGCGTGCCTGGGCAACCTCGGTATTCAGACCGGGCTTACACAGGCAGATCAGTTTGTGAAACAGCCGGAATCCATCGCCGCCGCCGATGTCCTGGCGGAGAAATTCCCGGACCAATCGGCCACTCCGGCCGTCGTTGCCACGCAGAACCCCGACCAGGTCATCGCCCTGCTCGGAGGCAACGCTCGCCCGAACGCTGAGGTCAACGGCTACACCCTGCTTGATGTACCCACCAGTGATGTGGAAGGCCTGCGCGAGCAACTCGCCGAGGCAGATGCACTCGTCGGCGGGGCGGATGCGCAGCTTGTCGACGCAGAACTCTCCGCCGCCCGGGATCGCGCCATCATCTTCCCGGCTGTCCTCCTGCTGATCCTCCTCGCACTCATCGTGGTGCTGCGCTCCGTCGCTGCCCCGGTGATTATGGTGGCAACGGTGCTCCTCACCAACGTTGCCGCCCTCGGCCTCGGCTGGTGGATCTCCTCCGGGATCTTCGGATTCAACCGATTCGCCGCCGAAACCCCGCTGTACACTTTCGTGTTCTTGGTGGCCTTGGGTATTGACTACTCCATCTTCCTGGTCACCCGGGCGAAACAGGAGGCCGCCGCGCAAGGAGTCAAGGACGGTGTGCTCACCTCCCTGGCGGCCACCGGTGGTGTCATTACCTCGGCCGGTATACTCCTTGCCGCTGTCTTCGCCGCCCTCGGCGTGCTGCCCCTGGTGGTATTGGCGCAGGTGGGTATCGTCATCTTCGTCGGCGTGCTGCTGGATACGCTCATCGTGCGCACGGTGCTCATTCCGGCGATCGTGCAGCTGATGGGGCGGAAGTTCTTCTGGCCGGCACAAGCCCTCGCCGACTAGATCCCGGCAAGGCCGGGGTGAACCTAAGGACTGGGCATTACTACCCAATACTGAGAGCGGAGCCGTGTGCTTTGCTAGGATAGTGTCAGTTCATAAGAAAGAAGGAGATCAAAATGGCGTGTTTCCTTGTCCCCGGCGCCGAGGCGGTCATTGTTACCGGTGTGACAAAGCATCTGGAGAAGAGGGCAACGGCGGGCGAACTGTCCCCGGTGGAAGCTGAATCGAAGCTCGATCTCGTGCGCAAGCTGACCTGGCTGACAAATCTGCTGTGGGGAGGGGTGGTGCTCCTCGCCTTCGAGCACCTGTGGCATGGGGAAATTTCCCCAGTCTTCCCATTCCTTACCGCTGCAGAAGATCCAGCGGAACTCCACACGGCCCTCATAGAGATGAGCACCGTCGGGGTGGGAATGGCGGTTCTTGTCACCGTGGCATGGGCACTGGGGATCCTCGCTATCCGGTCTATTCGCGCGAAAGGTTCGACACCTGTAGCCTAGATGCTATGACGTTACTCATTAGCGTTTTCGCGGCAGTCGGAGCGATCGCCTCGTGGTACACCCATCCGCAGGCCAAGCTGCGGCTGGGTGTTTTGTGTTGGCTCTATGTCGGGGCTTCCCTCATGTGGTGTGTTGATGCCATCGCCACCTACTTTGAGGACCCCGAGGCCCTGTTTTCTCCGGCGCCGCAGGACATGCTCAATGACACCTTCCTTGGGCTCTCGGTTGTTGCTCTTGGTGCGGTGATCTGGGTCATTGTTCTCCTCGTCTCGGATCCGCGTGGGGTTGTCCGCCGCAGTGTCGAGGTAGGAAAGTAGATGCAGTAACACTATCGGTATGGTGCAAGATAGACTCTATAACAGGACGCAACGTGCGCACTCAGCGGACGTAATGGAGATAAGCACACATACTGAAAGGTGGTAAACATCATGATTCCTGGTGGAGCACTCGAAAGAATCGCCCCGGTAATCCTCGCAGTCATCGGCGCCATCACCCTCATCATTGGCCTCACCGTCGGCCTGAGTGGAGACAACGCCGGTTCCAGCAGCAAGGAAGATAAGGTCACCACAACCGATGGCCTGACCATCAAGGACGGTAGTGACAAGGTCACCATCGGCAAGGATGGGGTGATAGTCGTTGTCGACAAGGGAGACGAGACCGTCACGGTGGACAAGGGCGGCGTTCATGTCAACGTCGATGAAAACGATGCACAGGTCGATGTCGCCGTCGAAGGCACCGTCCTCGAATGCCTCGACAAGGGTGTTCAGGACCTCCAGGAAGGCAAAGTCCCTACGCTGTGGGACTTCCTCGGAGCCCTTGACTTCGGCAAAACGGATACCGGTGCGATCAAGGTCGGGGTCAAGTGCCCGGGCCAAGATGACATCACCATCGTCGACGTGGAAGCCGGTGGAACCGGCCCGACAAAGGTTGACGTCAACGCCTAAAGAATGCGGGCGCTATGCCCGGGCTGCAGCGATCAGCTCCAGGAACCGAGCGTAGCGTTCACGCACAGCATGAAGCGGCGCCACCACGGTGGTCTCGGCCATAGCCGAGACTTCCCGGGTGAGCGCCTTTGTTGTGCGCCTGCGCACACTCGCCCCAATAATCCCGCCAAACGCGCTGGTAAACAGCCCTAGAAGGATGCCCAGTAGGATCCCACCGGCGATGAGCAGGGTGGGCACGGGCCAGCCCTCCACCTCCGGGTAACCCTTCGTCCAGAACTGCACGACAATCCCGGGCAAGAATGCCACCGCGAGATACCACAACACCCCCACCAGTGCCATGAGCAAGGCCACCCACTGGAGGAACGAGAAGATAAACCAGCCCCCGGAGGGCTGGGCGGGCAATTCCGTCTTCTGGATGGCGCGATCCAACGCCTCCGGCACATTCGCCGCCACCGTCTCTGTCGTATCGGCAATCTCATTGGCCCACTCCACCGGCATCCCCTCCGACAGGGCAGACGCATAGGCGCGCACCCCCGTATTCGCCATCGCCTTGTGGGCGGCATCCAACGCCGGCAGGGAACTGTGGTGCACCCCCGTGTCATCAGCGGCCTCAGTCAGACCCAACCGCTTGAGCGGATCCGGGCGGAACCGCAACAGCCAACTGGTCAACAGCCACCCGGTACGCTGACCAAGCCGCTTCCGATACGCCTTCGCCGTCACATTCGCCAGATAGTCAGCATTCGCCGCGCGCGTCAACGCAGTGTCAAGGTCCCGGCGGGCCCGCTTGATCTCCTTCGCCTCAGTTCCGGGTGCCTTCAACCCCGCCCACGGGGCCGTGACGGCCTCAATATCGGAGGAAATCCGCTGTTCGGCAGCCTGATGGGAGGAGGCCACCCGGGCGATCGCGGCCCGCACCTCATCAATCCCGGACCCCGTCGTCGCCGAGGTGGCGATTACCGAGATGGTGGACAGGCCATCCTCAACCAACAGCTGTTTGAAGGAGGCGGTGACCTCTGTGGCTTCCTGGGCCGTGAGTGTATCCGCCTTGTTGAGCACCGCGAGGGTGACCGAGGCGTGGGAAGCGTGCGGGCGAATAAACTCCCGGTGCATCACCGAGTCCGCATATTTCTGCGGGTCCGATACCCACACGAGGACATCGACCTGTTCGGCCAGCCGTGCGGCCGTTGCCCGGTTCGTCACCTCCACCGAGTCAAAATCCGGCAGATCCAACAGAATCAGCGGTCCGGTCTGCTTCCCTGCCGGGAACTCCCCTGGGCGGACACGCCGATCCTCCACCTCCAACCAGTCGAGCAGTTCCTCGGCCCCCTCCGCCCCCCAGATCGCCGCCAGGGGGGAGGAGGTCGTGGGCCGACGGGCCGCCGCCACCCCCAAATCCTCCCCAACAACGGCGTTGAACAGGGACGTCTTCCCGGACCCCGTCGCCCCAAAGAAGCCGACGACGGTGTGTGATCCCGACAGGGCTCGCCGCTGGCTCGCCGCATCGGCAACCTGCCGGAGCGCAGCAGTCTGGGAGGGATCGAGGATATCGGTGGACATCTCCGCCGCCTCGGAGAGGGCGCTGAGCCGATCCGTCATATTCTTCTTCGCGCGCAGTGCCATCTCACAGTCCCTTCATCGCTGTCGCCGCTGCTGCAGCTGCCGCCCGCAGCTCATCACTGGAGGAACCAGCCACGAGGGTTCCAGTGATCGTGTCAAACCGGTCCGCCTCGCGCTGGTAGAGGTCGCGGATGCGGGTGTTCAAATCCTGTCGCGCTGTCGCGGCCATCCGGCGCACTGTCTCCTCACCGAAGATTGTTTCCAGCAGCTTCTGTCCCACCACCGCCGAACCACCGGCAATGGCGATCTCCCCGCCGGTGAGCCCAGCTGTTGAGGCAAACACGACGATCATGAGCGCCACGGTGGCCACGTTGAGGCCCAAGGAGACGAGCCGGGCGGTCATCCGCTTGCTCGCGGCGGTCTCCTCGATGTGGTGAACCAGGTCGTGCTGCCAGTCGCGGACGAGCTGGGCGGCCTGCTCGGAAATATCCGCACTCGCATGCGCCAAACTCGCATCCCCACTCGCGCGCAGGTGCGGAGCCGCCGATCCCAGGTAGCTGAACGTCTTCGTGGCGGCGGTTTCTGCGGCATCAACAATGACGGCGTGGAGGCCCGATTCGAGGTTCTCTTCGACCTCGACAGGCGTGCGTGTTCTGCCGGTAAAGAACCGGGCGACGGAGTCGACCGCCTTCGCATACCAGCTCTCCACGCTGCGGAACACCTCCGAGGTGCCAACAAAGTCCTGCCACCGCGCCATCACCTCATTGCGCAGTAGGTTCCCGTCGGCGGTGGCCTCGATAACATCGCGCGCTCCGGCCTGGTAATTCTCATCAATGACGGTGACGAGCTGGTGCTCCAACCCCTCCTCGCGGGCCTTGTCCTCTGCCAGCGCCTCTGTGCGAGCCACGAGCTTGTTGACAGCCCCGCTCAAGGTCTTGCCGGCGGTGGCGCGCCGGGCGGCTGCGTCCGCAGCCAATGTGTCCAGGTACTGGCGGATGGCGGCGACATCGATGTTCCCGTCCTCAGCTTCCAGCACGGTGAAGACGGTGGCTGTGCCCAAACCGGCCTCGGCCATCATCCGGTGCAGGTCGGAGGTGATCTCCTCGGCAGTGTCCGGGTCAAGCCGATTCAACAGGACAACAACCTCAATGTTGCGGCTGGCGGCATCCTGGAGGAAGTTCCACACGAGCTGATCGGCGTAGCGGGCCGGGGTAGTGACAAAGAGCCACAGGTCTGCGGCAGCCAACAGTTGGGACGCGAGGGCCCGGTTGCGGTCATCGATGGAGTCGAAGTCGGGGGCATCGAGAAGCGCCAGCGACGGGCCGATCGGGGCAGACACCATGCGCAGGGTAGTGGCCTGCGGGTTGGCGGGCCCGAACTCGCGGGCGAGGCCCGGCAGGATCGCATCCGAGGAGAACCAGTCGCGGTCGGCCTCGTTGTAGACGAGGACCGGCTGGCGGGTCGTTGGCCGGATCACCCCCGAGGGGGAGACTTCCTGGCCAACGATCGCGTTGACGAGGGCGGATTTGCCCGCCCCCGTCGAGCCGCCGACGACGGCCAACAGCGGTGCCTCGAGGTGGGAGAGACGCGGGGCGATGTAGTCATCGATCTGGTCGACGATGGCGTGAGCCTCCCCGTCAGCGGCCTCATTGGTGGGGAAGTGAGTGTCGGCGACGGTGTCGCGGAGGGTAGCCACGGCACCGGTGGCCGTGGTGGCAGTGGTTTCTCCTGCCCCCGAATGTGGTTCTGTCACGCCATCTTCTCCTCTACACTGCGCTTTTTTGCGGGCGGTTTCTACTACACTTTAGAGCGTGCCGCGTGGCGAATGTGGTGAAACTCCACAACTGTCCCGCAACCGTAGAGTCGGACCAAAACGTGGCAGGTTTCTATTGTTAGATTGGAAAGGCGATTGACCTTGAAGATTACCTCTTCTTGTGCTGCGCTCACCCTCGGTGCGGCGCTCATGACTATTCCTGTCACCTCTGCCGCTGCCGCAGTGGTGAATGCCGACGATCCCGCTGCCGCCACGTGCCTTGCGAAGGGCAACGTGTGGGTGGTTGTGGACAAGTCCGACGGAAAGCCGGCCCTCGGTGACTGTGCGGAGAAGTTTTCCACCGGCAAGGAGGCCCTCGAGTCCACTGATTTTGACATCGAGGCTACAGACGGCCAGTACGGTTGGTTCATCAATGGCATCGAGGGTGTTGCTCCCGTGTGGAGTGAGAAAGAACCCTACTACTGGGCCTTTTTCCCGGGCACGGTGGCTGAGGACCGATCTGTGACATACACATACTCCGAAGTCGGCGTGTCCGATTACAAGCCTGCGGCGGGCACCGTCCTCGGCATGGTGGTCAGTGACGGTACACAGACACCGCGCTTCACCGCAGTGCCGGAATTGCCGGAGGAGACCCCGACGAACCCCTCTGCCGGTGGTGTCTCCGGTGACTCCGCCGCCGCCATCGGTGTGGTCATTGCCATCGCGATTGCCCTCGTCACCGGCCTCGTTGGCATGGGCCTCGCCCAGCTCGCCGGCGGGCCAGCCCACTGAATCCAGTACCGGCGCCTCGGGAGTCTGCTCCGAAAGCTGCTGCTTCCATGCGCCGGAGGGGTCGAGCGCATCGAGCAGCAGTGCTACCTGTGCGCCCGTCTCGTAGGGGAGCCGGGTGGTGAGGAAACTCTCGGGCACCTCGCCGCTGTCGATGTAGGGAAGCACTTCGGCAAAGGGCACGTTCGTTGTGTTGTCAAAGTACATCACCCCGTAGTCGTAGTCGAGCCGGTCACTGGCTAGAATCCCCATGTACTCGGCGGTTCCTTCCACGGTTTCGCGCCACTGCTCCTGCGCCACGTACTCTGGGTCGGCGTCTGCGCGGGCGGTCTCGTTGTCCAGGAACTGCTCGGCGAGGGAGTACAGGCCAGCCCATTCCTCCGGGTTCGGTGAATCGCCGGTGGGCAGAGTGGCTAGGGTGGCGCGGATAGCGTCGAGAAGCTGCAGCTTGGTGCCAAGGAGTTCGCGCCCTCGGGCGGAGAGGGGCGCGGTGATGGAGGAGTCACGCTTCCAGTTCGCCTGCCCGCAATAGTGGAAGGATTCGTGGGCGAGGAAGGTTGTGACATGCTCCGATGAGTTCGGCGAGCATCTGCTGGTCGATGGTGGTCAGTGAGTCCCAGCTGCGGTGGAGTTTCGTGCTCACAAGATCGGCGGCGCCAGCGGCCACGATGAGCACGACGATGACGAGGAGCGTGAGGAGCGGAGTGGCGGCACTGCGGCGGCGAGACATACGTCCCAATCTGGTCGCTGTGTGCTGTGTGGCTATCGCGGTTGCGAACCCGCGCGGCGTGGCTGCTATCGCGCACCCGCGCCCGGGGCCGCTTTGTATAACTTGTTATAGGATGTTAAAAGAAGTGGAAAGATGTTAAAGGAAGTGTAAAGCAGAGGGGCTACCATCCGTGTGGGAGAATCCGTTTGCCCCAGATTCCGGAGTGTTGAGGAGCTTATCCAGCTGGTGGCGATGTACCAGGTCTTTGTGGGAGAATCCCGCCGAGTGGGCCTGATCATGGCCGGTCTACCGCACCCGGTTTCTGCTCTCCTCTCACATCGGAACGTATCGTTTCTCCGACGGGCACAGCAACGGCGGTTGGGGCAGATCCCTGACGTGGATGTCAAGCGGGCTCTGCTCAATACCATTTCCGATGGAGGTCGCTCGATTTCTCCCGCAGCGCTGACGATGGCAGTGGATGCGATCGCTGGTTTCGCGTTTATGCTGCAGCTTGTCGGTTAGCGCATGTGGGAGGTGCACCCCGATGACAATGACAATGACAAGGACAATGACAACGATCCTCTTTGCTTGCCGCCTAAACGCCGGCCGGTCCCAGCTGGCCGCCGCCATCGCCCGCGACTATCTGCACCGTCACGGTATCGAGTCAATACAGGTGCTCTCTGCGGGTACTCAACCTGCCGAGGACATTCATCCCGTCGTCCGCACAGCGCTGGCGGAGGTGAACCTCTCTCCGGCTAACGCCACCCCGCAGCTGCTCACCCCCGATACCGTCAGGGAAGCCGACTGGGTGATCACCATGGGCTGTGGGGAAACCTGCCCGTATGTGCCGGGGAAACACTATGAGGACTGGGATGTCCCCGATCCGGCCACTGCCACCCTCGCAGAGGTGCGCGCCCTTCGCGCGGATATCACGGCCCGCGTGGAACGCCTCATCGGCGAGGTCACCGCAGCCACCGGGGCCCCGGTGTGTGCGGCACCGATCCTGACCGCGCCACGCCTATCCTTCTTGGACCGGTTTTTGCCCGTGTGGATTCTCCTGGCCATGGCGGTGGGGCTGCTCGTCGGGCGCACTGTTCCGGCGATTCCCCGGGCGCTCAACGCCGCGAGTGTCGGCAGTATTTCTCTGCCCATCGCCATCGGCCTCATCGTCATGATGTACCCCCCGCTGGCGAAGGTCCGCTATGACAAGGCGCGCCGCATCGCCGCTGACCGCCGCCTCATGGGTGTGTCATTGCTACTCAACTGGGTGGTGGGGCCGCTTGTCATGTTCGCCTTGGCCTGGCTGTTGCTTGCCGACGCCCCCGCCCTGCGCACCGGGGTCATCATCGTCGGGCTTGCCCGGTGTATCGCAATGGTTTTGGTGTGGAGTGACCTGGCCTGCGCCGACCGGGAGGCCACTGCGGTCTTAGTGGCCATCAACTCCCTGTTTCAGTTGGCGATGTTCAGCGTGCTCGGCTGGTTCTACCTGCAGGTGCTGCCCGGATGGCTGGGGCTCAACACTACGGACGTGAGCTTCTCCTTCCTCGCCATCGCCCGCTCTGTCCTCGTGTTCCTCGGGATTCCGCTGCTGCTCGGGGTGATCTCACGGATCGTGGGGGAGCGGGTGCATGGCCGCCAGTGGTATGAGGACGTGTTTGTGCCCCGGGTGTCCCCGCTGGCGCTGGTCGGTCTGCTCTACACAATCGTGGTGCTCTTTGCCCTGCAAGGTGGCCAGATTCTTGAGCAACCGTGGACGGTGGTGCGGGTGGCTCTCCCGCTACTCGGGTACTTCCTGCTCATGTTCACCCTCGGCATCGTGGTGGCCCGGGCGGTGGGGATGAATTATGAGCAGACCGCCTCGGTGGCATTCACGGCCACCGGCAACAACTTTGAGCTGGCTATCGCCGTCTCCATCGGCACGTTTGGCGCCTTGTCCGCGCAGGCCCTGGCCGGCACAATTGGTCCGCTCATTGAGATTCCCGTTCTCGTCGGTTTGGTCTATGTGATGCGTCGGCTGCGCACGGCCCTTTCGTGGTCGTGACAGATACCACTACGCCGTGAGAGCACCGAGCGGAATGACATAGATGCCGTCGGCACGCCGATACGCCTCACGGCCCGCAGCGGTGAGTACGGCGAGGAAAGCGGGCTCGCCCATCCGGTTGGTATCGATCTTGCCTGCAAGGGACGTGAGCGATTGAGCGCCCTCCTCAATGAGGTCCTTTCCGCCGAGTTTGATTTCAATGAGACCGTAGTGGCCACCGCGAATGTGGACGACAGCGTCGCATTCGAGGCTGGACTTGTCGCGGTAGTGGTAGACGGATCCGTTGAGGGTTTCGGCGTAGATGCGCAGATCGCGGATCGCTAATGACTCGAAGATGGGCCCGAAGGTTTCCAGGTCCCCGATGAGATCATCGGGGCCGATAACCAGTCATGATTCAGATTTTGAATTCATCGCCTGAACTTGGCAAATCCGGCATTTGGCTAGATTTCATTCGGGTGTTTGGCGATTTTCTATTCGGGTGTTTGGCAGCACTGGGGATGGGGCTACTGTTGATAACTTGGTTGAGATGTTTGGCGCTGGAATCTAGGCGATCAGCAAGTTTTCGCTGTGTCATCTCGTTATCCTCAAGCCATTCGGCGATGAATGAGCCTGCTGGCAACAGGGGTTCCGGGCGTGTTGGTGAAACAGTCAAAGTACCTCTCAATAGAGATTTGGGTAAGCTCTGTGGAGTTTTACAGTATCCAGATCGGCATCAGAGTACTCCTAATTCCCTTTCCGCCCCAGCTGCCAGGGGTGGACAGAAATGTATTACGCAGTGTATATTTTCTGCGTATGCGTTCATTGTATGCGAGCTATGGTACATGGTAGTCAGTGGCTATGAAGGTTGGTGAGCTTGAGTGAGGATTCGGATACACTCCCACGCTCACAAACACAGTTTGACAAAGAAACAAATAGTAGAAGCGTATGACAGTGGGCAAACGTCAGCTCGGATCCGTGGAAGAGATCAAGACACTGATCCTCAGCGGTGGGCAACTATCGGTTTCGATTCTTCGGCCCGTGCCATTGAGTTGGTATTTGTTCGTGAGTCTGATGCAGTTCTAGTTTTTCACGCACGGTATTTGACAGAGGGATTTAGAAGGGAGTTAACCAATGAAATATATCGCAGATACCGGTGAAACGTTCACCGATGAGGATATCGAGCGGTGGGCAGATGACGTGGAGGCTGGTTTCGTTAACTCTGTCGTGGAGCCGGTCGATGGGCGCCCGTGGGAGGTAGAGAAGGAGCCGATGGTAGCTAAATCGATTCGTGCTCCCAGGTCACTATGGGTAGTTACTGCGAAAGCGGCCCACGACGCAGGTGTCAGCGAATCAGAGTGGTTGCGACGAGCTATTAGTGAGTACGCGCTTCGCCGAGCGTAGCATCCGCCTCCGTGAACCCGCGCGCAGTCCCGAAGGCAGCCTTGCGTCCGGCGCGTCGCAAAGCGCCGAGCACGGGGGTGGAGGTGAGGATGAGCAGCACCGAGGTGAAGAAAGCGCGGCCTAAATCCCAGGCCAGGGAGGTGGTGATCGAGAAGATGAGGAACGAGTGCAGATTCTCCACAACGGGCGCGCCGGGAATGTAGGAGAGCTCGGTGATCGCACCGAGCCGGTACGGCCAAAAACTCATGTTCATGACAAACCCGTAGGCCAAGGCCGCAACAATGGCATAGGCGACGATGAGGAGGAGCTCACCGATACCGCCCGGCCGGATCCAGCGGTTCTCGGTTGCACCTGCGCGGTGGAGCGCAGGCCACGTGGGCAGTAACCCAGCACCCAATCCGACCCAGCCTGCTGCCAACATCTGGTACGGCAACCACGGGCCAATACCGGCGGTGAGCAGGGCGGAGGCAAAGAGACCGATGTTGCCCAGGAGGAACCCGAATCCGGGCCCGTAGGCGCGCCCACCCAAGATGATGACAAAGAACACAGCCTCAAAACCGGCCGCCCCGGCCCCCAACGGGCGCACGGCGGCGACGACGGCGGAGAGCACCCCGAGCATCGCCAGGGCCCGCACGTCCATCCCGTCCTCATTGATTTCTGCCACAATCGCGGCAATGACCAGCGGAATGATCACGGCAAAGTAGACGGGGGCGGCCGCATCATCGGCGAGGGCGGAGGAGGGGGAAATAAACAGTGGCCAGAGGAAAACAATGGCGCTCACCACGGCGAGTAGGCCGAAGAAGAGGACGGTGAACGGCCGGATTTGGACGATACTACGCACGGGCGATCACCTCCTCGACGGTGAGCCAGTGCGAGGGATCCTGCACCCCAGCGGTGATCTTGGCCACCTGCGGGGCGTAGGCGGGGGAGGCAGCCAACATGTCGCGGGCGGTCCCGGAAGCGACGATCATTCCGTCGGCCATGATGTGGACCGTATCGGCGGCCAGTGCGGCGAACTCCACATCGTGAGTGA
This sequence comes from Corynebacterium sp., assembly GCA_034179945.1. Taxonomy (GTDB): domain Bacteria; phylum Actinomycetota; class Actinomycetes; order Mycobacteriales; family Mycobacteriaceae; genus Corynebacterium. Next base: position 42,433 of record JAXFPD010000024.1, on the reverse strand, counting down.
CCACGAGGATGGCGTGACCAGCAGCTTTGAGGTCAGTGAGCATGGCCACGAGCGCGCGTTTGCCGCCATAATCCAAACCCCGGGTCGGCTCATCAAAGAGATTGACCGGGGGTTGGGCGGCCAGTTGCACGGCGAGGGCGAGCGCCAGTTTCTGCCCCTCGGAGAGGTCACGCGGGTGAATATCGTCGGGGATGCCGGGGGCGAGTTGATCGAGGATCGCCCGCGGGGACGGCCCTGGTTGTCCAGGTTCCCCGGAGGCGTTCTCGTGCTGGGCGGTGGCGAGTGCGCGGCCGACGGCGGCGAGTTCTCGGCCGACGGTGGACTCGTAGAGGATATCGGTGGGATTCTGGGGGACCAGCGAGATGTGGCCCATCCGGACGGAGGGTTTCAGCGCCGCCGGATCCACCGGGGGATTTCCACCGGCGGTGACCTGGATAGATCCGCTGGTGCGGGTTCCGGTGCCCTGCACCGCCCACAGGAAGGTGGATTTTCCGCAGCCGTTGCGGCCCATGAGCACGGTGATCTCCCCGGGGTGAAGGTCCAGGTCGACTCCGTCGACAGCGCGCACGCCGGGGTATTCGACGACGACACTGCGCGCCGAGAGCAGCGGCTCAGGGGTCGCTGTATCCCTGGCTGTCTGGGAACTGTCTGGTGATGCGGTTCCGAGGGTGCCGGTGGTGGCCGCAGACGCAGAGGCGGCCGTAAACAGCCGCTCGCGCAGGGGTGCGGCCGCCTTCCGGGCGGCGCGAATGCTCAACGGGAGGGGTGCCCACCCGGCCCACCGGCCCAACTCAATGAGCGGCGGATAGACGTCTGAGTCAGCCATAATACCTGCTGGAGACCCCACTGTCACCGTGCCATCGGCGTTGACGTGGGCAATCCGGTCCACATAACTGAGCACGCGCTCAATGCGGTGCTCGGCGATGATCACCGCCATCCCCACATCGTGGGCGAGCTTGGTGATGGTGGCCAGCACATCCTCCGCACCGGTGGGGTCGAGGGCGCTCGTCGGCTCATCCAGCACCACCACCGCCGGTCGGGTGGTGAGCACCGCCCCAATGGCCACGCGCTGCTGTTGGCCCCCGGAGAGTTCAGTGACCAACGCGTGGCGTAGCTCCCCAATGCCGAGGAGGTCGAGGGTTTCCTCGACACGTTTGGCCATCACCGCCTCCGGCAGACCCGCCTGCTCCATCGCATAGGCGAGTTCTTCCTCGACGGTGTCGGCGACGAAGCTCTCGGCGGGATTCTGGCCCACCACCCCAATCGCATCGGCGAGGAGTCGGGGTGGGAAGTCGCGGGTATCACGTCCCAGCACCCGCACATGCCCGGTCAGCAGCCCCCCGGTGGCGTGTGGCATCGCCCCGGTCATCGCACCGAGCAGAGTGGATTTTCCCGAGCCGGTGCGCCCGACCACGAGGAGAATTTCCCCCTCCTCAACGGTGAGGGTGACATCGCTGAGCTGCGGGCTATCGGTGCCTGCATATGTGCAGCTGACGTGGTCGAGTTCGAGGACCGGATCGGTTGACCACGGGGTGCGAGTGGGAATGTCCGTCATCGAATTGCTGCTTCCTGTGTCTTTATGACTGTTGTCTTCGTGCTGCGAGATCGACCGACTGGGCGCCGCATCGGGCGGTTCCGGCGCGTCGGTGCGAACGGCACCTGTGGGGTGAGGAATCCGGGCACTGTTGCCACTGTCAATGCACACGTGGTGATGAACGCGGAGAGGAAGAGATCCCCGGTGAGTTTCGGCGCAGCCAGCGCAATAACCAGGGGAATAATGGCACTGACGCAGGTGATCCACTCGGCGACACCCCACGGCATCTTGTGGTAGACACTGCGCTCAATCCCTGCCGAGGCCACCCACATGCCCACCGCCATCAGCCCAACGCCACCGATCAGGCACGGAATGGCAACGTAGCTGGGGGCGGAGGCATCGAGAAGCGTAAATAGCCCCACGCACACACCAACAATCCCGATGAGGGAGAGCGCCTCAGTGAGTCGGCGCTGCACCGGGTCAACACGGCGATTCGCACCATAGCCGCGCGCATCCATGGACGCGGCGAGCGCGAGCGAATGGTCGAGCGTGTCCTGGAAGACGGGCATGAGGATACGGGCGAAGGCGCGCACCCCCCGCGAGTCATCCCCGCGCAGGGCCCGCGCCCGATGGATGCGCTGGGCGGAGATCGCCATCTGTGGGGCCAGTGCGATGCCGATGGTCACCGCTGTGCCGACCTCGCCAAGTGCCCCAGGCAGTGATTTGACCAGCTGTTTCGGGTTGGCGAGGGAGTTGGCGGCGCCGACGGCAACGATCATCGTCCCCATACTCAGCCCGCCGAGGGTGGCGTAGCTCAAGCCCTGCCAGTAGATCGGCCCGAGGAGGGTGATGCCCTGGACCCACTCGGGGAGGGGAATCTCCGGCAGATTGACCAGGGGTGTCACTCCGATCTTATTGCCCACCAGCACATACATGCCGATGCGGTAGATGACAATCCAGGCGGCGATGACCATGTATACCGGAAACGCCTTCGCCCACGGGGAGGAGCCGCGCCGCGCCACCACCACATAGGTCAGACTCGCCCACGCCATCGCCAACACCAGGGGGTTGGTGGTCATGGAAACGATCGCGGCAATGCACAGCGCCCACACCCACCACGCCCCCGGATGGAGGGCGCGCCGGGCGAGGAGGTAGTTTCTCATAGGCTGTCTGCTGCTGCTTTGCGACGCATCACCGCCGCCGATCCGGCCGCTGCGGCGACCACAACAACCAGGGCGATCCCGATGCCGAGCATGAGCTTCGAGGTGGCCGAGTCATCCGTCATCGCAGTGGTGTTGGTTCCGTCGAGGGCGACCGCCCGGGACGTATCGCCGGTGCTGTTCTGTGCACCGATGTCATCGCGTCCACCACCGGGAAGTTTGCGCACGAGGGTGCTCTGCGGCTGCTCCACGCTGGTTCCGGTGGTGATGTCGCGCCCGGCGGGCCGATCGGTGGTGGCACCGGTGGCGCCGTCGGTATCCGCTGGGGGGACGGGAGCGGGCAGGGGTGGTACCCCGTTCTCGCCGCCGCTGACATAGGTGCCCGCAGCGATCTGTGCCATGATCTCGTCATACTGCTGCTTGGTGATGGGGTTGCCGTACTCGTCTTGGTAGACAATCACCTGGAGGTCACCGTTCTCATCGGTGACGGTTTCCCCGTCTCTACCGACATTCCCGACGGCATCGGCGAGGGCTTTCGTGGCATCGTCGACATCGTCAATGAACCCGGTGTTCGGGTCACGGGAGGTAACCGCGGCGGTACGGGAATCCCCAACGGCCACATCGGCGGTGCCGTCGGTGGTCTCGATGCGGGGGGCGGGAATTTCGCCGGGGACTTCTCCGTCACCGCGCGTCCAGGCGACGACGGTCCCGGCCTCTTCCCTGTAGAGGTCGGCGCCGAGGTCGGAGTACTCCCATTCCCGACCGCCGAGTGGGGCGTGCCAGTACGCCCAGTAGTCATTGGCGGAGGAGGTCTTCTCACATGTCTCCTGCCGGGCATCGGGCTTGCCGCCGATGCGGCAGATAAAGCCTCCAATGGACCCGGAATCTCGGGCATACTCCACCTCGAGGCCGACCTCCCGGAGCGTATCGGAGCCGCTCAAGCCCGCCGGGGCGCACGCAGTGGTGAACCCTTCCACCATCACTGTCACCTCGTCATTGCTGCACGGGGTGACCGTGGCTGCAGCGGCCTGCGGTGCTGCACCCGGGGCCAGGGCGCTGAGACTGGCGCTGGTGGCGAGGAGTGCAGTGGCGGCAAGAAGACGGAGAGTTTTCATAAGCGAATGATACCCACCTGGATGAGACCGGCGACAATCGCGGCAATGAGGACGAGTGCCCCGATCACCCCACCGATGATAGCGCCGGTGTTATCGCCGCTGCCGCTCGACCCGCTAGTGTCTGTGTTTCCGGTGTTTCCTGAATTGTCAGTGTTGCCAGAGTCGCCGGAATTGCCGGTGTTGTCGTTCGCGGTGCACGTGAGGGGAACCGGGTTCTCGTTCACCGTAGCCGGGCGGGTGTAGGTGGCAAGATCGGCCCCGGCCAGGGCGAACGTCGCCTGGAAGGTGGATCGCCGCAGCTGGTCGGCGCGTTCGGGGTGAATTGCCAGGTTGGAGTCGGCCGTGCTGGTATAGGCAATAGCGCCGCGTTGATCGGCGATGGTCTGCGGGGTATCGCACCCGTACTGCAGGCTGCGGAGGAATCCGGCGGCCTGCGTGTACGCGGCATCGGCTCCTTCGACCGCTGAGTCCTGTGCTGCGAGGGCGAAGGCGCTCGCCGCCAGTGCGGTGGTATTGGCGTTGGCTTTGGTGAACTTGCCATCCTGGGCTCCGTTGGGCAGGGCCCGGTGTGCCAGATATGTCACGGCCGTACGGCCTGCTGGGTTGTCTGCTGCGAGCAGGGCCTGGGCGGCGATCCCCGTGGTGTCTGGATCCACGCTCGGCGTGTCCACGGCGCAACTGCCGTACAGTGTGAACCCGCCGATATCGCTGGGGTTGAGATTCGGCGTTGAGTCAGTGCACTGCAGGCTGGCAAGGTAGTTCGTCGCGGCGGCCGCTTCGTGGGTGAGGGAGGTGTTTGTGGGGTTGGCTGCGGCGAGCCGGTTGAGTGCAATGACTCCGAGGGCTTGACCGAAGTTGGTTTGGGTTGTCGTGTCCCCGGTGATCGCGCCGCTGTCGTCGGTGGAGTCCGTGAGGATCTGAACTGCCGTATCGCTCGGGGTTTCCCCACGGGCGATCTCGGCAATGATGAGCTTGGCCGCCCCCCACGGGTTTGTGGGATCCAGCGGTTGGGCGTGGACCTCTGCCAGTGCCGTATCGGCTGCCTTCCCGGCAACGCCGAGCGCATCGAGGGCGATGATTGCGTCGAGGGTAAGGCCGTAGTCTTTTCCGGTCCCGGAGGCGGCCGGGACGGCACCCTCGGCCAGCTGGGCGGCAATATAGCTGGAGGCTGCCGTGGCCGGCAGTGCCTCCGCTGCTACCGCAGTGGGAATCTGGAGGCCGACGGCAACGAGAACGCCGACGGCGAGAGCGGTGGTGGAAGAGGTCTTCACGCTGCATCCTTTCCGGTGGTCTCCCGACCTCCACCGGCAGATACCTGGTGCGCACCACGCGCCCTGTGTATCAACCTCAGTGAAACTCGTATGCCGTAGTCCGCGACGGCGAGAAGTCCACCATGAGGGTTGCGGGCATTTCGGCTCGTCGCCACGCATGAGTGGCAACCTACGACTGCGGGTCAGCGCCGGACTTGGACCGGACTTCCCCCGCAACCACATGGGTATTATCGGTCCCCATTGTAGCGAATAGGACAGACGTTTTGGGAATCATAGCGGGCTGTGGTAGGTTGTACGCCGTTGCTCGTCGCGTGTGGATCGCATTCGATTGCACGGCACAGCAACAGGCCAGGTGCGTTCCGGTCGGTAATCGGGCGCACGTAAACATCCAGGTCAAGGAGATCTTAGACTGTGATTCAGCAAGAATCGCGCCTCAAGGTCGCCGACAACACGGGTGCACGTGAAATTCTGTGCATCCGCGTCCTCGGCGGATCTACACGGCGCTTCGGCGGGATCGGTGACACCATCGTCGCCACCGTCAAGGAAGCCACCCCCGGCGGCAACGTCAAGGCCGGTGAAGTAGTTAAGGCAGTTATCGTCCGCACGGTGAAGGAAACCCGTCGTCCCGATGGCTCCTACATCAAGTTCGACGAGAACGCCGCCGTCCTTATCAAGAACGACGGTGAGCCCCGCGGTACTCGCATTTTCGGCCCGGTCGCCCGGGAACTCCGCGAAAAGCGGTTCATGAAGATTGTCTCGCTCGCCCCGGAGGTGATCTAACCCATGAAGATTCATAAGGGAGATATGGTCCTCGTCATCGCTGGCAAGGACAAGGGTGCCAAGGGCAAAGTGATTGAGGCCTACCCGAAGCGTGAGAAGGTCCTCGTTGAGGGCGTCAACCGCGTTAAGAAGCACGTGGCTAACTCCGCCAACGAGCGCGGCGCCGAGTCTGGTGGCATTGTCACCCAGGAGGCCCCCATCCACGTGTCCAACGTCATGATTCTCGATTCTGACGGCAAGCCCACCCGCGTTGGCTACCGCTTTGATGAGAATGGCAAGAAGGTCCGCGTGGCCAAGACGAACGGGAAGGATCTCTAAACATGTCTGAGAATTACACCCCCCGTATGAAGACGGTCTACAAGGAGCAGATCCGCGAGAAGCTCCAGGACAAGTTCGGCTACGACAACGTTATGCAGATTCCCGGCCTCACCAAGATTGTGGTGAACATGGGTGTCGGCGAGGCGGCTCGTGACTCCAAGGCCATCAACGGTGCGCTCGAGGATTTGGCCCTCATCACCGGTCAGAAGCCGGAGATGCGTCGGGCCCGCAAGTCCATCGCTAACTTCAAGCTCCGCGAGGGCATGCCGATTGGTGCCCGCGTCACCCTCCGTGGGGACCGCATGTGGGAGTTCCTCGATCGTCTGCTCAACGTTGCGCTTCCGCGTATTCGTGACTTCCGCGGCCTGTCGGACACCCAGTTCGATGGTCACGGCAACTACACCTTCGGTCTGACTGAGCAGACCATGTTCTACGAGATTGACGTGGACAAGGTGGATCGTCAGCGTGGTATGGACATCACTGTTGTCACCACTGCGACGAACAACGAAGAGGGCCGCGAACTGCTGCTGCAGCTCGGCTTCCCCTTCAAAGATAAGGACGGCAACCGGCAGGTAGCGCACTAGGTTGCGCGTGTCCTATCCCAGCAGGAGACCCGGTCACACCCAATGGGGGGCCGGGTCATTCTGCCTCTCCACAACGTAAGAAGGTACTCCCGTGATACAGCAGTCAATGGAATTGACCGATACGGAGATTTTTGCAGCGCATGAGGGTGGCAAGATGTCCACCCGGTCCCTGCGGCCGCTGCTCAATCAGCGCGATCTCTCCGTCGCCTACACCCCCGGTGTGGCGCGAGTATCTTCTGCAATTGCGGAGAACCCCGAGCTTGCACGGGATTACACGTGGTCTGGCCGCAATGTTGCGGTGATTTCGGATGGCACCGCAGTGCTCGGTTTGGGCAATATCGGCCCGAAGGGGGCGCTGCCGGTGATGGAGGGCAAGGCGCAGCTCTTTGAGGCGTTTGCCAAGCTCTCCGCCGTTCCGGTGGTACTCTCTGTGACGGACACCGAGGAGGTGATCGCGGCGGTGAAGGCCATTGCGCCGAGTTTCGGGGCGATCAACTTGGAGGATATTTCCGCCCCCCGCTGCTTTGAGATTGAGCGCCGCCTTATCGAGGAGCTCGACATTCCGATTATGCACGATGACCAGCACGGAACCGCCATTGTGATGACGGCTGCCCTGCAGAACGCGTGTCGGCTGCTGAATCGGGAACTCTCCTCGCTCAAGGTGGTGATTTCCGGAGCCGGTGCGGCCGGTGTGGCTGGGGCGAAGATGCTCTATAACGCCGGTGTGCGCAATATCATCATGCTCGACTCGCGCGGCATTGTTTCGAAGGGGCGCGATCACCTCAACGCGGTGAAGGAGGAGTTGCTCACCTTCACCAACCCGGAGAATGTTGTCGGTGGCCCCGTTGAGGCACTGACGGGTGCGGATACGTTTATTGGCGTGTCGGCTGGGGAGATTTCGGAGGAGGCGGTTGCTGCGATGGCGGAGCCGCGGATTATCTTCGCCCTGGCGAACCCGAATCCGGAGGTGAAACCGGAGATTGCGGCGAAGTATCACGCAATCTATGCTACCGGGCGGTCGGATCTGCCGAACCAGATCAACAACGTGCTCGCGTTCCCCGGCATCTTCGACGGTGCCCTCAACGCGAAGGCGAAAAAGATCACCACGGAGATGAAGTTGGCGGCCTCCCAAGCGATCGCGGATCTTGCTGTTCCGGATCTCGATCTCGACTACATCATTCCGTCCCCGCTCGACCGCCGGGTGGAACCGGCCGTGTCGCGGGCGGTGGAGGCGGTGGCCCGCCAGCAGATTGCTGACGGGACCATCTAGGTCACCTATTTTCCGTAGAATCGGGCGATGATCGGGGCGAAGAGTTTCTTCGCCTCGTTTCTTTTCAGCTTCAATGTCGGTGTGATGAGGGTGGCCTCTGCCTGTGCGTTGATGGCGACGACGCTGATTTTCTTGACGGTTTCACTGCGGGCGACGGCCGCGTTCGCCTTCTCCCACATGGTTTTGAGGCTGTCCAACACCTCTGGGTGGGTCACCTCAAAGCTCAACGCGTCCTCGGGGATTTCAATATCCACCCCGGTCGTGGCCGTCCACGTGGACAGTTCCTCTCGGTCCACCACGAGCACGGCAGAAAGATATGGCTCGTTATCGCCGACCATCATCGCGTGGGAGACGAGCGGGTGGGACTCGATGACCGCTTCCCAGCGGGCGGGGGAGACGGTCTTTCCACCGGCTGTGACGAGCACGTTCTTTGCCCGCCCGGTGATGGTGAGATAGCCATCTTCGGTGAGTTCGCCGAGGTCTCCGGTGCGGAAGAAGCCGTCGACAAATGCTTCTGCATTGGACTTCTCGTCGAGGTAGCCGGGGGTGACGCCGATGCCGCGGGCGAGGATCTCTCCATCGGAAGCGATGCGGATTTCAGTGCCGGGGATGATCATTCCGGCGGTGCCGGAGCGGATCCCCGTTGGCGGGTTGGCGGTGAGGGGGGCGGTGGTTTCGGTGAGTCCGTAGCCCTCCATGAGGCGGATGCCCATGCCGCGGAAGAGGAGCGACAGCTCGGGGGAGAGGGGGGCGGCACCGACCATCATCGAGTCGACGTGTCCGCCGAGGAGGTTGCGGATGCGCCGGTAGAAGATGGTGTCAAAAAGCTGCCGCTGGGCGCGCAGGAGCGGGCTGACTGTGAGGGGTTTTCCGGTGCGGTCGGCGTCTTCGCAGGCACGTCCCCAGCTGATGGCGGCGCGTTCGGCGGCTGCCCACAGTCGCCCGAGCCCCTTCTTCTGTGCGGCGGCGCGGGCGGCGGTGGCGATCTTTTCGAGCACGCGCGGGACGACGACGAGGAACTGTGGGGTGAGGGCGGGTAACGTGCTGATGAGCTCACTGGGTTGGGAGAGGTAGGTGATGCGCACTCCGCCGGAGATGCAGATGATCTCCAGGCAGCGAGCGAAGATGTGGGCGAGTGGTAAGAAGATGATAGTGGAGCCGGTTTCCGGGAGCACCTCGCGCCACGTGTGCAGCACAGAGAGGGGGAGATCGATGAGATTGCGGTGGGCGAGGGTGGTGCCCTGGGGGAGTCCGGTGGTGCCGGAGGTGAAGACGATGGTGGCGATGTCCTCGCGGGTGGTGGTGGCCTCGATGGCGGTGAGCTGGGCGGCGTCGGCGGGGGTGGGGATGTCGCCGTAGAAGTCTGCCCAGTCCTCGGTGAAGGTGATGCGTCCGCACGGTGGGAGGGGGAGGTCGGCGTAGTCGCCGGTGCAGTCGCGGTCGGTGAAGAGGACGGCAGCGTTGACTGTGTCGACGATGTGGGTGGCCACACTGACGGGGGAGGTCTCGTAGATGGGGACGACGATCCCGCCGGCCCGCCAGATGGCCCATTCGGCGAGTGCCCAGTCGAAGCTGGTGGAGGCCATGATGCAGCCGTGGTCGCCGGGGCGGAAGCCGTCGTGGATGAGGCGGGTGGCGATGGTGTCGACGATGTCGAGGAACTGGGGGATGGTGAGGTCGCGGGCGAGGGTGTCTGGCCTGGTGGTGGGGATGTGGAAGGCGATGTGGTCGGGGGCCTGTTTCCCACGTCGGCGCAGGAGGGTGACCAAGGAGGTGATGTCACTGGTGTCGAGGGTGAAGGGGGCGGTGTAGGAGGTGGTGGCCATGAGGCAAAACTCCTTAAGTTGCTAAAACGTAGGTGAAACTTACGGAAAGGTAAGCTACCAGAAAGTAACTTACCTGTCGAATTTGGTCCCCGTTCCCTGATCAATGGGGGTTTGGAGAACTCCCAATGCTGTGGTAAGCTGCCCCGTCGGACTCTGCGCGCACTGTCAGCGTCGCTGAGTCTGCCAAAGAATAAGATGAACTACTTTGTTGTAGGCCCTCCGCCAGAGTGCTCTCACCTGCCAAAAGGTGGGCGAGGAGCAGACAGGCGTTCACAGTTGAATCCGGTAGCGAGCTTGCGGGCTATTGAGTCCGTACAGCGAGAGTGTCCGGCAAGGTGCTGTGATCACGTCCAGGTGGAAGGAACCGCAGCGAGAAAGGTGAACGATCACTCATGACTATGACTGATCCTATCGCCGACATGCTCACTCGTATCCGGAATGCGAACCACGCCTTCCACGAGTCCGTGTCGATGCCGTCTTCCAAAATCAAGGTCAACATCGCAGAGATCTTGAAGCAGGAAGGCTATATTGCCGATTACACCGTCGAGGATGCCCGCGTGGGCAAGGAGCTCACGCTCACCCTCAAGTACGGTGCCAAGCGGCAGCGCTCCCTCGAGGGGCTCAAGCGCGTGTCCAAGCCGGGCCTGCGCGTCTACGCAAAGTCCGACAACCTGCCGCAGGTGCTCGGCGGCCTGGGTGTGGCGATCATCTCCACCTCCCAGGGCCTGCTCACCGACCGTCAGGCTCACGAGAAGGGCGTGGGTGGGGAAGTCCTCGCCTACGTCTGGTAGAAAGGGGCCTGAATCATGTCACGTGTAGGTAAGCTCCCTGTCGTCGTCCCCAGCGGCGTCGACGTCACTATCGACGGCCAGCACGTCGCTGTCAAGGGGCCGAAGGGCACCCTCGAGCTCGACGTTAATGCGCCGATCGCAGTCGCACTTGAGGATGGCGAAATCAAGGTCACCCGGCCGAACGACGAGCGCGAGAACCGTGCTCTCCACGGCCTGACCCGCTCCCTCATCAACAACATGGTCGTTGGTGTCACCGAAGGCTACACCATCAACATGGAAATCACCGGTGTTGGCTACCGTGTCCTGCAGAAGGGCTCCAACTTGGAGTTCTCCCTCGGTTATTCCCACCCCATCCTCATTGAGGCTCCGGAGGGAATCACGTTTGCCACCGATGGTCAGACCAAGTTCTCCATCGCCGGTATTGATAAGCAGAAGGTCGGACAGATCGCGGCTGTGATCCGTCGCCTGCGCAAGGATGATCCGTACAAGGGTAAGGGCATCCACTACGCCGGCGAGCAGATTCGTCGCAAGGTCGGAAAGACGGGTAAGTAAATGAGCCAGGAAACAAACGAGAAGCGTCTTCCGGTGGGCAAGGATGTGTCCACCCGCCGTCGTCAGGCTCGCGCCAAGCGCCATGCCCGTCTCCGCAAGACCCTCCGCGGCACCGCTGCCGTTCCGCGTCTTGCCGTCCATCGTTCCTCCCGCCACATTCACGTGCAGCTGATCGACGATATCGCCGGTCGCACGTTGGCCGCCGCCTCCTCCATCGAGGCGGATGTTCGCGCCCTCGAGGGCGACAAGAAGGCCAAGGGTGCCAAGGTTGGCGAGCTCATCGCCGAGCGCGCCAAGGCAGCCGGAATTGAGAAGGTTGTCTTTGACCGCGGTGGCTACCAGTACCACGGCCGCATTGCGGCGCTGGCTGATGCCGCCCGTGAAGGTGGGTTGAAGTTCTAATGACTGCGAGAAAGGAAGCGTAATGGCCGGTCGTGAACGTCGCGAAAACTCCGACGAGAACAAGAACGATCAGCGTCGCGGCCGCGGCCGTCGCGAGGATCGTGGTGCCGCTCAGAACGAGCGGGACCAGTATATTGAGCGCGTAGTTACCATCAACCGCGTGTCCAAGGTGGTCAAGGGTGGCCGCCGCTTCAGCTTCACCGCACTCGTTGTGGTGGGCGACGGCAAGGGCATGGTTGGTGTCGGCTACGGCAAGGCGAAGGAAGTCCCCGCCGCTATCTCCAAGGGTGCCGAGGAAGCTCGCAAGAACTTCTTCCGCGTTCCCCTGGTCGGTGGCACCATCCCTCACCGTGTATACGGTGAGGCCGCTGCGGGTCGAGTCATGTTGCAGCCGGCATCTGCCGGTACCGGTGTCATCGCCGGTGGCGCAACCCGTCCGATCCTCGAATGTGCGGGTGTCCAGGACACCCTGTCCAAGTCCCTCGGCTCGGACAATGCCATCAACGTTGTTCAGGCAACCATCGCCGGGCTCAAGCAGCTCGCGCGTCCGGAAGAGGTCGCTGCCCGTCGTGGCAAGACCCTCGAGGAGGTTGCTCCCGCCCGCATTCTGCGTGCCCGTGCTCAGGAGGCTGCAAAGTAATGGCTCTCAAGATCACACAGACAAAAGGCGTCGTTGGCGCTAAGCAGAAGCAAAAAGATACGCTGCTGGCTCTCGGTCTCCACCGGATCCACCAGTCCGTCACGCACAAGGACAATCCGATGATCCGCGGCATGGTCCGGACTGTGGCTCACATGGTCACCGTTGAGGAAGTAGCAGGGGAGTAGGTAGATCATGAGCGACGATATTATTAAGCTGCATGACCTGCGTCCTGCCCCGGGCTCGAACAAGAAGAAGACCCGTGTGGGTCGCGGTGAGGGCTCGAAGGGTAAGACCGCAGGCCGCGGTACCAAGGGTACGAAGGCTCGGAAGACTGTTCCGGCAGGGTTTGAGGGCGGCCAGATGCCGATCCACATGCGTCTGCCGAAGTTGAAGGGCTTCAAGAAGTACAACAAGGTCGAATACCAGGTGGTTAACCTCGACGATCTCGCCGAGATCTGGCCGAAGGGCGCCACCTTGACCATTGCCGACTTTGTCGAGGCTGGTCTCGTCCGTCACCGCAAGCCCGTCAAGGTGCTTGGCGATGGCGACATTACCGCCAAGTACGACATCACCGCTACGAAGTTCTCCGGCTCCGCCAAGGAGAAAATCGAGGCCGCTGGTGGCTCGTGCACGGAGGAGTACTTCTCCAAGCGTGCGGCAAAGGCCGATGAGGCTGAGGCTGACGCCGAGGCGTAAGCCCGCGCACAGCGTATCGAAGACCCGCTGGGTTCCGGATTCTCTCCGGCTCAGCGGGTTTTTCGCATCCGCACCATCGCTCCCGCCCTCTGCCCGGGAGGCTCCGACATCCGGTGGTGGGGCGCACGCCCGCGCCGGGGAGCTACAGTGGCATAGGCATCGATATCGTTGGCACTGGCGACGCGGTGGACGGGCACAGAGGGAGGGGTCGAATGGTGTGATTGGGGGTCAAGCTGGTAGTGTGGGGGAGTTGAATGTCTCTGATGAGAAACGTCGAGGTTCTGCCCGCACGGGTGGGGCTAGGAGGATAAATCGTGTCCGCCATTTTGCAGGCTTTTAAGGACCCTGATCTGCGCAAGAAGCTGTTGATCACGCTTGCGCTGATTATTCTGTACCGCATTGGTGCCCAGATCCCCTCGCCGGGTGTGGACTATGCCCAGATCGCATCCATGATCGGTGAGTCCGATAGCGAGAGCGTGTTCTCGCTCATCAACCTGTTCTCCGGTGGTGCGCTGTTGCAGCTGTCGGTGTTCGCCATCGGCATCATGCCCTACATTACGGCGTCCATTATTGTGCAGCTGTTGACCGTGGTCATCCCCCACTTCGAGGAGTTGAAGAAGGAGGGGCAGACCGGTCAATCCAAGATGACGCAGTACACACGCTATTTGACGGTCGCCCTCGCCCTCCTGCAGTCCTCCGGCATTGTGGCTCTGGCTGCCCGTGAACAGTTGCTGGGTACCGGTGTGCGTGTCCTCAAAGAAGGCGCGGACCTCTTCGACCTCGTCATTCTGGTCATTGTGATGACTGGTGGTGCCGTGCTGGTGATGTGGCTCGGTGAGATCATCACCGAGAAGGGCATCGGTAACGGGATGTCTCTCTTGATCTTCGCCGGTATTGCCGTGCGTATGCCGCGCGACGGTATTAACGTGTTCCGCTCCTCCGGCCCGCTCGTGTTCACCGGTGTCGTCATCGCGGTGATCATCCTCGTCGTCGGCGTTGTCTTCATTGAGCAAGGGCAACGGCGCATTCCGGTGCAGTACGCCAAGCGCATGATTGGCCGGCGCCAGTACGGTGGTACCTCCACCTACCTGCCGTTGAAGGTGAACCAGGGTGGCGTGATCCCGGTCATCTTTGCCTCGTCGCTTATCTATGTGCCGGTGCTCATCACCCAGATTGTGAACTCGAACAAGGCTACTCCGCCAGATAACTGGTGGATGCGCAACATCTACGCGTACCTGCAGCAGACCTCGAGTTACCAGTACATCATCTTGTACTTCGTGCTCATCATCTTCTTCTCGTACTTCTACGTTTCCGTCCAGTATGACCCGTTTGAGCAGGCGGAGAACATGAAGAAGTATGGCGGCTTCATTCCGGGTATTCGTCCGGGCCGTCCGACGGCGGAGTACCTGCAGTTCGTGATGAATCGCCTGTTGGTTGTCGGTTCCCTCTATTTGGGTGTCATCGCAATCCTTCCGAACATTATGCTTAACCTTGGCGTCGGTTCCATCCAGACGGGTAATACTCCGTTTGGTGGCACGGCGCTGCTCATTATGGTGTCTGTGGCCCTGACTACTGTGAAGCAGATCGAGTCGCAGCTCCTACAGTCCAACTACGAAGGAATCCTGAAATGAGACTTGTTCTTCTCGGCCCTCCCGGCGCAGGTAAAGGTACGCAAGCGGCGATCCTCAAGGAGAAGCTCGGTATCCCGCATATCTCCACTGGTGACTTGTTCCGCGCCAACATTGGTGAGGGCACCCCGCTCGGTCTGGAGGCGAAGAGCTACATCGATCGCGGCGATTTGGTCCCCACCGATGTGACCGCCCGCATGGTGTGGGATCGCCTTGAGCAGGACGATGCGAAGGATGGCTTCCTTCTCGACGGCTTCCCGCGCACGGTGGAGCAAGCGGAGTTGCTCCGCGATCACTTGGCCGAGTCGGGCCTTGAGCTCGATGCGGTGCTCAACTTCAACATTGAGGACGATGCCGTTGTGGAGCGCCTGTTGGGGCGTGGCCGCGCCGATGACAACGAGGAGACGATCCGCAACCGGATGAAGGTGTATCACGCGGAGACGAAGCCGGTCATCGATTTCTATGGTGATGCGGTGAAGACGATCGATGCTGTCGGTGAGATCGAGGAGATCAATCAGCGCGCCATGGATGCGCTGGGCTGACCTTGTCCCACTCTTTCGAACCCCGCTGAGCAGTGCTAGCGGGGTTCTTTCATGCGGGACTCGGTCGGTGTTTGCCGAGAGAGGAGTTTTTTGGTTGGTCGATGTGCCGGAGATAGATGGCCTTACTCACGCTTGCACCTTCAGTAGCATCGCTGGGGTGGGGGACTACGATAACCACTATGGCCTTTCGCAAACAGAAGAAGATTGTTGCAAAAACTCCCGCTGAGCTCGATGGGATGGAGGCTGCCGGCCGCATCTGTGGTGCTGCACTGAGTGCGGTGGCCGATGCTGTGAGGCCGGGGGTCTCCACCGCTGAGCTCGACGCGATCGCGGAGGCGACGATCCGCAAGGCGGGGGCGACTCCAACGTTCAAGGGCTACGCTGGTTTTCCGGCCTCGATCTGCGCCTCGGTCAATGATGTCATTGTCCACGGGATTCCCAGTGCCGATTGTGTGCTCAAGGAGGGTGATCTCATCTCCATTGACTGTGGTGCCACGTACAAGGGGTGGGTAGGGGACTCGGCGCTGACTGTGGAGGTGGGCGCGGTGGCAGAGGATGTGGCAGCGCTCAATGCGGCGACGGAGTGGGTGCTCATGGAGGGGATGCAGGCGATGGTGCCGGGTAATCGGCTCACCGATGTCTCCCATGCCCTTGAGATGGCGACTGTTGTGGCGGAGAAGAAGTGGGGGGTGCATTTGGGCATTGTGGATGGCTATGGCGGTCACGGCATCGGCCATACCATGCACGAGGATCCGTATCTGGCCAATTTTGGCAAGGGTGGGCGTGGCCCGATCATTCAGGAGGGGTCAGTGTTGGCGATTGAGCCGATGTTAACGCTGGGCACGGAGGATTCGCGGGTGCTTGACGACGATTGGACGGTGGTCACCCTCGATGGAACGTGGGCGGCTCATTGGGAGCATACGGTGGCGGCGACCGCCGATGGGCCGAGAATCCTCACTCCTCGGTAGCGTTTCTGCGGTAGGTGACATGACCCCAAAATGGTGGGGTGGATTACCGCGGTGTGCGCATACCGTCTATACTCGGCCCCATGACCGGGAAACAGTTTTTCAAATCCGTGACCAAGAAGATCGCTGCCACTGTTGCCGCAGCTGCGTGCGTGTGCACCCTGCAGCTTCAGCCTGCCCAGGCAGCTGCTGATCCGTTCAGTGACTTCGTGGGTCAGACTCGTGCCCAGGCGTGGAATACGCGCAATGATCTGCGCGCTCAGGCTGATGCGACGTTGGCTGCGCCCGCGAATGAGCAGGTCAAGCAGGCTATTGACACGGTAGTCAACGGACTGTTCCCGGGGGTTATCCAGGAAAATGAGGCCCGGATCGCCGCTGAGAAGGCGGCTGCCGAGGAGGCTGCCCGCCGCGAAGCGGAGCGGCAGGAGGCGGAGCGCCGGGAGGCGGAGCGCCGTGCGTTCCTCCATATCCCTGAGGGTGTGTGCCCGCCGGAGGCTCGTGCCTGTGTAGACCTCAACGGTAACCGCTCGTGGTTGCAGGAGAACGGTCGCATCACCTATGGTCCGGTGCCCTCGTCTGGCGGTGCCAATGGCTATGACACCCCGTCTGGAATGACCACGGTGAAGTATCAGGTGAAGGATGAGGTGTCGCGTATCTTCAACAATGCGCCGATGCCGTACTCCACGTACATCACCAACGATGGCGTGGCGTTCCACGCTGGGTCCCCGTATATCCTCTCCCACGGGTGCATCCACCTGAACTATGGGGATGCTGTTCACTTCTTCAACACGTTGAAGCCGGGCGACCTCGTCTACGTTTACGGCGACATCAACTACGGTTACCCCAACGGTGGCATTCGCTAGCTGAGCCCGTCAATACCGCAGCAGAACGCGTCTTGAATATCGGAATGGCGTAGTCGGCGCGACGTTTGTCGTGGGTTTGGCGCTCAGGCGGGCGGGGGCTGGTTTGCAATCGGGGGCAGAAAAGTGTACTGTGTCCGCTTGGTGTGTCGCTTGAGTGACACGCTGGTAGATCAATGCTCGCTGAACTCACGAAACGAAAGAGGATATGGCTAAAAAGGAAGGCGCAATTGAGGTTGAGGGCCACGTGTTGGAGCCTCTGCCAAACGCAATGTTCCGGGTCGAACTGGACAATGGCCACAAGGTGCTTGCCCACATTTCCGGAAAGATGCGCCAGCACTATA
Source organism: Corynebacterium sp. (assembly GCA_034179945.1). Lineage (GTDB taxonomy): Bacteria > Actinomycetota > Actinomycetes > Mycobacteriales > Mycobacteriaceae > Corynebacterium. The sequence continues at coordinate 25,155 of JAXFPD010000024.1, read as the reverse complement.
TCCGTATCCTGCCGGAGGATCGTGTTGTCGTGGAGCTCTCGCCGTACGATCTCACTCGTGGGCGAATCGTCTACCGCTACAAGTAAGCCTTCTCATTCCCATCTGGGGCTATCGCACTGGCCTGGCCTGTGTACATGTCCTAGACCCATTACCTCTGGCTACGGTGGCCGGAGCCGGCTATGTCCGGACGAATGAGGAGAAAACCACCGCGTAACCGAAAGGTGTGCACATAATGGCACGTCTGGCTGGTGTGGATCTTCCGCGCAACAAGCGCATGGAAGTCGCACTTACCTATATTTATGGCATCGGGCCCGCCCGCGCCAAAGAGCTTCTGGAGAAGACAGAAATCTCTCCTGACCTGCGTACGGATGCGCTCACTGATGAGCAGCTCGCATCCCTTCGTGATGTCATCGAGGCCACGTGGAAGGTCGAGGGTGATCTGCGTCGTCAGGTTGCCGCCGACATTCGCCGCAAGATTGACATCGGCAGCTACCAAGGTATTCGCCACCGTCGGGGTCTCCCCGTCCACGGTCAGCGGACCAAGACCAACGCTCGTACCCGCAAGGGTCCGAAGAAGACCATCGCAGGAAAGAAGAAGTAATGCCTCCCAAGACTCGTAGTGGTGCCCGCCGCGGTGGGCGTCGCGTTGTCAAGAAGAACGTGGCTCACGGCCACGCCTATATCAAGTCCACCTTCAACAACACCATCGTGTCCATCACGGATCCGTCCGGTGCTGTGATTTCGTGGGCCTCTGCCGGCCATGTCGGCTTCAAGGGCTCCCGCAAGTCCACGCCGTTCGCCGCGCAGATGGCTGCCGAGAACGCCGCCCGCAAGGCGATGGAGCACGGCATGAAGAAGGTTGACGTCTTCGTGAAGGGCCCGGGTTCGGGCCGTGAGACCGCTATCCGCTCCCTCCAGGCCGCTGGCCTTGAGGTCAACACGATCTCGGATGTGACGCCGCAGCCGTTCAACGGGTGCCGTCCGCCGAAGCGTCGTCGCGTGTAGGAGAGGAGAAAGGATACATCATGGCACGTTATACAGGCCCTATTACCCGTAAGTCTCGTCGTCTTCGCACTGACCTCGTCGGTGGCGACCGCTCCTTCGAGAAGCGCCCCTACCCTCCGGGACAGGCCGGTCGCGCTCGGATCAAGGAGTCGGAGTACCTCCTCCAGCTGCAGGAGAAGCAGAAGGCTCGCTTCACCTACGGCGTCATGGAGAAGCAGTTCCGTCGCTACTATGCCGAGGCTGTCCGCCGCCAGGGTAAGACCGGTGACAACCTGGTCATCCTCCTGGAGTCCCGTCTGGACAATGTGATCTACCGGGCTGGTTTGGCGCGCACTCGCCGCCAGGCTCGCCAGTTGGTCACGCACGGCCACTTCCTGGTCAACGGCAAGAAGACGAACGTTCCGTCCTTCCAGGTTTCCCGCTATGACATCATCGATGTCCGCGAGAAGTCCCAGAAGATGCTGTGGTTCGAGGAGGCCCAGGACGGCCTCGTCGATGCGGTTATTCCTGCTTGGCTGCAGGTTGTTCCGACCACGCTGCGCATCCTCGTGCACCAGTTGCCCGAGCGCGCTCAGATCGACATTCCGCTGCAGGAGCAGCTGATCGTCGAGTACTACTCCAAGTAGTAGTACGCCACAATCCTTCATACATTTCTCGGTGCCTCATATAGTGGGGGCCCAGTCAAGGAGTTTTTACATTCATGCTCATCTCACAACGTCCTACCCTCACCGAGGAGACCATCGATTCCGCGCACTCCAAGTTCGTCATTGAGCCGCTGGAGCCCGGTTTCGGGTACACCCTCGGGAATTCCTTGCGCCGTACGTTGCTGTCGTCCATCCCCGGTGCGGCGGTGACGAGCGTCAAAATTGAAGGTGTGCTGCACGAGTTCACCACCATCAGTGGTGTGAAGGAGGATGTCTCCGACATCATCCTCAACGTGAAGGACATCGTACTCTCCTCCGATTCCGATGAACCCGTTGCCATGCACGTGGTGAAGGAAGGGGCTGGCGATGTGCTGGCCAGTGACATTAAGTTGCCTGCTGGAGTGGAGATTCACAATCCGGATCTGCGGATTGCCACCCTCAACAGTGAGGGACGTTTGAGTATGGAGATGGTTGTCGAGCGTGGGCGCGGTTACGTGCCCGCTGCCAACACCGGTGATGAGGAGATCGGTCGGATTCCGGTGGATCAGATTTACTCCCCGGTGCTCAAGGTGGCCTACAAGGTGGAGGCGACCCGTGTTGCCCAGCGCACCGACTTTGACCGCCTGGTTCTCGATGTGACCACGAAGAACTCCATTTCTCCACGGGATGCGATGGCCTCGGCAGGGAAGACCCTGGTCGAGCTGTTCGGTCTCGCCCGCGACCTCAACGTGGAGGCCGAGGGTATTGAGATCGGTGCCGCTCCGGTGGAGGCGGACAATCTTGAGGTGTACACCATGCCGATTGAGGAGCTTGACTTCTCGGTTCGCTCGTACAACTGCCTTAAGCGGCAGGATATTCAGACTGTTGGTGAGCTCGCCGAGTGCACCGAGAGTGACCTGCTTGATATCCGCAACTTTGGCGATAAGTCCATCAACGAGGTCAAGGTGAAGCTTGCGAGCTTGGGCTTGACGTTGAAGGATGCCCCCGAGGACTTCGACGTGACCCAGATTGAGGGCTACGACGATGCCACCGGTGGCTACACCGATCCGAATCCGGATGAGGACGACGACGAGTAAGAAGGATTGCGGTGTGAGAGCGCGTTTCGCGCACACACATCTCTAACCATTGAATAGACACGAGGAGTAAATACCATGCCTACCCCGAAGAAGGGTCCGCGCCTGGGCAATTCCGCTAAGAACCAGAAGCACATCCTGTCGAATCTCACCGGCGCGCTCATCGAGCACGGTGCGGTGAAGACGACGGATGCGAAGGCGAAGCTGCTGCGCCCGTACGTGGAGAAGATCATTACTAAGGCGAAGTCCGGCACCGTTGCCGATCGCCGCAATGTGGCGAAGCTGATCCCGCAGAAGGATCTCGTCGCCAAGCTTTTCGACGAGCTTGCCCCGCAGTTTGAGGGCCGTGAGGGTGGCTACACCCGCATTGTGAAGCTGGGGATTCGCCGCGGCGATGCCGCCCCGATCTCGCAGATTTCGCTCGTTCTCGAGCCCACCGTGACCACTGAGGCCACGAAGGCGACCAAGGCTCATGCGAAGAAGGCTGAGAAGGCTGAGGAGGCTGCCGCAGTTGAGGCCGAGGAGGCTCCTGAGGTCGAGGCCGATGAGGCCACCGACGAGGCTGCTGAGGCTGAGGCCGCTGAGGCTGAGGCTGAGGAGACTGCTGACGAGGCTGAGGCTGAGAAGACTGCTGACGAGGCTGAGGCTGAGAAGTAGTCCGCTGTAGCGCCAGGACATGCTCCCCGATCACCGTGTGTGGTCGGGGAGTTTTTTGTGGGGGATGTGAATCGTCTCACATCATGAAATACCCCTACAGGTATGTACGTTGGAATAGGTGTGAGCGAGGAGTCCACTGCGGTTTCTCGCCTCCGAGAACTACCGCAAACCACCGCAGTGACACTGATAAGAAAAGGAATTCACATGGTCAAGAACGAAGGCGGTATCGACCGCGGCATCCGGGTGGTGCTGGCAATCGTGTTCATCATCCTGGCAGTGACCATCAACGCCACCTGGGCCACCTGGCTGTTCGGCATCCTGGCCGTTGTCATGCTGCTGACAGCAGCCCTCGGAATCTGCCCGCTGTACATGCCGTTCCACCTGTCCACAAACAAGAACGCGTAAGCGTCCCCGAACTCACCAACACCACCGCCCCTGGCGCTCGCCGTGGGCGGTGGTTGTATGTGCGCCACCGGCACCCCAAGGCGACAATGCCGGACAACGGTGGTTGAATAGAGAGGGTGAACGACGCTTCGGTGAATCTGCGCCTTGACATCGCCTACGACGGCACCAACTTCCACGGCTGGGCCCTCCAAGCAGGCGACCTGCGCACAGTGCAGGGGGTCATCGAGGACAAGCTCCGCCTCGTCCTCCAACTGCCTGTAAATTATCACCTCACTGTCGCCGGACGTACCGATGCCGGCGTCCACGCCACCGGGCAGGTTGCAGCGATCGAGGTCCCGACCGATCGCCTCGAGCAGCGCTCCATCGCCGGAGACCCCTCCACCCTCACTCGCCGGCTCAACAAGCTCCTTCCGCCGGATATTCAAATCCGCGCCGTGCAAGCGGTCCCGGCCGAATTTGACGCGCGCTTCTGCGCAGTCTCGCGCGCCTACATCTACCGGGTCACGTGCGCAGTCGAGGGGGTTAGTCCACTGCGCCGCTGGAATACAGCCGTGTGGCCAAAACCGGTCAACCTCGCGGTCGCCCACGAGGCGGCGCACCGCCTGCTCGGCCTCCACGATTTCGCTGCGTTCTGTCGCCCTCGCCCGTGCGCCACCACCGTGCGCGAGTTACTCCAGTTTGACTGGGTGGATGTGTCCTCCCGGGAAGAACCGGACACCTTCGAGGCGCATGTGCGTGCCGACGCGTTCTGCTGGAACATGGTGCGCTCGCTCGTCGGGGCGACACTGGCCGCCGGGGCGGGGACCCGCAGCGTCGATTTCGTCGCCGGATTGTTGTCTGAGACGAGCCGTTCGGACCGGATTCCCGTCGCCCCGGCGCATGGGTTGACCTTGGTCGATGTGGAGTATCCGCCGCCGGAGGAGTGGGCGGCACGCGCAGAGGTGACCCGTAACCGCAGAGGTGTGGCTGAGGGCTAGAATGGCCACTACATGACCAGGTAGAAGAAAGGGGTTGCTCGTGGCGGAGCCCACACTCATCGCACTGGCGGTGTGCATGCTTCCCGGGTTCCTTATCGGCTGGATTTCCGGACTGCGCGCACCGGCGGCGATCGTCGGCTCGATTCCGCTGTCCTTCGGAATGTACGGAATCCTGGCGATGGCCTTCTACCCCCTCGGCATTGGCTATCGGGTAAGTACCGTCGCCGTTGGGATTGGTGTTGCTGCCGTCGTCGCCGCCGTCTGGCGGCTGGTGTTCTACCTCGTCCGTCGCAGGCGGGCGCAACCGTACTCGTTTGTGCCGCAGCCCCAGCTCGTGGGACGGGCCCCGGCGGTACCGGCCACGGCGATCGCCCGCCGCGCCTCCACGTACGTGCACATGAACCCCGGCTGGCGGCCGGGAACACTTCTCAGCTACGAGTGGATCCTTCCCGCCCTCGGCGCTGCTGCGGGAGCGTATTTCCTCATCGTGCGGACCGTGCAGCGGATCGGTGAGGCCCCCTTCGGGGGGATGGCATCGATTCCGCAGGGGTGGGATTCCCACTGGCACGCCTCGGTCATCCAGTTCATTGGGGACTCTGGGATCGCCTCCGCCTCCCAGATGGGGCAGCTCATGAACACGGAAACCCAGCATCCCTTCTTCTATCCGCTCGCCTTCCATGATGCTGCCTACCTGGTGAAAGTCCTGACCGGGCTGTCCACGTTTGAAACGCTCAACCTCGTCTCGGCGGTGTTCCCCGGCGCGGCGCTGCCCATCTCCATGGCCGCCTTGGCGTGGAAGGTGCTTGGCAATCGGGGAATGACAGCCCAGATCGCTGCAGGTCTAGCGCCGATTCTTGGCGGCCTGAGCCCGGTGATCTACTGGATTATCTACTATGTCGGTGCGTGGCCCTACCTGACGGCCACGGCGATGGTTGGGGCCGTCGTCATGCTCTTTATGCAGGTTCCGGCGGCTCCGGTGCGCATGTTTGCGGCGGCCTTGGGGTTGGCGGGGTTGGTGCAAACCCATCCCTCACCGGTCACGCATGTGGTCCTGTTGCTCGCCTGTTGGTGGCTGTTCTACCTGGTGTGGCGCCCCTCGCGGGTGCCGCGTTCCCTCGTCCAGGGCATTGTGTTGCGCCTGCACGATGTGGCCCTGCTCGCAGTGACAGGAATCGCCGGTGGTGTGGTCATTTTGCCGCAGCTGATGCGCGGATCGGATGCGGTGAGTGATGTGGCCAGTTTTGGCGATACCCTGCCGAAGGCGTCGGCGGCGCAGGCGTGGTCGACCGCCTTCCACATGACCACCCGTCACGTCGACGACATGGGGCTGAATTCGCAGTATCTGTTGCCGGTGGCGGTGATTGGCATGGTCATCGTCACCGTCTGGTCGCGCAACCTATGGGCACTGGCGTTTTACCTGCTCATGGTGGCCGTCACGGCGCGCACCATGTTCGATGTGGGCGGCCCAGCCGCTCCTCTCCTGCAGGCGATTGGAGGCCTCCACTACTCGGGTGCGCACCGGCTCATCGCCGTCGTGGGGATGATGGTGGTGGTCTACGCAGCCTGTGCGATTGCCGTGATCATTCGGGTGGTCACCGGCGGAACGGTCCGGCAGTTGTCCGTCTTCTCGCTCGTGGCAAGCTTTGTGCTGGCGCTGGCGGTGGGTGCTGTCTCCTGGTGGCGTGTCGATGCCACCACCGCGCCCCACACCTATTTCCCGATCTCAGAGTCCCGCGACGGGCGGCTGTCCAATGACCACGATATTGCCTCGTGGGAGTGGTTGGCCGAGCAGCCGCACGCCTATGAGGGGCGGATCTTCTTCGACCTGGCCAATGGTTCCGGTCACATGTATGCCTACAACGGTTTGCCCGCCTTTTTCAAGCACTACAACTGGCCGTGGGCAATGAGTGACTCGGATTCCACACTGCTGTTCTTCCACCCCAACGCCCTCGGTGTAGGCAACTGGGGTCAACCCCAGTACCGCAACACTGTCGATGAGGCGGCGCGGCGCCAACATGTCAACTTCATTGTTGTCTCCCCCCCGAACTTCTGGGATTGGCAGCCCACCTTGCCGGAGATGACTCCCGGCCTCTTTGATACGCCGGGGGTGACCACCGTGTACCGCGATGGGGACATTGCCATCTTCGCGGTCAATGAGGCGTTTACGGATGCAGAGTTGACGCAGATGCGCCAGTCGGGTGGTTCGCCGGATCCGCTGCCGCCGGTGGAACTGGATGAGAATGGGGAGCCGATCTACCACCGCCCGGAGTCGGTCCTGCTCACCACGGCGCCGGAGGATTCTTCCGAGGGGGATAACCGTCCCCCGAACCAACCGGTGCCCGGTGATTTTGATGGTGACGGCATCTTCGATGGCTCCCAGGAGCAGGGGAAAGCGCAACCTCCAGCGTAGGTGCTACACTGGGGCCAATCGCTCATCCAATACATCGGAATCACCTGTGGGGGGGATTGTTGTGGAACTAACCACGAAAGCCCAAGTTACCGGCCACCGTTTTGCGGTCCGCTTGGCTGAACACGGCCTCGTCTTCGGGGATCTGTCCATGGTGCACGATCCACTTGGACGACGCCGCCGCGCCAGTGTCCTCGGGCTCGTCGGCGGGGCCCTCGTCCTCGCGGGGGCGGGGGTGCTCGCGATGTTTGCCCCACACCCGGATCCGGGGAATGCACAGATCGTCGCCGTCCAGGGCACCCTCTATGCGAGTGTTGACGGCACCTACCATGAGGTGCCGAATCTTACGTCGGCACGCCTCGTCGTCGGGCAGCCAGCCACCCCAGAGGAGATTGCCCCGGATGTCTTTGCCACCCGGGCAAAGGGGGTGCCAGTGGGTATCGTCGGTGCGCCCGGGACATTCACCTCTGCCCACGGGCCGTGGGCGGTGTGCGGTAGCGATGGGGGAACTCAGTGGCACATTGTGGAGGGGGTGCCGCTGCGCCCCCTGCCGGAGGATACAGCGTTTCTCGCCGCCAGTGGCACCGAGGAATACCTCGTCACAGCAGCCGGTCGGCAGCTGCTCCCCGCAGCCCACACGGATGCCGGGCGGGTCATGCGTAGGCGCATCGGAATCAGTGAAACCACCCCGGTGTGGCAGGTGCCCCCCGAGGTGCTATCAGCGGTTCCACTGCGCAGTCCGGTGGTGATTCCGCCTGTCGAGGAGGTCATTGTGGCTGGTGAGGAGGCATGGGCGCGCAGTGGTGGGGTGATCGCCCCGATCACCCCCACCCAGCGCGATATCCTCCTCGACGTTGCCATTCCGAGCCATGAGCTCACCCGCGACGGGTTGGCCCAGTACAGTCTCGGGACTCCACTCACCGATGTACCCAGCCACGAATTCACCTTCCTTACCCCAGCGGCAGTAGACAACGGCCCACTCTGCGGATCCCCCGATGGCCCCGTCGGCTGGCTCACCGCAAGTGAACCCGGGAGCGTCCCGGTAGCCGGCAGTGCAGTTTCCGGCTACTCCTCGGCCACCGGCAGCGCCCTCGCCGTGCACGTGGGAACCGGCTACGCCCTCATCTCGGCGACGGGTACCGCCTTTGAGCTCGGCGATGCAGCCGCCGTCGAGGCGATCGGGGTGGAGTCCCCGGCCTCACTGGCAGATGAAATCTACCGGCTCTTTCCCCGCGGGCCAGTGTTGTCTGCGGCGACAGCCGCACGGCCCCTCCTCCCGGACGAGGCGATGAGTGCGATCACCCCGTAGAGGGCAAAGCTGCCACCCACACCTGCGAGAATGGGCAGAAGCTGGGTCTGCTCGGCCGGGGCGAGATCGATGGCGGCAGGAGTGGCGATCGGAACCGGTGGGGCAAGCAGCGTGGCCACGGTCCGCGCCGGGGAAATCGCATGGGTCGTCGGATCTGCGGTACTGAGCAGGTGTGCACGAATCTGCGCCGGGGTTGCCTGCGGATACAGTTGGCGCAGCAGCGCCACCGTTCCGGCGACAACGGGGGCAGCAAAACTCGTGCCAACGAGCGGGGTCGGGGTGGCAGAGAAAGCCTGCGGCAGTGACATTGTCGTGGTCAACCCGGAACCGAGAGCAGAGGCAGCGACGGGAATCGTACCGGTGGCGGCGAGGAAATCCGGGCGGTGGACGGGGACCGCGTAGTTGGCCAAACCGTTCTCCCCCGTGGCGGTGACGGCCACCACAGTCGGGAACGCCGCCGGATACACCACAGCGTCCGCACCACACCCCGCCTGCAGGTTCCCCGCCGCCGCCACGACGATGACCCCCGCAGCTTCCGCCCTCTCCAGAGCCTCCTCGAGCGCACCGCGCCCCAACGGGGTACCTGCCGGCAGACAGGCAGTCAGGGAGATGTTGATTACCCCCGCCCCGGCATCGAGGGCGGCAAACACCGCCTCACCCACCGTCTCCAAGGTGGGGGACTGGCCGAAGGGAGCCTGAGGGACATCGAGAAGCTCCACATCGGGAGCGATTCCCACGACGGAATCCTCGCCCTCGCGCAGCCCGATGACGGAGGCAACCGCAGTCCCGTGCCCCCAACAGTCGGGCATATCCACCGCCGGATCTGGCGAGTCAACATCGCGATGCGGCAGGCGCGGATGCCTCGTGATGCCGGTGTCAATGACAGCCACCCGCACACCCGCCCCGGTGGCCTGGCGGTGCAGCTGATGCAGCGGTGCGCTTGCCTCCCGCCCCGCCTCCACAGCGGCCGGCATCGGTGCGGTCACCCCAGGCGTACACACCGGTGCAGTCTGCTGTGTCTCCTCCGCACCCACCAGGGGAGGGGCGGACCATGCCAGCACACCGGCAGTCATCCCGGCGATAGCCCAGCGGGAGAACGCCCCCCTCATCCCACGCTCCGAATCACCCACACGCAGCCGGAAATGAACAGGCTGAGGGGGACAATGGCAATGAGAGCCAGCGATTCACACTTCTCCACCACAGCGGCGATGGCCGGGGAGGCAGTGGATAGACGCGGCACCCACAACCCGGCGGTAGCCAGGAGCACACAGACCACACCGGCAACCCACGGGGTAGTCCAGGCAGCTGCGGCGAGACTGATCAGCCCCCACAGTCCCGCCGCCCACGCGCTGACAGCGGCGCCGCGCCGGGTGAGCGGGATGAGTGTGGCCACGGCAAGGAGCAGCAGCCAGGCAGTAGTGAAGCCGGGGGCGGGCAACATCTCGAGTACTCCCGCATCCCCAGCGGCCACGCCGGTAGCCGCCGTACCGAGGGCAGTTGAACCCACGGTAAGACCCCCCAAATGGGATAGGGCAGCCTGCGAATGGGCTGGTCCGGCCGCGATGTCGGTCGCCGTAAGATCGGCGCCAGCGCGGTCACTGCCCGGGGAGAGAACGCGTGGAATGGCCACGCGCCCGGCAGTCAATGCGATGCGGGGAATGTTCAACGTAAACAGCACACATCCGGTGGCCACCAGGGGTGCGGCGAGGAAACTGACCCCAAAGTGGTGGGCGAGGGCGGCCAACAGAGCCCACACCGTACCGCCCGCACTCACCGTCACAATCGCCGAGGTGGTGCCGGTTCCCGGGTGAATGAGCGCACAACTTCCCACCCCCACCCCGCCGAGGATGAGGCAGGCCACAGCGAGGGCCAGGGCAGATAGCCCAACACCGGTATCAACGGCGAGATAACCAGCCCAACCTGCAGAAATTCCTGCAGCAACCGCCATCGTTGCGGTCACCGTCGCGGGTAGGCCAGTCAGTGGCCACCACCGGATGAGGAACGTGAGCAGAATCCACCCGAGGGCAACGACCGCAGCCACCGGGTACCCACCCTGGGTAAGGTAGCAGCCGACACCGCAGGCCACAGCGATCGCGCCGGCGAGGAGATAGTTCCCCGGAGCGACGGTGGGAGCGTGACGCGCCTGCTCGGCCAGCGCCTCCAGCGGCGTGTGGGTGACTGCACCAGCCGGAACCGTCTCTGCGGCACCTGGCTGGATGATGAGAGTGTCCCCGGCGCTGACATCCTGATGTGCCAGCGGGCGCGCCGGGTCGAGCGCTATTCCCGTGCTCGTCTGCACCGTCCACGGCTCGGCAGGTGCGGTGATGGTGAGGTGGGTGGCCAGCCGGGCGATGAGCTCGCCGACGGGGAGCTCGGTGAGCAGTTGCACGTCGTCGGCGGCGAGCGGGCGGCCCTGGTTGTCCACAAAGCGGACGCTGACGGGAAGGAATGTGGTGGTGAGAGATTGGTGTCGTAACAATTGATTACCCCCTTTGAGTGGAAGAACCCCGCCGCGATGTCGCGGATACACTAACTGTGGTCTACAATTCGGGAGAAGTCCATCTGCTCGGGGGTGACCGAGGGGGAGAACTTATCCAACTGGGAAGTGCCGTAATCATCCGAGCTTGATCTAAAGGGGGGAACACGCTGTGCCGCAACCTGATCTCGTCCTCACCATTGATGCCCCGCCACCTGCCGAGGAACCCCAACCACAGCCACTGATGCGCTTTCTCATGCCCGCCGTCATGATCATTGCGGTCGGAGGGATGGTGGTGATGATGGTCCTCAAAGGGCAGAACGTCAACCCGTACATGCTCATGATGCCTCTGTTCATGGGCTTGAGCGTATTGGGCATGGTGGCGCCGACGAGCACGAGCGACCCAGACCGGCAGCGCCGCACGTATTTGCGTCACCTCGCCGACATAAAATCCCGATCGCTCGCCGCCGCCACCCGGCAGCGCCGCGACGCCGAGTGGGACCATCCGGCACCGGGTGACCTGTGGTCACTCGTCGGCGGGGAACGGATGTGGGCGCGCACCTCCACCCCGGTGGAGGTGCGGGTGGGAACCGGAGTGCTCGCCCCAGCCACCCCCGTCCAGATTGGCACTGTTGGCCCTGTTGATGACTATGACCCATTCTGTGTCACCGCATTCCGCCACCTCATCCAAACCGTCAGTGCCGTCGATGCGATGCCGGTGACCCTCCACCTCGATGCCTTCACCTGGATTGGCATTACCGGGGAGAAAACCGGAGATGTTGTGCGCACCATCGTCGCCGAACTCGCCTTCGCCTACTCCCCATCCGAGTTGTCCATCCGCCTCGTCGGGGATCGATCTGAGTTCGAGGGCCTCAAATGGTTCCCTCACCTGCGTCAGCCCTCCGATCCAGAGGCACTCATCGAGGTAGTTGTGTGCCACCACCCCGCAGCCGACGAGGTGGCCTCCATCACGGACCGTGTGCAACGGCGCCAGCGCACAGCGGCCACAACCATCGTCCTCGATGTCAACACCGACGCGCGCACGCCGATCGGGGCACGGGTGTGCGACGGGGGTCTCGTGCTTATTGCGCGTACCTCGACCGAACTGGCGATTGCCACGATCAACGGGGAGGAGATTATCGGGGCCCCGCACACGTTCACGTCGAGCCAGTTCACCTCCTTCGGGCGGGCGCTGTCCCGCCATGCCGGCCCAGTGACGGAAGAACACACAACGCAGCTGTCCAACGATCTGCCGTCCCTACTCCACATCTCGCCGACGGACCTGCACTGGGACGCCCTGTGGTCGCCCCACCGCAGCGGTGACTCTCGGCTGCTCACCGTGCCCATCGGCATGAGCCGACCCGGTTCGGGCACACCGCGCCCGGTGACCCTCGATCTGAAGGAGTCGGCCCTCGGCGGCGACGGCCCCCACGGCCTGTGCATCGGGGCGACGGGGTCCGGGAAATCCGAACTCATCAAGAGCATCGTCGCCGCCCTCGCTCTCACACACTCCCCGGAGGAGCTCAACCTCGTCCTCGTCGACTTCAAAGGCGGGGCAACCTTCCTCGAATTGGGCAACCTACCGCACACCGCTGCGGTGATCACCAACCTCGCTGACGAGACCCTCCTGGTCGAGCGGATGGCGGAGGCGATCACCGGTGAGATCACCCGCCGCCAGGAGATGCTGCGGGCGGCAGGCTGTGTCAACGTCACCGATTATCGGACATACCGGGAGTCTCACCCCACCGCTGAGCCCCTCCCGGAGTTGCTCATCATCATCGACGAGTTCTCCGAACTGTTGGGTCAGCACCCCGACTTTGCCGATCTCTTCGTCACCGTTGGCCGCGTCGGTCGCTCCCTCGGCCTGCACCTCCTCCTCGCCTCCCAGCGGTTGGATGAGGGCAGGCTGCGCGGGCTCGACTCACACCTGTCCTACCGGATCGGGTTGAAGACGTTCTCCGCCGGTGAATCGCGCACCATCCTCGGTGTACCCGATGCCTACCACCTGCCCAACCAGCCGGGTGCTGGGTATCTGCGCACGGGTGCGGACACCCTCACCGGCTTCCAGGCCGCCTATGTGTCCGGCCCTGTGGACACCACCCCGCCCGCTGCATCCCCCACTGCGATTGAGGGGCCGATTCGGCCCTTCACGCTCACCCCGCCGCCCGTCGCGGACACTGTGTCTGTTGCTCCTGCGGCCCCAGTTGCTGGCCCCTCCCTGGTTGACCTCGTCGTCGAGGGGGCCCGGCAGGCGGCGGCGGAACGCGGTATGTCCGCTCATCAGGTGTGGTTGCCGCCGCTTCCTCAGACCCTCCCGATCGGTGCCCTCGTAGGACCGGCCCTCACCGCACCGGGTGGGCCGGGGAACCTGAGTGCCCCCATCGGCATCATCGACCGTCCCGCCCTGCAACGGCAGGACCCATTCCACCTGGACCTGCGCGGAGCCGGAGGCCATGTGGCCCTCTGTGGTGGGCCCCAAACAGGAAAAACCACCGCCCTGCGCTCCATCGCCGTCGCCTTCGCCGCCACCCACACCACCGAGGATCTGCGCATCTATGTGCTCGATCTCGCCGGCACGGAGTTGGACGATGTGGTCGGCCTGCCCCACGTGTCCGGCATCGCCCACCGCGATGAGCCGGAGCGGGTGGAGCGGGTGCTCACGGAGGTGTGTCAACTCGTCGATACGCCCGACGGGGTGCGCCGACACACGCTGCTGCTGGTCGATGGCTACCACATCCTCGCCGAGGACTTCCCCGACCAGCTCGCCACTATCGGTCATATCGCCGCCGACGGGCTCGCCTCCCGGGTGCACCTCGTAGTGTCCACACCACGCTGGTCCATCATTCGCCCCGCCGTGCGCGACCTCGTGGGCACGCGCATCGAGCTCCACCTCACCGAGCCACTCGATTCGGTCATTGATCGCCGCCAGCAAGAGCATGTTCCAGCCCAGCCCGGGCGCGGGCTCACCCCCGACGGGGAGCAGATGCTGCTCGGACTCACTGGGGCGGAGGATACCGCCTATGTGGCACAGTTGTGCGCCACCCAGCCGACTGTGCCGGCACTGCGGATGCTGCCACAGACGATCACCCGCGCCGCTGCTGCCGGCGATCACCGCGCAGCGGGAATCCTGCTTGGCGTTGGTGGGGCCGACATCGCACCGGTGTACTGGGACAGTGCGGATACACCGCATCTCATTGCGGTGGGGGCGAGTGGCAGCGGCAAATCGAGCCTCCTCACCACCATTGCCGCCGGAGTTGGCGAGCTCGGCTGTGAACAGGCCCGGCTTGTCGTCATTGATCCGCGCCGCAGTCTGCTCGGCAGTCTGCCGGAGGAGAGCCTCGTCGGCTACGCCGCCACCCACGATGCGGCCAGTGAGCTCATCGCACAGGTCCAGGTGACGATGCGGGGCCGGATTCCCGGCAGTGATGTCACCGTTGAGCAGTTGAAGGAACGGTCGTGGTGGGAGGGGCCGGAGGTGTTTGTCCTCATCGATGACCTCTCCCTGCTGCCCGACCACCTATTCAGTGAGCTCGCGCAACTGGTGCCGTATGCGCGCGATATTGGCCTGCACGTGGTAATAGCGCGCTCATCGACGGGGGCGAGCCGAGCCCTGTTTACGCCGCTGCTTCACGCGGTGGTGGACAGTGCCCCGGCCACTGTCGTGCTCAGTGCCGACCCCACCGATGGTCCCCTGTTTGGGCATCCGTGTGCCCCGGCGATCCCTGGGCGAGCCTGGTTGACCCACGGCGGTGGCCGTGGTGTGCCGATCCATCTCGTAGTCCCCGACAACCCCACCCCCGGTCGCGCTGCCGGGGAGCAATACAGGCCTGGTGAAAGTGATGTTTAGACGTTCCCAACACAGTGGTGTTCCTGCGAATCGACTCAGTGGAATGGTCACCCCAACGGCCATTTCCCCGGAGGATGTCTCCCTCCACAATGAGGTTTTTGTGGCGATTGACACACACGGTGCGACATTCCACCGTCCCGGTAACAGTGCTGAGCCGATCTATCGGCCCGACCTGCCCGCCACCGGTGTGGTGGAAGGGTGGGCGGTACCGGCGATCATCTCCCAGCTGACGGAGATGATGGCCGGCCAGTGGCCCGATATCGAGGTGATTATTGATGCCGGAGAGCGAGAAACCGAACTCCTCGCGCGCACCCTGGTGAATCGGGGTGTGGGGGCGTATCCGCAGAGCCTGCTGACGCGGTCGAGTGCGCCGACGGCGGAGTCGACCACACCGGAACGCGGTGTTGATCACCCAGCGGGCCGGTGGCGCGATGGCGTTGCCATCGACGGTGGCGTCCTCGGGATGATCGCAGCAGTGGTGTTGCTGGCAGTGGTGCTGATTGCCTCCGTGGTGGTGGTCACTCGGATGGCGACGGGATCGGACGCGCAGCCGGAACCCTCCCCGGTCGCGATCACCCCAATCACACCTGTGACATCGGATATCCCGACGCCGACACCCTCTCCGGAACCGCCGCCCCCCGTGCAGGTAACCAATGACCAGTTCTCCGTGAGCCTGCCCGCCGGATTTACCATCTCCCAGCGCCCGGACGGGGCGTATTCTGCCGTCGGTCCGGACCCTGAACTGCGTATCCTCCTCGCCTCTGATCCAGTCTCCGGGGTGGATGCGGTGAGCTTTGTTGAGGAGATGAAGCGGGTGGTTGAGGGCGATCCGACGCTCTCACTGGCTGAGGCGGAAGTACCCCAGAACGGGGGTGTGCAGATGTCGCAGCGTCCCCACATCAACTACATCGAACTGCCCGGAGACGGCTCACAGATCGCGTGGGCGAGTTGGGTGGACGGGGACCGTCAATTCTCCGTGGGGTGCCATTCCCGCAGGACACCGACCCCGGCGCATGCGAGCGCCTGTGCTGTTGCCGAGGCCTCTTTGGGGTATCCGCACTCGCAGTAACCGGAAAAATGCCCTCTGACCTGCATGCAACGTTTTTGGGTAGTTGGAGCGTCTAAGGGGGTGAAAGGGCACACCGCTCTCTCACCCAGACGGGTCCGGCGAAGATGGATGCGCTGTCGCCGGCGCTCATCGGGTCACTGACTACATGAAAGGCATGTCAATGTCACTGTTTACGACAGAATCAGAGGTTATGGTCTCCACCGCTGCCGGTGTGGATGCCACGAGTGCGCAGGTGCAGGCAGAACTCCAGCGAGTGAAGGGGATCGTTGAAGCGACCGCCGGTGTGTGGCGCGGTGCGGCTGCCGCCTCCTTCGCCTCCCTCATGCTGCGGTGGGATGAATCCGCCTGCGCCCTGCAGAGCGCCCTCGGCGACATTGCAACAAACATCCGCTCCAATGCGACGAACTTTGATACCTCGGACACCGATAACGCCCACACCCTGAACCACCTCGTCGGGGCGGGAATGCCCGGACTTACCTTCTAACCGGAAAGGCTCACCCAATGATTACCTACGACTTTGACGCAATCTCCGCCACCTCCACCGATATTCGCACCTCCTCCGCGCGCATTGACGCGATGCTCGGGGATCTCAAATCCCGCATCGCCCCGATGGTGGCAACGTGGGAAGGCGATGCCTCCGCCGCCTATCAGAACGCCCAGGCCCGCTGGGATCGCGCGGCGGGGGAACTGCGCGACATTCTCGCCACCGTCTCCCGTGTGGTTGCCGATGGCAACGATCGGATGGCGCATACGAACGCCCAAGCGGCGGCGAGTTGGGCGTAACCGACTGCGCTCACTGACCCCGCACACACCAACTAATTTGGGGATACGTTCCCCAGCTGGTATCATCAACCGATTGTGTGTGCGGGGTCTGCCCGTGTCCTGCGCAAGCAGTGTCACAAACAGGCTCACCACGTTGAGAAATCCTCGGGTCTCCACCGGCCGCCGGGTGATTTCGCAGACACGTTCCGCACCCTCTGGCTGGCAGCTAACTGACCAAAGTGAAGGAGTCCTCGTGGCTACATTCCACCCGAAGAAAGATGACATTACCCGCAAGTGGTATGTCATCGACGCCACTGACGTGGTACTTGGTCGCCTTGCTACGCACGCTGCGGATCTGCTCCGCGGTAAGGGCAAGCCGATTTTTGCGCCAAACGTCGATACTGGCGATTACGTCATCATCATCAACGCCGACAAGGTGAAGGTGTCCGCTAACAAGCGTGAGCGTGAGTTCCGCTACCGCCACTCCGGTTACCCGGGTGGTTTGACCAAGCTGTCGTTGGGTCGCTCCCTCGATCTGCACCCCGAGCGCGTGGTCTTTGAGGCGATTGAGGGCATGATGCCCCACAACCGCCTGTCCCGTCAGAGTGTGAAGAAGCTGCGCGTTTTCGCCGGCAGCGAGCACCCTTACGCCGGACAGAAGCCCGAACCCTACGAGATTAAGCAGGTGGCACAGTGAGCGAAGTGAACGAGAACGTGACTGTCGACGAGAACGTCGCATCCGCTGAGGATCTGGCCATCGCTGCGGCCACTGAGGAATTCACCACCACCATTGGTGAAGCTGTGGCTGAGCCCGCCGAGGATCTCGCTGTCGACGCTGTTTCCTCTGCTGCCCCGTTGATCGCCGAGGCCACGAAGGAGCACCCGATCCAGACTGTCGGTCGCCGCAAGCGCGCCATCGTGCGTGTCCGGATGATCGTCGGCTCCGGCCAGTTTGAGTGCAACGGTCGGACCCTCGAGGAGTACTTCCCGAACAAGCTGCACCAGCAGCTGATTAAGGCGCCCCTCGTGCTTATCGATCGCGAGAACCAGTTTGACTTCAAGGTCAACCTCCAGGGCGGTGGCCCCTCCGGTCAGGCCGGCGCTCTGCGCCTGGCGATTGCCCGCGCCCTCAACGCCTACAACTCCGGTGACCGTGCGGCCTTGAAGAAGGCTGGCTTCCTCACCCGCGATGCCCGCATCGTGGAGCGCAAGAAGGCCGGTCTGCACAAGGCCCGTCGCGCACCGCAGTACTCGAAGCGTTAAGCCTGTCACCGGGGTTTTACTCCGGCATGGCTCGAACCGCCTCATTCCCGTGTTGGGAGTGGGGCGGTTCTCGTGTATAGAGGCAGGCGGCGGTGGCTGTACCCCGCCCGAGGTCTATCGGAAGTTGAGGTAGGCCCGCGACGGTGTCGGCCCGCGCTGCCCCTGATATTTCGAGCCGAGTCTCCCGGAGCCGTAGGGCACTTCAGCGGGGGAGGTGAGCTCGAAGATCGCCAGCTGGCCAGTTTTCATGCCCGGGTACAGCATGATTGGCAGGTTGGACACATTGGACAGTTCCAGGGTGATGTATCCGTCGAAGCCGGGGTCAATAAATCCTGCGGTCGAGTGGGTGAGTAGGCCGAGGCGGCCGAGGGAGGACTTCCCCTCGAGCCTCGCGGCCAGAGTGGGTGGGAGGGTGAAGCGCTCGAGGGTGGATCCGAGGACAAATTCGCCAGGGTGGAGGACGAAGGCATCGTCATCATCGATCTCGACAAGGGTGGTCAGTTCGGGCATCTCTGCCTTCGGATCAATGTGCGTGTATTTGGAGTTGTTAAAGACCCGGAAGTAGCGGTCCATCCGGCAATCGATGGAGGAGGGCTGCACCATAGTGGGGTCGAAGGGGTCAACGCCGAATTCGCCGGATTCGATGACGCGGCGGATATCACGATCGGAGAGTAGCACGGCGTTTAGTGTAGTCGGGGGCTGGCTTTGGTGTTGCGAGGGGGCACCTGCTAAAGTGAGCGCAGCGGCTTGTGCAACCGCCGCGAGGTGCCCGAAACGGTGCCGCTGCCAATGTAATTCAATGGTAGAATGTCAGCTTCCCAAGCTGAATACGCGGGTTCGATTCCCGTCATTGGCTCCACTATCACGTCGAAAATGATAAGTCGGCGTTTGCGTTAGCGAGTATGCCCTAAGGGGGTCAAGAAAACTGCTTGCGTTAGCGAGTGTATAGCGCGTTAGCCCTGACCTGCGGAAACGCTCCCGAGCGCTAAGGCCTCCCCGCCGTTCCGCTTTCTGGGCATGAGAAAAGCCCGTCCGCGCACTCAACCACGAACACGCCAGAATCTTCATCTCAGATCTAAAGCTGGACGCCCACTTCCTCGCCAACACGGAACACGAACCGGATCGTATCCTCATCCACGATGGCGTGGTCGATGAGCGCGCTCCACTGTGAAGGGCGAAACTCGCTCACCGGTTCACCCGCCAGATCGTCAAGTGCAGCAGTCACGGCAGCATGTTTGGTGGTATTCGCTGTAATGTCGGCTTCTAGGCTCGCTTTGTGTGCGAGCGTCTTACGATAGGCAGCATCGAGCTCGGTATAGCGAGATTGGCAGGCGTCCTGATCGAGCGCATGCCTCTGGTTTTCCGCTATCAACGCCTCGATCTGCTCGGTGAGTTCCATGATTTTTGACCGGTATGCGGCGGCTTTTTCTTCTAACCGGCTCGTATCAAACATGCCATCAAGAACCTGCGGCAGGCAGCTTTGCCGAGGTTGATGGGCTATCAGCTCATTCAAGGATTGGACGAAAGTACCCTTGATCTGCTCGTCTTTCACAGTCGCAGTACTGCAAGGCTGATCGCCTTTATGCATACCGGCATAAGACTTACCGCGGGCTACAGATACACCACGTTAGAGGGCGCAACCACCACCAGCTGGTGCGTGTTTGTGAGCGTTAGCGCGAGTCGGCGTGCGATAATGAGATGACAGTTGCTTGTTTCGTCGGCTCGTGTTTTGCTCACATACTCATTCAACGCTGAGGTTTTGGGACTTCAGAGCGGTGAGAGGAGCGAAAACTGGGACTTCTGGGACTAGTTTTGGGACTTGGTGTAAAGGAGCGTGACGCGCATGGGTTTGCCTGGGTTTTGTCGCGCTATTTACAAGCGAAAGAGTCCCACCACCAGTCAAGCCAAGTTCGTTCAAGCCGTATTCCAACACGCAGGCAGTGCAGAGCGGCTAGATGGCGAGTACGCACGCAAGATCTTTAGCGGAGCAAAACCGATCTCCGAACCGCAATTCGAGTCATTTCCAACGCCGGTGGACAAGGAATCTCTGCGCGTTTTCCTCCGCGACCACCTAATGCCCGTCCCGAGAACTAGGCGCACATTGGATGATCGCTGTCAAGAAGTCAGCGAAAACGCCGGACTGCCCTCAACCCTCGCTATCGAACCAGAAGCATTCCTATGGGCACTTACAGACTGCTTCCCCCAAGCGAGTACAACATTCAATGTCGATGCCACAGTTATTAATCCGGATCTTCACTCGGCAAGGTAGGGGCAATGAGCGAAGCTGAACTAGAAAACTGGGTCACCATGAAAGAAGCCCAAGCCCATCTTGGCGTGCGCCGGGAAACCATCACTAAATGGATCGCAACCCACAATCTTCCCGCCTACAAAGTTGGCAGGGTCTGGAAATTCAAACTCTCAGAAATCGACGAATGGGTTCGCACCGGTCAAGCCGCAGAAGAACCACATCCCAACACCACTGACGAGCCTACGGAGGAACGCTAATGCCAGAACTAAACTGGGTCGGCAAAGACAAGGTGATCACCCATCACCTCGACGTTGCCTACCGTGTCCTCGACCGCCAATACTCCTACGACGAGAACGGTCAGCACGATGCCGACAATGACTCGCGCAACATGATTATTCATGGCGATAACCTCGAAGCGCTAAAGGCACTCCTACCGCGCTTCGAGGGCAAAGTTGACTGTATATATATCGATCCGCCATACAACACCGGCAATGAGAAGTGGGTTTACAACGATAACGTGAACGATCCGCGCATTAAGAAATGGTTAGGCGAAGTTGTCGGAAAAGAAGGTGAAGACCTCTCACGCCATGACAAGTGGCTGTGCATGATGTATCCACGTTTGCGCCTGCTTCATCGCCTTCTTGCGCCGACAGGTGCAATCTTTATCTCCATCGATGACAACGAGGCAGCTACGCTTCGGCTTATCTGCGATGAGATTTTTGGGTCTAGGTGTTTCGTTGCTGACATCTCCTGGCAGCGCACCTACTCCACGCGCAACGACTCTAAAGGCATCCCGGCCGAGGTGGAACACCTCCTGGTCTTCTCGAAACAGCCCGGGTGGAACCCGAATAAGCTGGAACGCACCACGGAGATGGACGATAAGTACAGCAATCCCGACTGTGACAGAACTGCATGGACCAGTTCCGACGCATTTGCTCCAGGTGCGGCAACGCACCAGGGCATGGTGTACGTGATTCAACATCCCTTCACAGGAGCAATGATCTATCCAGGCACTGGGAATTGCTGGCGTTATGAGCAACCAGAGATGTTCCGCATATTCTCGGGATGGACCGACTACGAGTTGAAGGATCTCGATGACGCTGCGGAACGTGCACGCGTCTGCGGCGTTTCCGCTGATGAAGTTAAGCCTGGCATCAAGGGGCTCGTGTTGGCCAAGCCGCTCGAGGAAGCTCAAGCCGACGCACGCGCAGTGTATGAACGCGGGCAGTGGCCACGTTTCTACTTCACCAAAGGTGGTTTAGGTGGCGTCCGTCGCAAGACATACTTAGATAGTGTGGGCGGGCTTCTACCGACAAATTTTTGGTCTTATGACGAGGCCGGTCACACGGATGAGGCGAAGAAGGAAGTTCGCGCTATTTTTAACGGTCGGGTTGCTTTTGATACGCCGAAGCCGACGCGGCTTGTCGAACGAATCTTGAAGATCGCGACTAAACCTGGAGACATCATCCTCGACTCATTCGCAGGATCTGGGACGACCGGCCATGCAGTGCTCAACGTCAACAAGACCGATCAGGGCGATCGGGCGTTCATCCTTGTCGAGCTGGGTGACTATGCCGACTCAGTGACCGCCGAGCGTGTCCGCCGCGCGATCACTGGCTACAAGGGCGAGTCAGAAGAAACGATCACACTGTACCAACACAAGATCACGTTGGCCGCAATGAAGAAAGCAGATGGCCTGCTAGCCGAGGCAAACAAAATTTATGAAGAGGCCCAGGGCAAGTACACCAAGGTGTCACACCCGAAGATCGTCACTAAAGTAACAGGCAAATCCGGTAGCTCCTACCTTCAGGTTGTCGCCACACAGTCACACGACCATGACGTCTCGGGCACGGGAGGCGACTTCTCCTTCTACGAGCTTGGTGCGCCGCTGCTCATTGAGGGCGATTTGAATCCCGAAGTTCCTCTTGAACAGATCCGTGAGTACGTGTGGTTTACCGAGACAGGACAGCCGTTTTCAAATCCGACCACCACTGATCCTTATTTTCTAGGCCGATATGAGGACGCGTCGTTCTTCTTTGTATTCGAGCCGGATCGTGTGACGAGTCTAGACCGCGATTATCTCGCTTCTATCCCCGCTGAATGTGCTGCTAGTTCGTATGTCATTTATGCCGATACGTGTCTGCTCTCGGATGAGGAGCTACGCTCGCTGAATATCACATTTAAGAAGATCCCTCGGGATATCACCCGTCTCTAAGGAGTTTGGTTATGGAGCTAAAGAAGTATCAAAACCGGGTGATTGCCGATCTGGAGGATTACCTGAGGCAGGTCAACGAGCAACCCACGCTGAGCGATGCGTTCAAGATGTTTTGGGAGTCTCGTCAGATTGAGGTTGGCACCCCGCAGATGCCTGGCTACCAGAACGTGATCGATGGCGTTCCGCACGTGTGCTACAAGGTTCCCACTGGGGGTGGGAAAACTTATCTGGCGTGCGCGTCGGTCAAGCCAATTTTCGAGGCTCTGCCACCGACACGAAAGAAGGCTGTGGTGTGGCTTGTGCCCTCAGATTCGATTTTGACGCAGACGCTGGCGGCGTTGAAGAATCCGGCTCATCCGTATCGGCAGAAGCTGAATACTGATTTCGGTGGCCGTGTTGAGGTGTATTCGAAGGAAGAACTGCTGGCGGGGCAGAATTTCAGTCCCTCAACGGTTGCTGAACAGTTGTCGGTGATGGTGCTCTCGTATGACTCATTCCGCTCACGGACAAAGGACGGGCGCAAGGCATACCAAGCGAACGGGAATCTCGCCTCGTTTGCCACCGCGTTTGGTACCCCCGGAGCAGCCGATCGAGAACGCGGATGAAACTGCCTTGTTTCAAGTGATTAACCAGCTGAATCCCGTCGTGATCGTGGATGAGTCGCATCATGCAACGAGCACGTTGAGCCAGGAGATGCTCACGAATTTCAACCCGGCATTCATTCTTGATCTAACCGCGACCCCGAAACGGCAAGCGAACGTGATCTCGTATGTGGATGCGCTCTCCCTGAAGAACGAGAGCATGGTCAAACTTCCAGTCATCGCATACAACCGGGCGTCACAAAAGGATGTTGTCACTGACGCAATCGACCTTCGCCGGTCACTAGAAGTCGCCGCTACACAACAGCACGAGAATGGTGGTTCCTACATTCGACCGATCGTGTTGTTCCAGGCTCAGCCGAAGACCAGTGAGAATGCAACCTCATTTGAGCGGCTGCGCGACAAACTCGTGAAGGCTGGTATTCCTGCAGAGCAGATCGCGATCAAGACCGCCGACGTGAACGAACTCAAGGGCGTGGATCTGCTGAGCAAGGAGTGTCCAATCAGGTTCATCATCACCGTGAACGCGTTGAAGGAGGGGTGGGATTGCCCCTTCGCCTACATTCTGGCCTCACTGGCCAACAAAACCAGCCAGGTCGATGTTGAACAGATCCTCGGCCGTGTTCTGCGCCAACCCCATGCCAAGCAGCAGTCGAACACGTTGTTGAACATGAGCTACGTGCTGACCTCCTCGAACGATTTCGGCGCAACGCTTAATCAGATCGTTGCAGGTCTCAACAGTGCCGGATTCTCCAAGCGTGACTTCCGTGCAGCCGATCAAGTAGCTTTCGACTTCACTGGCACGAGCCAGCCAAGCAAACCCGCCCTGACATCGTCAGCCTCAGAGAAGGGTGTGGATGTTGAAGAGTTTTTGGAGTTCGACGAAGAACAAGTTGCAGCTGATCTGGACGCGCGAGAAGAATCCGCTAGTTCACAAGAGCATTCAGTGGATCCGACAGTTGCTTCGATGATCGAGCAGGCAACTGCGCAGGGCGCGGACTATGAGCAGGAGGCCGAAGAAGCCGCCCAGATGGGTGAGGTTTTGGTGCCTTCAGATTTGGAGGATGCTGTGGACACGAGCTTTGTGAACCCTGAATTCGCTGACGAGATCGAAACTCTTCGCCTGCCTCAATTCGTCATCCAGGAACCCGGATCAGCATTGTTTCCCACGGCTCACGAGGGGTACAACGTGCTCAAGCATGAGGCACTAGCCGGTGACTTTGACTTGCAGACGAAGGACATCGATATTGACCTGTCGACGGCCGATGAGCAGATGTACAAGATCGATGTGCGAAAGGGCTCAGAGGTTCCTAAAGCCTTCCGGATGTCGAGTACCGACCAGAAGTTCATGCGAGAACACTTCTCGAAAATGAGCATTGAAGGGCAAAAACGCAACACAGCAATCGCCATCTACGACCGAATCAAACCGATCAATTCAATCACTGACTCTGACCTGCGGGCATACATTGTGCGGATGGTTGAGGCCTTCGGCACCGAGCAGCTGCTGACCTATCAAGAACACCCGTATGCGGTAGCAAGCAAGGTCAAGCAGAAAATTGATGGCCTTTTGGAAGCGCACAAAGTCAAACGGTTCTATGAGGACATCGAGACTCGACGCGTTGATGTTCAAGCGCTCTACGCGTTCCCGAAAGCGATCCAGCCCATTCATGCCAGTTCCCTGATTGGTGGGTCGCTGTATGAGGCCGAAGACAAGATGAACGGCTTTGAGCTTGAGCTCGCTGGTCGTTTCTCCGGAATGGCCAACGTTCGCTGGTGGCATCGCGTCATTGAACGCAGGGGCTTTTGTCTCAACGGACCGTTTAACCACTACCCAGACTTCATTGTGATGACCATCAATGGCACCGTCGTGGTTGTTGAGTCCAAGGGCGAGCATTTGAAGAACGACGATTCTAACCGCAAGATCAGGCTCGGCCGGGCGTGGGCGAACATGTCTGGCAATGGCTACCGCTACTACATGGTATTCGAAGACAATGTCACCCCACCGGACGGGGCAGTCACCTTGTCGGAGCTCGCGCGTATCCTCGAAAAGCTGTAGGTGGGAAAGACACCTTTTGGGAGAAGACGAGATGGCACAGGCAACGATCACGCCAACGCTGCGTGGTGACACGTTCGCGTCGACGTTCACCGAGGTGAAGCATTCGAATACCTTGGGTCTTCGAAACGACGAACAGCTACGCC
>JAXFPD010000010.1:0-64369 GCA_034179945.1 Corynebacterium sp. | reverse complement strand
TGCGTCCATTGCCGGGCAGTGTGCCACGAGACGCCCAGTTTCGGGGCCACCATCTTGCACGCTTCCTGCGTGGATATATTCTCCGCCAAAATGCGATCCTCCACCAGACGGACCACACGGTCCTTTGCATCCTGGTCAAATCTTCTTGGCATGTTCCAGATTCTCCCATCTACTCAAACGGAACAAAACCTGGGACACTTCAAACCTAGACGGAAAGCCAGCCTCCTACGACCATGGTATCGACACTGACTACATTCCCGGACTTCAATTCCGCAAACACCCCATCTAACACCCGACACGCCGAGCAGACACACTTTTTGTCGTATAACCCCTTTTTGTCGTATAACCCCTTTTTGTCGTATAACCCCCAAACGAGGCAGCCAGTGATAATCCACTGACTGCCTCGTTTAATTTGGAACGTGGTGTGTGTAACCACGAAATGGTACCCTGTACGGGATTTGAACCCGTGCCGCCGCCGTGAGAGGGCGGTGTCCTAGGCCGCTAGACGAACAGGGCGCGCGATGTGGAATACTATCCAATCGCCGTCGCGGGGACAAATCGCCATGTCCTACTACTTAATCTGCCCGCCCCAACCGTCAGCGGTTAGAAGAGGAACTCGTATTCCGGCGTGCCGGGCTGCAACTGCGTAATCTCCAGCGGGGAGGCATCCATGCGCGCAATGAGCGGGGCGAGGTTGGCTGCATCGGCGAGCTCAATGCCCACGAGGGCGGTCCCGTAGTCGCGATTGTTGCGCTTGACGTACTCAAACCGGGAAATATCATCGTCGGGGCCGAGGATATCGGTGAGGAAATGGCGCAGTTGGCCCGGCTCCTGCGGGAAATCGACGAGGAAGTAGTGTTTGAGGCCACGGTAGATGAGGTCGCGCTCAACGATCTCAGCGTAGCGGAGGACATCGTTGTTGCCCCCAGAGATCACGCACACGACCACACTGTCGGGGGTGACGTCCTGAGCCCGCAGTCCAGCCACAGAGAGGGCACCGGCGGTTTCGGCAATGATGCCCTCGTTTTGGTACAGGGCGAGCAGTTCCGAGCACACCGCCCCCTCGTCAATGACGGACATGGACAACCGCTCCCCCGCATCGGCGGCGATCTGATAGGTGAGCTCCCCTACGCGCTTGACCGCTGTGCCATCGATGAACGGGTCGACGGAGTCGAGGGTGACTGGTCCGCCGGCAGCCAGGGCCGCCTGCATAGAGGCGGCAGAGCGCGGCTCGACGCCGACGACATGACTGGCTGGGGACATATCACCGAGGTAGGAGAGGATGCCGCCGAGGAGGCCACCGCCACCGACCGGAACGAAGATTGTGTCGAGGCGTTTCCCTTCGGCGGTGAGTTGGGCGAGGATTTCTGCTGCGACGGTGCCCTGTCCCACCACCGTGTTGCGGGCATCAAAGGGCTCAATCATGGTGGCACCGGTGTCGGCGGCATCCTGGTGGGCGGCCTCAGAGGCCTCATCGAAGCTGTGGCCGACGAGTTTGATGTCGATGTGGTCTCCACCGTGCACGCGGATGCGGTCGAGCTTCTGCTTCGGTGTCTGTACCGGTACATAGATGCGTCCGGTGATGCCGAGGCTGCGGCAGGCGAAAGCGACACCCTGGGCGTGGTTGCCGGCGGAGGCGGTGACGACTCCGGCGGCGCGCTCCTCCTCGGTGAGCTGGGCGATGGAGTTGTAGGCGCCGCGGATCTTGTAGGAGCGCACCGATTGCAGGTCCTCCCGCTTGACGTAGACCTGCGCGCCGGTGAGTTCGGACAGGCGTGGCACGTATTGGAGTGGGGTCGGGGCAATGATGCTGGAGAGGCGGGCCTGGGCGATACCGATTTCGGCGGCGGTGACGCGAGCGGAACTCATGAGCAGGGATTGTAGTCGCTGGGTGGAGGTCTCCCCCATTACCCCCATATACCCCCGATTCACTTTAGAAACATTAGTAACACACGTAACATGCGTAACAGTCTATTGCTATCAGTCCCCCGAGGATAAGGACCATCCATGCGCTCAGTCACCTCCGCGCCCCCCTCGCGCCGCCGAGTCATCGCCGCCGTCACCATCGCCAGCCTCGCCACCGGAGGCACCATGGCCGCCAACGCCATCGACACGGCCCAACTCGTCTCCACCGCCCAAGCCGCCATCGGGTTGGCCACCTCCCTCAACGACAAGGGCTACGTCACCATCGATGACCCGTACGCGGTCCTCCAAGACGGACTGGGACTGTCCAACACGGTGCTGAAAATCCTCAACAACGACACCCTCGGCTCCATCACCTCCCTCGACGAACTCCCCCTCGACGAGGTCCAAGCGGCAATCAATGCCCTCAACTCCATCCCCAACTCCGGACTCGGAGTCGTGGAAACCCTCGCCGATATCGTCTCCCCCGGCATTATGCAGACCGTCCCCGGGCTCGACCCGATCAACGGTGCCGTCATCTTCCCCACGTCCGGACGCTTCACCTCCCCCTACGGGCCACGATGGGGCACCTTCCACGAAGGCATCGACATCGGCAACAACATGGGCACCCCCATTCTCGCCGCGATGAGCGGAACAGTCATCGATGCCGGCCCGGCCTCCGGCTACGGCAACTGGGTTCGCCTCCAACACAGCGACGGCACAATCACCGTCTACGGCCACATGAAGACGATCCTCGTCTCCGTCGGCGAGACGGTGAACGCCGGAACCCCAATCGCTCTCATGGGCTCCGAGGGCCACTCCACCGGCCCGCACCTCCACTTTGAGGTCCACCCCGCCGGCGGTGGCCCCGTCGATCCGGTTCCGTGGTTCGCCGCCCGAGGTATCACCGTCAAATAATCAGCCGAGGATCCCCACGCCCATGGACGCCTTGAGGTCACCCATGAGGCTCGCGTTCTTGTTCACCCGCAGGTGATTGCCCAGGACCATGACCGTCTCATGGTCCCCCTCCACCAGGCGCAGGTGCACATCGGTCTCACCCGGGTTATTGAGCAACACATCCTTGAGACGGGCCAGCCGTTCGGGAGTGCACTGTTCCGTCGGCATCACCAAATTCAACGGAACACCCTGGCCCTGACCTGCACCGAGGTCGGCGAGCTGGACATCGTCAGCGAAGACACTCATCCGATCATCACGGATGGAAATGTGGGCCTTCGCCCGCACAATCGTGTCCTCCGCGATGAGTGGGGCAACGATTTGATACAGCTTGTTGAAGACGAGCAACTCCACCTGCGCACCGTTGTGATCCTCAATGGTGACAATCGCCCACGGAGACCCATCGCGCTTGCTCACTCGCCGATCCACCTGGGAGATGATTCCACCGATGATCACCTCCCGGCCATGGGGCAACTCCCCGCCGACAATCGTCGTCAGCTCCGTATCGGTCTGACCCGCCAAGGCCGCCTCATAGCCATCGAGAGGGTGGGCGGAGACATACAGTCCCAGCATCTCTCGTTCGAGGGTGAGCTTGTGCTTCATCGTCCACTCCTCCTCCGAGATCGGCAGCGTAAACACCCCGGTCTGCTCTGTGGTTTCTGCCCCTAGGGAGGCGAAGAGATCAAACTGGCCCTTCTCGGCGGCCTTCTTTGTCTCCACTACCGAGTCCACCGCCTCCTCGTGGATCAGCTCAAGGCCCTTGCGGGTATGGCCGAGCGAGTCGAAGGCACCGGAGCGGATGAGGGACTGGGTGACGCGCTTGTTTGCCGGTACCACGTCTATCTTGCCGAGGTAGTCGAAGAAGTCCGTGAAGTTGCCCTGTGTCTTCCGCGTGGCGACGATCGATTCGACCACTTCCTCGCCAACATTGCGCACAGCCCCGAGGCCGAAGCGGATATCATCCCCGACAGCCTGGAACGTCAAGCCAGATTCATTGATATCCGGCGGCAGGACGTTGACCCCCAGGTGGCGGCAGTCCGCCAAGTAGATCGCCAGCTTATCCTTCGCCGAACCGACAGAGGTCAACAGGGCTGCCATGTACTCGGCGGTGTAGTGCGTCTTCATATAGGCCGTCCAGTAGCTCACCACCGAGTAGCCGGCTGCATGGGACTTGTTGAACGCGTACGAGGCGAACGGTTCAATCGTGCCCCACAGTGCCTCGATGGCCGCTGTGGAAAACCCATTCGCCGTCATGCCGCCGGAGAACTTCTCAAACTGCTCCGCAAGCACCTCCGGCTTCTTCTTACCCATCGCCTTGCGGAAGGTGTCGGCCTCACCGGCGGTGTAATTGGCCACCTTCTGGGAGATCTTCATGATCTGCTCCTGGTAGACGATGAGACCGTAGGTCTCCTCGAGAATCTCCTTGAGCGGTTCTTCCAACTCCGGATGGATCGGGGTGATCGGTTTGCGCCCATTCTTCCGGTCGGCGTAATCCATGTGCGCATTCATGCCCATCGGGCCAGGCCGGTACAGGGCAAGAGCGGCGACGATATCGTCAAAATGCGTCGGCTGCATACGCCGCAGCAGCTCGCGCATCCCACCACCGTCGAGCTGGAACACGCCGAGAGTGTCTCCGCGACCGAGAAGCTCAAAGACCTGTTCGTCATCGAAGGTGAGATCCTCGAGGACGACCTCCTCACCCCGGTTGGACTTGATATTGTCAATCGCATCACCGAGCACCGTGAGGTTGCGCAACCCGAGGAAGTCCATCTTCAACAGACCGATCGCCTCGCAGGCGGGATACGGCCAGCCGGTGATAATCGCCCCGTCGTTGGCACGCTTCCACATTGGAATGTGATCCATGAGCGGCACTGACGCCATGATCACCGCACACGCATGGACACCCGCCTGGCGGACCACTCCCTCCAGACCCCGGGCGGTTTCAAAGATCTTGGCCACATCCGGGTCCTGCTCCACGAGAGCGCGCACCTCACCGGCCTCCGCGTAGCGGGCATCTTTCTCGTCGAAAATGCCCTTCAGGGTGATGTCCTTCCCCATGATCGCCGGCGGCAACAGTTTGGTCACCCGATCGGCGATCTGATAGCCGGACTGGCCAAACTGTACGCGAGCACTGTCCTTGAGCGCCTGCTTCGTCTTCACCGTTCCAAAGGTGATGACCTGGGCGATCTTGTCCTCACCCCAGCGCTCAGCCGCCCAGGTGATCATCTCCGAGCGGCGGCGATCGTCGAAGTCGATATCGATATCCGGTGCCGACGGGCGCTCCGGGTTGAGGAAGCGCTCGAAGAGCAGGCCGTGCTCGATCGGATCGATCTGGGTGATCTGCAGGGCGTAGGCCACCAGCGATCCGGCCGCTGATCCACGGCCAGGCCCCACCCGGATCCCCACCTCACGGGCGTGGGCAATGAGCTCGGCAACGATGAGGAAGTAGGAGGGGTACCCCTTCATATCGATAACGGTGATCTCATAGTCGGCCCGCTTCGTGTACTCCTCGGGCACCTCCGCCCCGCCAAATCGCTCCCGCAACCCCTCGTGGACACGGTGGGAGAGCCACGTCGTTGGCGTGTGACCATCGGGCACATCGGCAATGGGCATCCGATCGTGGGTGTGCTCTTCCCACATCGGAGAGTAGTCACCCACCCGCTCGGCAATGAGCAGAGTGTTATCACACGCCCCGGGCACCATGTCATCCCACATGTCGCGCATCTGTACAGCGGACTTAATGTAATAGCCGGTGCCGTCAAAGCGGAACCGATCCTCGTCGTGGAGCGTACTGCCCGTCTGCACACATAACATGGCCTCGTGGTCGCGGGCCTGGGACTCCAACACATAGTGACAGTCGTTGGTCACCAGCGGGGGAAGATTGAGGTCGCGGCCGATCTGGAGGAGTTCATCACGCACCTTCCGCTCAATGGACAGGCCATGATCCATGAGCTCGAGGAAGAAATTGCCTGGGCCATAGATGTCGCGCCACTTTGCCGCCGCCGCCAGGGCGTCCTTGTAGTGGCCGAGGCGCAGGTGCGTCTGCACGTCCCCGGAGGGGCAGCCGGTGGTGGCAATAATGCCCCCACTGCGGGAGGCGACGAGTTCGGCATCCATCCGGGGCCACTTGCCCAACTGGCCATCGTAGGAAGCCATCGAGGAGAGATAGAAGAGGTTCTTCAATCCCGTTACATTCTCTGCGATCATCGTCTGGTGCAGGTAGGCCCCCGAGGCGGAGACATCGTCACTTCTCTGGTGGGGTTCCCCCCACAGGATGCGGCGCTTGTCCAAGCGGGACTCGGGTGCCATGTAGGCCTCAATGCCGATAATCGGCTTCACCCCCTCCTTCACCATGCGGCGGTAGAACGCGTCCGAGCCGTACATGTTACCGTGGTCAGTCATCCCCACGGCCGGCATCCCCTGCCGTTTCACCTCTTCAGCGAGCAAATCCACCTTGGCCATTCCATCGAGCATGGAGTATTCGGTGTGATTGTGAAGGTGAACGAAGGAGGAATTGGCCATGTTACGCGATTGTAATTTCCCCTGCGGGAGCCGACAACCCCCACCCCACCCCCTTTCTCACCCGGCGTGGTCGGTGACCGGACGAATCCCGAGCAGCCCATACGCGCTGGGCCCCTCTGCGGCCTCGACAATATCGATTCCCGGTTGGCCAGCAAGCGCACGGAGCGTGGACAGCGGTGCAAGCACGACGAGGGAGCGAATCGTGGGGTGTGGTTCCGCCGCTGCGGGATCGCCTGTGGCCTGGGTGAGGTACGTCTCAAAGAGGCGGGAGCGATCCCACTCGGCGGACGGCTCCGGCACAACGATCGGGGCGAGATCGACGGGAACGATGGCGGCGATGCGGGTGATCTCTACCCCCGCGTCAATCACCCGGGCTGCCTCCGGGCCAGGGAGCGGTTCAGGAAACGTCACCAGACCATACAGGTGCACCTCCTCCGGCAGATCCTGTGCGAGGGAATCCTGCGCGTACCCCCGATAATCAGCCAGTGACTGATGCGAATCCGGACCCAGGTAGGCCGCCTGCGGCCGATCGGCGGGCGAGCCTGCACAGGCGGACAGGCAGCACGCACTGATCACCACCGCCAACCACGCGCGCCACCGGCTCATCGCGTATCCTCCCGCAGCATGTCGAGCGCCTGTTGCAGGTCCGCCGGATAGCCGGACTCGTAGCACACCGTCGACCCGTTCGGGTGCAGGAACGACAAGCTCACGGCATGAAGCCACTGGCGGGTCAACCCCAACCGCTGGGCGAGCTTCGGGTCGGCCCCATACATGGGATCGCCGACACAGGGGTGGCCGATCGAGGAAAAGTGAACGCGAATCTGGTGTGTACGCCCGGTCTCCAAGTGAATGGACAGCAACGTCGCCTGGCGGAACGCTTCGAGCGTCGTATAGTGCGTGACCGCGCGGCGGCCATCGCGGGTGACGGCAAACTTGTACCCCTTCGAGGGATGCCGCGAAATGGGGGCATCGATCGTTCCGGTGAACGGGTCCGGATAGCCCTGCACCACAGCGTGGTACGTCTTTTCCACAGCGCGCTCCTTGAAGGCGTGCTTAAGCTGGGAATAGGCGCGCTCACTGCGGGCAACCACCATCACCCCGCTCGTCCCCACATCGAGGCGGTGCACAATGCCGCGGCGCTCCGGAGGCCCGCCGAGGGCCACGGAGATACCGGCGGCAGCCAACCCACCGAGGACGGTCGGCCCCTCCCAGCCGACGGTGGGGTGGGCAGCCACCCCGACCGGCTTATCCAACACGACGATGTCATGATCCACATGGAGGATCTCCATCCCCGCCACCACCTGCGCCTGCGGGGTCAACGGTTCCGGCGAACTCGGCAGCACAATATCGATGTAGGTGCCGGCGACGAGCTTCGCCGACTTCGCCTGCGGGAGATCGTCCCGGAGAACCTCGTCGCGGTCAATGATGTCGGCGATCTGGGAGCGGGACAGACCGGTGAGTTTGGCCAACCCCTGGTCCACCCGCAAACCATCGAGGCCTTCGGGAATGAGCAGACGACGCGATTCCATACCCCACTACCTCGCGCCGTCGCGGACGAGAGCGGCCACCATGAGGACCACACCGCAGGTGATTGCCGCATCGGCGACGTTGAAGATAGCGAAGCTGCCGACGGAGATGAAGTCGACGACGTGCCCGACAAAGAACGCCGGCGGGCGCACGAGGCGATCACACAGATTGCCCGCTGCCCCACCGGCGATAAGACCGAGCCCGATCGCCTCGAGGCGGGAGGTGAGCCGTGGCACAAAGTAGAGGTAGGCGACGAGGATGAAGGCAATCTGGATCGTCGTGAAGATCCACGTGGATCCCGACCCCATTGAGAACGCAGCACCGGAGTTGAACACAAGGAGGAACCGGAACCATCGTCCCAGCAGGTAGAGAGGTTCCCCCGGGGTGAGGTTGCGCAGAACCGCCCACTTCGCGGCTTGATCGATAACGAACACCGCGACGGTGATGAGCACCACCCAGAGTGCATCTTTTCCGGCTCGTTTCACGCCTCTATCTTTATCGAAACAGAGCCGAAAATGCCAACCGAGTCACCGTGCCTGTCGTGCGGGCTACCGTGTTGGAACGATTCTCGGCTACATTCAGTGAGGTGACCACTCCCCGTTTGCTTGCCGCTGCCCTGCTGACGAGCTGCACACTCCTCACTGGATGCGCAGCTGATTCGCCGCCCGAGTCGGCTGCGCCAACCTCCACCGCCCAGGCAGTGGAGATTGCCGTGCCCGCCCCGCAGGTGACCCTCCTCGCCCCGGGCACAGGAGAACTTCGGGCGGTCCGCTACGTCGACCTCGGGGCACACCAAACCATCCCGCTCCGGCTCGGGTTGGGTTTTGCCCAGACCACCGGGACCTCCGTGGACCCGCAGCCGCAACCCGGTGGCGACGGCATCGTCCTCACCACCACCCTCTCCGCCAGCGTCGAGCAGGGTCCGGATGCGGACACGAGCCGAGTGCTCACCCTTGAGGCCACCGACATCACCCGCGATGACCCGGCCCTCGACGTCTCCCCAGCGTCCGGCATCACCTCCCGGGTGGGGCTGAGCGGAACCGGAAAAGTGACCACGATCTCCTTCACTCCGCCCGCCGGTGTGGATGCGGAGAGCCAGGCGGAAGCCCTCGGCACGGTGGAGGGATACCTCACCGCCCTGTACGGGCAACTCGTCGTCTTCCCAGAGGATGCGATCGGCGTCGGGGCCCAGTGGAGCGTGAATAGCCCCCTCATTGGCGAATCCAACACACTGCAAACGACAACGTACACACTCATCTCATGGGATGCAGATACCGTCGTGGTCAGCGCGGAGGTGTCCCAGCGTCCGGCTGTGACCGCCCTGCCGTTGGGGGATGGATCGGACGCCCAGCTGGCTGTCACCTCAACGGTGAGCCGGGGCACGGGAACGATCGCCATTGACCTCACCCAACCGTTGCCGGTGCGGATGGAGTCCGCACTGGACACGCGGGTGATCTACGGGGCTCCACCGAGTACCCAGGTGGCGCAGGATACCTGGCAGAGGACGCAAATCTGACACACACCTGACACGAATCGAAGGAGGAGTTTCCTTATGGCACACCACCATTTCAAGCTGGACGGGGTGAGCTTCTCCTACCCCGGGTCCTTCCAGCGCATCCTCACCGATGTGTCCCTGACGGTCTCCGAACACCAGGTCGCAGGCCTCATCGGGGAGAATGGAGCCGGCAAGTCCACCACTTTGGCGATCGCCGCAGGCCGCATCAGTCCCGACGTCGGCCACATCCACGCCCCTGACCGCGTGGGATACCTCCCGCAAGAGGTGGAACTGTCCATGGATGCGACGGTCGGTGAACTCATTGACCAGGCCGTCGATGAGGTGCGCTCGATCGAGCGGGAGATCACCACCCTCGCCGAACAGGTGGGCACCCATCCGGACTCCGCCCAGCTCGCCCAGGCCTACGATGCGGCGTTGGCGAAGGCCGATTTCTACCAACTGTGGGCACTGGAGCCGCGCATCGATTCGATCCTCGACCACCTCTCCGTGGGAACCCTCAACCGCCAGGCGCGCATTCGCGAGATTTCCGGCGGTCAGCGGCGCCGCCTGGCGTTGGCAATGCTGCTCATCGAGCCCCACGACGGCCTCATTATCGACGAACCGACCAACCACCTCGACGATGCCGGTTCCGATTTCGTCGCCGCCGAACTCGCCCGATTCACCGGGCCGGTCATCGTGGCCAGTCACGATCGCTACTTCCTCGACACCGTCGCCACGACGATCATTGACCTCGACCCGGGGCTGTCCGCTGAGGGCGGGTGGGGTTCCGACACTGTCCAGGGCCTGTCCTACACCGGCTCGTATTCGGACTATCTGCGCCATCGCACCGAGTCGCGCCGACGCTGGCGGGCGCTCTACAACGAGCAGGAAAACGAACGCGCCCACCTGGAAAAGCGAGCACACCAGTCCAGTGATGACGTGTTCCACCACACGGAGGCGAAGTCGGAAGCGCATCGTGCGGCGAAGTTCTTTGCCGATCGTGCCGCGAAGACGGTGGGCAATCGGATTCGCTCCGCCCAACACAAACTGGAGAATCTCGAGCGGTCTGCACTGCCCGCCCCACCCCCGCAGTTGCGGTTTCTCGGCGTGGACACCTCCGAGGTCACCCTCACCCGCGATGCAGAACCGGTGATCAGTCTCCTCGATGTCGCCGTGGAGGAGCGGCTTTCCCCCACTGACCTCGACATATTCGACCGCGAGCACATCCTCATCGAGGGCCCCAATGGGGCGGGGAAATCGACACTGCTCTCGGTCATCGCCGGATTGGAGGCGTTTAGCGAGGGCATGGTGTCCATCAGCGAGGGGCTGCGGGTGGGATTTCTCCCACAGGATGATGAGTGGACGGATTTGGCGATGTCCGCCGAGCGCACCTACGCCCTCCGGGTGCCAGCGGGTGCCCCCTCCCTCGTGGAGTTGGGACTGTTGAGCGAGGAGCTCGCCCGGATGCCGATGCGGATGCTCTCACTCGGACAGCGCCGCCGCGTGGCCATTGGGATTGTGCTTGCCACTCCCCCCGATATTTTGCTCCTCGATGAGCCGACGAACCATATTTCCCTCTCGCTCAACGAGGATCTCGCGCAGGCGATCGATGCGTTTCCCGGCATTGTCATCGTGGCCAGCCATGACCGCTGGATTCGCACGACGTGGACGGGGCGGCGGGTGACGCTCCTGCCGGAAGTGGGTGTGGTGTAACAGCTGCCGGTTAGGCCCGGCACATCGCCGGCACCTGCTCCGGGGTCACGGTGTTTTCTACGAGGGTGCACGCCCACTGTTGGGAGAGCTTCCACGTTCCCGCCTCGTTGACAAATTCGACGTTATCGGCGGCCTGCGGGGCCATCCCCGGCAGGGTGAAGCTCACCGTGGTGAGTACGGAATCCGGGGCGTAGCCGGGAAGAACGGGGGGAACAACGGTGAAGTTCGCGCCGGACTCCTGCTGCGACTGCGTCATCAGCGGGAAAATCTCGGGAACCGCTTCCCCACCTTGGACGGTGGTCACCTTTTCTTCGACCGGGACAGCCGGATCGGTGGCCTTCTTCAGGACGGCGTTGAGATCTTCCGCCGTCGGCAGGGAGGAGGTGGCAGAGCCGGCAGCAGTCGCCGCTGTCGATGCCGACGAGATGATAGACGAGGCTGTGGTGGCACTGTCGGTCGCACACCCGGCGAGGGTGGCGGCGGCGATGATGACTGCGCTACTGACCAACGCGACTCGCGGTACTGCTCTCACGGTATTCAATCCCATGAAGTTCATAGTACATAACACAATGGGATAGGGTAAAAACCCATGAACATTGTTGTCCTCACTACAGGTGGAACCATCTCATGTACCCGCGACTCCTCGGGGGCCCTCATCCCAACAGTCTCTGGAGAACAACTCATGGAGGCGGTTCAACCACTGCTCGAGGGGGCAGATATTGAGGTGACAGTGCGCGAGATCACCCGCCTCGATTCCTCGGCGATGACGTTCTTTGATATTGATGAGATCGTCGCCGCAGTTCATGCTGCGCTGGCCGATCCCGATGTGGACGGGGTGGTGGTCACCCACGGCACCGACTCGATGGAGGAGACTGCTGTTGCGGTGGACACGTTTACCAACGACGATCGCCCTGTCATCTTTACCGGTGCGATGCGCCCCTTTGACGATGAGGACCCTGACGGTGTGCGCAACCTCTTTGAGGCGATTCTCATTGCCACCGATCCGTCGGCCCAGGGCATTGGCACCCTCATTGTCTTCTCCCATGCGGTGATTCCCGCCCGCGGGGCCATGAAGTGGCACACCCACGACACCCTCGCCTTTGCAACAAACGGTCCGGAGGAACCACAACGGGCCGATCCGGTGTCCCCGGTGCCGTTGGCCGACCTCCGGGTGGATATTGTCACCGCCTATCCGGGTGCGCCGCGCGACATTATCGATGATGCCGTCGCGCGCGAAGTCGACGGGCTTGTCGTCGAGGCAATGGGAGAGGGCAACGTGGGCTCGCAGGTTGCCGCCGGGATCACGGAGGCGCTGGCAAAGGATATTCCCGTCGTCATCACAACCCGGGTGCCGCGCGGGGAGGTCGCCGGCAACTACGGCGGGGCCGGTGGAGGCGCGAGTTTGCAGGCTCTCGGCGCGTATGGGTCAACGTACTTCCGGGCGGGCCAAGCCCGAGTGCTGTTGGCTATTGCGGTTGCCTCCGGCCGCCATATTGCCACTTTGCTCTAGGCGGCGGGGAGACGCTACCGCAAGGAATCGAGTGGATCGGCAGCGGTGAGGTGGGGGTCATCTTCGGCGAAGGAGCGGGCGCGACCGGGGCCGGTGGAGGCGGTTTCAAAGCGGACGGTGACCACGCCACCGCCGGCTCCCTGCACCCAGCCGTGGCCGTATTCACTGTGGTGCACGTCCTGGGTCGGGGCAAACCGCACACTGGAGAAGGTGGGGGTCATCTCAGCAGGTGCGGCACTGCGTTGGGAGATGCTCACCTGGTCCAGTTCGGGGAAGAGCACCCCCTGCCGGGCGTATTCGAGGCCGGAGAAGCTCACCCCAATCAGGCGCACCGGGCCGACCTCGGTGGGGTATTGCACGAGCCGCATGGCGGCAGCACAGAGAGTGTCAAACTCATCGGTGGCATAGGGGAGGGTGAGAGAGCGCGACTCGGTGTGGAAATCAGCCATCTTCTCCTTCACCGTGACGGTGCGGGCGCCGCGCCCGTCCACACGGAGGCGCGCGTGGGCTTCCCGGGCCGCACGTTCGACGGCGGCGTCGACGGCGCCGTCGTCCGTGAGGTCTGTGCGGAAGGTGTGTTCGCTGGAGATCTGCTTGGCGATGGCGCGTGGGGCGACGGGGCGATCGTCGATCCCGTTGGCGAGTTCCCACAGGGCGATTCCGACGGTGGAACCGAGGGTGATTTCGACCTCTTTCGCACTCATGTCGGCGAAGTCGGCGATGGTTTCGATGCCGAGTTGTTTGAGCTTCATCTCGGCGACGGGCCCGATTCCCCACAGTTTCCGCACCGGGAGTGGGCCAATAATGCTGGCCTGGTCGGCGCTGGGGATGATGCAGATGCCGTCGGGTTTGGCCAGCCCCGAGCCGATTTTCGCGTACTGTTTGCCCGATCCTGCCCCGATGGAGGCGACGATTCCCACCTCGGTGCGGATGCGGGTGCGCAGCTGCTCGGCCCACGCGTCGACGTCGCTGACGCTGGCTCCGGCCAGCTCGGGTGGTTCGAGGAAGGCTTCGTCGATGGAGAGTTGCTCATACACCCCGGCTGTTTCCCCGACGATCTCAAAGACGTGCCGGGAGACGGCACTGTAGACGCTCTTGCGCGGGGTGACGGCGATGGCCGTGTAGCCGATGAGTGCACGCGCTTGCCACATCGGCATGGCCGAGTGCACACCGCACCGGCGCGCCTCATAGGACGCGCCGGCGACGACTCCTCGCCCGTCGACACCACCGACGAGGACGGGTCGACCGCGCAGCGTGGGGCGGGTGAGTTGTTCACAGGATGCGAAGAAGGCATCCATATCCATGTGTAAGACCCAGCGCTGCACACCGTTGAGTGTAGCCGGGCGCTGGGTCGATGGGTGGGTACGAGGTTAGGCGGGGATGACCTTGCGTCCCCAGGTGGCGTTGATGACACCGGCCGCCGATCCGTAGAAGGCGGAGATGGCGGTAATCATGCCCATCCAACCACCGGCGCGGGTGAGACCGGTCGCGCCGAACAGGTCACCGCCAGCGAGGCAGGCAAAGGCGATGACGAGGAGGATGAAGGTGACCTTGAGGATGGTGTTCGAGGTACCGAGGACAGCCACGAGGAGGATGGCGGCGACGATGCCGAAGAGGACGAGGAACCAGCCGATGGCGGCTCCGCGCTCGGCCTCGGGGATCTCGGGGACGTAGAAGTGGAGGAGCCCCCAGAAGGAGAGCCAGAAGGCGCCGAAGCTCGTGAAGGCGGTTGCGCCGAAGGTGTTCTTGCAGGCGAACTCCCACATGCCGGCGAGCAGCTGCGCGATGCCGCCGTAGAAGAGGGCGACGGGGAGGACGACGGCTTCGGCCGTTCCAGGCAGCAGACCGGCGTTGAAGAGGCTGAGGAGGAAGGTGGTGGTGGCAAATGCGGCAAGCCCGAGGGGGCCGGGATCGACCGAGGGGGCGTGCGCAACGGGGGCGTTGTTGGACATGGGGCTCCATTCTCTCAAACGAGAAGAAGGTGACGCTCCACATACAGACGTGTAACGAAGGTCAAACAGGCCTGTAAGGTAGGTCACATTTCGGGGGGACTGTCCTGCACACTACTGGACCAATCTACTTTCCCGCAAGTACTTTTTCCTGTGAATTTTTCTCCGGGAACGCGTGGCCGCGTTTCCATCGTCTCCCGACCTCGAATACCCCACACGACCAGCGCTATCACTCCGAGCGCCCCGCAGGCGGCAAACCCCACCGAGTACCCCCAGCAATCGGCGAGCATACCGATGGCGATGGGGCCGAGGATGGACCCACAGTCCTGCGCCATCTGAAAACTCGCGAGGATTCTCCCCGCCGAGCGCTCCCGACCAATGATGTCCGCCATGACGGCCTGTTGCGCCGGATTGAACAGACCGGCACCAAACCCCGCAGCCACCGAGACGGCAAGTAGTGACCACGGAGCGTGGGTGAATCCGAGCCCAGCGGTGAAGATGGCGTTGACCGCCACACCACTGAGGATGAGCGGCTTCCGGCCCACCCGGTCGGAGAGACGCCCGGACACCTGCTGAGCGGCCGCATTCCCACCAGCGAACGCGGCGAGTGCAATACCGGCGATCGCACCCCCGGCATGGAAGGTGGCAGCGGCAAAGAGCGGCAGAATCGCCACCCGCGCCCCCATGTTGGACCACCCATTGACAAAGCCGGAGACGAGGTTGGACTGAAAGCTCGGATGGGTGAGCGCCTCACTCAACTCCATCGGCGGGTACGGATCCTTTCGCTCCAGTCCCTCCACTGTGTCTCGGTCCAGCAGGGTGTAGACAATGCCAGCGGCAACGAGTACTGCGGCCCCGTAGATGAGGAAGGGGAGGCGCATTCCGAGCACAGTGAGCAGTGCGCCAACCACCGGGCCGAGGATATTCCCCACTAAGAAGGCGGTGGCGTACACCGAGGAGGCGCGCCCGCGCATGTGGGCGGGGGCAAGCCGGACAATGAGCCCCATCGCCGAGACCGTGAACATCGTCGACCCCATCCCCGCAATCCCGCGCAACACCAGCAGGTGCCAGAAGGCAGATGCACCGGCCATCGCACCGGTGGTGATGGCGACGGGAACGTCAAAGGAGATGGCATATTGCGGGATAATCGGGGCGATCAGTCCGAAGCCGAGGGCAATGACAAATGCAGCGCTGACGAGGACCCAGATTTCACGGGGCAACTGCTCCTCGCCACAAGTGACGTCTACATCTGCGTCGACCGACCTCTCCATAACCCCCAGAGTAGCCTCTCGTACACGTGTTCGACTGTTACGGGTCGGCCCCCACCGGCGTGTGAGACCCACCCGCTACCGTTACGCCCATGACACACGCACGCCGTTTCCCCCTCCACCTGGTTAGCTCTACTGCCTCCACAACCGATCTCACGGCAACGATGGATGAGCTGGCCTCCGTGATCGCCCACCCCCGCTCTCTCGCACGCCCGTCCGCGCAGTGGCGCCCCCCGACGGTACAGTTCCCCCGCACGAGCACACTGCCTGCCGTGTCTGCCACCATCAGTAAGTACCGGACCGGGCGCTCCGTCGTCGCCTTCATGCACCGCGCCGGATATGACGATATCCCGGCCTACCTCGTGTCCCTGCGCCTTACTGATCCGAGCGGAACACCGCTCAGCCTCGCGGATTCACAGCAGTGGGTTGACAGTATCGCCTTCGCTACCTTCGACGCCCCACCCGGCTCGGTCTACCACGTCGTCGGTGAGCCCACGCCAACCTTCTGTTGGCTCGTCAATGGCTCCTACGCGCCGATCTCCTCCCCCATCGAGGTCTTCACCGCCCTCGACAAGGCGGCATAGTGGCCCGTCAGTCCTCGTCCTCGGCGGCGTCGGAACCCTCAGCGTCAATGTAGAACTCGTAGTCCACATCGTCGTCGTCCTCATCGAGGGGCACGAGCTGTTTTTCCCACGCCTCTGCCTGGGCGGCAGCGAGCGAGAGGACATCAAAGAGCCGCTCAAAGTCGGTGAAGACACCGAGATCGAGCATCTCCGGCTCCTCCCCTTCCCAGGCCTCGTCGTCATAGTCGGAGATCCCGGCGATAAACGCCACGGATGCGGTGGCCACCTCGTCGACAACCTCGACGAGGACATGAATCTCCGAGTCCTCGGCAACGGGAGCGGTCACGACCTGAGGATCAAAGAAGGACTGGGTGAACTCGAGATCGGCGATCCGCTCATCGGTTCCCTCGAGGAGGTCCCGCATCACCGTCACCACCTGATCGGTTGCCATGTGCCGGGCGACCGCCCGGACTGCGTCGTCCACAGAGAAGACCACCGAGACGAGGACTATATCGGTGACCTCACCGATCTCATCGACATCCGCCCCCGCGATATAGACGTTGACCGCAGGGAGAAGGTCATCGATGATCTCAAAGTGGATTTCCACATCGGAGGTGATGGGCACCAGGAGGGCCTGTCCCTCACCGCGCGATTCAATCCCCTCACGATCGAGGGCGGCGGCAAGTTCTTCAAAGAAACTCATGGCCCTATTGTCTCACGTTTCACACTCCCCTGCTGCTGCTGTGCCGCCCCGGCGCATGGGGGCAGTCCGTGCAGGTCGCAGCCACCTCGGAGCGATCGATATGGCAGCAGGTCAGGCGGCGGATGGAGAGGAAATCCTCGGCATCGACATCCCCGACACCACATTCGCCCGGCCCCGGCACACCGGTGAAGGCAAGGCGGCGCCGCAGCGGGCCGCACACCACGTGCGGCCACGGAATGGGTACCCCGGCTTCTGTGCGCAGACACTCCATCACCTCGGCGAGCACCTCCACAGCCTCGTCAGGGGCGTAGGCCTCGTTGCCGGCCCCCACGCAGGCAATAGCGATGAGATCAGCCGCTTGCGCCCACAGTGGTGCGGGGCGCAGGCCGGTCGCCGCGGCCGTTGCAGCGATGAGCTCGGACAAACACTCCCCGGCTGCTGCTACTGAGTCGTTCACGCTCGCGGCCGGGCCCGGATTGTAGGCGTACCAGACATGATCGATCGTCCACAGAGTGGCCCCGCGCAGATCGAGATCGGCAACGACCGACTCGACGAAGCCGGTCAACGTCGGGGTCATCCACGCCTTCACCACGTTGACAAAGCGCAGATGGGCCGCTGCTGCCGGCGAGGGGATGCGAAAACCTTCTGCGGTCCGCCGCACCGACTCGGCGATCTCCCCCGGGGAGACAAACTCTTCCCAGCGTAAACCCGTTGCCCCGGCCGGCGCAGTGACATATCCGGCGAGCTGCGGAGAGGCGACGATGATGGTTTCCAACACCCACTCAGCCTAACAGCAGATGCCGGGAAACTGAGGCAGTCCACCACATTGCTCTATAGTGGGGCGCATGGGCATTTTCGATACATTCACCGGCTCCAACAACCGCGACACTCTCTCACATGCCCCCACCAATCCCCGCGAGGTGGAGAAGGCGAGCGGACCGGCCGTCAAAACACTGTTGACTGCGCTGGACCGGACGGTGACGATGCAGTCGGGAATGATCGGGGCATACCTGGACTGGTTGCGGAAGCCGAAAAAGGGCGAACGCACCCCCCAGACCCCCGCCGACGTGCAGGCCGCCTTGGACAAGCACTTCCGCAGTATCGCCTCCGGGACAGGTGCAACGACGGGTGCCGCTGCGGCAATTCCGGGGTTAGGCCTTGTCTCCGGGGTCGCCGCCGTGTCTGCCGATTCCCTCCTCTTCCTCGATGCCGCTGCCGTGTACACGATGGCCTCCGCGGTCATTCGCGGTGCCGATATCGACGATCCAGAACAGCGTCGCGCCCTCCTCATGGTCGTGTTGGCTGGGGCCTCGGGCAGTCCACTCGTCGATACGATCCTCGGCGACCTCGGCGACGGTGCCGAGGGCTTGTCCACAGCGGCCCTGCTCACGCGCTTCAGCGGACCGAAGCTCAACTCAATCTCCGATGCCCTGCTCACCCAGGTCCGCAAGAAGATCACACGCAAGCTCAGTACGGCGTGGTTGGGCAAGCTCATTCCGCTCGGAATCGGCGCTGTCGTGGGCACGCTGGCGAACCGGAAGCTGGCGGGCAACGTCATCGAGAGCGCCCATGCCCACCTCGGCGCCCTCCCCGCCTCATTTGCCGACATTGACCGCGTCATTGACGGAGAAGTAATCGCGGCGGAGCTGAGTGATTAAAAACTCCCCCCAATTGGGGGCGTAAAGGATTTTTGGACCGCCTTTTCTGCACCCCGTTTTTATGCCTCTACCAGTACATGCGTACTAGCGGGTGACCGTTCGGGGGTGCCCCTGAACCAACCCTTTTCACTAAAGTGTATGGAGACCTACAATTTTTTACAGCTAGATCACAACATCTCCAATTACAGAGGCGAGGTTTCCAAGAACCGTGAGTAACCAAGACTTTGGTCCCAACCAGTGGCTGGTCGACGAAATGTACCAGCAGTACAAGGATGATCCAGCGTCTGTTGACCAGGAATGGCGCGACTACTTCGACAAGGGGAGCATTCCCACCCCCGAGCCGCACGCTGCCGCCAACTCCGCTTCGTCGCCAGCCGCCGCAGCACCATCCCCCGCAGCTACCCCACAGAATACTGCACCTGAGAAGAAGGAGCAGCCCGTGAACTCGGCACCACAACCCACCGACATCAAGCCCGAGCTCAAGGAGCTTCGCGGTGCTGAACGCGAGGTTGTTGACCTGGCAATGGAGAAGTCACCGCTGAAGAAGATTCAGCCGACCCCTCCGGCCGGGGAAGCTGTCATGAAGGGCGTGGCCAAAGCCACCGCGAAGAATATGAACATCTCGCTGCAGGTGCCCACGGCCACCTCCGTGCGGGAGATGCCGGCCCGCCTCATGTTTGAGAACCGCGCTGTCATCAACGGGCACCTCAAGCGCACCTCGGGGCGCAAGATCTCCTTCACCCACATCATCGGTTGGGCAGTGATCAAGGCCGTTCAGATCCACCCGGATATGAACAACTATTACAAGGAGGAGGACGGCAAGGCCTACTTTGTCACTCCCGAACACATCAACCTGGGTCTGGCCGTAGACACCACCCAGAAGAACGGGGAGCGCGCCCTCGTCGTTG
Source organism: Corynebacterium sp. (assembly GCA_034179945.1). GTDB lineage: Bacteria > Actinomycetota > Actinomycetes > Mycobacteriales > Mycobacteriaceae > Corynebacterium. Next base: position 44,697 of record JAXFPD010000010.1, on the reverse strand, counting down.
CTGCGATCAAGGAAGCCGAGACCCTGACCTTCGACCAGTTCCTGGAGAAGTACGAGGACATTGTCAAGCGCTCCCGGGAAGGGGCGCTCACCCTCGAGGATTACCAGGGTGTGACCATCTCCCTGACCAACCCGGGCGGCATCGGCACCACCCACTCCGTCCCGCGCCTCATGCAGGGCCAGGGCACGATCGTCGGTGTCGGCTCCATGAAGTACCCGGCCGAGTTCGACGGTGCCTCTACAGACCGCCTCGCCGAGTTGGGTGTGGGCAAACTGGTGACCATCACCTCCACCTACGATCACCGCATCATTCAGGGTGCTGAGTCCGGAGAATTCCTCGGCGCTATCTCCGATCTCCTCGTCGATGACGCATTCTGGAACGAGATCTTCGATGCACTGGAGATCCCCTACGCCCCCATCCGCTGGGCGCAGGATGTGCCCAACACCGGCATTGATAAGAACACCCGCGTGGCACACCTCATCGAGGCCTACCGCTCCCGCGGCCACCTCATTGCCAATACGAACCCGCTCAACTGGCACCAGCCGGGCGTGCCGATGCCGGACCACTCCGACCTCACGCTCGAAGCACACGGGTTGACCATGTGGGACCTCGACCGGACCTTCTCCGTCGGCGGTTTCGGCGGCAAGGAGCAGATGACCCTCCGCGAGGTGATCCAGCGCCTCCGGGACGCCTACACTCTCACCGTCGGCTCCGAGTACATGCACGTCATGGACAAGGAAGAGCGCACCTGGCTGCAGGACAAGATCGAGGCCGGCATCGCCCAGCCCGACCACAAGGAAATGATCGCCCTCGTCCAGCTGCTCAACGCTGCCGAGGCCTTCGAGATGTTCCTCCAGACCAAGTACATTGGTCAGAAGCGGTTCTCCCTCGAGGGTGCCGAGTCGATGATTCCGCTCATGGATGCCGTCATCGATGAGGCTGCTACCGAGGGCCTCGACGAGGTCACCGTGGGCATGCCGCACCGTGGTCGCCTCAACGTCCTGGCCAATATCGTGGGCAAGCCACTCGCACAGATCTTCAAGGAGTTCGAGGGCAATATTAACCCCGCCTCCCCCGGCGGCTCCGGCGACGTGAAGTACCACCTTGGCGCCCAGGGCACCCACATTCAGATGTTCGGCGACAACGAGATCAAGGTGACCCTCTCTGCCAACCCGTCCCACCTGGAGACGGTCGACTCCGTCCAGATCGGTTCCACCCGCGCCAAGCAGGACCTGCTGGACAAGGGCCGCAGCGAAGACGGTTTCTCCGTCCTCCCGCTGCAGCTGCACGGCGATGCCTCCTTCGCCGGCCTCGGCGTGGTTCAGGAAACCCTCAACATGGCACAGCTGTCCGGCTACGCGGTCGGCGGCACCGTCCATGTGGTGGTCAACAACCAGGTGGGCTTCACCACCACCCCAGATTCCGGGCGTTCGACCACCTACTCCACCGACCTGGGCAAGGCCTACGGCTGCCCGATCTTCCACGTCAACGCCGACGACCCCGAGGCCGTTGTGTGGGTGGGCAAGCTCGCCACCGAGTACCGTCGCCGCTGGGGCAAGGATGTCTTCATTGACCTCATTGCCTACCGGCGCCGCGGCCACAACGAGGCCGACGATCCGTCGATGACGCAGCCGGAGCTGTATCAGCGCATTGACAATCACAAGTCCACCCGCACCATCTACGTGGAGAACCTGCTCGGCAAGGGCAAGCTGTCCGACGAGGAGTTCGCCAAGATCGAGGAGGACTTCCACGATCAGCTCGAAGCCGTGTTCAACCAGGTGCGCGCCTCCGAGACCTCGGGTCCGGCCGCACAGACCGGTATTGCCGCCTCCCAGGAGCTCACCCACCTGGATACGAATGTGACGAAGGAAGAGCTGCTCCGCGTGGGCAACTCCTACGCCAACATTCCCGAGGACTTCCACATGCACCCGCGTGTGGCCCCGGTGGCCGAACGGCGTGTCAAGGCCGTCTCCGAGGGCGGTATCGACTGGGCCTGGGCCGAGCTGTTGGCCTTTGGTTCGCTGGCCGGTGACGGCAAGATCGTCCGTCTCGCCGGTGAGGATTCCCAGCGCGGTACCTACTCACAGCGCCACTCCGTCCTCAATGACCAGGTGAACTTCTCCCAGTTCAACCCGATCGATGCCTACGCCCGCAGCCAGGGCAACGGCGGCAAGTTCATGGTGTACAACTCCCCGCTCACCGAGTATGCAGGCATGGGCTTCGAATACGGCTACTCCATCGGCAACCCCGACGCCCTCGTCGCCTGGGAAGCCCAGTACGGCGACTTCGCCAACGGTGGCCAGACCATCATCGATGAGTACCTCTCCTCCGCTGAGGCCAAGTGGGGCATCATGTCCTCCCTTATCCTCCTGCTCCCGCACGGCTACGAGGGCTCCGGTCCGGACCACTCCTCGGCCCGCATCGAACGCTACCTGCAGCTGTGCGCGGAAGGGTCGATGACCTTGGCGCAGCCGACGGTTCCGTCGAACTACTTCCACCTACTGCGTCGCCAGGGCCTCGGCGAGATGCGCCGCCCGCTCGTTGTCTTCTCCCCGAAGTCGATGCTGCGCAACAAGATGGCCGTGTCCGCGCCGGAGGAGTTCACCGAGGTGAAGCGCTTCCGCTCGGTGATCAACGATCCGCGCTTCGTGGATATCTACGGCAACCTGTCCGGCGATCCCTCGACAGTTACCACCGTCCTGTTCACTTCCGGTAAGTTCTACTACGACCTGGAGAAGAAGCGGGCCAAGGATGGCCGCGACGATGTCGCCATCATCCGCCTCGAGATGCTCCATCCGATCCCCTACAACCGCATCAAGGAGGCCTTCGCCCTGTATCCGAATGCGAAGGACTACCGCTGGGTGCAGGAAGAGCCGGCGAACCAGGGCCCGTGGCCGTTCCTCCACGAGTACCTGCCCGAGCTAGTCCCCGAGCTGAAGGACATCAAGCGCGTCTCCCGGCGCGCCCAGTCCGCTCCGTCCACGGGTGTGACGAAGGTGCATGCGATCGAGACAAAGGCACTGCTCGACGAGGCATTTGCCTAAGTACCTGTGCTGTACGGCCCCTGCTGAATCAGGTGATTCGGCGGGGGCCGTCGCCGTTTGAGCGCTCACAGTCCGGTGGGCCGTAGAATGGTCAGTTGTGACTGATTTCCTCTTCGTGGGTTTAGGTAACCCGGGCGCGCGCTATGAGGCGACCCGCCATAATTGTGGCTTCATTCTCATTGACGAATTCGTCGCCGATGCCCCCGCTGGCCTGCCGGCACAGTGGAGTGTGAACAAGCGGGCGAAGGCACTGACGGCGACGGTGGCGGTGGAGGGTGACCGGGTGATCTGTGCCAAGCCGATGACGTTTATGAACCTGTCGGGGCAGTCCGTGCAGTACCTGGCCCATTTTTTTAGAATTCCCCCGGAGCGGATTGTGGTAATCCACGATGAACTGGACCTGGAATTCGGGACCCTGCGTCTTAAACAGGGGGGCGGGGAGAATGGCCACAATGGGTTGAAATCTATCTCCCAGCTGCTTGGTACGCGGGACTATATCCGTCTGCGGTGTGGGATTGGGCGCCCGCCGGGGCGGATGAATCCAGCGGATTATGTGCTCGGCACTGTCAGCGCGGATGAGGCGACGCAGCTGGGTGTTCTCGCTGGCGATGCGGCTGAGGCGTTGCGTCTGGTGGCCACCCGTGGATTGGTCTTTGCGCAGAACTGGCTCCACTCGCGGTAAGGGTGCCCTCCTGCTCCATGCTGGTGCGCACCCGACGTGTGGGCTCACTACATGCCGTGTTCGAGGAGGAAATCAGTCGCGGCACCGGTGATGACGCCAGTGCGCACGAGCACGCTCGTGAGGTTTTTCACATCGGTGGTGATGATGGTGCCCGTGACGTTGTTGAGCGTGGTGCGAACCGCTTTGTCAGCACGGGTTTTGCGGACGATGGGGACGACGTTCTGCGGGAGTGGGAGTTGTCCGGATTGTTCGCAGGCCTGCGCGTTCGAGGGTTCGGTGGCGGTGACCAAGTCGGGCAGGGCTTTGGCCATTTCGGCGAAGACGCGCTCCTGCCAGTCCCACGAGTTCTTTTCAATGCGCCCGGCATCGCGGTCGGCGACATAGGCGGCGGAGAGTTCCCGGGCGGTGACGGGGTTGAGTTGGGCGAGGAGTTCCCCGGTGCAGCCGATGATGACGTCGGCCTCGCCGGTGGTGATCCAGGCGATGCGCGTGTCAAAGGTGGGGGGAACCTTCGTCCGCAGCGCCGAACTGTAGCCCTTTCGGGACAGGGCTTGGCTGTAGAGGTTTCCGAGGGCGACCTGGGAGGTTTGGTCCCGGTCGACCATGACAATGATGGGCTTGCCCTCGTCGGGATTGATGTGGCCGACTGGTTCTTCTGTACATCCAGCGAGTAGGGAGCACGTGATCACTGTGGCAACGACAGCGACGGCCCGTCGGAGCCGACGGTGGGCAGATGCCGCTGTCACTGTCATGGACTGCTCCTCATTCCCGTTCGCGCGTCATTCCCTTTCGCTAGTCACTGTACCGGATGGCGCGGCGGGATGGGGGCTCGATGCGCTTCGGGAGGCGATGAGATCGCGGGCTCGGCGCGCATTCGCCGGGTCGGCCAAGACGTCGTAGCGGGAGGCGACGATCTCCGTTGTGGAGGTGAAGTCGCGCGTGCCGTGGGTGGCCCAGTAGCCGATCGCGGAGCCGACAACGCCGAAGATGATACCCACACCAATACCCAAGGCGAGAGGACCGAACAGGGTGGGTGAGAAGATGCCGAGGACGATGCCGATGAACAGGCCCATCCATGCTCCGGAGGCGGCCCCCATGCCAAGGACCCGCCCCCAGGTGAGCCGGCCGTGAACGCGTTCGACCTGCATGAGGTCCACCCCGACGATGGTCACCTCGGAGACGGGGAACTGCTCATCGGAGAGGTAATCGACGGCGGCTTGTGCCTCCTCGTAGGTGGCGAAGCTACCGACCGGCCAGCCTTGAGGTGGGGTGCGTAGGCCGCGCCCACCGGTGGGGGTTGCAGATGCTGGGGTGACTGAAAAAGGTGTGCTCATCGGAGATTCTCCTTCCGTGAGGCTTAACGATTTGTCCTCGCGTTTTGTTCCCGGGGAAACGGGTTTAGACTGAACGGCATGAGTTCTGTGAGCCGGGTCTATGCCGGACGCCTGTCTGGCATGATAGTGCGCGACCCCGATGCCGATGTCGTCGGCCGGGTTCGCGACGTTGTTGTCCTCGTCCGCGCCCACGGCAGCGATTCGCGTGCCCTCGGCATTGTTGTGGAGATGGTGAATAAACGCCGGATTTTCGTGCCCATGCTGCGGATTGCGGAGATCACTCCCCAGGACATTGTGCTTGTCACCGGTTCCGTGTCTATTCGTTCCTATCAGCCCCGCCCCGGCGAGCTGACGGTGTGGGAGGACTTCATTGGCACGAAGGTGTCGGTGGATGATCCCAACCATCCCGAATTGGCGGGTAAGGCGGTCGAGGTCGCCGATGTGGAGCTGGAGAAGATGCGCTCACGGGATTGGGTCGTCAGCTCGGTGGCGGTGTTTGAGAAGCGTCCAAAGTGGGGCCGGTCTCCGAAGCTCATTTCCGTGCCGTGGTCGGCGATCCACGGCATCACTCCGACCGGGGCGGGACTGACGGAACAGACTGCGGAGCACCTCGCCGAGCTCGATGATCTGCGCCCAGCCGATGCGGCGCAGGCGTTTGAGGAGTTGACTCCGTCGACGCAGCGGGATGTCGTCGCCGCGTTGAACGACGAGCGCTTGGCCGACATTCTCCAGGAGTTGCCGGAGGACCGCCAGGCGGAGCTCATCGAGGATCTCGATCTGGAACGCGCCGCTGACATTCTGGAGGAGATGGATCCCGACGACGCTGCGGACTTGTTGGCGGAGCTCGATGACAATACGGCAGATGTGCTCCTACAGTTGATGGAACCGGATGAGGCCGCACCGGTGCGCCGGTTGATGGACTTTTCCCCGGACACGGTGGGCTCGATCATGACTTCGGAGCCGTTGGTCATGACCCCACAGGCGACGGTGGCGGAGGCGCTGGCACTGGCCCGCAACCCCGACCTGCCCACCTCCATGGCCAGCCTCGTGTTCGTGGTGCGTCCTCCGACGGCGACACCTACCGGGAAATACCTCGGCAGTGTCCACCTGCAGAAGCTACTGCGCGAGCCTCCGAGTTCGCTCATCAGCGGTATCCTCGACCCTGACTTGCCGCCGCTGTATGCGGACGACACGACGGAGACGGCGGCCCGCTATTTTGCCACGTACAACCTCGTGTGTGGTCCGGTCCTCGACGAGGATGACCACCTGCTCGGCGCGGTAGCCGTCGACGATCTCCTCGAGGAGTTATTGCCCCCGGATTGGCGCGAGACGGGGATTCGTCCGGGAGGTGATTCCTGATGGCACCGAACGAGAATTCCCTCGATACTCCCACTGCAGGCAAGCGCCGCCGCAAGCTGTTTCAGGTCGATGCCGATGCTGTCGGTGCCGGTGCGGAGAAGGTGGCCCGCTTCTTCGGCACGGGTGAGTACCTCATGTGGCAGACGATCTTCGTGGTCGCCTGGATTCTGCTCAATACGGTGGGCTTTATCCAACACTGGGACCCCTACCCGTTCATCCTCCTCAACTTAGCGTTTTCCACCCAGGCGGCCTATGCTGCCCCGTTGATTTTGTTGGCCCAAAACCGCCAGGAGGAACGCGATCGGCGGGCTCTCCAGGAGGACCGGCAGCGGGCGGAGCAGACGAAGGCGGATACGGAGTTCCTCGCGCGCGAGTTGGCAAACCTCCGGTTGAGTGTGGGCGAGAACGTCACCCGCGATTACTTGCGTGACCAACTCAGTGATCTGGCGGACCTGCTCGAGCGGATTGAGGCGAAGATCGATGATGAATCGGCGTCTCGTCGCACCGCGGAGGCGTTGCGTGACCCGACTCAGGGGGACATGATCACCGATGGTGACAATTAGTTACTATGACAGTTATGAACGCACCTGATACGAATGCGCCGGAGATTCTCGCGGCCCTCGACACTGTCATCGATCCGGAATTGTCCCGCCCCATCACACAGCTGGGAATGGTCCGATCCGCAACCCGGGAGGGGGCGGCGGCTGCGGTGGAGATTGCACTGACGGTGTCCGGTTGCCCGATGGGGGCGACGATCGAGGCGGATGTGCGCTCTGCCGTCCTTGCCGTTGACGGCATCGACACGGTGACCGTCACCATGGGGGTGATGACCGATGAGGAGCGCCGCGCGTTGCGGATCAGGCTGCGCGGCAGCGACGATCCGAGGATCCCCTTCAACGATCCCGCCTCAACGACGCGGGTTTTCGCCGTTGCCTCCGGCAAGGGTGGGGTGGGAAAGTCGTCGGTGACGGCGAACCTCGCCGTGGCCTTGGCCGCGAAGGGACTGTCCGTGGGCATTCTCGACGCCGATATCTACGGTCACTCGATTCCGGCAATTATGGGCACCACACAGCTCCCCCAGCAGGTCGACGACATGATTGTGCCGCCTCTCGCGCACGGGGTGAAGGTCATTTCAATTGGCCAGTTTGTCCCGGATAACGCGCCGATCGCCTGGCGGGGTCCGATGTTGCACCGGGCGATCCAACAGTTCCTCACCGACGTGTTCTGGGGTGATCTCGATGTGCTCCTCCTCGATCTGCCGCCCGGCACCGGCGATATTGCTCTCTCCGTGGCGCAGCTGACCCCCGGAGCCCAGTTGCTGATTGTCACCACCCCACAGGCGGCTGCTGCTGATGTGGCTGAGCGGGCTGGTTCGATTGCGGAGCAGACCCATCAGCCCATCGCCGGGGTGATTGAGAACATGGGGGCGATGGTCCTGCCGGATGGCTCCACGCTTGACGTGTTCGGTGCTGGTGGCGGGAGCGATGTCGCCTCCCGGCTCTCGGAGCTGCTGGGAACACAGATTGGTCTGCTCGGGTCGATTCCGCTCGATCCGCAGCTGCGGGTTGGCGGCGACGCAGGCACTCCTGTCGTGATCTCGGATCCGGATTCCCCGGCCGCATGTGCTCTCCGCGACATTGCCGATCAGCTGACCGCCCGCACAGAGCCCATCGCCGGGAAGCGCCTCGGCCTCGGGATCGTCTAACTCTCCTATGGTACGTCCGAGTAGGACTGCGCTGTCCCACCGGCCTCTGGGTTCTCCGGGGGCGGTGGCGGGGTGGCCGGTCGCTGCTGCGGTTCGGTCGTCCACGTCGACGGGTCGATGGCGTTGAGATAGGTGTCATCCCCATCGAAGAGGGTCTTTGTCAGCGCGGCCTTCGGCCCCATGGCCCGCATTTTCGCCAATTCTGTGAGGGGTTTGCGCAGTTCGTCAAATTCCTCACCGAGATCGTCATTGAGCGCGATCTTCGCCTTCGCTATTCCCATGCGCGCAGCATAGACGGCTGCTTTGACATCCTCAATGACCTTGGGAAGCCGCTCGGGTCCGATGATGAACAGACCCACTACGAGGACGACGATGATTTCGCCCCAGCCGACGTTGCTAAACACGCCCCCCAGTCTACCAGCCGCCGAATCCGGAACCTACTTCTCGCGCGAGCGGAGGAATATCCGCCGCAGCGCACCCTCCCCACCGGTGTTGTCTTCTCCAGCGTGCGGCACTTCCTCGCGGGCGAAGCCCTCGAGCTTGGTGAGCAATTCCTGGGGAATGTGAATAGGCGATCCCGCCGAGGAGCGCCGGAGTGTATCAGAGGCGCCCCGTTGGGCGCGCACTTCCGCCCGACACTGGGCGCATTTCATGAGGTGCCGTGTCGCCCGGCGCATCGCGCCCGGAGACAGCTCCCGATCGACGTAGCCGGCAACGGCCTCGTGCGATAGGTGCTCCACCGACGAAAACTGGACACCACTGTCCGTTGTGTCGGCGCTGCGGTGCCTATCCGAAAACCTGGGCTGGCTCATGTCCTCGATTGTAGGCCGAAGGGACCAATTCGCGGGCGGCTGAACTCGTCTCGGCGGCGGTGTTGAGGTACTCGCGCAGTTGGCTGCGACCCCGGTGAATGCGCGAACGCACCGTCCCCAGTTTGATGCCGAGGGTGGCGGCAATCTCGTCATAACTGAGCCCCTGCATATCGCAGAGGACGACCGGCACCCGGAACTCCGGGCTCAGTGAGTTCAGCGCCGCCTCGAGGGTGGGGTCGAGGTTGGCGATGGTGTACGCCTCATCGGGGGTGGGGTCCGAATCGGGATAGTGGTCATAGTCCGTATCGAGGGCCTCCATGCGAATGGTGGCGCGGTGACGCACCATGTCCATGAAGAGGTTGGTGGTGATGCGATGGAGCCACCCCTCAAAGGTTCCCGGTTGGTACCGTTTGAGGGAGCGGAAGACCCGGAGGAAGGTTTCCTGTGTGAGGTCTTCGGCATCGTGGGCGTTCCCCGACAGGCGGTAGGCGAGCCGGTAGACGGAATCGGCGTGCTCCGCAACGATCTCCCCCCAGCTCGGCATCGCGCCCGTCCCCGCGTCAAATGCTGCCGTCCCGGTCAGGGCCGGGTGCTCATCGTGTGTTGTCGGGCTGTTCATAAAGTGTATTGTCTCATCCATAAGTTGCAATAAGCATACCATGCGATGTGAGTAATCTGCCAATTCCTTCCCACAAAGTTAGTACACTACTGAGGCGTGACTGAACTACACACATCTGATTCTTTTAACACCGAACTTGCCTCTTTTATTCTCTCCGCCGCCCCAGCTGATCCGGCCCGCGACCGGGCTCGTGCCGATGCCGAGGAATTCGGCTTGACCACTCCCGACGAGGCGACGGGCGAACTGATCACCCTGCTCGCCTCCCTCGTGGCAACGGAGGCGAATGCGGCTGCCATCGCAGTCACCCCCGCCGCCGGGCTCGTCGGCCTGTACCTGTTCCGGGGCCTCGGTGACCAGGGGCACGTCACGTGTATCGATCCGGAAAGTGAACATCAGGCGCAGGCCAGAGCGGTCTTCCATACCGCCGGGTTCTCCAAGTTCCGCTTCCTCCCCTCCCGCCCCCTCGACGTGATGGAGCGACTCGCCGATGAGTCCTACCGGATGATTGTCGGCGATGTGGACCCCGCCGAGCTCCCCGCATTCCTCGATGCCTCCTGGCCGCTCCTGCAGACCGGTGGACTCGTGGTACTCCTCAACTCCCTCCCCTTTGTGGTAGCGAGCGACGATACCGATAACACCCCCCTTCACGCAGCACAGGCAGCGGACAGTGCCCTCGCCGAGCGCACTGACGCTGCCGTTGTCCGTCTCCCCCTCGGTGCAGCGGGGATGACGATCATCAGGAAGGTCCTCCCCGCCGCTGCGGGCTAGATTTTCTCGTTCTTGCCAACGACAACAACGCCACCGGTACTGACGGTAAAGCGTTGTGCGTCGCGCTCGTGGTCGACACCGATGAACTCACCGGCGGAGACGGTGACGTTCTTGTCGAGGATGGCATGGCGGACGACCGCGCCCTTCCCCACCCGGACGCCGGGCATGAGTACGGAGCCCTCAACGGTGGCTCCATCTTCCACGAACACATCCGTCGCCAGCACCGAGTTGCGCACGGAGGCACCGGAGATGATGCAGCCGGGGGCAACCATGGACGCCTGTGCGATGCCGCCCTGGACGAACTTGGCCGGCGGGAGATTGCCCTCGTCGGTGGAGTGAATCGGCCACTGCATGTTGTACAGGTTGAAGATCGGGTTCACCGAGATGAGGTCCATGTGGGCATCGTAGAAGGCGTCGATCGTACCAACGTCGCGCCAGTAACCACGGTCGCGCTCGGTGGAACCGGGCACCTTGTTGGACATGAAGTCGTAGACGTGGCACTCGTTCTTGGACACGAAGTAGGGGATGATGTCCCCGCCCATGTCATGGTTGGATCCTTCGGTTTCAGCGTCAGTCAGCAGCGCCTCGGTCAGAGCCTCCGTGGTGAACACGTAGTTGCCCATCGAGGCGTAGGACATCGTCGGATCATCGGGGGTGCCGGGCGGATCGGCAGGCTTCTCCAGGAACTGGGTGACGGTGCCATCGTCGTCGGATTCGATGACGCCGAAAGCGGTGGCCTCCTCCCGGGGCACCCGGATGCCGGCGACGGAGGCCGCCTTGCCGGAGGCGATGTGCTCGGCCACCATCTGTGCCGGATCCATGCGGTAGACGTGGTCAGCACCGAAGACTGCGACATAGTCGGGCTTTTCATCCTCAATGAGGTTGAGTGACTGGAGGATCGCGTCAGCCGAACCCATATACCACCGTTGCCCCATTCGCTGCTGGGCGGGTACCGGAGCGATGTAGTTGCCGGTCAATCCGGACATCTGCCAGGCCTGGGAGATGTGACGGTCGAGGGAGTGGGACTTGTACTGGGTGAGTACGCAGATCCGCAGGAATCCGGCGTTGACCAGGTTGGAGAGGACGAAGTCAATGAGGCGGTAGGAACCACCGAAGGGGACGGCGGGCTTGGCCCGATCCTCTGTGAGGGGATAGAGGCGCTTGCCTTCTCCGCCGGCGAGAACAATGGCGAGGACATGTGGATTGGATCTCATAATCACTAACCTATCGCGTTCGCCGAGTTTTCGCGCTCTTTCTCCGCGCATTCTTTTGCCCGAGTGCGGAATAACCACTACGGTAAAAACCATGCGAGTTGGAATGATGACCAGAGAATATCCGCCGGAGGTTTACGGCGGTGCCGGTGTGCACGTCACTGAGTTGACCCGCTTCATGCGTCAGCTCGACGGTGTCTTTGTGGATGTGCACTGCATGGGTGCTCCCCGCGAGGAGCAGGACACCTATGTGCACACCCACGATCCCGAGCTCAACGAGGCGAACGCCGCGTTGAAGACGCTGTCGACGGGGATCCGGATGGCGAATGCAGCGACGAACCTCGATGTGGTGCACTCCCACACGTGGTACGCCGGGTTGGGCGGACACCTGACGGGTCTGCTCTATGACATCCCCCACGTCGCAACCGCCCACTCCCTCGAGCCGCAGCGCCCGTGGAAGCGCGAGCAGCTCGGCGGTGGCTATGACGTTTCCAGTTGGAGCGAGAAGAACGCGATGGAGAACGCCGATGCGCTCATCGCCGTGTCCTCCAAGATGAAGGAGTACATCCTCGAGGCGTATCCGGCAATCGATCCGGACAAGATTCACGTTGTTCTCAACGGCATCGATTCAGAGCTCTACCAGCCGCGCCCCACGTTTGAGGACCGGGAGGGCTCCCTCCTCTCCGGGCTCGGGGTGGATAAGGATCGCCCGATCGCCGCGTTCGTCGGTCGCATCACCCGCCAGAAGGGTGTCGGCCACCTCGTGAAGGCGGCGTCCCACTTCGATCCCGAGGTGCAGCTGGTGCTGTGTGCCGGCGCGCCGGATACTCCCGAGATCGCGGAGGAGACGAAGCAGCTTGTGGAGAAGCTGCAGGCGGAACGTGACGGGATCTTCTGGGTGCAGGACATGCTCTCGAAGGACGACGTGCAGGAGGTCTACACCGCTGCCGATACGTTCGTGTGCCCGTCCATCTACGAGCCGCTCGGCATTGTCAACCTTGAGGCGATGGCCTGCGGGACTGCCGTGGTCGCCTCCGATGTGGGAGGTATCCCGGAGGTTGTTCAGGACGGCGTGACCGGCACCCTCGTCCACTATGACGAGAACGATGCGGAGACCTTCGAGCGCGATATTGCTGCTGCTGTCAATGCGATGGTGGCTGATCGGGCGCACGCCGCTGAGGTTGGTCGCCTCGGTCGTGAGCGTGCGGTGACGGAGTTCTCCTGGGCGAAGATCGCCGAGCAGACTGTCGAGGTGTACCGCTCCCTCATGTAGGATTGTTGGACATTCGTGCCCTTCCGCCTCACGGCGGAAGGGCTTTCTGCATTTTTATCCACTTCCATACACACATACATGTCGTTACTGTGCAGCAGATGAGCTCTCATCCCCGGATAGGCACCCCTCCCCCACCAAGCCATCTCGAACAAGCACGGCATATACCCACCGTGACAGCGCTTTTCGGGGGTATATCGCTGTTCTGCAATTTTCCGCACTGCTGAGACTATTTCATATCATTAGGAAACCTTCTTAGTAAGATAAAGAACACCGGAGCGTGAGATGCATCACACCGAATTTCGCGCCAGAAACCTGTTTTACCAGCTTAGTTAGCCGTTCGGCGCGGTAGGGCACCATACTCTCGGACGACACGCGGCCGGGGCCAGTTGACCACAAAAAAATCGGAGAGTCTACGCTTACGAGTGTTGAATTTGAGACACAAACGCGACAAATCGACGCGATAGTCGTCTCACCAGACCACACCATTTCGTAGAAGGGTACAACAGTGGCAACAAACGTATATAAGACTCTCGCCAAGATCGTGGGCATCCTCCTCCTCATCGTTGGCGTCGTGGCCATCTACACAGGCAGCTTCGCCGGCGGCTTTGTCAAGGACGAACTCACCGCCCAGGGCATCACGATGCCGACCGAGCAGGCCATCAACGCACAGACCGGCAAATCCATCCAGCAGGAGGACGCCGACATCCTCCTCAAGTACGCCGGCTCCCCGATGGACACCGGTGCCGAGGCCAAGGCCTACGCCGAGCACTATGTGGGTGCGCACATGCGCAATACCGCGAAGCAGAATGACATCTCCGCCGCCACCTTCCAGGCCGCTGGCGACAAGGTCACTGAGCTCACTAACGCCCTGAAGGAAGAGCTCACAGCCCAGAACCCGGATAAGTCCGAGCAGGAGATCACCGCCCTCGCCAACGCGGAGATCGCCAACAAGGAGACAACGAACGAGACCGCTAAGAAGGTTGCCAGCCTGCAGAAGCTGCGCACTGACACCTTCTTCATGGGCTCGATGATTCAGGGCACTCTCCTCAACGCCTACGGCTGGGGGCTTGTCGGCACGATCGTCACCATCGTCGGCTGGCTGCTCATTGTCGCCGGCATCATCATCGCACTCCTCGGCTTCGTCCTCGGCAACAAGAACCGCCAGGCCTAGCCCACGCGAGCACTAATTTCATACTTCCTTGTGTAGGACGGAAGGCACTGATAAACATGGTCCTAGTGCCTTCCGTCCGCGTATTCTCCCCACAGCGCGCCGCCGGTCGGCGCGTTCTCGCTATTGTGGAAGGTGACCAGTTCGTCCACCGTGAGGAGGTGCACCATGCTCACCCTCCCCGCTCCCACGCGGACACGCCCAGCCCTCCATGTCACCGCCCCGGGCAGACTCGAAGCTCCCGCTGGCTCCCTCATCACTCCCCACCTGTGGCACCTCATGTACCAGTACGTTCCGCAGGCAGCCCCGGCGGGCACGAGCTGCTGGGGCCACAGCTGCAGCCCGTGGGGTGCGGACAGTGCCGCCACCCCCCACGCCCCCTTCACGTGGACCCACTGTGCGGACGCACTCACCCCCGTCGCCCCCGAAGACACGGTGTTGGCGGGATCGGTCGTCTCCGATGGCACCCACATCTACCTCTACTACACGGCCGTGTGCCGGGGAATGAGCAGCATCCACCGCGCCATTCTCACTGAGTCCGGGATCCACCGGTGCGGTAAAGTCGTCGGCAACCGCCGCAACTACCAGGACTTCCGCTCCCCCTGCGTGATCACCGACACATCCGGCTGGCTCATGCTGGCACTGGTCGGCCCCATCACCTCCCCCACCCCCGTGGTCCTCCGCTCTTTCGATGCGGACTCCTGGGACGTCCTCGGCCCCCTCCGCTTCCATGGATCCACCGGGCTCGAGGGCTTTGACCAACTCGTCAGCCCGCGCATCGTGCTCATGCGCGATACCGAATCCGGGCAGCTCCAGCACGTGCTCCTCCTCACTGTGCTCGCCGGAGATGTCGAGGTATGTGGGTACCTCGTGGGCACGCTCACCGAGGCCACCTTCACCGTCCGCACACCCTTCACCCGGATCGACTACGGCCACGATTTCTCCCGCCCACGCTGCACCAACAGCCATCCGCTTGAGCCGCTCCTCGGGGACACCACCGTCATCTTTGGCTACCTCCCCGCCGCCGGACCCGAATGGACGGGGTGCCTATCCATCCCGCGCGAGGTGCGGCTAAGCGGAGGCACGCTCTACCAAACCCCCTACTCGGGGCTGATTGAGCAGGTGGAGGACTCCCTCACCGCACAGGTGTGGACGGGCCTCTTCGACTTCGGCCCACCGAATCCCGGGGAGCCCTCGCCCAGTGTTCGGGTGAGCATCTGCGGACCCGACAAACAACCCCGCGTCCACATCACCCACGCCGGCGATCACATCCGCCTCCGGCGCTTTGTCTCCAGCGACGATGCCGATGCCCAACTCGACGCCATCGCCCCCCTCCCCGCCAGCGACTCTCGCACCCTCACCGTCCTTGCCGACGGCCCCATCGTCGAGGTGTTCGCCGACTCCGGGGCGGCCGTGCTCACCTCCTGTATCGACACATCCACCCAGGACTGCCACTTCTCCATCCGCACCTGTGGAGATGTCACCATCGAGTCGGTCCTCCACGAATAGACCCCGCACCCACCGTCGCGGCTGAACACAGCCCGAAACTGCGGAGGGTGAATGTTTGAGACACACTCGCGCACTGTAGGATAGGTTGAGTTACACAGTCCCGTTGGGCAGTCCGCAAAGGGACTGTCTGCCCTGACCCCACAGAGAGGTTCCTCCCCCATGATTGTGAAGAAGATTGTTGCCGCCGCATCCACCCTGCTCGTTGCGGCCACCCTTGCCGGCTGCTCGAGCTCCGAGTCGACGACGGCGACGACGGCTGCCGCCTCCGACACGACGTTCACCGTCGGTTTCGATCCGGAATTCCCGCCCTACGGCTACAAGGAGGGCGACGAGTACGTCGGCTTCGACCTCGACCTGGCTCAGGAAGTTGCTGACCGGAACGGCTGGGAACTGGTCAAGCAGCCCATCGCCTGGGATTCGAAGGATATGGAGCTCAACTCCGGCACGATCGATGCCATCTGGAACGGCTTCACCATGAACGGCCGCGAGGACGCCTACACCTGGTCCGCACCGTACGTGGACAACTCCATCGTCGTCGTCACCAAGCAGGACTCCGGGATTGCCGCACTGGCGGACCTCGCTGGCAAGAACGTCCTCGTCCAGGCGGATTCCTCCGGTCTCGCGGCGATTGAAGAGCCGGAGAATGCTGACCTGAAGGCCTCGTTTGCCAACCTCACCGAGGTGCCGGATTACAACACCGCGTTCATGGATGTGGAAGCTGGCGCCGCTGATGCAATCATCGTCGACCAGGGTGTGGCCAAGTACCAGCTCGAACAGCGCGCGAACGACATGTTCACAGTGGTGACTGAGCCGCTGCGCACCGAGCAGTACGGTATTGGCTTCAAGCTCGGCAACACTGAGCTGCGCGACACGGTCCAGGCCAGCCTCGACGAGATGATCGCCGATGGCACCTTCCTCACCATCGCTGAGAAGTACGATCTGCAGGATGCTGTCGTCACCGACGCGGCGGCTGTGAAGTAAACCTCTCCTACCCCCATGGATTGGTCTTTCCTTCCGGAGCTTATCGACGGCACCATCGCCACACTGACGATCTTCGCCCTGACGTTGGTGCTGTCCATGCCCCTGGGCCTCGTGGTTTATCTGGGGCGCGTGTCTCGGTTCCGGCCCCTGGCGTGGCTGGTGCAGCTCTACATCTCGGTGATGCGGGGCACCCCGCTCATGCTGCAACTCCTCGTCGTCTACTTTGGCCCGTACTACCTCTTCGGCATTCAGATCAGCTCGTCCTACCGCTTCACGGCTGTCATCATCGCGTTTGCCATTAACTACGCGGCCTACTTTGCGGAGATCTACCGTGGCGGCTTCCAGGCCATCCCCGTCGGCCAGTCGGAGGCGGCATTCGTCCTCGGCTATGGGCCACTGCGCACATTTTTGACCATCAAGTTGCCGCAGATGCTGCGCACTGTGCTCCCCTCCATCACCAATGAGGTCATCACACTGGTCAAGGACACTTCCCTCGCGTTCGCTATCGCCTACGCGGAAATGTTCACCACCGCCAAGCAGATCGCCTCAACAACCACCTCCATGGCCCCGTTCATTGCCGCTGGCGTCTTCTACTGGGTGTTCAATATGATCGTCGCGATCATCATGGAGTCCCTGGAAAAGCGCCTGGCCGTCGCCCAAATCAAGTAAGGACTGTGGAGAAACCGATGAACACCCCCGCCCTCGATATCACCTCCATGAGCAAGAGCTTCGGCTCCAACCACGTACTCCAGGGGGTCTCCCTCTCCGTCCAGGAGGGCGAGGTTCTCGCCATCCTCGGGCCGAGTGGGTCGGGAAAATCCACGCTCCTGCGGTGTGCGACCTTCCTCGATCGGATGGACTCGGGAACCATCTCCTATTTCGGCGAGGTCGCCCTCACCATGGAACGGGGAACCAAGGTCTCCTCCGGGGATGAGAAGCGGTTCCGCCATGACTTCGGCCTTGTCTTCCAGGACTTCAATCTCTTCCCCCACTGGACGGTGTTGCGCAACCTCACCGATGCTCCAGTGAAGGTGCAGAAGCGCCGCGCTGCGGAAGTGACAGCCGAGGCGCGGGAGCTACTGGCCCGGATGAATCTCTCCGACAAGGCGAATGCCTACCCGGCAGAGCTCTCCGGTGGGCAGCAGCAGCGTGTCGCCATCGCCCGCGCTCTCGCCCTGAAGCCGCGCATGCTCTATTTTGATGAACCGACCTCCGCCCTCGATCCGGAGCTCACCGGCGAGATCCTGCAGATCATTCGCAGCCTCGCGCAGGAGAAGATGACCATGGTCATTGTCACCCACGAAATGGAATTTGCCGCGCAAGTCGCCGACCGGGCCGTGTTTATGGATGGCGGAATCGTCCTCGAGGAGGGGCCGGCCGCCCAACTCATCCATCACCCCACACAGGAGCGGACCAAGCAGTTCTTGGCCAAACTGCAGGGCGAGAGCTAACGCGAACGCTTCTCCAACACCGTCACCATCGCTCGTGCCGTCACCGTCATCTGCTCCGGCAGTGTGGCAACACGGCGCGCCAATTCCTCAGCGGGAATGTGGTGCGCCGAGGGGCTCATCCCGACCTGGGCGTGGATTGACTCGCGATCGAGATCCATCGTGAACGTCACGAGCTGGCTCTCCCCCACCGGTTCCAAATACCCGGCAGCACCGCCGATGATTTCAGCGAGCTTCCCCTGCTTCACGTCGAGGATGCCAAGCGGCTGGCGCAACTCGGACAGGTGGCCGGGATCGGCGGAGAGAATAATGGCCCTGCCGGCAGGTTTGAGGATGCGCGCAAACTCCTCGGGGTTGCGTGGCGCAAACGCCGAGGTGATAACATCGACACTGCCGGTGGCAATGGGGAATTGCTTCCACGCATCGGCCACAACTGCGCCGAGACGGGGATGTGCGGAGGCTAATCGACGGGCCGCTGCAGTGGAGATGTCGAGCGCAATGCCAACAGACCGGTCCACCGAGTCGAGAGTGTGGGCGATGTAATATCCGGTACCGGCACCGACATCGACGACGGCAACATCCTCCTCAACGGGAGTGTGCCCCGAGGCGACCGCCTCGTGGACGGCATCGGTCATGGCCTCCACGAAGGGGCTGAAAAGACCCCCGCCGAGGAACGTTTCACGGGCGCGGATCATCTCGGCGGTATCGCCCGGGTGCTTCGAGCGCGCACCTGCAAACAGCGATACGTAGCCCTGCTTCGCAATGTCATAGGCGTGACCGCTCTCGCTGATGAGCTGCGCATGATCAGCCGAGAGATGCAGGGGTGTGAGGTCGGCAGGATCGGCAAGCCGATCGACGATCTGATCGAGCATCGCCTACTGGGAAACGTCCACCAGAAGTCCACCGAGTTCGGCGGCTTCTTCCTTGTTCAACTCGACAACGAGGCGCCCGCCCCCATCCGTGGGAATACGCATGACAATCTTGCGCCCCTCTTCGACTGCTTCCATTGGTCCATTACCCGTGCGCGGTTTCATAGCTGCCATCTGTGTTGTTCTCCTTATTCCAGTCCGGATGAACTCTCGTTCGCTCCTTCACCCGAGTCTACTCTCCCCGTGAGCAAACGGAGGACGTCATCGACCTGATCCTGCCGATATCCCCGCGTAGCCAGCTCAAACCGCACATCATCATACCGCCCTTCCGCGACTGCGGCAGCGTTGTGGGCAATGATGTCCTCGTGGCGGGGCGGGTCGAGTTCCTCACCGCGCCCGAATACTGCCGAGAACAAATACCACACGGCAACGACAAAGACTGCCAGGCCAATGATGATGAACAGCCACATCGCAAGTGATCCATCCATCTGCTTATCCCTTCCGTGCCTGCGTGATATGGTCGACTGCTGCATCGACAGAATCTGTCACCATGATGAGGTCGAGATCGTCGGGGTCGATCATCTTCTCTGCAACGAGCTTAGCGCGCAACCAGTCGATGAGACCACCCCAAAACTTAGTGCCGATCATCACAATCGGATAGTTCGTCATCTTCCCCGTCTGCACCATGCACAGCACCTCGAAGAACTCATCGAGGGTACCGAAACCGCCCGGCAGGCAGACGAAGGCCTGTGAGTATTTGAGGAACATCACCTTGCGCACGAAGAAGTAGCGGAAGTTGAGACCCAAATCGATGTAGCCGTTGAGCGACTGCTCATGCGGCAACTCAATACCCAAACCGATGGAGAGCATCTCCTCCTCGGCCGCGCCCCGGTTCGCCGCCTCCATCTGGCCGGGACCACCCCCGGTGATCACGGCAAAACCGGCCTTCGCCAGCTTCTGCCCCAATTCCACACCCAGCTCATAGTACGGTTCTCCCGGAGCCGTCCGGGCCGACCCGAACACACAGACCGCCTCCGGAATCTCCGCCAGCGCACCAAACCCGTCGACAAACTCGCTTTGAATCCGCAGCACCCGCCACGGATCCTCGTGCAACCACTCCGTGGAGAACTGCTTATCCAGCAGGCGCTGGTCGGTGGTGGACTGTTGCTTGCCCTGTTTGCGCACGAGCACAGGCCCGCGCATCATGAGGTCTTTCTTGCCGCCGTGGGCGGGCTTCTTCACTGGAGCCATCGACTCACTTTTCTTCTCGTTCTTCGTGTCCGTCGGTTGTACCCTAGCAGGAACATTGCCACCTGTCGCGCTACCGGGGCCTCAGCGGGTGAGGAATTTCCGCACTGCTGCGGCAACCGTAAGAATCTGCTCCACCGGGCACTGCTCATCCGGCTTGTGGGCGAACGCCGGATCCCCCGGACCACAGTTGATAGCCGGGATCCCCATCTCAGCAAAGCGAGCCACATCGGTCCACCCGAACTTCGCGCGCACCACCGTCTCGGGACCCTCCCCACCAGGTTGCCCAGCCTGCAGGTCGGTGAGGATCTCGATGAGCCGACCCGCGAGTGGGTTGTTGAGATTCGGCGGGGCGGCCGGGGAGAGATCGTCGAGTTCAAGTTCCAAACCCGCACCTCGCTCCTCGAGCAACTGATTGGCCGCAGCAATAGCCTCTGTGGCCTCCTCCCGCACCACCGCAGCCGCATCCACACCGGCAACGACCGCGAGAAGATGGGCGAGCGCATCGGAGCTCGTGCGATCCGGGGCGTAGCGGAAGTTGACAAAACACGTGGCCTCATCGGGGATCGTGTTCGTCGCCACACCGGCGTGCGCCACCACCGCGTTGAGCCCCTCCCGATATGTGCACCCGTCAAGGGTCACCTCCCGCGAGGGGTCCGCAGCAATGCGGGTGAGGATGGGGCCCAGCTTGTGGAGGGCATTATCCCCCAGCCACGCCCGGGCGGAGTGGGCCCGCACTCCCCGCGCCGTCACCTTGACGCGCAGAGAACCCTGACACCCCGCCTCAATGAGCCCGCCAGTGGGCTCCCCGAGGATCGCAAAATCCCCAGCAAACCAGTCCGGGTAGGCCCGTCGCAGCTCACCAATGCCCGAATACTGCGCGGCCACCTCCTCCCGCTCATAGAAGATCACGGTGACGTCACAGGACAGCTCCTCGGCGGCTGAAGCACTGCCACACAGGGTGGAAAAGACGTGGAGAAAGACGGCGTCACCACTCTTCATATCCACGCTGCCGAGCCCGTGGAGGACTCCGTCGACACACCACGCAGGCAGATTGTCCGCAGCGGGAACCGTATCGAGATGCCCGGCCAGAATGACCCGGCGCGGCAATCCGAGGTGGGTGCGGGCGGCCACCGTGTTGGAGACGCGCACCACCTCCACACCGGTGCCGATGCCGCGCAGTGTGGCCTCAACAGCGTCGGCGATCTCGGCCTCGTGGAAGGACTCGGAGGGGATGTTGACCAGTTCTTCGGTGAGCGCTACAACATCGCTAACGTGCTTAAGCTGGGCCATTAGGTGACCTCCTGAGTCATTCAACTAGACTATTGATTATGCGAACAGATGGTGCCAAAGCCACCGGCATTGCCAACATCGCCGCCGATGGGACGGTGCTCGATACATGGTACCCTGCCCCCGCTCTTGCTGAGGTAGAGACCACCGGAACACGTCGCCTCTCCGCCCGCGATCTCTCCCCCCGCTTCCTCAGTCTCATCAAAATCGACGAGGGCCGCATGGTTGAACAGGTAGCTGTGGAAACCAACATCGCCGACCTCAGCTCCCCGCCCGTTGACGCCCATGACGCGTACCTGCGCCTCCACCTGCTCTCCCACCGCGTGGTCACCCCCGGCTCCATCAACATGGACGGATTGCTCGACAGGCTCTCCATGACAGTGTGGACCAACAAGGGCCCGTGCCTGCCGGAGAACTTCGAATTCGTGCGCACCACTCTCCGGGCGCGTGGCCTCGTGCACGTCTACGGCATTGAGCGCATCCCGCGCATGGTGGACTACGTCGTGCCCTCCCGCGTTCAAGTCGCCGAGGCCGACCGGGTCCGCCTCGGTGCCTATCTCGCGCCGGGGACGATTGTCCAACGCTCCGGCTATATCTCCTACAATGCGGGTACGTACGGCCCAACCCAGCTCGAAGGCCGCATCACCTCAGGTGTCACCCTCGGTGAGGATTCGACCATGCAGTTGGGTTCCGGGGCGATCTCGACCGACCAGCGCCCCATGTACATCGGCCGGTTCTGCACCATTGGATACAACACGATGGTGGTCGACGTCTCCATCGGTGACCACTGTACGATTGCATCCGATCTCATTTTGACTCCGGATTCCCTCGTCATCTTTGCCGATGGCGATGGGACACCCCGCCCGATCGGGCCGACACTCGATCCGGGATGGAACATCACCGCCCTGCATCTAACCTCCGGTGACAAGCAGATTCTCTCGGCACGGCGAGCATAAGCTCAGGAAGGTACTCACAACCATGATTTCATCAACTGCACACGCATACGGGATCGCCACTGTGCTCGATGCCGACGGCACTGTGCTCGACTGTTGGTTCCCCGACCCCACCGATGCCAGTCCCGCTCTCGCTGCTGCCCTCCGGGAGCTGGAGGGCCCCGATGCAGACCGGGGTGTGACGCGCCGGGTCCACGAGGTGACCATTGCGGACCTCGCCGCACCTCCGGCCGATACCCTCGATGCTTACCTGCGCCTCCATCTGCTTTCCCACCGGGTTGTCCAGCCGAACACGATCAACCTCGAGGGTCTGTTTGGGGTGTTGGCCAATGTCGTGTGGACGAACTTCGGCCCGTGCTCCCCGGCAGGCTTTGATGTGACCCGGGTGAAGCTCGCCCGCCGTGGCCCGGTGACGGTGTATTCGGTGGATAAGTTCCCCCGCATGGTCGACTACGTCGTCCCGAACGGGGTGCGCATTGGTGACGCGGACCGGGTGCGCCTCGGCGCCCACCTCGCCGCCGGTACCACGGTTATGCACGAGGGCTTCGTCAACTTTAATGCCGGTACTCTCGGCTCCTCCATGGTGGAGGGGCGGATCAGCCAGGGTGTTGTCGTCGGTGACGGGACGGACATCGGCGGCGGTGCCTCCATCATGGGGACCCTTTCCGGCGGCGGCAAAGAGGTTATCTCCCTCGGTGAGCGCTGCCTGTTGGGGGCGAACTCGGGAGTGGGTATTTCACTCGGCGATGACTGTGTTGTCGAAGCTGGCCTCTATATCACCGCTGGGACAAAGCTCACCCTCCCCGATGGTTCGACCGTCAAGGCCAAGGATCTGTCCGGCACATCCAACATCCTGTTCCGCCGCAATTCCCTGACCGGGGCGGTAGAAGCTGTTGTCTGGAAGTCCGAGGGTGTCGAGCTCAACGCAGCTCTCCACGTCAACGAGTAGGAGCTACTCGCCCGGTGCTCTCCGGAACGTCCACAGCTTGTTGAAGACAAAGTTGACCGGCATCGCCACAACAATGGCGATGAGGTTCGCCCAGTAGACGCGGGTGCGCAGACCGGTCGAATCGTCGAAGATGTGGACCGGCAAGTGGAGGGGCGAGGTCGGATTCATGAGCAACGTGCCCACGATGAGGTTGATTGCCAGGGCCCCGAGGCCGGTGACGAGGAACTTCCAGAACCCCCTCAGCCAGCCGACCGTGTCACTGGCAAAGGTGAAGCACCGGTTGAGCTGATAGTTCCACGTGTTGGCCACGAGGAACGCGAGAGTAAAGGCGATGTGATACCAGCGCACGTTAAACCGCGTTCCCAACAGGTTCACAACAACTGAATCATCGGCGATGGGGATAAAGCGGTGAATGAACCACACGACGGCCATATTGACGATGACACCGGAGCCACCGACGAGACCGAAGCGCACAAATTGCCGCAGGTTGCCGCCCACGCGCGCAGTAAAATCTCCCATCACAGGGCCATCAGTCGATCCGCTGCCCGCTGGGCATCGTCGTCCGTTACCGTCAGTGCCACACGGATATGCGTGCTGCCGGCAGGCCCATAAATGGTGCCTGGGGTCACGAGAATCCCAAGTGCAGCGAGGGCGCGAACACTGTCCCAACAGTCCTCATCGCGGCTCGCCCACAGGTAGAGCCCGGCATCGGAGTAGTCGATCCGGAACCCGGCATGCTCGAATGCGGGCTTGAGCAGCTGCCTGCGGCGCAAATAGATCGCTTTTTGGAAGGCCTCTTGCTCGTCGTCACGCAACGCCGCAATGGTGGCCATCTGCACCGGGTAGGCAACCATGAACCCGGAATGCTTGCGCACGAGTGTCATCTGCGCAATGAGGTCCGCATCGCCGACAACAAAGCCAGAGCGGTACCCGGCGAGATTCGACGACTTGGACAGGGAATGAATGGCCAACAGCCCGGTATGGTCGCCGTCGCAGACGCGCGGATCGAGGATCGACACCGGCTGTTGCGTCCACCCCAACCCGAGGTAGCACTCGTCGGAGGCAACAACTGCGCCGCGTTCCCGCGCCGTGGCGACGATGTCGCGCAACTCGTCCACGGAGAGCACCCGACCCGTCGGGTTCGACGGCGAGTTGATGAATACGACGTCGGCGGGTTCGCCCTCCGGCACCACCTCCGCCTCCGCGAGGAGGGCACCGATCTCATAGGTGGGATAGGCCAATTCGGGATAGGACACGCTCTGAGCGCCGAGGAGGCGGGGCAGAGCGGCAATGATCTCCTTCGTCCCAATCGTCGGCAAAATCCCGGTGATCCCCGTCATCGAGTACCGCCGCTCGAGGGCGGTGGCAATTTCCTCCCGCAGGGCAGGCACCCCAATGGTGGGCGGGTAGCCGGAAAAGGCAGCCGCCTCACTGAGGGCGACCTGGATCGATGGGTAGACCGGATCCACCGGCGAGCCGACGGTCAGTTTCACGATCCCTTCCGGGTGTGCACTGGCCTGCTCCTCAATCGGGGCAAGCTCATCCCACGGAAACTCCGGCAGGGCAATGGGCTGACGCATCCTGGCTCCTTGTGATGTGCTGCGCTTACTGGTCCTGGTTCTGCGGCGGCAACGAGGCCACAAAGGGGGGATCGAAGTCCTGGGCACCGAGCTTGGCCGCCCCGCCGGGAGAGCCGAGGGAATCGAAGAAGTCGGCGTTGGCATCGTTGTAGCCGATCCACTCATCGGGGGTGTCATCCTCGTAGAAGATGGCCTCCACCGGGCACACCGGTTCGCAGGCACCACAGTCCACACACTCGTCGGGGTGAATGTAGAGGCTGCGTTTGCCCTCGTAGATGCAGTCAACAGGACACTCGTCAACACAGGAGCGGTCCTTCACATCCACACACGGCTGGGCGATGATGTAGGTCATAGTTCCTCTCTTCTCTCAGTGAAACGTCGAGGCATTCGAACTAGCGGCCACAATCCACCGAGTAAACCCGATACACAGACAGCCACCGTCAGCCCGATCGCTCCCTTAAGAATATCCCCACTGCTCGCTGGAGAGAAACTGACCAGGCCTACGACTATGCACCAGGCCATCAACGGAATTGCGGCAACCAGCCGAGATGAAGTCCACAGCCGGGCCGTCCGGCCGATGATGAGGTTCCACACACCCGCCCCCACCACGGACACCAGTCCCAGCTCACCGACCTCGACGAGGGCCCCGGCAGCACTGAACACCACGAGCCACACCATCGCCTGCCTCCACCCCGGGCGCACACAGGGGTGCTCAGCATCAGCGGACACGGTGGAAGAACTCCTGGCGGCTCACAGCCCGGGCGATCCGATTGGTCAGACAGTACACCGCATCCGGGCCCTGCGCCGTCACCGGATCGGGGTGGATGGGACTCACTGTGCCGTCGGCGAACCAGATTTGGGTTTCGTGTGCCTGCATCGCCGCCACCTTCGCCCGGTAACCAGACGCATCGAGGGCCAGCACGTGGGTGGCTGCCGTCGATGTCATGATCTCACCGGGCTGCGGAAGTGGCCACGGGGCCGCAACGATCCTGCCCTGGGATGCGGCGAGGTCGTCCGGGTCCGTGACCACACACCACACCTCGGTATTGGCAGGCAATGACACTCCCATGAAGAGGTCGTAAACGCGGATGTGGTCGCGGTGGCCATAGGTTCCGTACTCGTCGTAGGTTATGAGGATATCCGGGCGAATCTCATCAACCACTGCCTGCAGATGGTGGAGTGCTTCCTCGCCACTGTCAATGAGGGCGCAGCGCCGGTGCGGGCGCGTCGGCCCCTCCATTCCCGAGTCGCGCCAGTACCCCGCACCGCCGAGGAAATGGCCGGTAGCTCTAAGAATGCTGAGCGAGCGGACCAGCTCGTGATAGCGGTAGCCGCCCAGTTGATCGGCGTGGTCGGCGACGAGACCGGCGAGCTGTGTGCCGAAGGTCTCCCCCTCCTCCCCCAGCGTGGCGGTGACAACGTGCACATCCGCGCCCGCCTGGGCGGCGGTGGCGAGTACTCCCCCGGTGAAGATGGCTTCATCATCGGGGTGGGCGTGCACGGCAAGCACCGTGGTGGAGGCAAAGAGCGCCGGATTGATGTGGGTGGGTGGGTGTGGAGAGGCCATGTCGGTTACTGTAGCCGCCACAGTGGCAATGTGGGCAGCACCCCGACACCGGGGGTGACCGGCCAGTCCTCCAGACGTGGCGCGGGACCGGCCACCCCGCTTTGAGCGGGGTCGGGGGCGATGTCGATGCGGCGATCCGCGGCGATGGGCAGGGTGATCACCTGCGTCGAGTTTGCCGCAGTGAGCAGCCCGGAGAGGTCCGAGCGGGCGAGGTTTCCGGCGACGGCGGCCGCAATTGCCGCATCGACTGCTTCATCGCAGAAACCGGTCACATTGGCCACGGAGTCACACTGGTAGAAGGAGAGGTCTCCTGGCCGCAGCCACTCTACGAGGAGATCGGCATTCGTCGCCGAGGGCAATTCGGCGACGAGTGTGGCAGCGAGCCCGGCAGGGTGTGTGAGGTTCACCGTGTCCACGATAGCCTGGGCGGCAGCGGTGGCTACCGCATTGCGCGGATCGGCGGCCACGCGCACGATCCGTTCGACCGGAGCGGAAGTACTCTCCCCCGCCTGCGGTGTGGTCGAACCGGTGGGTGCGGGGGTAAAGGTGGGAGCCGCCCGAAGAGCGAGTTCGCTACTGCGCTGGAAGGCCACCTGGGCAATGACCCGCGGATCGAGACTGCGCGCAACCTCAGCCCGCTCTGCAGGGGTGGCCACCAGCGGCGAGTTCTGGTTGAACGCCACCGTCAACTCCACCTCCCGGTCGCGCACGCGCGTCTGTACATCGGGCAGGAGGGACAGCTGGGTGAGCGTGGTCTCCTCGGGGGCCATATCGACAAAGGCCACCTGGCCGGCGCGGATGAGGGATGCTGCGGAGCCGCGTACCTCCTGGAAGTTGACGATGTCGATCGTCGCCGGATCCGGACCCCAGTAACGATCATTGCGGTTGAGGGTGATCACACCCCGGGCGCGATCCACCGAGCGGACCATGTATTTGCCTGCCGATGCTGGAATCGCGTCATCGAGCACCTCGGAGAATGGGGCAGCACCACCGACAAAGATGTGACTGGGCAGAAGATCGGCGAAGAGTGCCCGCCAGTTGGCCACCGGTTGGGTGAAGTCCACCTCCACCGTCTTGCCCTGGTTGAGCACGCGTACGTCGGCTATGGCCCGGTAGCCGGCTGCCTCAATAACCCCGGGGGTGGTGACCATCTGCTCCCACAGGTAGTGGAAGTCCGCCCCCGTGATCGGGGTGCCATCACTCCACTGGGCTTCGGCGGCGATGGTGTAGCGGACGGTCTGGGCGGCACCGTTCGCCGGGGCAATCACCTCGGCGGAGGTGAGCAGCGTGGAATTGAGCTGCCAATCGATGAACGCCGATGGCAGGACGAGATCGGCGATGGATTGGGTCACAGCCGTGTCGTCCCCACTGAGATGGGGGTTGAAACCCGTCCCCAGGGTATCAATGCCGACGGTGAGTTGGCTTCGCCCGTTCTCCGCAGTGGTGGGAACAACCACCGCAGTCGGGGTCGGCTCACCGGTGACCACCTGATCGCGACCGGGTTCGGCAATCGGCGGGGGCTCAGGATTGGCCATGCAGCCGCTGGCCAGCACCCCGACACACAGTGCGATCCCCACCTGCCGAATGGTCACCGTCATCAGATCCCTACAAGCCGATGCTGTTCAACCCGCCGCTGCGCCTGCTCGCGCGGGTCCGGAACCGGCAGCGACGCGATGAGCCGCTGCGTATAGGTGTGTTCCGGATGACCGAGCACGTCGGCACCGCGCCCCTGCTCGATGAGTTCACCCTTGTAGAGCACACCAATGCGCTGCGCCAGCATGTCCACGACGGCAAGGTCGTGGGTGATAAACAGGCAGGCGAATCCGAACTCGCGGTGCAGATCGCGGAAGAGTTCGAGCACCTTCGCCTGCACGGACACGTCGAGCGCACTCGTTGGCTCATCGGCAATGAGGAGCTTCGGCTGCAGGGCCAGTGCACGCGCAAAGGAGACGCGCTGCCGCTGACCGCCGGAGAGCTCATGCGGGAACCGCTCCGCGAACTCGGCGGGCAATTGCACCGCCTCAAGGAGCTCCGCGACCCGTCGCTTGCGGTCAGCTTCGCTCATCTCATGGGCGTGGATGACCATTGGCTCGGCGATCGCGGCACCAATGGACTGCTGCGGATCGAACGAGGTCGCCGGGTCCTGGAAGACGAAGCCAATGTCCTTCCGGGAGACCCAGAATTCACTTTCCTTTTTCCTGTTCATCTCGTGTCCGAGGACGCGCAGGGAGCCACCGGTCACCGTCTCCAGTCCGACGATGGAGCGACCGATTGTGGTCTTGCCGGACCCGGATTCACCAACGAGGCCGTACACCTCGCCAGCATGAATGGTAAAGTCCACACCCTTCACTGCGGTGAAGTCGGGGGCGCCGAGACGACCCGGATACGTGATCTCGAGGCCGCGCGCCTCCACGATCACCTCGTGGGAATCCAGCGCATCGAGATCAGCCTGGGACAACTGTGCCGAGGCGGAGTTGCGCCCCAGGTGCGGCACTGCTGCGAGCAGCTGCTGCGTATAGGGCTCACGGGGATGGTAGAAGAGGTCCTCAACATCGGCACGCTCGACAATCTCGCCGTGATACATGACGGCGACCGTGTCAGCGATGTCAGCGACCACACCCATATTGTGGGTGATGATGAGGATCGACGTGTTGTATTCATCGCGGATACCGCGCAGGAGATCGAGGATCTCCGCCTGCACCGTCACGTCGAGGGCGGTAGTCGGCTCATCGGCGATGATCATCTCCGCCCCCATCGCCAGCGCCATGGCAATCATGATGCGCTGCTTCTGGCCACCGGAGAACTCGTGCGGATAGTAGTTAATGCGCTTCTCCGCATCGGGGATACCCACCGTGGTGAGGGCGCGAATCGCCTCCGCCTTGATCTGCTTCGTCGTGATTCTCCGATTATGGGCGCGCAGTCCCTCCCCGATCTGCCACCAGATCGGATAGACCGGGTTGAGGGAGCCCGACGGCTCCTGGAACACCATGGAGACGAGCTCACCGCGGATCCGGTTGAGCTCCTTCCCGTGCAAGCCCACCACATCGGTCCCCTCAACCGCGATGACCCCGGATGTCCGGGCGGTCTCCGGCAACAGGCCGAGGATGGAGCGGGCCGTTACCGTCTTACCCGAGCCCGATTCACCCACCAGGGCCATGATCTCCCCCTTCTCCAAGTAGAGGGAGAGATCGCGGACCGCCGAGACATCCCCGGCGTCGGTGGCGAAGTCGACGGACAGGTTTGTCACGTCAAGGCGCCTGCCCGGTTTCATCTCCACCGCGTGTGAGGCCTTTGTATCGCGGCGCCCCTTGGTCACACCCTTGCGCGTGCGCAGACGCGGATCGTTGAGGTCGTTGAGGGACTCACCGACCAAGGTGATGCCGAGGACGGCGAGAACGATCGCCAACCCGGGGAAGATCGAGGTCCACCAGATGCCACTGGTGACATCGGCTCGCGCCCGGTTGAGGTCATAGCCCCATTCGGCGGCCGCCGTCGGTTCGATGCCGAAACCGATAAACCCGAGACCGGCGAGGGTGAGGATCGCCTCCGAACAGTTGAGGGTGAAGATGAGCGGCAGAGTGCGCGTGGAGTTGCGCAGCACATGCCCAAACATGATTTTCAGCGCAGATACGCCGATCACCTGGGAGGATTCGACAAACGGGGCACGACGCAAACGCACGGCTTCGGCGCGAATCACCCGGAAGTACTGCGGGACGAAGACCACCGTGATGGAGAGAGCAGCGGCGAGGATACCGCCGATCGCCGAGGACTGTCCACCGGAGATGACAATGGACAACACGATGGCGAGCAGCAGGGACGGGAAGGCGTAGATGGCATCGGCGATCATCACGAGGATGCGGTCCACCCAGCCACCGAGGTAGCCGGAGAACAGGCCAAGGATGACTCCGAGTACCGAGGACGCGATGACGGAGAAGAAGATCACCGCCAGCGCCGTGCGCGTTCCCCACACGACACGGGAGAAGACGTCAAAGCCCGACACCGTCGTCCCCCAGATGTTGACGGAGTTCGGCGGCTGCTGGGTGCCAAAGTGCCCCAACTTGCCGGACTGTTGCCCCCACTCGAAGGGGGCAATGAGCGGCGCAAAGATGGCGGTGAGCACGAGGATTCCGACGAGGATCAACCCCGCAATGAGCATCCCCCGCTGCAACCCGTGGGAGCGGCGAAGATCGGCAATGATCGGCAGGTTTCTCATGGTTAGTACCTCACTCTCGGGTCAATGAGGGCAGCAACGACATCGACGATGAAGTTCACCACCGCCACAATGACAGCGATCATCATGACGATGCCCTGCACCGCAACGTAGTCGCGGGCGGACATGTACTGGGCGAGCATGAACCCCAGTCCCTTCCATTCGAAGGTGGTTTCGGTGAGTACCGCTCCCCCCAAGGACATGGCAATCTGCATGCCCATAACGGTGATCACCGGGATGAGGGCAGGACGCAGACCGTGGCGGGTGACAAGGCGAGTCTCCGAGATACCACGCGAGCGACCGGATTCGATGTACGGCTGCTCGAGTGTTCCGATGAGGTTCGTGCGCACGAGGCGGAGGAACACTCCACCCGTGAGCAACCCGAGGGCAACGGCGGGCAGGACCGCATGGGCGGCGACATCCCTGAGCAGGACTCCATCGCCAAGGCGGAGCGCATCGAGGAGATAGATGCCGGTTGGGTTGTTGATCTGAGACATTGTCAGCTCCCCGGCTGCCGAGGCCCGTCCGGCAATGGGGAACATCCCCAGTTGGACGGAGAAGATGAGCTTGAGCAGCAGACCGATGAAGAAGACCGGGGTGGCGTAGCCCAAAATGGCGAGCACCCGCAGCACGGCATCGGGCCAGCGATCGCGCAAACGCGCCGCCACCATGCCGAGCGGCACAGCAACCAGCAGTGCGATGACCAACGAGTTGATAACCAATTCGAAGGTAGCCGCCCCATAGCGGGCGAGAATCTCCGTCACCGCCCGGTTGTCGGTGAAGGTGGTGCCAAAGTCACCTCGGATCAGCTGCCCGAGGTAGGAGAAGTACTGGATGATGAGCGGTCGATCGTATCCGGCTTCGTGAATCCTCGCCTGGAGTTGATCGGGAGGGAGCCTCCCGCCGAGGGCGGCGGTGATCGGATCGCCGGTCGCGCGCATCACAAAGAACACAACGGTGACGAGGATGAACACCGTGGGGAAGATGAGCAAAAAACGGAGCAGAATGTAGCGGAGGAGACTGCCAGAGCTGCGCTGTCGAGTGCGGGCCGAGGAATTCGAATCCGCTGCAGCAGCCTTCTCGGGGGTCTGCGGCGCGTCATCCGCCTCAGCACGGGTGATCTGGTCAGCCATAAGTGTTCCTTTCTTCACCACCGCTGCCGGTGTGCATCATGAAAAGAATGGTAGCAGGACAATGGGGGCGGCTCGCTGTCGCGGTCCGCCCCCACACTGTTCCAGTGATTACCTGCTGTTACTTGGTGATTGCACCAGCACGGAACTTGAACGATGCGTCGAGGGTGACGCCGTCCACATCGGCAGTGGCAATCGCGATCTGCTTGCCCTGCAGCAGCGGCAGAGTCGAGATCTCATCAGCGGTGATGACCTGGATCTGCTCGAGCAGAGCCGTGCGTGCTGCCGGGTCGGCCTCGCTGACCTGCTGGCGGATGAGCGCATCAACGTTTTCGGGCTCGTAGTGGTTACCCACGAAGTTGTTCTTGGCAAAGAACGGGGTCAGGTAGTTATCCGGATCGGAGTAATCCGGGAACCAGCCGAGCTGGTAGACCGGGTAGACATCGTCAACACGGTCCTTGTTATACTGCACCCACTCGGTCGACTGCAGGTCGACGGTGAAGAGACCAGACTCCTCGAGCTGAGCCTTGATCGCGGCGTACTCGTCGCCGGAGCTCGGGCCATAGTGGTCCGGGTTGTACTGGAGGGAAATGGCAACCGGAGTCTCCACACCAGCAGCCTCCAGGGTTGCCTTGGCCTTGTCCACATCCGGATTGCCGTTGCCGTCACCGTAGAGGTCCTTGAAGTCCTCCTTGGCGGAATTCAGCCCACTCGGAATGTGGCCGTACAGCGGGGTGTAGGTGTCCTTGTACACGTCGGTGGCAATGGCGGCACGGTCGATCACCGAGGCCATCGCCTGGCGGACGGCCTTGGCCTTCGCCGGATCCTTCTCCGGGGTCGTCTCACCGTACGGCATGGTGTTCATGTTGAAGACGAGGTAGCGGATTTCGCCACCGGGACCTTCGACTACCTTGACCTTGTTGTTGGCAGAGAGGGACTCGATGTCGGTGGCCGAGAGCGAACGGTAGGCGACATCGATGTTGCCCTGCTCAATGTCGAGCTTGAGGTTGTTCGCATCGGCGTAGTACTTGAAGTTCATCGCGTCGTTCTTCGCTGCCCCGAGCATGCCCTTGTAGTCAGCGAACTTCTCAAACGCAGTGAGCTCGTTCGCGGAGTACGAGGTGATGGAGTACTGGCCAGCGAACGGCTTGCCCGCGACAATGTCCGCATCCGGAAGGATCGCATCGGCCGGGAAGACGTCCTCGTCCACGATCGGGCCGGCCGGGGAGCTGAGCACCTGGGTGAAGGTCTGATCGTTCTGGGAGGTCAGGTGGAATACGACGGTGGTGTCATCGGGAGCATCGACGGACTCGAGCGAGCCGAGCAAAGAGGCCGGACCGTTCGGATCGTTGATGCCGAGCTGACGGTCGAAGGTGAACTTCACGTCGGATGCGGTCAGCGGATTGCCGTTGGCGAAGGTGAGCCCCGACTTCAGCTTCACGGTGAACTCGTTCGGCTGGGTGAACTCGCCCGACTCAGCAATATCCGGCTGCGGGGTCATATCCGTTGCACCGACCTCGGTGTTAAAGAGGAACGGATAGATCTGGTTCATCACGTTGAACGAACCGTTGTCGTAGGCACCGGCGGGGTCCAGGCTCGTCACCTTATCGGTGGTGCCGATCGTCACCGCAGCCCCGTCGGCGGCGGTGCCGCCCGAATTCGACGCGGTATCCGAGGTGGTTGCACAGCCCACGAGCAGTGCACCAGCAGCGAGCAGTGCTGCCATGTTCTTTACATTGAAATTCACGTAAAGGTCCCTTCAATAGGGCTGACGGCTCGTCACCACCAGCATTTTTTCTACACGTGTAGTCCTTGATTGTAGTGAAAATGAACAACAAATGAACGCCGGATTGCGAAAAAACCTCGCCACACCCTAGTCACCGAGGTTCACGCCCATGTCAATTCCCGCGCCCGGTACAGCGGCGATGAGATCGCGTGTGTACGGGTCCTTCGCCCCGGTGAAGATCTCATCGGCGGAGCCGCGCTCAACCACCCGACCAGACTTCATCACCACAATCTCGTCGGCGGTCTGCCGTACGACGGCCAAATCGTGGGTGATGAACAGGTAACTGAGTTGGAGCTCGGCCTGCAGGTCCGCCAACAGCTGGAGAATCTGGTTCTGCACGAGCACGTCGAGGGCGGACACGGCCTCATCGAGTACCACGACCTCGGGATGGAGGGCAAGCGCTCGGGCGATGGCCACACGCTGCCGCTGTCCACCGGAGAGCTCGCCGGGGAACCGGCGCATTGTCGAGCGCGGCAGTGCAACGAGGTCGAGGAGCTCAGCGACGCGCTGTTCGCGTTCCTTGCGCGAGCCCACCTTGTGCACCCGCAGCGGCTCCTCGATGCACCGGTAGATCGAGTACTGCGGATCCAGTGACCCGTAGGGATTTTGGAAGACCACCTGGAGCTTGCGGCGCATCGCAAAGATCTCCTGCTTACTCAAGGTGGACAGGTCGGTGCCCTTGTAAAACACCTTGCCGTCAGTCGGGTCGAGCAGGTTGAGGATCATATTGGCCACGGTCGACTTGCCGGAGCCGCTCTCCCCCACCAGCGCCAGGGTGGAACCGGGCATGAGGGAGAAGCTCACATCGTCGACAGCGCGCACCGGCTCGGAGCCGCGTACCGGGAAGTCCTTCGTCAGCCCCTCGACGCGGATGACCGGGGTCACTTCCGATTCGTCAAGGGCGGCGGTGCCCTGAGCTGAGCCGGTCATGAGTTCGTCGGTTTCCTGACCGTACTTGAGGGCCGTTTGAATACGCATGGAAGCCAGCGACGGAGCCGCCTTCACCAGGCGCTTCGTGTAGGCATGCTGGGGGTTGGTGAGGATCTGCAAGGATGGACCGGATTCCACGATCCGGCCACGGTGCATCACCACGAGGTGTTCGGCTCGCTCGGCGGCCAACCCAAGGTCGTGGGTGATGAACAACACCGCTGTACCCAACTCGTGGGTCAGCCCCTCAAGGTGATCGAGGATCCGTTTCTGGACGGTGACGTCCAACGCACTGGTCGGCTCATCGGCGATGAGCAGTTCGGGCCGGGAGGCCAAACCGATGGCGATGAGCGCCCGCTGGCGCATACCGCCGGAGAACTCGTGCGGATACTGCTTCGCCCGCCGCGCCCCGTCATCGAGGCCAGCCTCGGCGAGCAATTGCACAACACGCTCATCGGAGTGGTCGAGGTTGTTCGCGGTGAGCGCCTCTTTCACCTGGGTGCCAATGCGCCACACCGGGTTGAGGTTGCTCATCGGGTCCTGCGGGACGAGGCCGATCTTATCGCCACGGTAGGCGACCATCTCCAGCGGAGACTTGTGTGCCAGATCCTCGCCCTTGTAGAGGATTTCCCCCTCGGTCACCCGACCGGTGCCCGGCAGCAGTCCGATAATCGCCATCGCGGTGGTGGACTTGCCGGAGCCGGATTCGCCGACGATAGCAACGGATTGTCCGGGGTAAATGGTGAGGTTGACACCGCGCACCGCCGGTACCTCGCCGGTGGTGGAGGTGAAGGCGATATGGAGATTCTTCAGCTCAACAAGGGGTTCGCCCTGTGGGGTCGCCGTCTGCGGGTTCGGGGTGGTCATGAGAGCTTCCTCGCCTTCGGGTCTAGGGCATCGCGGACGACGTCGCCCATCATGATAAAGCTGAGTACGGTAAGGGCGAGCGCCACCGCCGGATAGAACAGCACCATCGGTTGGGTGCGCAGGGAGACCTGCGCCTTCGAAATGTCAGCACCCCACGAGACGATCTGGGGCGGCAGGCCCACACCGAGGAACGACAGCGTCGCCTCGGCAACAATGAAGGTACCTAACGCAACGGTGGCGTAGACGATGATCGGGGCGGCCGCGTTGGGGAGAATGTGGGAGAGCAACTGCCGTGCCCTGGAGGCACCGACTGCCCGGGCGGCCGTGACATATTCCTCATTCTTCACGCTCATGACAGCACCACGAGTGATCCGGGCGATGGATGTCCAGCCGAAGACACCGAGAACGATGACCACAGTGAGGATCGTCCGATACTCCTTGAACACCTGCATGACCACAATCGCTGCGAGCACGAGGGGAATGGCGAAGAAGATGTCGGTGAAGCGAGATAGGAGGGCATCAATCCACCCGCCGAAGAAGCCGGCGAGGGAGCCCAGAACGGTGCCGATGATGACGACGACGATGGTCGTGAGCACACCGACGGCGACGGAGGCACGAGCACCGTAGACGGTGCGGGCGTAGATGTCACAGCCCTGCCGGTCAAAGCCGAAGGGGTGCCCGGCTTCCGGGCTTGCCAGCGACTTGGACAGTTCGCACATGCGCGGGTCAACGTGGGTGAAGAGGCCGGGGAACAGGGCGAGCAGCACGGCGAGCAGAATGAGCACAGCCGAGACCCAAAACAGGGGGCGACGGCGCAGGTAGCGCCAGGCTTCTCCCCACACACTGGTGGGGGCGGACTCGTCAGCGACGGCATCGACGGCGCCGAGGCCCTGTTCGTCAAAGTCGGCGACGAAGTGTTCTTGGCCGATACGCGGGGAATTAGTCATAGCGAATCCTCGGATCTAGGACGGCGTAGAGGAGGTCAATGAGCAGGTTAGCGACAATATAGACGATGACGAGCACCGTGGTGAAACTGACCACGGTCGTCGGCTCACCCTTGAGGATGGCCTGATACATCGTGCCGCCGACGCCGTTGATGGCGAAGATGCCCTCCGTCACAATGGCCCCACCCATGAGTGCACCGAGGTCAGTGCCGAGGAAGGTGGCCACGGGGATGAGGGAGTTGCGCAACACGTGGCGGGTGAGCACCTTCCCGTTGGACAGCCCCTTCGCCCGGGCGGTGCGCACGTAGTCGGCCGAGAGGTTCTCCGCCACCGACTGCCGCGTCAGACGGAGCACATAGGCAAACGAGATGGCGCCGAGCACGATGGCGGGCATGAGGAGTTTCTGGAAGGTCTCGTTCGGCCCCACAGTCACCGGCAGCAGTTCCCATTTCACACCGACGACGAACTGGAAGACGAAGCCGATGACGAAGCTGGGGACGGCGATGACGATGAGGGAGACCACGAGCAGGGTGGAGTCGAAGATGCCACCGCGGCGCAATCCGGCAATGGTGCCGAAGAGGATGCCGAAGACTCCCTCGAAGATGAGCGCCATGACGGCGAGTTTGATGGTCACCGGGAAGGCGTTGGCCATGACTTCGCTGACGGGGAGGCCGGAGAAGGTGGTGCCGAAGTCACCCTGGAAGATTCCCTTGATGTAGAGGAGATACTGGATGATAAAGGGTTTATCCAGGTTGTATTCTTCACGGATGCGTTGGGCAGCGGCTTCGGTGAGGCCACGGTCACCGCCGAGGGCTTGGACTGGGTCTCCTGGCATGAGGAAGACCATCGCGTAGATGAGTAACGTCGCTCCGAAGAAAACTGGAATCATCTGTAGGAGACGACGCCCGATATATCTGGGCATAGTTAATGAATGTAGTCGAAGTGACTGAATAATATGCACCAACCGGTCCGTATCGGTGGTCTCTCTGCCGCAAAACCCCACGCACCCAGCGGAACTGGGTGGTGGGGTAATTGTGTTTACCGGTCAGATCGGCT
Organism: Corynebacterium sp.; assembly: GCA_034179945.1. Taxonomy (GTDB): domain Bacteria; phylum Actinomycetota; class Actinomycetes; order Mycobacteriales; family Mycobacteriaceae; genus Corynebacterium. The sequence continues at coordinate 7,408 of JAXFPD010000010.1, read as the reverse complement.
CGGGTTTAGCCCTTCGTGATCTGATAGTAGAGGGGCTGGGAATCCCAACCGAAGGTGACACTGTCCACGTTCGGGGAGTAGCCACCGACAACGTTGGAGTACCACAGCGGGATCGCCGGGAGGTCGCGGAAGAGAACTTCCTGGCCCTGGTTGTACAGGGTGATGGACTCTTCGTTGGACTTCGCAGCCGCAGCCTGCTTCATGAGGTTGTCAAACTCCGGCGAGGAGTACTTGCCATCGTTCGAGCTGGCATCGGTGGTGTACAGCGGGACGAGGAAGTTACCCAGACCCGGGTAGTCAGCCTGCCAGCCGGTGCGGAACGCGGTGGTGATGGTCTCGTTGGTGACGAGGTCACGCAGGGACTTGAAGTCCGGATACGGGGCACCAACGGCCTCGATGCCGAGGACGTTCTTGATGGAGTTCACCGTGGCATCGACCCAGCCCTGGTGGCCACCGTCGGAGTTGTACGCAATCGCGAACTCGCCCTCCCACGGGGAGATCTCGTCGGCCTGGGCCCACAGTTCCTTCGCCTTCTCCGGGTTGTAGGTGAGAACCTCTGAGCCGGGGACGGTGTCGGACTGGCCGTCGATCACCGGGGAGGTGAAGTCGGTGGCCGGAGTGCGGGTGCCCTCAAAGATGGTGGACGTGATCTGCTCGCGATCGATAGCCATGGACAGGGCCTGACGGCGCAGGTTGCCCTCTTCACCGCCGAAGTGCGGAAGGCGCTCCGGAATGGTGAAGGACTGGAAGATGGCGGCAGGCTGGTTGACGCTGCGGCCTTCCAGCTCAGTATCGTAGGTGCCGAAGGCGGCCTCGGGGACACTGTCGAGCACGTCGAGGTTGCCGGCGAGGAGGTCGGCGTAGCCGGCATCCATCGTGGCGTAGAACGTGAGGGTCAAGCCGTCATTCTGGACGGTGCGCGGCCCGGTGTAGTTCTCGTTCGGGACGAGGGTGATGAAGTTGTTGTGCTGCCACTCCTTCACCTTGTAGGGGCCATTGCTGACGGGCATCTCGCCCTGGGCGTCCATATCCTCGAAGGCGGAGTCCGGCAGCGGGTAGAAGGCGGAGTAGCCGAGGCGCAGCGGGAAGTCCGATTCCGGCTGGGTGAGCTCGACGGTGAAGGTCAGGTCGTCGACAACCTTGAGGCCTTCCATCTCCGCCTTGCCCTCTTCATAGCCGAGGATCGGCTCAAAGAAGGAGGAGCTGATGTTGGCATCCTGCATGCCGCGGTTCCATGCCTTGACGAAGTTCTCGGCCTTCACCTGGGTGCCGTCGGAGAACTTCTGGTCCGGCTTGATCTTGATGGTGTAGGTCTTCTCCCCCTCGAGGGTGACCGACTCGGCCATGTCATTCTCGGCCTTGCCGTTTGCGTCGTAGTACATGAGGCCGGAGTAGATCATCTGGACAATGCGTCCGCCACCGGTCTCATTCGTATTCGACGGAATGAGCGGGTTTTGCGGCTCAGAACCATTGGCGAGCACATAGTTGCTGCCCGAGTCTGTGCCACCGGCGTTGTCGCCCGATGAGGAACACGAGACCAGTCCCACGCTCAGCAGGGCTGCGGAGACGAGGGCCAGTGTCTTCTTGAAAACCAAGAGAATACCTCCTTGTTTTGGGTACATTTCCCATCTAGCCTAGCTGGTTGGCTAATGCGATGGAGGTTTTTCTCCAAGTTTTATCTCTCTGGGTTCGCGCTACCCCTGCTGCTTCGCGCGGTGGCGGGCCTTGCCGCGCTCCGTGGCGCCGAGGATAACCTTGCGCAACCGCACAATGTCGGGGGCGACCTCGACACACTCATCCTGGGCGCAGTACTCCATCGCCTCATCGAGGGAGAGTGTCATCGCCTTGGCCAACGTGACGGTGGCGTCGGCTGTGGCCGAGCGCATGTTTGTCAGCTTCTTTTCGCGGGTGATGTTGACGTCGATGTCCTCGTCGTGGTTGGTCATGCCCACGACGTGGCCCTCATAGGTCTGCTGGCCGGGCTCGACAAAGTAGGTGCCGCGGTCGGCTAGCTGGGTGAGGGCGTACTGGGTGACCTGTCCGGCCCGGTCGGAGACGATGGAACCGGTGGTGCGGTCTTTGATTTCCCCGGCCCACGGCTTGTATCCGGCGGAGTACGAGTTGGCGATGCCGTTGCCCTTCGTCTCCGTCAAGAAGGTGGTGCGGAAGTTGATGAGGCCCCGGGCGGGTACCTCGTATTCCATCCGCACCCAGTTTTCACCGTGGTTGGCAATGGAGAGCATGGTGGCCTTGCGCACTGCCATGATCTGGGTGACTGCCCCTTGGAACTCGGTCGGGGTGTCAATGACCATGTGCTCGAAGGGCTCCATGAGCTGGCCGTCGACGGTCTTGGTCACCACCTGCGGCTTGCCGACGGTGAGCTCGAAGCCCTCCCGGCGCATCGTCTCGACGAGGACGGACAGGGCCATTTCGCCGCGGCCTTGAACTTCCCAGAAGTCCGGGCGTTCGGTCGGGCCGACGCGGAGGGAGACGTTACCGATGAGCTCCTGCTCGAGGCGGGCCTTCACCATCCGCGCGGTGAGCTTGTCGCCCCCGCCCTTCCCAGCCAGCGGGGAGGTGTTGACGCCGATGGTCATGGAGATGGCCGGCTCGTCGACGATGATCCGCGGCATCGCCTGGGGGTTGTCCGGGTCGGCGAGGGTATCGCCGATCATCAGCTCGTCGATGCCGGCGATGGAGGCGATGTCACCGGCGATAACCTCGTCTGTGGAGGTGCGTTCCATCCCCTTGGTGCGCAGCAGTTCGGAGATCTTTGCCGTCTTCGTGTGCTGGTTGCCGTCAGCATCGTAGTGGATCCAGGCAACCCGCTGCCCCTTCTTCAGCGAGCCGGAGTGCACGCGGACGATGCCGATGCGGCCGAGGAAGGAGGAGGAGTCGAGGTTAGTGACCTGCGCAACGAGGGGGCCGTCGAGGTCGGCGGACGGTTCGGGAAGGACGTCATAGATCACGTCGAAGAGGGCTTGGACATCGTCGGCGTCGGGGACGTTGCCGTCACCGGGGTTGACGGTGCTGGCTTTGCCCGCGCGCCCGGAGGCGTAGAGGACGGGCAGGTCGAGGAGGACCTCGGCGGCTTCGGCGGCCGCTTCGTCTTCGAGTGAGCTGGCGAGCTCGAGGAGGAGGTCCTGGGTTTCGCTGACGACCTCATCGATGCGCGCGTCGGGCCGGTCGGTCTTGTTGACGACGATGATCACCGGGAGCTTCGCTTCGAGGGCTTTGCCGAGGACGAAGCGCGTTTGCGGGAGGGGGCCTTCGGCAGCGTCGACGAGGAGGACAACACCGTCGACCATGGACAAGCCGCGTTCGACCTCGCCGCCGAAGTCGGCATGGCCGGGGGTATCGACGACGTTGATGATGAGGTCTTTGCCGTCTTTACCGGCACCTGTGCGGCGGATGGAGGTGTTCTTGGCGAGGATGGTGATGCCCTTTTCCCGCTCAAGGTCGCCGGAGTCCATGACGCGGTCGACGACTTCTTGGTGGTCGCCGAAGGCACCGGATTGGCGCAACATGGCATCGACGAGGGTGGTTTTCCCGTGGTCGACGTGGGCAACGATGGCGACGTTGCGGAATTCGGTGTCGAGGTCGGTGTGTCGAGGTTCTCCGGTGGCCACTGTGTTCTGTCCCTTCTCAAGCTCGTGACTGTGCGTGCGCAGCCGGGGTGGGGCACTGCGGGCACAAACCGGTAAAACCCTACCGCATGTCCAGGCGATACTCGACATTACCCAGGATATGCGTTACAGTTGTGACTAGATTTTACTGAAGTTAACGTATAGCCATTAGAGTGATTCAAGCGAAAGGTGTTTCGCACAACATGGTGTCCATCCGTTCCACCCGCACATCCCTCGCCACTCTCCTCACCTGTCTGGCCACCCTCACCTGCGGGCTCACCACACCCCCACCCGCCGCTTCCGCCCAGGACATTGCCGCCCTCTCCTCAACGGATGCACTCGGTCGGCCGACACCGGCGATTCTCGCTGCGGCTACCCAGCTCGCCGCCACCCTCCCCCCACCGCTGCGCGAGAAGCTCCTGGCCGCCGTGGCGTTTTACACCGGCGACGGCGCCGGTCTCGTCCCCGAGAACGGTCCGGCTATAGCGCAGTTCCTCTGGCCAACTGCGGCCCGAGGCTGCATTGGCGGCCAGGGCGACTCGGTCGCCTCCGCCGTCGCCATTCCCGGTCCAGCCGATCTCCCACTCCCCGGCGTGGAACCCCAGCACACCGCCTTTATTGTCACCGCCCTCGGCACCCCAGCGGCCAAGTCGTCGACGATGCTCGTCCGCTGGGCCAATCTCACGACCGGAGCCACCGGCGTAACACCCCTGTCCCCGACGGGGATCAACCCAACAGGACCGGCAACCGTCAACGGCACTGCCGCCATCGGCTCCGGCCATATCGTCGCCCTCGTCGACGGCAGCGTCAACGGTTGCTATTTCCCGCCCACCGTTGCCTCGTTCCCTGTTCCCTAACCCGATCCACCACGAAGAGCCTGCACTATGAACCACACACAGCGCGATTATCACCCGATTAAGCACGAGTCGTTCGACACTGCAACGATGACCAACATCGACCCGAAGGGCTTTACTCGCTCCGTGGACACATACACAGTGACCGATGGGATGCTCTACATGGCGCGCGGGGCCAACCATCCCAACTTCGGCTACCTCGAGAGCTGGCTCATCCCCGATCTGTACCTGCGCGTGAATGTCTTCCACTACCGGGATGGCTCGGCCACCCCCGACGGCATCTATATTGACGTCGCCGATATCCGGGAATCCGATGGGGTGTGGGAAACCCGTGACCTGTATGTGGACCTCTTCTCCCACGATGGGGAACCCATCGAGGTGCTCGACATCGATGAGCTCGCTACCGCCACGTCGGCAGGTCTGCTCTCAGCTGAGGAGGCCGAGCGCGCTATCGATGTCACCCTCAAGGCTGTCGAAGGGATCACCCGCCACGGCGATGATCCCCTTGCCTGGCTCGAATCCCAGGGCATCACTCTGACCTGGGCAGACCCGAGAGATGTGGAGTTGGTTCCCGCCGACTAGCACCCCGCACACATTCAATCCACTACCGTATTAAATCTCCCGCTCCCTGAGTAGCTCTCAGACAATTCGACGGAACGCCCGCACCTATCCCCCACCCACGCCTCCCCTACCTGCACCTATGCTGCAACCTCGCCGCCCGGAACGGAACACCTGTCGCATATCTGACGTGAAAGAATCCCCTGCGCTGGTCATAACCTATGACGAAAATCACATCCTGAGTGGTTCACAGAAACAGCTCGGCAGCAGCCCCCACCCCATCACCCCTCGGCAACACCGCCGAGAAAAACCGGCCTTTTCAGCAAAAATACCCCATTTTCTGCACATTCTCTTCTCTAATTCTCAGTTTCATCTACTTCACGCCACCCCAGCTCCCCCGCCACTCCGCTGCACCTAAAAACAGACTTAAAAGACCCCTCCGACATGGCCGTTTTACCTATCTCACCAGGCGATATACAGTAAAGGTGTCAGGAAGCCACAAACTTTCATCCTGATACGACTAGGAAACTGAAGAAGGAATTCAGTTGCTTTGAGAAGGGGCGGCGGTCGAGCAGACAGGCCGTCGCCCGCCGTCGGGAGCAGCGCCATGAACCACCTACGATCGCTTGCCGTTTCCCCACTCACCCTTGTACTCTCATTCTTTCTTCCCACACCAGCGAACGCCATCATCGCAGGTGACATCGCCCAACTCGGAACCGTCGCCGAAGAACTCAACGACCGGCCACGCAAAACACTAAACTGGGAGAAACCATCAGAAAAAATACTCGAACTCATCAACACCTAACCGTTGCAACCACCACTAGAATCCGCCCTGCGTTTTACCGCACCGACGAATTCCCGGCTGCCTGTCGAGGACTTCAGCCGCTACCCGCCACCGCCTATCGGGGATGGGATCCCCGACCAGGTGGCCGCGCTCGCCCCACTCCCCCGGCTCTATTCCACCCCTGTGGACACAACCAACGACGGCACCGAGACAGCCGTCGAGGCGGCGAAAGACCCGGGCGGGTCACGCCTGTCCAGCTCCTAAATCCGCACCCACTGCAACCCATCCCATACAATAGGACCGTACCCGCCGCAGCCCGATTCACGGAAAGAGACCCACCATGGCGCTTGGCCTTGCCGCCCTCCTCGACGACGTCGCCCTCCTCGCCCGTTCCGCCGCCGCCAGTGTCGACGACGTCGCCACCGCAGCAGTGAAAACCTCCTCCAAGGCCATCAGCGTCGTTGTCGACGATACTGCCGTCACCCCCCAGTACGTGCGCGGTGTCGAACCCGCCCGCGAACTCCCCATCATCTGGGGCATCGCCTGGCGCTCACTCATCAACAAGGCGATCATCATCGTCCTCGGCCTCACCCTCACTGCACTCGCCCCGTGGGCACTCACCCCCATCCTCATGCTCGGCGGCGCCTACCTCACCTTCGAAGCCATGGAGAAGGTCGTTGGCAAACTCACCGGCCACGACGACCACGCCGAGGCGGTCATCAAGGCAGGACCAGAAGCCGAGAAGAAGCTCATCCGCACCGCAGCGACGACCGACTTCATCCTCTCCGCTGAGATCATGTTCATCTCCCTGGCCGAGGTGACCGAGCTACCGCCGTGGGAGCGAGCGCTCATCCTCGTCGCCGTCGCCCTGCTCATCACCACCCTCGTCTACGGAGTCGTCGCCATCCTTGTCAAGGCCGACGATGTCGGAGCGAAAATGGCTACGGCCAACTCGAGTGCGGTCGCCGCAACCGGGCGCCGGATCCTCCATGCCATGCCCCGCGTGCTCACCGTCATCGCAGTCATCGGCACCTTCGCCATGCTGTGGGTCGGCGGCCACCTCGTCATCCAAGGGTTCGCCGAATTGGGCTGGCATGGCCCCCTCGATTTCGAGCACCACCTCGTGGACCTGGCCGAGAACCCGGCACTGCGGTGGATCATTGAAACCGTCTGTTCCATGATCTACGGGGCGATCATCGGCCTCATCGTCGTCGCGGTGGTGCTCCCCATCTCACTGCTGGTGAAACGGGCGACAACCGCCTCCGCTACACGTTAAATCTGAACTCCACCGCATTGCGTAAATTGCGTACGTCATAGAAACATCTCCAACTTAATGCTACTTGCTCTCATTTGACACCTTGTCTTATGATCGCGTTAGTTCTCTAGCGACGACACGCGAGACTTAGTCTCCAGAGCGAAAGGAGAGGCAATGTCCGATATGAATGTTTCCCCCGAAGAACGCGAAGTCACTCCACGCCCACCACGGTGCGCAGGCGGCGCAAAAGTAGAGATCATCACCTCGCGAGACGTCCCTCTCGGTGGCCCTCGTGCAATGAGCGTTAAGCGCACTCTTCCACAGCGCCAGC
>JAXFPD010000002.1:0-105782 GCA_034179945.1 Corynebacterium sp. | reverse complement strand
CCACGCCGATTGCGGTGACCAAGCCTGGTGTCAACATTGGTGCCATCGTTGGTGGTGTCCTTGGTGGTCTGGCTCTGCTGGGTCTGTTGGGTTGGTTGGCTTCGCAGCTGATGAATGGTGGTGGGTCTTCGCAGCCTCCGGTGGCTCAGCCGCAGACTCCTCCGGTGCAGCCTGCTCAGCCTGCTCCGCAGCCGGGTCAGAAGCTGGCGGTTACTGGTACTGAGGCCTTCGGTCTCGCTGCCGGTGGCGGTGTGCTGCTGATCCTCCTCGGCGGCCTGTTCGTTGGCATGCGCCGGCGCCGCGAAGCCTAACGGCTCCTCGTGGTGACCACCCGGTGTGGTCACCACGATAACGGTGGGTGCTCGCCCAGGCGGCTGGCACCCGCCCCATAATCTTCCAGTTGCCCGCCAGTGGCCGCGGTTACTGGCAACCGGCAAATCCGTAGTCGGCTTGGCTGCTGGAAACCCCTAATTGAATATCATCACTGAACTCACCCTTCCTGCGGAGGGCAGTTCTTGGGACCGGCCCTTCTTCCTGGAAGGGTCGGCCCTTTTTGTCTGGCCAGTCCCTCGTGTGTACGCGTACCGGGGATAGGAAAAGACGGGTGGTGCCGCACGACCCATGCGACACCACCCTGTTTTCAGTATTGAGTTCTCTCTTTCCGTTCTAGTTCTGTCCGCCGTCCCGCTTGCCTACGGCACGAGGTTGCCCACCACCGGGGAGGCGATGATGCCCCAGAGAATGCTCATCGGATCAAACTCACTCGGCTCACTATTCGCAGTGGTGGCCGGGGTAGAGGTGGGGGCCGCCCCAGACATTGATGGTTCCACCGGAGCCACCGAGGTGGTCGGCCGTGCCGGAGCGCCTGTCGTGGTGGTGGCGGCCGTACTCTTCGGTGCGGAGGTGGAGTTCTGCGAGAAGTCCAGCACCGGCTGCGCGTCGGTCGCCTGAATCACCTCACGGGGGATTGTGCGGTCCGGGGAGGCGAGGTTCTGCACATGGTCGGCCATAGCCCTATCCACCGGCAAGAACACGTACACCTCATTGCTGTTGTCCGTGGCACCAAAGTTGCGGATGCCCACCTTCACATAGTTGTCGCCGCGTGCTTTGACAAGCTCATAGCTGTCCACATAGATCGCACCCTTGCCGGCCAGCGCATCGGTGTGGGCGGCGGCGCGTTCCAGTTCCACGTTGGTGGCCTCATTGTGCTCACCGGGATCCGGCTTATCGGTGCCGGAGGGTTGGTCAGGACCTGTGGGTTCTGACGGGGCAACTGTCGCAATGGGCGGTGCAGCAGGTGCAAACGTGGGCATCACCCCACCGATGGAGTCGGCCCCAACACCGAAGTTCCCCAGCTTAAAGTTCAGGCTCGTCCAGTCAGCGGGAACAGTGTAGTCCTTGTCATAACACGCGTTGGTCGTGCAATCCGCCTTGGATGAACGGGGGTCTTTGCTGGAGGCAGTCTTCTCAGAATAGTCGCCAATGGACCACTGGTACAGGTAGTTCATGACGGACTCATAGTTGGGCAGATAGTTCGCATCGCTCTTACCCAACTCACTGTTTCGCATCGCTCTTGCCCATCTCACTGTCACGGGTGCCAGCATGCGACAGCCCCAACGTGTGGCCGAACTCATGGAGGAGCGTGTTGCGCATGTTGTCGCCGTTCTCCATGCCGTCGAAGTTGGCGACGATAAACGTCGGCCGCACCAGCGATCCGCGCCCAGAGGTACGCGAGCCGTCGTAAATCTCATTGCGGATGACACCGAGCCGGAATATAGCCGACCGGTCGTTGACGAGGATCTCCTTCAACTGGCCGTCGGGGTCTGTGCCGGGGATGATCACCTTCCCGTCGGGCGTGTAGACGGCCTTGATGTAATCAAGCGTCTTCCCGCCGTGCGCAAAGCCCGTGTAGTTGGGGATGTTTGTCCATTCTCCCGCATCAATATGGAGGTTGACACCGTGATCGGCAAAGATGGTGGCCATCTCTTCCAGGGCGGAGAAACTGGGCTCATTGTATCCGCCAGAAAGATTTTCGCAAGGAAAACCTGCCCGCAATCTGCAGTTTCTTCACTTCCTCACCAAGAACAGATACTCCACCTTCGGCGTCGAGTTCTGCGGGACCCACTCATTGGTCCAGCGCATGGTGGCCATGACGTTGCGCTTATAGTCGATGCTGCGCACCCCCACCAGCGTGCCGATACTCCTCATACGCGGAGGCGGCGATGGTGTCGCGCGAGTCGATGCGTCCTTTCACGGGGTAGTATATGTGCTAGATTACACACTTTTACGCAGTTACTGGGGTTGAATCTACCACACTTTTGCGAGGTAGCGGATTCTCTGTCGCGTTCTGCTCATAGTTACTCGCCAAAACCGCCCGCTCAAAACCCCAGGTGGTCAAGTCTGCTAACCAAAGTTCCGGACATAACCCCAGCGCCATCACCGGACGTCACCCGGAAGCAACACCAAACAATTACCCTGAACTGTGTAAACGGCAGAACACAGCACGATCAAAACAGAAAAACCGCCTCAGTCTGCATCTACCCCGACAGGGTGACCATCTATAACCCGGGTGCATTCGCCACTGCTGTGCGGCGGAGTGTGCGAACCGTGCAACGCACACTCAACCGGCTTGTCGTGGCCGGATACATGAGGCGGGTTGGTGCAAAGAAAACGAGCACCTGGATGCTGCTCTCGCAGCCGCAGGTGCTCATAGTCAGTGTGTGCGTGTTAGATCGTGCGCCTACAGGCGGATGAGGCGATCCCACGCCGAGAGGGCGGCGGTAGCGCCAGAGCCCTCGGCGATGACAATCTGCTTGAACGTGGTGTCCGCACAGTCACCGGCGGCGAAAATGCCCGGAACTGCGGTGGCACCGGTACCGTCGGTGACGATCTCACGCTTCCCGTTGAGCTCGAGCACACCATCCAGCCACTCCGTGTTGGGCAGGAGGCCAATCTGCACAAAGATACCGGACGTATCCAGGGTGTGGGACTCGCCGGTTACCCGATCGGTATAGGTGAGGCCGGTCACCTGGGTGCCGTCGCCAAGGACCTCCGTCGTCGCAGCGTTGGTGATGATGCGCGCATTCGCGTGAGAGGCGAGGGAGGTGAGGAGGACTTCATCGGCACGCGGAGCCTCAAGGAACTCGAGAACAGTGAGCTCACTGGCCAAGCCAGCCAGGTCAATAGCTGCCTCAATACCGGAGTTACCGCCGCCGATGACCGCGATCTTCTTCCCCTTAAACAAGGGGCCATCGCAGTGCGGGCAAAACGTGACACCCTTATTGCGGTACTCACTCTCCCCGGGAACATTCATCAGGCGCCAGCGCGCACCCGTGGCAATGACCACAGTCTTGGCCCTCAGAGCACCGTTACCAAAGTGGACGGTGTGGAGGCCGGCAGTCTCGGTCTCGGTCGCGGTCTCGGTCGCGGTCGCGGTCGCGGTCTCGGTCGCAGTTACGGTCGCAGTTACGGTCGCGGTCTCGACCGCAGCGGGGGTGAGCCCGGTGGCGGTGACAGCCGGGTACACATCAATGTCATAGGACTTGACGTGCTCCTCCAAGTGAGCCGCAAGTGTTGGGCCCTCCGTGTACTTCTCCGAGATGAAGTTCTCAATCGCCAACGTGTCATTGACCTGGCCGCCGAAACGCTCACCGGCGATCGCAGTGCGCAAACCCTTCCGGGCAAAATAGATCGCCGCTGAGGCGCCCGCCGGACCCTGGCCAATGACCAGTGCGTCATAGGGAGCTGCCTCATTCATCGACTCCGCCATGCGGTCCTCCGCGCCGGCATCCAAGCGGGCCACGAACTCCTCAATCGTCGTGCGGCCCTGCCCGAACTCCTCACCATTCAAATAAATGGTGGGCACGGAGAGAATGTTCTTTGCGTTGATCTCATCTTGAAAGAGTGAGCCCTCCACAGCGGTGTGCGTGATACGCGGGTTAATCACAGACATTGTGTTCAGCGCCTGCACCACCGTTGGGCAGTTCTGGCATGTCAACGACATGTACGTGGTGAACTCATAGTCGCCGGGGAGGTTGGCGATAGCCTCAATAAGCGCCTGCTCCTCCTTGATCGGATTACCGCCCACCTGGAGGAGAGCGAGCACCAAGGACGAGAACTCATGGCCCATCGGAATGCCGGCAAACGTGACGGCAATATCCGTGCCCTTCCGGCGGATCTGGAAGCCCGGCGCGCGCGGCACCGCCGCATCATCGCGGACATAGGTGATGCGGTCGGAGAGGCTGGCAATATCGCGGAGCAGCAGCTCCAGATTCGCCGACGCCTCCCGATCATCGAGGGATGCAACCAACTCCACATCTTCCGTGATGCGCGGGGTCAGTGCGGCAAGTTGGGCTTTCAGATCACTGCTGAGAAGGTGCTGGGCCATGGTCACACTCGCTTAAATCTTGCCCACGAGATCAATGCTCGGGGTGAGGGTGGCATCGCCCTCTTCCCAGTGAGCCGGGCACACCTCGCCCGGGTGGGAAGCCACATACTGGGCGGCCTTCACCTTGCGCAGCAGCTCGGAGGCATCGCGGCCAATGCCCTCAGCGGTCTGCTCAATGTACTGGATGACACCCTGCGGATCCACCAGGTAGGTGGCGCGATCGGCCTGGGCGTTCCCCTTGCGGACGGTGTCAAAGTTGGTAGCCAACTGGAGGTTGGAATCGCCGAGCATGTAGTAGCGGACCTTGCCCACCTCCTCGGAATCGGCGTGCCACGCCTTGTGTACGAAGTGAGAGTCGGTGGACACGGAGTAGATCTCCACGCCGAGGTCCTGGAACTCCTGGTAGTGGTCAGCCAGGTCGCCGAGCTCCGTCGGGCAGACGAAGGTGAAGTCGCCCGGGTAGAAGAAGAAGACAGCCCACTTGCCCAGGACGTCCTTCTCGGTGACCTCGACAAACTCGCCATTGTGGAAGGCCTGCGCGGTGAACGGCAGGATTTCAGTATCGATGAGGGACATGTAAAAACACCTTTCAAGAAGGGGATTAGGGTACTCACATGGTAGGGCGTTTCGCCCCTCCGGGGCTAGTCCCTCACGCGGCGGGGGTACCCACTCCCTATTGTCGCAGTTAAACGCCCTGTTTTTAGCACGGTTTTCGAGGTAGAGAGATTGGGTAACCCTATGGAAACTCAATTATTGATGGAAGTCAATGTGTTGGGCGGTGTGGGGCTCTGCCAGCGGGCCACTGCTCATTGACGAGTGGCAGCGGCTGCCGCAGTCCTGGGATCTGGTGCGCAGAGCCGTCGATAATGGAGCCCCACCCGGGAGCATTTACCTGACGGGATCGGCAACGCCCCAGGCGGGAGTTACTACCCACACCGGAGCAGGCCGTATCATGAGCGTTCGCCTGCGCCCCATCGGGTTATGTGAGCTCACGCCCAATCCGGCGGCCATATCGGTGACTTCGCTGTGCGAGGGTGGTGCTGCGATTGAAGGCGAGTCCGATACTGACCTCGCTGGGTACCTCACGTTGCTCTACATCACGGGTTTCCCGCAGCCACGGCACCCGGCAGGCATGCAGCAGGAGTTCCTAGCCACCTACGTGGCGCGGATCGTTGACCGAGAATTGCCTGCCCAAGGCTACACGATTCGCAACCGATTCGGCCTGCAGAGTTGGCTGCATGCGTACGCACAGGTGACGGGGACCGATGCCAGCTACTCCGAGATCCTCGCCAGAGCAACCGAGGGCTCTGGGGATGCGCCGAGCAAGAGGACTACTGCTGTGTACCGGGAGAAGCTCGATGAGATCTGGATGCTCGACGAGTTGCCGGCTTGGGAATCACCAACACATCGGATACCTGGTCAAACGCGCTCCCCGAAACACTATCTCGCCGATGTTGCCCTTGGTCTTCACTTGGCGGGGATCCGTCCATCATCCCTCAATACCTCGGAAAACGCGGGGCTGCTTGGGCGATTCTTTGAGGCCTATGCTGTCCACAGTCTCCGCGTTGCGGCGACAGCTGCGGGCCATCGTCGGGGGCCCGACCCCCGGAAAGTGGACACGGGGGTCGGGCCCATATGTCGGTAGTTTGTGGCGCCAAGCGTTGTAGCATATGGGTCTATTCGCTGACATGAGAGCGCGGTTGATGAGCGCCCTGCCGTCCAGGTTGGTGCCTTTCGCTTTCAAAACTGTCGCAGTCACACCCTGGCTCGCACGCCCACTCCACCAGTTGGACCCGGATGTGACCACCTCGCTGGAATACCGCATATCTGGTCGTTCGTGGACAGGTAAAATATCTAGACAGACTAGATTGAAAATGCTACCGTACATTCATGACGACATGGCAAGTGCAAGAGGCAAAACAACGGTTTAGTGAGGTATTACGGCAATCGGTCGAAGGGCCTCAGATCATAACGCGTCACGGCAAGCCCACAGCTGTTGTGCTTAGTTACTCGGATTACGAGGCGGAACGAAAGGAGCGCCCATCTCTTGCATCGGTGATATTAGCTGCGCCGCATGACGTAGAACTCCTCATTCCGGATCGGGCGGTGGACACCGACCGTGACCTTGGTTTGGAATTGTAAGGAACAGCGGTGTCCTACCTCATCGATGCAAATGTCCTCTCAGAGCCGACACATAAAACGCCCAACGAAGGGTGTATTCAATGGTTGACCGAACATTCTGATTTCTACATCAGTGCCCTGACGATCGGTGAAGTATGGAGAGGCATCATTCTTGTTGAAAAACGGCATAACGTTGCGGCACTACGCCTGCGCCGGTGGATAGAGGCGGTGGAGACAGCTGAGCCGGGTAAGATTTTACCGGTCACAGCAGAGATTTCACGCCAGTGGGGGATGTTACATGCGGGAAGGACCCTGCCGGTTATTGATGCCTATATTGCAGCTACGGCGCTGGTGCACCAGTTGACTGTGGTGACACGTAATACAAAAGACTTTGCAGACATCCCCAGTCTTGATGTGGTCAACCCATTCTCTCCAAACGTGCAGTAGGGAAGACGGAGACGGCGCGGGGTTGGGGCGCCGGGGCGGGGCGCGAAAACCCCGGCCGAGCGCGAGAAACCCCGGCCGAGCGCGAGAAACCCCGCCCACCTGGCTGGGGCCAAGTAGGCGGGGTAGGGGGCGCGAACGTTAGATCGCGTCGATGATCTCGTTGAACTTCTGCGAGGGGCGCATGACCTTGGTCACCTTCTCCTCGTCCACAACGTAGTGGCCACCGATGTCGGCGGGGGAGCCCTGGACATCGATAAGCTGCTGGGTGATCTCACCCTCCGCTTCGGCGAGAGCCTTGGCCACCGGTGCGAACGTGTCCGCGAACTCGGTTGTGGCCAGCTCCTCGGCCCAGTAGCGGGCAAGCCAGTAGTGGGAACCACGGTTGTCGTTCTCATTCACCTTGCGGGAGGGGGACTTGCCCTCATTGAGCAGGGTCTCTGTCGCGTTCTCCAGAGCCTCAGCCAGCACCGGGGCACCGGCCTTCTTGAAGGACTCGGCCAGAGCCATGAACTCACCCAGGGAATCCCAGCGCAGGTGGTTCTCATCCATGACCTGCTGCATGTGCTTCGGGGCGGAACCGCCGGCACCGGTCTCAAAGAGGCCGCCGCCCTGCATGAGCGGGACGATGGAGAGCATCTTTGCGGAGGTACCCAGCTCCATGATCGGGAACAGGTCCGTGTTGTAATCACGGAGCACGTTACCGGTGACAGAGATGGTGTCCTTGCCGTCGCGCATCCGCTCCACGGAGGTCTTGGCGGCAGTCACCGGATCGGCGATGGTGATGTCCAGCCCAGCGGTGTCCTCTTCGGCCAGGTACTTCTCCACGAGGGTCTGGATGTTGCGGTCGTGGGCGCGCTCCGGGTCGAGCCAGAAGATCGCCGGCATACCGGAATCCTTCGCGCGGGTGACAGCCAGGTGCACCCAGTCCCGGATCGGGGCATCCTTGGCCTGGCAGGAGCGGTAGATATCGCCCTTCTCCACGTCAAAGCTCATGAGCACGTCACCGGCGGAATTGCGCACCTCAACGGTGCCGTCGGCGGCGATCTTGAAGGTCTTGTCGTGGGAGCCGTACTCCTCGGCCTTCTTAGCCATGAGCCCTACGTTCGGGACAGTGCCCAACGTGGCCGGATCGAAGGCGCCGTTGGCCTTCACGTTATCAATGGTGGCCTGGTAGATGCCGGCGTAGGAGGAGTCCGGGATGACCGCGAGTACGTCGCGCTCCTCACCGTTCTTATCCCACATGTGGCCGGACTGGCGGATCATCGCCGGCATGGAGGCATCGATAATGACATCGGACGGCACATGCAGGTTGGTGATGCCCTTGTCCGAGTTCACCATGGCAATGTCCGGCTTGGCGACGAGCACTGCGTCAATCGCAGCCTTGATCTCATCACCGTGGGGGAGTTCGCCGAGGCCGGAGAGTACCGAGCCGAGGCCGTTCTCCCCGTCGAGGCCGGCGGCGAGGAGTTCCTCACCGTACTTGTCGTAGACATCCTTGAAGTAGGTGCGCACGACGTGGCCGAAGATGATCGGGTCGGAGACCTTCATCATCGTGGCCTTGAGGTGCACGGAGAAGAGGATGCCCTCGTCGGCGGCGCGCTTGATTTGGGCGGCGAGGAACTCGTCGAGGGCCTTTGCGGACATGAACGTGCCGTCCACAACTTCACCGGCGAGCACCGGGATCTCCTTGAGTACCTGCTCGCCATCGGCAGTTTTCAGCACGATGGAGAAGGTGTCTTCCTTCTCGGAGATGACCGACTGCTCGTTGTGGCGGAAGTCGCCTGCGGTCATCGTGGCCACGTTCGTCTTCGAGTCCTTCGACCACGCACCCATGGAGTGCGGGTGCTTCTTGGCAAAGTTCTTCACCGATACGGCGGCGCGACGGTCGGAGTTGCCTTCACGCAGGACCGGGTTGACTGCGGAGCCCTTCACCGCATCGAAGTGTGCGCGGATGGCCTTCTCCTCATCGGTTTGCGGATCATCCGGGTAGTCCGGCACGTTGTGGCCGGCGGCCTGGAGCTCGGCGACAGCGGCCTTGAGCTGCGGGACGGAGGCGGAGATGTTCGGCAGTTTGATGATGTTTGCATCCGGATCCTGCGTCAGTTTGCCCAGGTAGGCGAGGTCATCGTCGGCGAGGCCGAACTCAGCCAGCAGGCGATGCTCGAGCGAGATGTCGCGGGTTTCCACATCCACGCCAGCGACCTTGGCGTAGGCTTCGATGATCGGCTTGAGCGAGTACGTCGCGAGCAGCGGGGCTTCGTCCGTACGGGTGTAAATAATTGTTGCCACAGGTGTAGTCCTCACATTGTCGACAATAAGGTTGAAACTTTCCTCGGTCTAGGGTACCCGTAAACTGACAATTATGTCTGTAACAGTCGCCACAATTAACGTCAACGGCATCCGCGCGGCGGTGAGGGAACGCTCCGCCACAAACAGGGGGTTGCTGCCGTGGTTGGATTCCACCCCCGCCGATGTTGTGTTGTTGCAGGAAGTGCGGGCAACTCAGGCGCAGGCACTCGAGGCTCTCGCCCCGGCGTTGGATGCGGGGTGGCAGTGGGTGATGGCGGAGGCTTGGGCGAAGGGGCGGGCGGGGGTGGGGATTCTCTCCCGGCTACCCCTGACCGGGGTGGAGGTGGGCATCGCTGGTTTTGAGGAGGCGGGCCGGTTCATCTCTGCGCGTGTTCTCCTTGACGAGGCTCCCCCCGTCGGCCCGGCTGTGATGACCGTGGCCAGTGTGTACATTCCGACCGGGGGGACAGGGACGGCGAAACAGGATGAGAAGTACTTCTTCCTCGATTCCCTCGAGGACACGATGGCCCAGATGGCCACAGCAGCCGGCGATCCGGCCCAGCCGTACGCCCTGGTGGCCGGGGACTGGAATATCTGCCACGCCCCGCAGGACTTGAAGAACTTTGCCACGAACAAGAGGAAGGCCGGGTGTCTGCCCGATGAGCGGGCGTTTATGGATGCCATCTTTGGTACGTTCCCGGATGTGAAGTCCCAGGTGGAGTCCCACGGTGATTTCTTTGGTGCAGTGGACTATCCCGGGACAGCGACGCCGCGGCCGAAGCGGCAGTCTGCCACAGACCCCCAGTGGTTCGACGTCGCCCGCCGCCTGGAGCCGGAGTCTGCCCCGTACACGTGGTGGACGTACCGTGGCCACGCCTTTGATACAGATGCCGGCTGGCGCATCGATGTCCAGGCCGTGACCGCCGAACTCATGGAGAAAGCGGTGAGCACACGCGTGGACAAGGCAGATGCGTGGGAGAACCGCTGGTCCGATCACGCCCCCCTGCTCGTGACCTACGACCTGCCTTAACGTAGTTCACATGGTTGACTAGGATGAGCCCATGTGGTCCAAGGCTGCTGTGTCAGCTCACCGAGGGGTATCTCCCCTCGGTGAGATTGCCTGTGCGGTACTACTGGCCTACTTCAGTTTTCCTGGCAGTGATGTGCTTGCCCTTGCTATGTGTCTGAGTGGGGTCATTCCCTTTCTGTACATTGCGAAAAGGCCGATGTTAATTGTCATTGTGCTCTTATGCGAGTGGCTGAGTTGCTATTTGAGTGGTGAGATTATCTCGCCAACAATAGTCATTCTCTTCGCAGTTGAGTTGACGGCTCAGGTAGCCATTGGTCACACTGCGATAGCTGGTATCTGTTGGCTCGGAATTCTCACCTGGAGGGGGACTATCGGTACTGACCATGTTTCACTCTTGGCGGGCGGTCTGGTCTGTGCGGCTGGTCTGGGCTGGATACGTTCTTGGGTGGTTCAACGAGTGAAGAAAGCGTCAGAAGAGGAACGAGATCACCTTCACCGTGTATTGCACGATGGCGTTGGTAGGAAACTCACAATTCTATCGCTAACCTCTGATTCTTCGGAGGTGAGATCCGTGGTAGTAGAGGCCTTGCGGGATATTCGTACTGTGCTGAGCCGAAAACCTCCTCAACCAACTGAACCAGTTGATGATGCAAGGAGGGCGGTAGATGAGCTGAAAACGCAGGGCTTCATAGTGAGAGGCTCCATTGAATCTGGGTGCCCTCGAGAGCTACTCGTTTTACTCCCGGAACTATTAAATAATGTCAGAAAATACGCTGCGCCAGAGCAGGAAGTGAGGATTGAGGGGACGGAAAAGCAGATTTATGTGAGCAGCGGGTTGCAGGCCACTGAGGGGGAACCGTGTCAGACCGGATTGGGTCTGGGGTTGGAATACGCTCGGGACAAAATGGATAGGCTGGGAGGCCTTTTGTTTGTGGAGGAAGAAGGCGAAAGGTGGATTGTGAGGTGTGTGCTGCCATGAGTACTCAGAAGACTCAAGTCCTCATTGTCGATGACGATGAATTCGTTCTCCAGCTACTTCGAGACAAACTCGCTCAGAGTGAGACTCTCGAGGTTGTCGGTACAGAGAACACAGTTACGGCTGCGTTACGGGTGTTGTCAGAATTGCCGCACAGTGACTTA
This sequence comes from Corynebacterium sp., assembly GCA_034179945.1. Classification (GTDB taxonomy): domain Bacteria; phylum Actinomycetota; class Actinomycetes; order Mycobacteriales; family Mycobacteriaceae; genus Corynebacterium. Next base: position 94,368 of record JAXFPD010000002.1, on the reverse strand, counting down.
GTGGTGGTCCTCAGCGATGTGGTTATGCCTCCTGAGACTCCGATTGAGAGTTTTGCCACAGCAGGTTATAAGACTGTTGCGATGTCTACCTTTGACGATGAACCTCATGTAACTGCCGCACTCCAGCAAGGGGCGCAGGGGTATGTGCTCAAGGCCGATGGTACTGATGCCATAGAGAGAGCAGTCCACAGTGTGGTGGACGGTGGAGCGCCGATTTCTCCTTTTGTCACGTCTCACCTGATCAATAGGATGAGGCCTGTGGAGCCCGTCCAGGTAACTCCGCGACAAGAAGAGGTGCTCCGTTTGGTTGCGGAAGGGCTGACGAATAAGGAAATCGGGGAGCGGCTGTTTGTATCGGAGTCGACTGTCAAAAAAACTGTCTCCACTTTGTGTGAAAAGCTCGGGTGCTCCAATCGGTCTGGACTTGTCACCCGAGCTTTCCGTGCAGGGATTATGTGAAGTTTGATGGCTGCGCGTCGTCTGTGGGCGACGGTTTGTTCGGCGGATTACTCAGTAACCACAGTGTTCCGATGATGAACAAAATGAGGCCGAGCACCAAACTACGGAGGAAAAGCGTCGTGTCAAACCAGCTTTCGGGTATTGCCCCGAATACAGCGACAACTGCATTTCCGGCAACGAGGATTGGCAAACCAATCAGCCACAACCTCGCTATTCGTGCCTTTCTAGACGGTTCATTCAGGCGCATTGAACTGCCCACCACGCCAATAATCCTGCCATGACGTACACGTTACGCTTGATACCTTGCTTAGCGACAGTTTTTACAATGACCTCAGCGGCTTCCGCCCATTTCTTCGTGTCGATAAGGACGATGACGAGGTTGAAGTCGAAGGCTGCTCCGACATCTTCCCAGATCTTGTCACGCATGCACGTCAGGAACGCGGGCATCCTGTTTGGGCCTCCTGCGGTTTGCTCGGGCGGCAGAACGATGCCGAGTGTGTTCGCAGTTTCTTCGATTTCTGTTGATCCGTAGACCTCGCGTAGGTAGTTTAGTCCGGCTTGGCTGTCCAGGCTGGAGACAGTCTCGATGACAGTTGCCAGTTCAGCAGTGGAGTCCACTTCGCCGACGATAGTTGTTTGATCCGGGGTGGGTGTTGCTGCCATAGCTACAGTCGGGGTAGTTGCAATGCACAGTGCTGCCATTAAAGAGACGAGCCTTCTCATGGTTTTCACTTCCTTTCTCTGGAGCCAATGATTTATGCGTGGCAGGCAGGCCACTGGCCAAGAGACTATGCGAGGTTGTAGGAGTAAGATAGGCCCCTTTTGGGTCCTTCTGGATGTCCGAAAGTACCATCGGTTTCTGTTGAGTGAACCACTTCTCTGGCTAAGAAAATCTGCGGAGAGATCCGAAATCGGCCAAAGATAATCTTACGAAGCCAGACGGCCCGTCGGCGAGGCAGTCCACCGCACCCTGATGCGGAAATTTCGACTCTATATACTGGTTGGTGGGATGCCGCAGGCGGTTCAGGCCTATGTGGACACCAACAATCTGGCAGCTGTCGACGATGTCAAGCGCGATATTCTGCACCTCTATGACGAAGACCTAGGAAAGCTCGGCGATCCGGCACAGGCGCAGGTACTTTTTAGCGCCATCCCGGCGCAACTGGCAAAGAACGTGTCCCGCTTCACCCCGGCCGCCGCAGCCGACCGAGCTGTCGTGCGCGAACTTATCAGCTCCCGCACCGTCGCAGTCTGTTTCCACGCGAATGAACCGGGGCCAGGACTGGCTGCCAGTGTGGATCTGACCAAGTTTACACTCTTCCTGGCAGACACTGGGCTGTTTGTGACGGCCGCCTTCCGGGACCGTTCTTTCACAGACAATGACATCTACCGCCGCCTCCTCGCCGACAAGTCCCAGTCTAATTTGGGCTACGTCTATGAAAACACGGTTGCGCAGATGCTCACAGCTAGTGGCCACGAGCTCTACTATCACACGATGAGCGACCGGGCAGCCAAACGCACCTATGAAGTGGACTTTCTCATCTCAGCGGGGGAGAAGGTCATTCCCATTGAGGTGAAGTCCTCCGGGTATAAAACCCACGCGTCCCTCGACAGGTTCGTTTCCCGCCATGCACGCCACAGTGCATGCCGGGTGGTCCTCCACACCAAGGATTTCTCCGTCGATGGAATGGTGGACTATCTCCCCGTGTATTTTGCCCCGTTTTTGTGAGGTAGGATAACCGCCATGGCTAACCAGGTTGTTCCCCCGCGCGGGATGCGCGATTTTCTGCCCCAGGAGTTTGCGGTGCGCCAACAGGTGCTCGCGATTATGGCTCAGGTTGTGCGGGAACACGGGTTCCACCAGATTCACACCCCCTCCCTGGAGCTCATTGAGCGGCTCAAGTCCAACAAGGGCGGGGAGAACGAGTCCATGCTCTTTGAGGTGCTCAAGCGCGGTCTGGATCCGCAGCAGCCGGTGCTGCCCGCTGACGCAGTGGACCTGGGGTTGCGCTATGACCTCACGTTGCCACTGACCCGGTATTACGCCACCCACCAGGCGGAGTTGCCGGCGATCTTCAAGGCCGTGCAAACCGGCAGTGTGTGGCGGGCGGAGCGCCCCCAGAAAGGCCGCTACCGCGAGTTCACCCAGTTTGATATGGACATCATCGGTGAGGAAACCTCCCGCGCGGAGATTGAGCTCATCAGCGTGGGCTACACAATTCTGCAGCGGCTGGGGTTGGGGGAGTCCACCGTCATCATCAATGATCGGCGCATCCTCGCCGACATCATGGACTACGCTGGTATTTCAGAGGATCGGCGCGGCAGCGTGCTCATCAGCTTGGATAAGCAGGACAAGATCGGTGAGGACGGGGTGAAGGCCGAGCTCACTGAGAAGGTTGGGCTCACTGCTGAGTCCGTTGACCGGCTCTTTGCGCGGATCGGTTTCCTCGAGTCCCTCGATATTTCCGCGTGTGCCGGCGGAGGTGACGCGGATGCGGACGGTGACGGCGTGAACCTCTATGAGCTGCCCGCCACTGTCGCAGCGGTCACCGCCCTCAACCCGGGCATCCGGATCAGTTTCGCCCCCACGCTCGTGCGCGGCATGGGTTACTACACCGGCCTCATCTATGAGGTGGTCAATGACACGTACGGCAAGAGCGTGTGCGGTGGTGGGCGCTACGACAACATGATTGGGGACTGGTCCGGCAAACCGGTGCCCGCCGCCGGCTTCTCCTTCGGGTTTGAGCGGATCATGGACATTGTCGATCCCGCACTCCTCGGCGCTGGTCGGCGTGGCCTTGGCCTGGCGTACGCTACCGACGAGGAGTTCACGGCGGCCCTTGAGCTGCGGGGGCGGTTGCTCGCTGGTGGCGGCAGCTGGGACACCGTTGCCCTGGTGAAGCGCCCGAAGAAGCTCAAGGGCTCGTTCTTTGAACTGCTCACCACCCAGGGGCTCGGTGCGTGGCTGGACATGTCCGCCGTACCGCCGCTCGGTGAGGGTGAGTCCGACGCGGAGGCGATTGCTGCGCTGATTCGTCCCGTCGATTAGCCGCCGGTGCGGGGTGAGACCACCGCCGGGGCGAGAACGTCGCGAGTGCACCACGAGATTGTGTGCCTGTGAGCTGTACATTTGCGCGCTAGTAGTGAATTATGGTGCACCATGTACATTCCACGCCAGCTCGCCCCACGCCGCTCTTCATCGATGAGGTCCAGTGAGCCCCCGAGCTGTTCTCCGCCATCCAAGTGGCAGTGGATGAAACGGGAACATTCTCTCCGGATCCCACGATTTCCTGCTCATGCGGGCGATCACCCAATCCCTCGCTGGACGGGTTGGTGTCGCCCACCTCTATCCGCTCGGCTTCACGGAGATTGTCAGCGCAGGGGTGGAGCTCACCGTCGAGGAGTTCATGGTCCGTGGCGGCTATCCACGCCTGTATGACGTGATATGCCGGCGCCGATATACTTCGACAGCTACCTGCGCACCTACGTTGAACGCGATGCCGGTGAGGTACTCGGGGTGCGCAACCGCGCCGCATTCCGGGCATTCCTGCGCGTGTGCGCCACCAATGTTGGCAGTCTCATCAACTACTCGGCACTGGCCAAAGAGCTGAACATCAGCTTTGATACGGTCAAGAGCTGGTTGTCTATCCTCGAGGCGAGCTTTATCACGCCATACTCGGTCAACACCCGCACATCATTGACCAAAACCCCCTCACCGATACACCACGCTGGATTGAGGTCAAATCCTCGCGCACCTTCCATCGGAAGTTCGGTCGGCACTTCCGTACCTTGGGGATCGAGCCGGACCAGTGCACGGTGGTGTACCGGGGTGCGGAGGCGGCCGCGACGGAGGGTTTCCGGCTCGTGCCCGTGCGCGATTACCGCGCCGAATAGCCGGTGAACGCCGGTTGTAAGGGCGCTAATGGCCATCGTGGAGACAATAGTCCTAAAGTAGAGGCGGATAATTAACCAGAAACAATGATGGAGGCACATCGTGCTCATTGGTATTCCTTCAGAGACTGACACCGGTCAGCCGCTTGTTTCTGCGACCCCGGACACTGTCGGCAAACTCATCAAGTTGGGCTATGACGTCGCCGTCCAAGCGGGCGCAGGAGCGCAAGCGGCCTACCCGGATCACCTGTATGAAGAAGCGGGGGCGCGCATCGTCGGTGAGGAGGTGTGGCAGGCAGACATCGTCACCGCCCTTGACACCCCCGCGCCGGACAAGCGCGACAAGATGAAGTCGGGGGCAACACTCATTGCCCGCATGGCCCCGGGCCGTAACCCGGAGATCATCGAGGACTTCACCCACCGCAACATCACCGCCCTGGCCATGGATACCGTTCCGCGCATCTCCCGCGCCCAATCCATGGACGTGTTGAGCTCGATGGCCAACATCGGCGGCTACCGCGCCATTATCGAGGCCGCCGAGGCCTTCGGCCGGCTGTTCACCGGCCAGGTCACCGCCGCCGGCAAGATGCCCCCGGCCACCGTGTACATCATCGGTGCCGGTGTGGCCGGGCTCGCCGCCATCGGCACTGCGAACTCGATGGGTGCGGTGGTCAAGGCCACCGACCTGCGCCCGGAAACCGCCGAACAGGTCGAATCGATGGGTGCGGAGTTTGTCCCGATCCCCGCAGAGACACAGAAGTCCGAGGATGGCTACGCCAAGGAGATGACCGCCGACCAGGCGGCTGCGGCGGCGAAACTGTACGCCGAACAGTCCGCCCAGGCCGATATCGTGGTCACCACGGCAAACATTCCCGGCCGGAAATCCCCGATCCTGCTCACCGCCGCCGATGTGGCGCGGATGAAGCCGGGCTCGGTGATCGTGGATATGGCAGCCGCCAACGGCGGCAACGTTGAGCTGACCGTCCCCGGTGAGAAAATCGTCACCGACAACGGGGTTATCATCATCGGCTACACCGATCTGGCAGGCCGGCTCCCCGGCCAAGCCTCCCAGCTGTATGGGCAGAACACTGTCAACCTGTTCAAGCTCATCACCCCGGAGAAGAATGGCCAGTTTGAGCTGAATATGGAGGATGAGGTGGTGCGCGGCATCACCGTCACCCACACCAACCCGGCCTCCTCACGTGCCGATGTCCTCTGGCCGCCGCCGCCCGTGAAAGTGTCGGCCGCCCCGGCCCCGGCCCCCGAGGCCGCTCCGGCAGCAGCTGCAGCCCCCGAGAAGCCACAGAAATCCTCCCTGGGAATGTGGCTCGGCATCGCCGGCATCCTCGGCGTGCTCCTCGTCCTGTTCTCCCCGCCGGAGGTGGGCTCCCAATACATTGAGCTGATGCTCGCCATTGTTGTGGGCTTCTACGTCATCACCGCAGTCACCCACTCCCTACACACCCCCCTGATGAGTGAGACCAACGCGATCTCCGGCATCATCCTCGTGGGCGCGATATTACAGGTGGGTTCGACCAACGGGTGGGTATCCGCCCTCGCGTTTCTGGCCATTGTGATCGCCTCCATCAACATCTTCGGCGGGTTCACCGTCACCGGGCGAATGCTCGACATGTTCAAGAAGGAGGGGGACTAGACCATGACTAGCGCACTGACTGTTTCTACCCTGGCTCAAGCGACGGCTACCGCCGCTGCTACCAGTAATGACACTCTCGTCATGTGGGGCGACCGGGTGGCCAACCTGGCCTATCTCGTCGCCGCCCTCCTGTTCATCCTCGCCCTGGCCGGGCTGTCCAAGCAGGAAACCGCCCCGCGCGGCAACAAGCTCGGCGCCATCGGCATGACCATCGCCCTGGTGGCCACCATTTTCAAGGCGATCGTGGATACCGTCATCGATGCCCCCGGCTATGACGGCGCCTACATGCCGCTGTACTCCACCCTCTTCCTCATCGTCGTCGCCCTGCTCATCGGCGCTACCGTCGGTGTGTGGAAGGCGAAGAAGGTGGAGATGACCGGGATGCCGGAGCTCATCGCCATGCTCCACTCCTTCGTGGGTTTGGCGGCGGTGCTCATCGGCTTCAACTCCTTCCTGGAGATCGGTGCGGTCACTGAGTCCCGTGGCTTCCACCTCGGGGAAATCTACCTCGGCATCTTCATTGGTGCCGTGACCTTCACCGGCTCCATCATCGCCTACCTGAAACTGTCTGCGAAGATCAAGGGCGCCCCGCTCACCCTGCCCGGTCGCAACCTCCTCAACCTCGGCATCCTCGTGCTGTCCCTCGCGTTCATGGTGGTGTTTATCGCCTCCGACGGCACCGGATTCTGGGCGTGGTTCTCCATCCTCCTCATGACAGTGCTCGCCCTGCTCCTCGGCCTCCATCTCGTGGCGGCCATCGGCGGCGGCGATATGCCCGTGGTGGTGTCTATGCTCAACTCGTACTCCGGGTGGGCTGCGGCTGCAGCCGGCTTCATGCTGTCGAATCCGCTGCTCATCATCACCGGTTCGCTCGTCGGTTCCTCCGGTGCGTACCTGTCCTACATCATGTGCCAGGCGATGAACCGCTCGTTCATCTCCGTCATCTTGGGCGGCTTCGGCTCCGACGGCGGGGCTGTTGCCGATGACCGCGACTACGGTGAGCACACGGAAACCACCGCTGAGGAGGTGGCCGATTTGCTGGCGAGTGCGAAGAAGGTGATCATCACCCCTGGTTACGGCATGGCGGTGGCCCAAGCCCAGTACCCTGTTGCGGAGCTGACAAAGAAGCTGCGCGCGAAGGGTGTGGACGTGACCTTCGGCATTCACCCGGTGGCAGGTCGTCTGCCCGGCCACATGAATGTGCTCCTCGCGGAGGCGAAGGTGCCGTACGACATCGTCTTGGAGATGGATGAGATTAACGACGACTGGTCCGACGTGGACGTGGTCCTCGTCATCGGCGCCAATGATACGGTCAACCCGATTGCCGAGGAGCCCGGTTCCCCGATTGCGGGGATGCCGGTGCTCAAGGTGTGGGAGGCCAAGCGCGTGACCGTGTTCAAGCGCTCGATGGGTGCTGGCTACGCCGGTGTGCAGAACCCGCTGTTCTTTAACGAGAACTCGGACATGCTGCTCGGCGATGCCAAGGCCTCTGTTGAGGCGATCAACAAGGCCCTGGGATAACACCCCGGTCCTGGCCGGGACCTTGTGCCCGGCCCAAGCCTCTAGCCCCCGGCTTGCCGCCGGGGGCTTCTTGCTGCCTAACTCCCGCCCTGGTGGCGCTACCGCTAGGGCAGGACTGTTTCTTTTTTCATACTTGTGAGTGGAATTCATACTATGCTGATTGCCTTCTCTCTGCGACATCGCCGGAACCTCTGTGGACCTTTGATAAGAAACTCGCAAACCAGAGATCGGCGCGAATGATACCGTGAGGTACCAACGCTGTAGAGTGGATTCCTATGAGTGAGATGACACGTGAGAAGTCCTCGGAGAACAAGCCGCGCGTCTTGAGCGGCATCCAGCCCACTGCCGATTCCTACCACCTGGGTAACTACCTGGGAGCCCTCAAGCAGTGGATTGATATGCAGGATGACTACGAGGCCTTCTACTTCATCCCTGACCTGCACGCCTTGACGGTCGATCAGGACCCCGCCGAACTGCGTGCCCGCACCGTTGCCGGGGCGGCTCAGCTCATCGCTTTGGGTATTGACCCGGTGAAGTCTACCCTGTTTGTGCAGTCGCACGTGCATGAGCATGCGGAGCTCTCGTGGATTTTCACGTGCCTCACCGGCTTCGGGGAGGCCTCCCGGATGACGCAGTTTAAGGATAAGTCCGCCAAGCGCGGCGCCGATCACACCTCAGCGGGTTTGTTTGCTTACCCGATGCTCATGGTGGCTGACATCCTGTTGTATAAGCCGGCGTTTGTGCCAGTGGGGGAGGATCAGCGCCAGCATTTGGAGCTCACCCGCACCCTGGCCGAGCGGTTCAACAACCGCTTCGGGGAGACCTTCCCGGTGCCCGATGGCATCATTCCGAAGGGTGTGGCCAAGATCTATGACTTGCAGGAACCGACGGCGAAGATGAGCAAGTCGGGCCAGAACCCGAAGGGCATGATCAATCTCCTCGACGATCCGAAGGTGTCCACCAAGCGCATCAAGTCGGCAGTCACGGACAATGATGGCCACATTGCCTATGACCCACAGAATAAGCCGGGCGTGTCTAACCTGTTGGTGATCCAGTCCGCTTTGACTGGCACGAGTGTTGAGGACCTCGTCGCCGGTTACGAGAGGCAGGGTTATGGTGCGTTGAAGACGGATACTGCCGAGGCGTTGGAGGCGTTCACCACCCCGCTCAAGGCGCGTTTCGACGAGCTCATGGCCGACCGCGCCCAGCTGGAGCGCATTCTTGCCGAGGGTGCCGCCCGCGCCCAGGAGTTCGCCGCTGCCACCCTCGGTGAGGTCTATGACAAGGTGGGGTTGTTGCCTGCCCTTCCAGTCGCACCTGTAGTACGGAATCCGTAGAGGCGACCAGGAGCAGTTTCTGGTTAGACTGGACGCTATGAGTTCCAGCAACGAGCCCGGCCCCATTGACCAGTTCCGTGAGAAGTGGCCATGGTTTGACCACCTCATGTACATGAACGAGCGCTACAGTAAGCAGGGCGGCAACTTCTACGCAGCCGCGATCACCTACTTCTCGGTGCTCTCGCTGTTTCCACTGCTCATGCTGGCGTTCGGTGTGACCGGTCTGGTCCTGCGCGGACGCCCGGAAACGCTGACGGCGATCCAGGAGAAGATCACCAATTCCGTCGACGGCGAGTTGGGTACCACGCTCACCACCATTGTCGATCAAGCTGTTTCCCAGGCTGGAGCGGTGTTCTCCATCGGTGCGCTTGTCGCCCTGTGGACAGGGCTCGGGTGGATGAGTAACCTCCGCTTCGGGGTGTCCAAGCAGTGGAAGGTTGATCCCACCGGCGACAATTTCTTTGTTGCCAAACTGCGCGATCTGGGCGGGCTGATCAGTCTGCTCATCGCCCTCATCATTGCCTTCGGTGTGACGGCCATCGGCTCGTCGGGGCTGACCCGCCGCATCCTCGAGTGGGTGGGGCTCGGGGCGGTACCGGGGATCTCCATTCTCGTGCGCATCGTCGCCATTCTCATCGGTGTGTTCGCCAATTTCCTCGTGTTCTACTGGCTCATCGGGTTCTTGCCGCGTGCCGATGTACCCAAGAAGTCCGTGGTCCAGGGCGCGATTCTGGGGGCGATTGCCTTTGAGATTTTCAAGCAGTTGGGCTCCCTGTTCTTCTCCAACGCGCTGTCCAACCCGGCCGGGGCAGCCTTCGGCCCGATCATCGGTGTCATGGCCCTGCTCTACTTTGTCTGGCGGATTCTGCTCTATGCGTCGGCGTGGGCGGCGACAACGCCGCAGGCGCGCCGCCAGTTCGGGGCCTCGGCCCCGGAGGCGGCGATCATTCGCCCGGTTGTTGTGGAGGATGACGGCCCGTCCACGGGTACGGCCCTCGGTGTTGGTGCCGCCGCCGGTGCGCTGGGCACTGTGGGATTGGGCGTGGCCCGCAAGATTCGCCGCTGGCGCAAGCGCTAGGAACCGGGGTGCTGGGCCCTGTGGTACCGACTGGATCGCCCGGCCCCGACGTGCACGATTGCTCCCGATTTCACCATTGCTCCAAGTACTGCCTCGATCGTACTCCGGCTGATATCGGGGTGGATAGCGGCGATCTCCGCTTTGGAAATGGGGGTGAGTGCGTGGAGTACAGTTGCCTGGATGCGTGAGGTCTTGGTGATTGGCCCACCATCGACAGTGTCGAAGCGTGTGGCCAACTCGCGGTAGCAGCCCAGGAGGAAGGCCAGGAAGTTCTCCACAAAGGGCATGTAGTCGTTGGTCTCGGTGGCCCAACCGGTGGAGGAGGCCTTGAGGGCAGCGTAATAGCGGTCCTTGTGACGGTTGATTTGTTCCTCATAGGAGACATACTTGCCTACATCGAACCCCTCTCGGTAGAGAAGCAGGAGCTGATTGATGCTTGCATCACCTGCTGCATCGAGGTACGCCAACTCGAGCTGTACCATCGCCCGGGGAGTTTCTTCGGCCGGGAGGGGCCGGAAGCGCACTGACCGGTAGCCGTCGCGGTCGACTTCGACGATGACATTGTCGGTTGTCTTGTAGGCACCGGCATCATGTGCATTGGATACAGTGAGGAGCGTTCTGTGTAGATCGAGCACCGTCTGGGTGGAAAAACTGAGGCTATTGTGGTCTGTATGGATGTGGGAGAGCGCATCGCGGTAGCCGGCGATCTTTTCCAGTGCTGAGAAAACTATGGGCGGAACTTCCGGCGCTCATGGATCATAGTTACTGCTGCCGGGATACCAGCAACGAGTCCGAGCCCGATCGCCGCGATCCCGCCCACATTGATGACCGGTTCATTCGGGGCGACGGCGGTGAAGTAGAGAAACGACACCACACCCCCAATAAACAGAAGTGCGCTGATGATGAAGATAGCGCGGGCAACCTTCCAGGCCTGCGTCGGCTGCGGCGGTGGGACGGGTGCTTGTTCTGCGGGCGTTGTTAGAACTTGGTGAACCGGGCGGTCAGCGTGTTCTCTAGGGCCACCCAGCCCTCCAGCTCCTCGGTGAACGTCGCGCCGGGGGTGTAGCCGGTCTCCCCGCCGATCATGTACTTGAGATACTTGTCAAAGATCGGGTTGGCCAGCATCGTCGCGTTCATGGAATCGTCCGCCGCCCAGTCAGCGGTGTCAGCGAAGAGCTCGGCAGCGCGGGCCATCTGCTGGGTATCGACAGCATCCGGCCCCTTCGCAATATCATCGCGCAGACCACTGAACACGTACGTGTTGTCCTTGTGTACGAGCAGTTCCAGATCACCGGCGTTGGCGGCGTCGACAAGCTCCTGCCAGGTGGAGAGCCGGCCCAAGTCGTGATCGTCGTGCTCAATGATCCAGCGGGTGAGCGCCTTCCTGTTGTTGAAGGTGTAAATATCGCCGTGCTTGCCCAAGAACTTCGGCTGCCCCTCCACAAAGGAGCGCAGCGTGTACAGGGTGCGGCCATCGATGACGATCTGGATCGGATCGATCCCCACATTCGCCCACACGGACTCATCGTACGGGTCCACATTGGCCGCAGCGGCCTCCGCAGCGGCGGCGTCAGCGGCAGCCTTTTCCGCAGCACGAGCCTGGGCGGCAGTGATCCGCTCCTGGGCAGCGGGCACGTTGACCTCCTCCACGTCGGGGAAGGTGACGTAGGCGTCGATCTCATCGAGGACGTTGTCCCAGTTCTCCAGGATCACGTAGCCCACACCGGTCCACTCTTCCTCCCCGCCCTCCCCGGCGTAGTGGTCATAGCCACGGTTGATGTTGTTGAGCACGGAGTGGGTGGCAAACATGGTCTGGGTGGACAGCAGCGATCCCACGTTGCCGATGGAGCGGGCCAGCTCCATGCCCTTCTGCACGGCTGTGACGTTCTCGTAGGAGGGGCGCTCCGCCAGGAAGCGGGGCACCTCGATGAGGCTGATCTCGTTCTTCTCATCGGGGACGACGGCGGTGTCGATCTCGGCAGCAAACGCACCCCACTTCGGGTGCTCGGTCAACTCCTGATCCGGGTGCTCCCCAATCCACGTGAGCATTTCAGCTGGGGAGTGGAAGAAGAGGATCCGGTTTTCATCCCCAAGGAACGCCTGCCACTCCACGCCGTGCTGCTTCCAGCTCGGCGCGTAGAGGGTGTAGACGTCACCGTCGGTGAGGGCGAGTTTGACCGAAACAATTGCGTTGGTTGCCATGAGCAATAATCCTAGCCCACCGCCCGGTGGTTAGCTGGAACTGAGGGTGGCGGCGGGGCGGTAGAACCCCTTGAACTGCATGCCCATGTTTGATGTGCGCAGCGGCGAAATCTCAACGGGATTGCCCGCCTCCACCATCTGGTTCTCCCCGATGTACATGGCCACGTGCCCGCTCCACACCGCGAGATCGCCCGGCTGGAGTTCCGATTGGGCGATTGTCGGCCCGATCGCCATGGCGGCAGCTGTGCGCGGCAGTTCAATCCCGGCCTGCCGGTATGCCCACTGCACGAGGCCGGAACAGTCAAATCCCGCCCCTGGGGTGGTGCCACCCCACACGTATGGGGTACCCAGCTGGGTCAGTGCCGCATCGACGGCGCGCTGAGCAGCAGGGGAGATATCGGTCTCCGCCATCGGAACATCCCCACTGATGTGGGCGGCCTGAAGTGCTGGTGCATCAGCCTGTCCGATCGCTTGCAGCGGTACCGCCCCCACCGTGCGCAGGAGGGCCGTGTGGGGGGCCAACTCCTGCTCCAACTGGCTCGCCCGGGCCAGCGCTGTCGCCATCGTCTGTCCGGGCAGGGCCGCCAACTGGAGGAGGGCGGGGGCGGAAATCGCCGGATTGGGCACCATCACCAGTCCGACGAGCCGCACCGCCGTGGCGACGAACTCACTGGCCATGCGGATATAGTCGCCGACAGCGGCGGTGAGGATCGGAGTGGCCTGGGTCACCGCCCGCGAGATTGTTGCCACGTCGGCGGCGACAATCCCACCCTGGGTAATCAGGCCGGTGGCATCGGCACCGAAGAGTGCGGCCAGCTGCGGTGCCGCCGACAGGTCCGGGGCGCGCCCGCCGGTATCCATGAGGGTGGTGGGGGGCAGGAGTTTGCTCACAGCAGTGACGGTTTCTGCGATCATGCGTGCACCTCCACCTGGTTGAGCAGGGCGGCGAGGGCATCGTCATCGGAAACCATCGTCTCAATGGCGTGCCCGGATTTGGCAGCCACCTGCTGGGCGGTGTCGGACACACAGATGAGCCGATCTGTTGTGGCCGACACCGCCGTCAACAGGGCGGTGCCAAACGCCCCAACACCGGGGACGTGGGCAATGGCCTCGGAGATGGCGGGGAGGGGAGCGGTGAAGTTGCGGGCGCCCTGGGTCAATTCCTCTACCAGATGGAGCGCCTCATCCGGCTGAAACGTGAGAGTCTTCATACCTCTTAGACGCTGTAACGGGCCAAAAACGTTCCCACCACCGGGGGTGGCAACTATTCGTGCAGCTCACTGATACTATGAGCGTATGGATATTCGCGTCATTGACCACCCTCTCGCCCTTTCGCGTCTGACCATTATGCGCGATTCGCGCACTGACAACGCCGGCTTCCGCGCCGCCCTGCGCGATCTCGCCGCCATGCTGATCTATGAGGCCGCCCGCGACGTGCCCGTCGAGCACTTTGCCACGCAGACCCCCGTCGGAACTGCCGAGGGCACCCGCCTTCACCGCCCGCCGATTGTGGTCCCGATCATCCGGGCCGGGTTGGGGATGGTTGACGCCGCGCTCTCCATGATCCCTGACGCGCAGGTTGGGTTCATCGGGTTGGCCCGCGACGAGGTCACCCACGAACCGGTGCCCTACCTTGAGGCACTCCCGCACGACCTCAGTGACCAGCCGGTGTTCCTCGTTGACCCGATGCTCGCCACCGGTGGGTCCCTCCTCCACGCGATCCGCCTCCTCGTTGACCGTGGCGCCCGGGACATCACCGCCATCTGCATGGTTAGCGCGCAACCCGGTGTTGACACCGTCGCCGCATCCGGGTTCCCGGTGCGCCTGGTCACAGCGGTTATCGACGCGGAACTCAACGCGGACGCCTACATTGTGCCCGGGTTGGGCGATGCCGGTGATCGCCTCTTCGGGCCGCGCAATATCGATCTGTAACTCCGGTTGCACAATGTAGTTGGCAGACACTGCCCAGTTGACCCGGCACGCTTGTGCCTATGCAGGATCTCCCGGCCTCCATCGACTGGCCCTCATACGCGGTTGAACTGGGCAAACGTGTCTACATTGTGCGTAACCTGCGCGGGCTCGGTCAAGAGCGGCTGGCGATCCTCTCCGGGGTCTCCCGCAACCAAATCTCCAACATTGAACGCTCCACCGTCAACCCCAAGGTGGGCACCATCTTCGCCCTCGCCCGCGCCCTCCGCGTCCCCCCAGCCGTCCTGCTCCCCCAATCCACCGAATACCTCACCTACACCGCCCGCTTTGACAGTGGCCGCGAACTGTTCACCAGCCTCGAATGGCCCACCCAGCGGCAGGACCTCAACTTCTGCGATACGCTGCACCGCATCGCCTCCGCCCCCGCCTCCGACGATCTCACCACCCTCGGCGCCGACACGTACCGCGAGCGACCCGACGGCATCACCGCCGCCCACTGGGAGGCACTCACCGTGCGTGTCGACGAACACTCCTGCACCGCATTGCCCCTGCGGGCCACACTGGAGGGTAGCCACCAGTACTCCGAGGTGGAAGAAGCCCTGAAAAGGCAGCAGACTAGAGGCCAGCGAGCAGCGCGTTTACGTCGTTCACCAGCTCGGTGAGCAGAGCATCGGCCGCCTCCTGCGACGGAGTGTCCGACACCTCGAGGTACAACTTCGCCTTCAACTCCGTGCCCGAGGCGCGCGCGGCCACCCGCACGGTGCCCAATGCGCCACTGCCGGAGAGAATCACCCCACCACCGGACGGCAAATCCGTGGCCGTAATCATCACCCCAGCCAGCGAATTCGGTGTGGATGAGCGGATCTGGGCAATGAGTGCAGCCGGATCGAGCGTGCGCACCCCAATATGGGTTCCCGCGAATGCCCCATAGCGGTGCGTGAGCTGATGCACCTGGTCAAGCAGGCTCGTGCCCACCCCCTTGAGCTCAGCTGCCCACGCGCACGTCACCAGTGCGGTGGCAATCCCATCCTTATCCGGAATCGCCGCCGGGAACGGGGCATACCCGAGCGCCTCCTCATAGGCGAACACGAGCTCACCGGGCCGATCATCGGCGGCACGGAGCAGATTCTTAAACCCGGTCTCCGTCTCCACATAATCCCACCCGCGCTCCTGCGCCATCCGCTGCAACAGCCGCGACGACACAATCGAGGTGGCCACAACAGGCTCCCCAGAACCGACGAGCCGGGAGGCCAACAGGGCCCCCAACTCGTCCCCACTGAGCATCCGGTGCGACCCATCGGCCTGCCGCACCCCCACCCCACAGCGGTCCGCATCCGGATCGAGCACGATCACCACGTCCGCCCCGACACGCCCCGCCATCTCGAGAGCAAGAGCCGTCGCGCCGGGCTCCTCCGGGGTGGGGAAACTCACCGTCGGGAACGTCGGATCCGGGTAGAGCTGCTCGCGCACCGGATAGGTGAGGGCAAACCCGCTCATCTCCAGTGCGTGAGTGAGAGCACGCCCACCCACCCCATGCAGTGGCGTGTACACCACCTTGAGGGCGGCGCGCTCATTGTTGACGCGCAGCTTATCGGCCTCCGCCGGGGCGATGAACGAGGCCACCGTATCCACATAGCGGCGCAGCTGATCGGCGACGGGGTGGACCGTCACCCGGGGAATATCAGTCACCTCCCCGACGGCGGCGATCGCCGCGAGCACCTCCGCCTCATAGCTCGGGCGCAACGGGGTGCCGTCCTCGAGGTAAATCTTGTAGCCGTTGTCAGCCGCCGGATTCTGGGAGGCGGTGATCTGCACTCCCGCGTCAAGGTGTCGGTCCGTGATCATCCACGGAATAAACGGGGTGGGGGTGGGGGTGGGCAGCAGGCTCACCTCAAATCCGGCCCCCGCCAGCACCTCGGCGACGGCCTGGGCGAAGATGGAGGACCCGTAGCGGGTGTCATAGCCCACCGCTACCCGCAAGGGGCCCTCGACACCGAAGAGGGTGCGCCCGATCCCGGCCGCACTATCTGTCGGGGCAGTGTGGTGAATGTGGAGTTGGGCGGCACGCTCGGCCAACCAGGCGGCAAAACCTGCGGTGATGCGGGTGACCGTGGTCACGTTCATCTGGTGTGGGCCCGGGCCGACTGGGGCGCGCACCCCGGCAGTACCGAATCTGAGCTGATCCTCCATGGTTCTAATGATACGGAGAAACCCGCGATCGCGACCACTGTTTCTCCCCGTCCCCTTTGCGGTACCCTGAAACATGCGAACTGTTATCGAGAACGTGAGGTGAACCCGACATGGGCAAACGTGTAGTGATCATTGGGGGCGGCCCCGCCGGCTATGAGGCCGCACTCGTCGGCGCGAAATACGGGGCTGAGGTGACCGTGATTGAAGATCAGGGCCTCGGTGGGGCGGCGGTGCTCTATGACTGTGTTCCCTCGAAGGCGTTCATCGCCGGTACGGAGGTGAAACTGCACCTGCGCCGCGCCAACCGCATGGGGTTGCGCTCCGATATTTCCGAGGACCTCGTTGATATCGCCTCCATCAACGAGCGCGTGAAGAACCTCGCCGCCCAGCAGTCCGCCGACGTTGCTGCATCGGTCGCCCGCGCCGGGGTGACTGTAATCAACGGGCGCGGCCGGTTGGCGGGGATGACCACGACGAAGGGCTCCCACATCGTGCAGGTGGAGGCCGCCGACGGTACCACCAGTGAACTCGAGGCAGACTTTGTGCTCGTCGCCACCGGTGCGAACCCGCGGATTCTCCCCGGTGCCCAGCCCGATGGGGAGCGCATCCTCACATGGCGGCAGGTGTACAACATCACCGAGCTGCCGGAGCACCTCATCGTCGTCGGCTCCGGTGTGACCGGTGCGGAGTTCGTCTCCGCCTTCGCGGAACTCGGGGTGCATGTGACGATGGTGGCCTCCCGCGATCGGATTTTGCCCCATGACGATGCCGACGCCGCCGACACGCTGGAGACGGCACTGGCCAAGCGCGGTGTGGACCTGGTGAAGAACGCCCGTGTGGATAGTGTCACCCGCACCGCCGATGGCGGTGTGCTCGTGGCCACAGAGGATGGGCGCACGATCACCGGCAGCCATGCGCTCATGACCGTTGGTGCGATCCCGAACACCCAGGATGTGGGCTTGGATAAGGCGGAGGTGAACGTCGATAAGTCCGGCCACATCACGGTGGACCGAGTTTCGCGCACCTCCGTGGCCGGCATCTATGCAGCCGGTGACTGCACGGACCTGTTCCCGCTCGCCTCCGTTGCGGCGATGCAGGGGCGCATTGCCATGTATCACGCCCTCGGTGAGGGGGTGAGTCCGATTCGGTTGAAGACGGTGGCGCAGGCGGTGTTCACCTCCCCGGAGATTGCGACGGTGGGCGTGACGCAGAAGGAGATCGACGATCACAACGTCTCCGCGCGGATTGTGAAACTGCCGATTCCGACGAACCCGCGCGCGAAGATGCAGTCCCTCGAGCACGGTTTTGTGAAGCTGTTCTGCCGCCGCAACTCGGGCATCATCATCGGCGGTGTCATCGTGGCGCCGCGTTCCTCGGAGCTCATCACCCCGGTGGCCCTGGCTGTGTCCAACAACCTGACGGTCGCGGACTTCGCGGAGACGTTCTCGGTGTACCCGAGCTTGTCCGGATCGATCATGGAGGCCGCCCGCCAGCTCGTCGCCCACGACGATTTGGATTAGCCCACCGGTGCTGCCGAGCCGACCCGGCACAATAGCAAAAACCCCAGCCGCGGCTGGGGTTTTCTGCGTGTCTGTAGGGACTAGGCGTCCTTGATCTCGAGGAGCACTTCGCCCTTCTTGACGGTGGCACCGGCAGCGGCGGCCACACCGGTGGCAACACCGGACTTGTGGGCCTTCACCGGGTTCTCCATCTTCATGGCCTCGAGGACGACGACGACATCGCCTTCATTGACCTCGGCACCCTCTTCAACCTGAACCTTGATGACAGTACCCTGCATCGGCGAGGTCACAGCATCACCGGAGACAGCGGCACCGCCGCCGCCACCACGGCGCTTCTTCGCCTTCTTCTTGGCACCGCCAGCACCGGCACCGCCACCAGCGAGGGCAAGATCGCCCGGCAGGGCCACCTCGACGCGGCGACCGCCGACCTCGACAACGACCTTCTTCTTCGGAGTGGCTTCGTCCTCATCGAGCTCATCGTCACCCTTGTAGGGCTCGAACTCGTTGGTCCACTCCTCCTCAATCCACTTGGTGTAGATGTCGAACTTTTCACCATCACCAATGAAGGCCGGGTGATCGAGCATGTACTTGTCAAACTCAATGACCGTGGGGATGCCCTCAATGTGGTACTCGCCGAGAGCACGACGGGCGCGCTGAATGGCCTCATCACGGGTCTCACCGTAGACGATGAGCTTGGCAAGCATCGAGTCAAACTGACCACCAATGACATTGCCCTCGCGGATACCGGAATCAACGCGGACACCGGGGCCGGTCGGCTCCTCGTACTTGACGAGCTTGCCCGGGGTTGGCATGAAGCCGGAGCCTACATCCTCGCCGTTAATACGGAACTCGATCGCGTGGCCGTGCGGCTTCGGGGTCTCCTTGATCTGGAGCTCCTTGCCCTCCGCAATGGCGAACATCTGGCGGACAAGGTCCACACCAGTGGTGAGCTCCGTGACCGGGTGCTCCACCTGGAGACGGGTGTTCACCTCGAGGAAGGAGATGAGGCCATCGGAACTGACGAGGTACTCCACAGTACCGGCGCCGTAGTAACCGGCCTCCTGGCAGATCGCTTTCGCCGAGGAGTGCAGGCGCTCACGCTGCTCATCGGTGAGGAACGGGGCCGGGGCCTCCTCGATCAACTTCTGGAAGCGGCGCTGCAGGGAGCAGTCACGGGTACCCATGACCACCACGTTGCCGTGCTTGTCACCGAGGACCTGGCACTCCACGTGGCGGGCTTTATCCAAGTAGCGCTCCACGAAGCACTCGCCGCGGCCGAAAGCGCTCGTAGCCTCACGGGTAGCGGACTCGAACTTCTCGGCCACTTCCTCCATGGTGTAGGCGACCTTCATGCCGCGTCCACCACCACCGAAGGCGGCCTTAATGGCGATCGGCAGCCCGTACTCCTTGGCAAAGGCAATCACCTCGTCGGTGTCCTTCACCGGGTCCGGGGTACCGGGGGCCATCGGGGCATTGGCGCGCTCAGCGATGTGGCGAGCGGTCACCTTGTCACCGAGGGCACGAATCGACTCCGGCGACGGGCCAATCCAGATCAGGCCAGCATTCTCGACCGCTTCGGCAAAGTCGCCGTTCTCGGAGAGGAAGCCATAGCCGGGGTGGATGGCATTGGCGCCAGACTGCTTGGCCGCGTTGATGATCTTGTCAAAGTCCAGGTACGACTCAGCAGAGGTCTGGCCGCCGATCGCGAATGCTTCGTCGGCGAGGCTGACAAACGGTGCTTCGGCATCGGGTTCGGCATAGACAGCCACAGACGGGATGCCAGCATCTTTGGCAGCACGGATCACACGAACGGCGATCTCGCCTCGGTTGGCAACGAGGACTTTCTCAATAGTGCGTTGCTCTACGGTCAACGGATTCCTCCTGCATAAAAGGTGTATTACGATGTTGTCTCGCTCACGCAATGAGAAAACCGAGTAACACGGCAAGTCATGCGTAAAGTACCTTTATCTTTACACGTAATGCGCTGAAATGACGGGGGTTTTATTAAATTCCTTGGGCATTTATCCCCGTGCACTCCCCCCACGTGTGAGAACAACCAGCAAATCCCCCTATTCTGGGGTGGAACCAACAACGACCGGCATCCCCACCATATTTCCCCACTCCGTCCACGAACCGTCATACAGGCGGACGTTGCAGAACCCCAACAGGCGCGAGAGCACAAACCACGTCTGCGCCGCCGTCGCCCCCATCCCCGAATAGACAATGATCTCACTGTCCGGATCCAGCTCCCGATACGTGCGCGCCAACACCGCCGGCGGCTGGAAGAACCCCGACGGCTGCACATTGAGCGTTCCCGGCAGGTTAATCGCCCCCGGAATGTGCCCGTGCACCACAGCGCCCGGCTCCTCCACGTCCCCCGCATACGCCGCCTCCGACCGCACATCCACCAGCACCGCCGAACCCGCCTCCATCGCCGCCACCACATCGGCCACCGTCGCCCGAATCGACGCATCCGTCCCCGTCGGCTCCGGATACACCGTTGGGGCGGGCTGGGGGACATAAAATACGAGCTCGCGCTCAGCGGACACCCACGCGTCGCGTCCGCCGTCGAGCAGCCGCACATCCGGATGGCCATAGTACGAAAGAATCCACGCGGCGAAGCAACCCCACACATTGTGGCGATCCCCATAGGTGACCACCGTGTCCTCCACACTCACCCCACGCTGACTCATCAACTGGGCAAACCGGCTCGGCGAGAGAATATCGCGGACCTGTGGATCCCGCAGATCCTTCGCAAAATCCAAGCGCATCGCATACGGAAGGTGGCCAATATCAAACTCCTGGGAATCACTGTCCGATTCAAACAGGGCCAACCCGGCGGTGCCGGCATGAGTGCCCACCCACGCCGGGCCAACCAAATACTCCACAGATCCAGACGACTGGGAAAACCCCCGGTAATCGGGGTTGTTATCGTAGTCGAGCGCCATAGCCCAAGTGTAAGCCACAACGCCGAGGAATGGGGCGGGAGCGGGGACCAAAGCGTCCCAAGGAAGTGCTGAAATTCCGCCGCCACAATGTGATAATGGGAATAGCCCAGGTTCCCCAGGGCATTCGCAGAAGTATTCTGACCGTATTCTGTGGCCGGAGCCGGTCACACCGATTAAGGAGTAATCACTCGTGCACAAGGCAATCATCGTTTTTGAGGTTGAGGGCGGCAATGACAAAGGTGATGATGGGCACCGCAAGGACACCATGCCCATCGTCGAGTCCATCAAGAAGCTCGGCTGGAACGCAGAGGCCGTCTACTACCACCCGGACAAGGTTGACGAACTGTTCACCTATGTCACGGAGAATTTTGACGCCTACATCTCCCGCGTCAACCCCGGCAACATCCCCGGTGGTGAGAAGGGCTACTTTGACCTGCTGACCCGGCTCGCAGACAACGGCGTCATCGGCATGTCCACCCCGGCCGAGATGATGGCCTACGGCGCGAAGGACGCCCTGGTCAAGCTCGCTGACACCCCGCTCGTTCCCGATGACACCTACGCTTACTATGAGGTGGACGAGTTCCACAAGACCTTCCCCACCTCCCTCTCCTACGGTGAGCGCGTGCTCAAGCAGAACCGTGGCTCCACCGGTGAGGGCATCTGGCGCGTCCACCTCGCCGACGAAGAGGCTGCGAAGAACCTCACCCCCGGCACCGCGCTGCCGCTGGACACCAAGCTCAAGTGCACCGAGGCTGTGGACAACCACACTGAGGAGCGCGAGCTCGGCGAGTTTATGGACTTCTGTGACCAGTACATCATCGGTGACAACGGTATGCTCGTGGACATGCGCTTCATGCCGCGCATCGTTGAGGGTGAGATCCGCATCCTCCTCGTGGGCAAGAACCCGGTGTTTGTCGTGCACAAGAAGCCGGCTGCCGGTGGCGATAACTTCTCCGCCACCCTCTTCTCCGGTGCGAAGTACACCTACGACACCCCGGACAAGTGGCCTGAGCTCATCGACATGTTCGAGAAGGCCCGCCCGCTCATCGCGGAGAACCTGGGCAAGGAGAACGGCTACCATGTGCCGCTGATCTGGACCGCCGACTTCATGCTTGACACCGCTGAGGACGGCTCCGACACGTACGTGCTCGGTGAGATCAACTGCTCGTGCGTGGGCTTCACCTCGCAGCTGGATATGGGCATCCAGGAGAAGGTTGCTGAGGTCGCCACGGAGCGCGTCCTCGAGGCCAACGCCTAACCTACCTCGACCCCGTTCAATCCCCGCCAGGACTCGTTCCGGGCGGGGATTGTTGCGCCGCGAACGGACCGATTAGGCTAACCTGGGACTGCTGGTGCATTACTGGAGAAAAGGAGACGATCGTCCGATGCGCAGTTCACTGCTGGCAGGGTCTGCCATTGTTGCGGGGGTGGCGTTGAGCGTGGCTGCGCTTGCCGCGTTTGTCGACGCTGAAGAGGCCGCTCCACCGACCATTGTCGAGGCCGCTGACGCCACCGCCGACACTGCCGCAAGCGCAACACCAGCTGCGGATTCCAACGCAACCGCAGATGCGGCTGCCGACTCCAGCGCAACCGCCGACGCCGCCGATGCCGCCGCCGCCGATGCCGCCGATGCGGATGCAGACGCCGCAGATGCCGCCGCCGATGCCGCCGATGCCGCCGCCCCGGCCACGGAAACCGAGGTCGCCGGCATCACCGTCACCGTCAGCGCGAACCCCGTCAACGTCGGCGACCAGCTGCTGGTCACCCTTGACGGCATCGAGGACGCAAATAAGGTCACCGTCGGATTGCCCGACGCTGCTGGTAAACAGTGGCGGGTCGTCACCGTCTCCCACGTTGAGGACGGTCACGCCGAAGTAGCGCTCATCATCCCCCGTGGGCGCGTCGGTGAACAGGAGCTCTTTATCCAGCTCGGGCACGGCAATGAGATCGGTCGCATCACCGCTGATGAACTCGATCCCGACGCCGTCACCTCGGTGCCGCTGACCGTCGTCGCCGTCGACCCGGTCCTTGACGTCCAACCCATCGAGGTTCCCCTCGTCAACGGGTCGAGCGACTACTCCATTTTCTCGTAGGTTCCGCGCGCACTCCGGTCGGGTGTTTCCTGCAGGAACTCTCCCTCCCGCACAGACCCCGCCTGCGGGGAAGCCAGATGAAGATAGTCATTTTTCCCAAAGTCAGATATATCTGTCAGTGGCGTCCTGGGGTTTTGCAAAAAAAGCTGACAGATATATCTGACTTTGGGAAAAATCCCTATATCGTTCCGGAGGCTGTCGCCCGTCTCCAGGACTGTCGCCGGGACCCTGGACCGTCGCCTGTCTTCTGGACTGTCGCCTGTCTCCAGGACTGTCGCCGGGACCCTGGAGGCCGTCGCCGGGAAGCCGACGGAGGTCAGGCGAGGGACTCGTGTCCGAGCTCGTGACGCAGCGCCGCCTCGAGGGTGGGATAGCGGAACTGGTGGCCCGCCTCCTCGGCTTTTGTGGGGAGGACATGCTGGTTGGCCAGCGCCAACTCGCGCGCCCCGTCAGCGCCGAGAAGAACCTTGGGCCCGAAATCGGGGATCGGCAGCACAGCCGGACGCTTCATCACCGTCCCCAGCGTGGAGGCGAACTCGCGCTGCTGGACCGCGTGCGGGGCAACGGCGTTGAGCGGACCAGTGAGAGTGTCATCGTAAACGGCACGAATAATGAGGTCCGTGAGATCATCGAGGGCAATCCAACTCAACCACGGCGCACCACCGCCGAGCGGGCCGCCGAACCCGGTGGAAAAAGCGAGCTTGAGCAGAGGCAACATGCCCCCGGCCCCGGCGAGAACGACACCGGTGCGTAGGTTGACCACGCGGACATGGTCGGCCGCCTGCGCCGGTAAGGTGGCGTTTTCCCAGGCTTCTGCCACATCGGCGAGGAATCCCTCCCCGCGCGCAGCATCCTCCGTCACCGGCTCATCGCCCCGGTCCGCCCCATAGAAACCAATCGCCGATCCGGACACCATGACGCGCACCGAGTCCGTGTGTGCCACAACGTCCGCGAGCTTTTCCGTGGGGCCAACACGCGATTCCATGATCGCCCGCTGATGGTTCTCCGTGAAGCGGCCAAAAATCGTCTCACCAGCTAGATGAATGAGCGCGTTCACCCCGCGCAGGAGATCCGGGGTCGGGTTGAGGAGATCCCAATGCCGCTCACCCACGGTGGCCTCCCCGCGCACGAGGGGAATCACCCGGTGGCCGAGTGTACCCAATTGGGCGGCCAGCGCCTTCCCCACCAACCCGTGTGAACCGGTGATGGCGATGGTCAACCGGTGATCCGGGGCGAGCGGGGCCAAGCGCTGCTCACTGAGCAAATCCTGGAGGAGCTGCTGCTGGTAGGCGAAGATTGGACGCAAAAAACGCCCCGGAATGGGGGTGTTGACGCTGTCCGTGAGCCGTGTGGTCGCTTCATCCACACGGGTGAAGCGGTGGACGTGGGTCCAGGTGAATGGGACCGGTAGCCCGGAGGAGTCGAACTCGTCGGCAAACTGCTGGCCCTCCACATAGGCCTCCGGGACGTGGCGAGCCACCCACGGGAATCCACCGGGGAAGAACACGGAGTACGCCGACGGGGCCATCCGCAACACACTCGTGCCAGCACGCAGGTCAGTGGTCTGTTTTTCAGCGGTGGCAAAACCGAACGGGGCGGTCAACCGGATGAGCGCACCGGGGCGGGTGTGCCAGGCCCACACGTGGTCGCTGGCGAAGGGGAGTTGGTGGGTGGTGGTAAAGCTCATGGGCGCCTCCAAGGGTTATGTCACCAGAAGTGACTCACTGACAGTCCAAACTGGTAGAGAGCCCTGCGGACGAGGGGGAGGGAAATCCCCAACACCGACGAGGGGTCTCCTTCCACTGTATCGATAAACCAGCCGCCGAGGGCCTCCATGGTGAATGCTCCCGCGCACCCCCACGGCTCCCCAGTCTGAGCGTAGGCGCGAATGTCCTCCTCACTGGGGGTGCCAAAGTGAATGGTGGTGGACACCGTCTCCATGAGGTGGCGCTTATCGGGAGCTAAGCGGTGCTGTGCCCATGCGCCGACGGCGAGAATGCAGTGTCCGGTGATCAGCTCAGCGGTGGTTCCAGCTTGGCTGCGCCACTGGGCGATGGTGGCCTTCTCCGTGTGGGGTTTTCCGCTCAGTTTCCCGTCGCGCAGGAGCATGGAGTCGCAGCCGATGACGACAGCTTCGGAGCCGGTAGTCAGGTTTGTGGCGATCCTTTCCGCCTTTGCTCGCGCCAGGGCGAGCACCTGGTCAGTGGGTGACTGGTCGGCGACGATGGCGAGAATGGCCTCCTCGTCCACGTCCGGGGGGATGGCTTCGGCGGTGATCCCGGCAGAGCGGAGGACCCTGGATCGGGAGGTGGACCCGGAGGCGAGGATGAACCGGGGGCCGATGTTGCTGTGGATGGGCAGGGGAACCATCGCGGTCCTTTCACGGGCGAGGGCGGGGGTCGGGTGGTGAAAAAGCAACCGGGCAATGCGCGCTCACGCATTACCCGGTTGGTTACCGCAGGCAGCTGTGCTGCGGTCTCGTATGTGGGCCGAACCGATAGGCCATTCTTCGCGGCAGATGCCTAGAAGAAGGAGGCGTTCCGGAAGGCGCTGGGGTTGGAGAACAGGGGACGATCGAGATAGTCGCCCAGGTCACCCCACTTGTTAATAGGACCAGTGTCAGCCGCCGCCCCGCTCGCATTGTTCGCCACAGTGGCAAACAATGCGGTGAGGACGCCGATCTCGTCGTCGGTGGGGTTGCCCTTCACGACGGTGAGGAACGGCTTCTTCTGCTCCGCAGCGGCCTCGGCGGCGCCGTCCCCGGCGCCCTCGATGACCTCCAGTTTGGTATCTTCACTCATAGAATAGCCGCCTTCTTACAATGGAATGTTGGCGTGCTTCTTCGCCGGCACGTTGACAACCTTGCGGTCGAGCAGGCGCAGGCCCTCGATGATGTGACCGCGGGTCTCGCTCGGCGGGATGACGGCATCGATGTACCCGCGCTCGGCAGCCTGGTACGGGTTGACGAGGGTCTCCTCGTACTCCTTCTCGTACTTCAGGCGCACCTCGTTGAAGTCCTGGTTGGGATCCTCGGCGGCGGCCATCAGTTCCTTGCGGTAGATGAAGCCAACGGCACCGGAGGCACCCATGACCGCGATCTGCGCGGTCGGCCACGCGAACACGAGGTCCGCGCCCATGGCCTTGCCACCCATAACGCAGTGTGCGCCACCGTAGGACTTCCGGGTGATGACGGTGATCTTGCCCACCGTGGCCTCGCAGTAGGCGAAGATGAGCTTCGCACCACGGCGAATGATGCCGTCATACTCCTGGTTGGTGCCGGGCAGGAAGCCGGGCACGTCGACGAACTCAACGATCGGAACGTTGAAGGCGTCGCAGGTACGGATGAAGCGGGAGGCCTTCTCGGAGGACTTGATGTCCAAGCAGCCGGCGAACTGCATCGGCTGGTTGGCGACGATACCGACGGAGCGGCCCTCAATGTGGGCGAAACCGACGATGACGTTCTCGGCGTAGCCCTCCTGGATCTCGAGGAAGTCCCCATCGTCGACGATGTGGGTGATGACTTCCTTCATGTCGTACGGCATGTTCGCGGAGTCCGGGACGATCGTGTCGAGCTCGAGGTCGAGGTCAGTGATGTTGTCCTGGATGGAGCCGACCATGATGTCGGACTCCACACGCGGCGCCTCTGCCCGGTTGTTGGAGGGCAGGTAGCCGAGGAGCTCACGGGTGAAGTCGAGAGCGTCGGCATCGTCGGCGGCGGTGTAGCTGGAGGTACCGGACAGGGACATGTGGGTGTTCGCGCCACCGAGCTCTTCCTGGGTGACTTCCTCACCGGTGACGGTCTTGATCACGTCCGGGCCGGTGATGAACATCTTCGAGGTCTTGTTCACCATGATGATGAAGTCCGTCAGGGCCGGGGAGTACACGTGGCCACCGGCGCATGCACCCATGATCAGCGAGATCTGCGGGATCACGCCGGATGCCATGGTGTTGCGCAGGAAGATCTGCGAATACTGGCCGAGGGAGACGACGCCCTCTTGGATACGGGCGCCAGCGCCCTCGTTGATGCCGATGATCGGGCACCCGGTCTTGATGGCCAGGTCCATCACCTTGACAATCTTTTCACCGTAGACCTCACCGAGGGCGCCACCGAAGATGGAGCCGTCTTGGGAGAACACACACACCTTGCGGCCGTCGATAGTGCCGAAGCCGGTGACGACACCGTCAGTCAGCGGGCGCTTGGCATCGAGGCCGAAGTTGGTGGAACGGTGGCGGGCAAGGGCGTCCATCTCGACGAAGGAACCCTCATCGAGGAGGTACTCGACACGCTCACGAGCGGTCTTCTTCCCCTTGTCGTGCACTTTTTGGATGGCCTTCTCGCCCATGGGCATGTGGGCCTCAGCGAGGCGATTACGAAGGTCAGCGAGTTTGCCGGCGGTGGTTGACATGTCCGGCGCGTTGTCAGTTTTCACAGCTGCTGTCATAGAGATTTAGTGTAGAGAATCGGGCGCTGAATTGTGCGAAGAATTGGATTATTTTGTTCATCCTGGGGTAAAAAATGGGGGTTCTCCCCGCCACCCTCGCAACGCCGTCGGGGTACTACACTGCGGGTATGGCCCACCAGTCCACGCCCTACGACATTGACCGCTTGCGCGCAACCCTCGCCGCCGCAGGTATGGAGCGGGTGGAATACCGCCAGGTCACCGGCTCTACGAACCGGGATCTCCACGATTTGCTCAGGGGCGATGAGCCCCTCGCCAATCACGCCGTTATCCTCGCTGACCAGCAAACTGCCGGACGCGGGCGGCTCGGTCGGGTGTGGAGTGCTCCACCGGCCACTCAACTCATCGCCTCGATCGCGATCACCCACGTGGATCCGCAGCGCATCGGTACTCTGCCACTAGCCTGCGGAGTGGGCATTGTTACGGCGTTGCGCGAGCTCACGGGGCTACCGGTGCGCCTGAAGTGGCCTAATGATGTCATCCTCACCGGCGCGGACGGCTACCACAAACTCAGTGGCATTCTCGGGGAGGTCGTCGGCGAGCAGGCACTCATCGGCTTCGGGGTCAACCACCTGCTCACTGCCGAGGATCTGCCGGTGCCCACGGCCACGTCCTTACTGCTGGAAGGGATCGATATTGACCGGACAACGCTTGCGGAGGGAGTGCTCACGCACGTGGCACACTGGTTGACCCGGTGGGAGGAGGATACGTTTGACCTCGACGCGTACCGGCAGGTGTGTGCCACAGTGGGCCAGTCTGTGCGCGCTCTCCTGCCCGGTGGGGAGGCCATTACCGGGACGGCGACGGATATCACCACCGGCGGGGACCTGGTTATCGTCACTGGTCGCGGGGATTCGGTTACCGTCAGTGCTGGTGATGTGGAGCACCTGAGGTAGTCTGGGCTGGTGAAACTTGCCCCGGATGAGACTGTCCTAGCCGATGTGACAGTTCCCCTGTGGCATTTGAGCGGCGCCGTGGTGAACGTGGTGCTCGCCACCGGGGTGTGCTCCATGGTGCTTGGGCTGTTTGATCGCCCCGCCGGTGCGGAACTGCTGGGAGTGGTGTTGCCTGCGCAGTGGCGGATCGGGGTGATTGGGGTGTGGGCCCTGTGGGTGCTGTTTGGGTTCATTGTGCCGGTGATCGGCGGTTTTCTCGCGCACACGGTGATCACGGATCGGCGCATTGTCACCCGTCCACCGGGGCTGTTTGCCCGCAGTGAGGAGGTGAGCATGCGCCACGTCATTGGGGTGGATCGCCGCTCCAGTGACATTCACCTCGTCCTCTATGGCGGCCAGGATCCGCTCACTCTGCGTCATATGCCGCGGGCGAAGGAGCTGGCGCGTCGGATTCGCTGGGTGTGTGGGCTAGACTGACGGGCGTGAATGACGCATCCGCACCCACAACTCCCGGGGATCTCGCCCACGCGGCCGGGTTCCCCATTGTCACCGTCATCGGCGATGGCCAGCTCGCGCGCATGATGCAGACGGCGGCCACGGAACTGGGGCTGACCATCCGCCTGCTCGCCTCCACCTACGCCAATTCTGCGGCGCAGGTCACCCCCGATGTGCAGCTCGGCGATTACACCGTGCTTGACGACGTCCTCGCCGTGGCACAGGGCGCCGATGCGGTGACCTTTGACCATGAGCACGTGCCCAACGAGTTCCTCGATACCCTCATTGCTGCAGGTACGAATGTGCAACCGCAGCCGGCGGCGCTCGTTCACGCCCAGGACAAGCTCATTCAGCGTCAGGCGATGGCGCGGTTGGGTCTACCCGTGCCCGCCTTCGCCCCGGTCACAACTGTCGCCGAGGCGCTCGCCTTTGCCGAGGCGCACGGGCAGCCGACCGGCAGCAGCCGCATCGCCCTGTGCGTGAAAGCGACCCGTGGCGGCTATGACGGTCACGGTGTCTGGTTCCCG
This sequence comes from Corynebacterium sp., assembly GCA_034179945.1. GTDB lineage: Bacteria > Actinomycetota > Actinomycetes > Mycobacteriales > Mycobacteriaceae > Corynebacterium. The sequence goes on along the minus strand of JAXFPD010000002.1, from coordinate 65,168 downwards.
GGCACCCGCAGTGAGCTTGAGCAACTCGTTGCACAACTGCTGGAGGCGGGCACCCCACTCATGGTGGAGGAGAAGGTGGACCTTATGCGTGAGCTGTCTATCCTCGGTGCCCGCAACCCGGCCGGTGAGTTCGCCCACTGGGCGATCACGGAGACCGTCCAAACCGACGGCATCTGTGTGGAGGCGGCCGCCCCCGCGCCGGGGCTCAGCAACGAGCACATCGCCGAGATCGAGCACATCGGGAAAACCGTCATGGGTGAGCTGCAGGTCACCGGCGTGCTCGCCGTCGAACTCTTCCAAACCAGCAGTGGCGATATCCTCATCAACGAGTTGGCAATGCGGCCCCACAACACCGGACACTGGACCCAAGATGGGGCTGTGACCTCCCAGTTTGAGCAGCACCTGCGGGCTGTTCTCAACTGGCCGCTCGGGTCCACCGCGATGACCGCCCCGGCGTGCGCGATGGCGAACGTGCTCGGCGCCCCCGCCGATCCGGACCTCTCCGTGGCCGAGCGCATGGCGGCAGTGTGGGCGAAATACCCGCAGGCCAAAATCCACTTCTACGGCAAGGAATATCGGGCTGGGCGTAAACTCGGCCACGTCACCCTTGCCGGCGAGGACTACGCCACGGTGCGCGCCGAGGCTCGCGACGCTGCGCACATGCTCGCGCACGGGGAGTGGGCGCTGCGGAGTTAGCCGCGTGGGTGGACGGGGAGTGGGCGCAGTAGCGCTGAACCGGCTACATTGATGGGCATGACTGAAAACGCACAGAATGGGCAGCAGGCAGATCACCAGCCGGTCGTCGGCCTCATCATGGGCTCGGACTCCGACTGGGACACCGTCGCCCCCGCCGCCGACATCCTCACCGAATTCGAGGTTCCCTTCGAGGTGGCCGTGGTCTCCGCCCACCGCACCCCCGACCGGATGCTTGAGTATGCCCGCACCGCCGCTGACCGGGGTATCCAGGTCATCATCGCCTGTGCCGGTGGGGCCGCTCACCTGCCCGGCATGACCGCTGCGGCGACCGCCCTGCCGGTGATCGGGATTCCGCGCGCGTTGAAAGACCTCGACGGGCTCGACTCCCTGCTCTCCATCGTGCAGATGCCCTCGGGGGTGCCCACCGCCACCGTCTCCATCGGCGGGGCCGCCAACGCGGGCCTCCTCGCCGTGCGGATGCTCGGCATCGCCGATGCGGACCTGCGCCAGAAAATGGTGGACTACCAGCAGCAGATGGCTGAGTCAGTGCTCGTCAAAGACCAGCGCCTGCGCGAGCGCGTGACCGGCCAGGGGCAGTAGGTCCGCGCCCTCACCTAGGCCTTCACGCCACCGGCGGTGAGTCCGGCGACGATCCGCCGCTGGAACATAAGCACCATGATCACCAGCGGAATCGTCACCAACGTACCGGCAGCCATGACGGAGGCGTACGGGTACTCAAACGAGTTCGCCCCCGCAAAGCGGGCGATCGCCACCGTCACGGTCTCCGTCGTCGTCGACGACAGCTGGTTTGCCAGCATGAACTCATTCCACGTGGCAATGAACGCGAGGATCGCCGTGGTAAACATTGCCGGTGCCGCCAAGGGCAGGAGGATCACGCGGAACGCGGTGAAGCGGGAGGCACCATCGACACGCGCAGCCTCCTCCAACTCCCACGGCAACTGCTTGAAGAACGAGATCAGCGTGTACACCGTCAATGGCAGGGCGAACGAAATGTTGGGCACAATGAGCGCCTGATACGTGCCAATCCACCCGTTGTTTGTGAACAGTTGGAAGAGGGGAGTGACCAGCGCAATGCCCGGGAACATCGACGCCGCCAAAATAATCCCAATCACCAGCGGTTTACCCCGGAAATCCAGGCGGGCCAGAGCATAACCGGCCAGCACACCGATGAGCACGGCAATCGCCGTTGTAATCACCGAGACAATGAGCGAATTGCCAATCGCACGCAGGAAATTGTTGCCGTACTGCGTGTTCAGGGCCTCCCGGAAATTATCCAAGGTGACATAGGTAAACCACGGGGTCGTGTCAAACGTGTGATCCTTGTGGCGGAACGCGGTCACCGTCATCCAGTAAAACGGGGACAGCGTCCACAGGACAATAACGGCGAACCCGAAATAGGTGCCAATGGTGTTGCGGAGTGTTTTCATCGCGCGGTCACCGTCCCTTCCGTGCCGGTAGCAGCCAGTTCTGTCGCGGCAACCGCGTGGTCGCGGCCCTCCCCGGCGTGGTGCGCGTGGTCGCGGCCCTCCCCGGTGTGGTGCGCGTGGTCGCGGCCCTCCCCGGCGCGCTGCGCGTGGTCGCGGCCCTCCCCGGCGCGCTGCGCCGCCCGCTTGCTAGCCTTACGTTGCCGCCGCTTCTCCTGTGTGCCGCCCACATCAGCGCCGAAGAACCGGATCATCACAAACGCGACAGCGAAGATGAGCAGGAAGATGAGGGTAGACAACGCCGAGGCCGAGTTGTAGTTACCCTGCCGCAAATCCCCGACCACCAGCTGTGAAATCGTCGCCGTCGGCGAGTTCGAGGAGGCAGAGATCATGATCACCGGCAGATCATACATCCGCAGTGCGTCCAGGGTGCGGAAAAGAATCGCCACCATGAGCGCCGGTTTCACGAGGGGAAGAGTGATCTTCGTGAACATCTGCCAGCGGGTGGCGCCATCGACACGCGCCGCCTCATACAGACCCCGGTCGATCATCTGTAGACCCGCGAGGATAAGCAACGCCATAAACGGGGCCGTCTTCCACGTATCGGCGATGATCACGGCGGTGCGCGCCGCCCACGGATCCGTCGTCCACGAAACCTGTTTGCCCAGCAAGGAGTTGATGAGGCCATAGTTAGAGAACAGGAACTGCCACAGCTTCGCCGTCACCGCCGTCGGAATCGCCCACGGCACGAGCACCGCCGCCCGGAGCAAACCCCGGCCCCGGAACTCCTTGTTCATCACCGTGGCCATCCACAGGCCGAGGAGCGTCTCCAACGTCACCGTGACCACGGCAAAGAAAATCGTGATCCGCACAGCGGGCCAAAAATCCGTGGCAATAATCCCCGGCGGACACGTCGTGACCTGCCCACTCGGGGACATGCACCGCTGCTGCAGCCAATACAGGTAATGCTCGCCCCCGGCAAAACCGCCGGAGACAAACAGGCCAGTTTCCGGATCGAGGTGCTTATTGGCCTGGAAGGACAGGTAAACCGCGCGGACGATCGGATAGCCGATGACAATGCCGAGGATCACCATGGTTGGGGCGATAAGCCCCCAGGCGGTTAGGGTCTGTTTTCCTCGTCTCATGCGCCCCATTGTACGGGCTATTGCGCAGGGGCGGCCACGGTTGCGGACGCAGACGGGGACACTTCCGCAGTGCGGTAGCCCACGTTCTCCACTGGCACAGTGGCAAATCCGAAGGCCCCATAGTTGGCCAGATCACTGCGCACAGCCACAATCTGTGGGGCAACAAACTCCGGGATCGTTGTCACATCGGCGAGGAGATCCGTCTCCACACCGCTGCCCTGCTGACCATAGACAGCACCGATATGGTGGGCCGGAACCGGATCAGTCACCGTGTAGGTGAGGGGGAGAATATCAAAATCACCACGGCTGACAATCCCGGCGAAATCCTCCACATCCTGGTTGTCCAACTCGATGGTCATGCCAATGGCCTTACCCATCTCCACGATGGCGTTCGCCACCTCCTGGGCGCTCTGACTATTCCCAAACACGGTATAGCGCGCCGTCAGCGGCTTTCCATCCTTACTGCGCATCCCGTCCTCACCGGCAAGCCAGCCCGCCGCCTCAAGGGCAGCACCCGCCTTGGCTGGATCCGTGCTGGCCACGGCGGCGAAATTATCCCGGTACGCGGAGGAATCCGGGGTGGAAATCACTGAACCGGTCGGAACCGCCTCAGCCTCAGGGCTGCTCACCCCACTGGCGGCCAGGCCCGCCGTGTACGCATTGGCGACGGCCTCCCTGTCAATAGCCTGCGCAAACGCCTCACGCACAGCCGGGTCAGCGAACACCGGGGAGGCCGGGTTGAGGCGGAGGAAAGAAACAGTGGTGCCGGTGGATGTGCGCAGCTGCGTCCCCTGCGGCAATTGTGTGGCTGCGGCAAGCTGCTCACTGGTGGTCAGTGCCACTGCGTCCAGTCCACCCTGCACAAAGGAGGTGGCGGCTGCTTCCGGATCCTGGGCGATGAAGGTGCGCTCCGTGAGTTTGCCCGGCTTGCCCCACCACTGGGGATTCGGGGTGAGAGTGACAGTGCCCGTGTTTGTTGTGGAATCAATGCTGACGGAGCTCACCGTGTACGGGCCCGCCCCGAGGCTCTCCATTGTCTCCCCGAGGTAGCTGTTATAGACTGCCGGGTCGGTGAGGGTGGGGTGGGCAATGGTGGTGAACAGGGATTCCCACTGCGGGTAGGTGCCGTTGAAGGTGATAATTGCCTGCTTCGGGGTCTCTCCGGCGGTGACGGAGGAAATTGCCTCGTACCCGGCGGTGCTGGCCGGGCGGAACGCCGGATCCTCGCCGTTGTTGATCTTCCACGTGGCGGCGATCGCGGTCCAATCGATGGGCGTGTTGTCGTTGAACACGGCCTTGTCATTGAGGGTGAGCGTGACCACCTGGTTGCCCTGTGTGGTGGTGTTCACGCTGGTGATGTAGTCCGGATTGGGCGTATACGTGCCGTCCTGGCTGGTGAGCATGACCTGCGGGTTATACCAGCTCCACAGTTGCGCTACTTCACCGCCGGCATCGGCGTGGAAAATGTTCTGCTGCTGGCCCAGTTGCGGGAGTGCGGTGGTGAGGGTGCCCCCGTCGGCGACGTCCTCGTAGGCGGCAGCGTTGTACGCGGCGACGAGCTGGGGGTCGGTGGCGGAACTGTTGGTTTGCGTGTCTGAGCTGGTGGAAGTGGACCACTCAACTGTGCAGGCGCTGAGGCTGGAACCGAGGGTGAGGACTGTCAGAGTGGCGGCAATACGGGTAATAAACCGGCGTGATCGTGCTGCTTTCTCCATGATTCGTTGTCTCACTTTTCCGTCTCGGTGCTGCAATTAGATACGACTGTAGCGTAATGGATGGGGGATGCCCATTTTCGTCGGACGCGGGCCCGCCGTGTGTCCGGTCGTGCGGTCGTGATTGTGCTCGCGCCTGTGGTTGCCAGAGCCTGTGGTTGCCAGAGCCTGTGGCATTTTGCGAGGAGCGGAGAGAGATAGTCCTTTTTCCGAAAGACAGATATATCTGACAGTGTTTTTCGCAAAACCCCAGGACTCCGTTGACAGATATATCTGTCAGCATTTTTCGCAAAACCCCAGGACAACGTTGACAGATATATCTGTCTTTGCCAAAAATTACTATCCTTCCCTCGCGGACACATGTGGGTGCGCGGGGTCGCGCGGTGAGCTGGGGGCGGTGCGCCACAGAGAGAAAGGCGGTGCCGGGTCGGGATCGCGGTGCGCGGGGGGCGGTGCGCCGCAGAGAGAAGGGCGGTGCCGGGATGGGGAAAGCCCCGGCAGGAGGACTTGCCGGGGCTAAGGCACCGTGGTGCGGGGCACCGTGGTGCGGGGGCGCGGTTACGCGGAGGCCTGCTCGATGGCGGCCTTCATGTCCGCAGTGGCGGTATCCACATCCTTGTCGCCGCTGATCGCGGCGGCAGCGTTGTCCTGAATCGCCTTGGAAATGGCGGTGTAGAACGGGGACACGGGACGCGGGGTCGCAGCCTCGAGGGAGGCCTTCAGCGCCGTCATGTACGGGAACTGCTCGACAATAGCCGGATCATCATAGATGGAAGCCAGCACCGGCGGGAAGGAGGCCTCAGCGAAGGCCTTCTGGTTCTCAGCATTGACAATGAACTTCATGAAGTCGAGCGCCGTAGCCTTGTACTTCGAGTTGATGTTGATGGCGGTGTTGTAACCACCGAGGGTGGACACACCCACACCGTTCTTCCCGACGAGCGGGGTGACCTCAAGGTTCATGCCCGCCTTGACGGCATTGTCATACATGTACGGCCAGTTGATGGCGTAGGCCACCCGGCCCTCCGTGAAGGCGAGGTTCGTCTCCTCCTCCGTGGCAGACAGGGCGTCGCCGGAGATCGTGCCGTTGGCCACGCCGTCGACAAGCGCCTGCAGGCCCGCCTTCGAACCGTCGGCATCGACGTTCGGGGTGGTCCCGTCATCGGCGAGGATCGAGCCGCCCCAACCCTCCATGAAGCCGGCCGTGTTCACGGTCAGGCCCTCATACTGCTTGAGCTGGGTGATGAGGCAGTCAGTCTCGATGCCCTCACAGGAAGCAGCCAACTCCGCCCACGTGGTGGGGGCATCGGCAACAACATCGGTGTTGCGGAACAGCAGCTGGCCGTTCGTGTTCATCGGCAGACCGTAGAGGGTGCCGTTGTAGGTGGCCGAGTCAACGGTGGCCGGCAGCAGAGCGGAGGTGTCCGTGGCCAGGTCGCCGGTGAGCGGGGCAACCCACTGGTTGGCGGCAAATTCACCCGTCCACACCACGTCGAGAGCCATGACGTCATACTCCGCCTGGCCCGCCTGCAGGGACTGCACGAGCTTCTCGCGCTGCGCGTCAGCCTCCTGGCCAAGGTCAGCGAAGGTGACCTGCTCATCGGGGTGCTCAGCATTCCACGCATCGATGATCGGGGTGATCTTGTCCTTGTCGTTGGAACCCATCGCGAAGGTGATCGGGCCACGGTCGCCGGAGACAGCATCGGCGACCGAGGAGGCAGCGGAGCTGGCGGCATTCGTCGCATCGGTGGCGGTCTGCGAGGAGCAGCCGGCCAGAGTGAGACCGGCGGCGGCGAGAACCGCGCCGACCCCGGTGAGGAATTTCCGTGTCATGTGGTTTTCCTTTCCTGATAGAGACGGTTGCTACCAGAGTACAGGTTATAGCCACTATGGGTGGGAAAACGCGCCCGGGCGCTGCCCGGGGATGGATCGACGGCGCGGTCCGGGCTCGTCTGCCGGGCTAGTCCGCCAGGCGCTCGCCGGTCTGCGGATTGAAGTAGTGGGCTGCAGATTCGTCGAGGCCGAAGGTGACCTGCTCCCCGTGGGCGGGGTACGCCCCCTCGCGGACCCGGCACACCACCGTGACGGACGGGTCATCGTGCTGGTGGGCGTAGACAAATGCCTCATTGCCCAACTCCTCGACCAGATCCACCACCACCGGGATGAGCCGCATCCCCGGATTGTCCTCCGGCCCGCCGGTAACCACCCGCACGTTGTCGGGCCGGATCCCGTAGAGCACCCGCCCCCGATCGGGCAGATCAAAGTGGATGAGGTTCATGGCAGGAGAGCCGATGAACCCGGCGACAAACGCGTTAATCGGGTGATTGTACAGGTTCTGCGGGGTATCCACTTGCTGAAGGATACCGTCCTTGAGAACAGCCACCCGATCCCCCATGGTCATCGCCTCCACCTGATCGTGAGTGACATAGACGGTGGTGACGTGCAGGCGTTTTTGCAGGGCGGCGATTTCCGCGCGGGTCTGCACCCGCAGTTTCGCATCCAGGTTGGAGAGGGGCTCATCCATGAGGAACACCTGCGGGTTGCGCACGATCGCCCGCCCCATAGCCACGCGTTGGCGCTGCCCGCCGGAGAGGTCCTTGGGTTTGCGGTCGAGGTACTCCTCGAGGCCGAGGATACGGGCGGCCTCCGCCACCTTCGCATCAATCTCCGCCTGCGGCATTTTTGCCAGTTTCAGGGAGAATCCCATGTTCTTTGCCACACTCATGTGTGGATACAGGGCGTAGTTTTGGAACACCATGGCGATGTCGCGGTCGGCCGGTTCCGCCTGGGTGACGTCCCGCCCGCCGATGAGCACCTGGCCGTCGGTGACTTTTTCCAGGCCGGCCAAGGCGCGCAGGGTGGTGGATTTGCCGCACCCGGAGGGGCCGACGAGGACGAGGAATTCGCCGTCGGCGATGTGCAGGTCCAGGTTGGACACGCTCGGGGAGTCCGCGCCGGGGTAGCGGATGGTGACGTTTTCAAAGTCGACGGTGGCCATGGCTGCCAGTGTAGTGGCAGTGGCCGGTTTACATGGCGCAGGTGCCGGTTTACATGGCGCAGTGGCTAGTACACACAGCGCGGACCCTCGCCACCGGCGGTGATCGTCGGCGTCAACTGGCCCTCAATGGCCATCCCCTCCTGGCCAACAACGTTGGGCATGTCCATCGAGCTCATCTCGGCGGGATCCGTTCCGGTGCCCGTCGGAGTGGCCTCCGGGCCGGCGTAGTCCGTGTGCACAATCACCACAACCTCCCCGGGGATCAGGGTATCGGAGACGGTGATGGGCAGATTGCCGAGCTCAGCGGCGAGCGCCTGGGAATCCGGGTCACTCGTGCCGGTGGTGGGGCTGACGATGAGTTGCGAGTTCTGGTAGAGGCCCGGTTCGGCGTTGGCGACCTCCCCGACGGTCAGTCCCCGGGCGGTGAGGTAATCGCCGATGCTGCCGCCGCGCCCATCGATGGAGGACGCGTTATACACGTACACCGTGTTGATCGTGGGGAACGTCGTCGTCGGCAGATCCGAGGGGACCGGGATCTGACTGGTGGGGCCGGGATGGTCCTTGTCCCCGAGAGTGGCGGCGAAGAACTTGTGCACCTCCACCGTATCCACGGTGACCACGGATTCGCCGTAGTCGCCGACCCCGTCGATGGAGGTGACGGGGATCGTGTCAAAGCGGACGTTGCCGCCGACGAGATTCTGCAGCTGGGTGGCCATGGACATGATGTCCCAGCCGTCATCAATGATCACGGACCGCTTTGCCGCAGCGGCGAGGTCGGTCAGCTTCGTCGGGTTGGTGAGCACATCGGAGGAGAGCACCTTCTGCACGAGGGAGGCCGCATACGCCTGTTGGCGCACGATTCGGTCGAGGTCACCGCGCTGCAGTCCGTGGCGTTGGCGGACGAAGGAGAGGGCCTCCCCGCCGGAGAGCGTGTGCACACCGGCGGTGAAATTCGCCCCGGAGAATTCGTCGTATGTGTCCTCGAGCAAGCACACATCCACCCCGCCGACCGCATCGGTGAACAGGGCGAACCCGAGTAGGCCGATTTCGGCGTAGTGGTCAACGGTGATGCCGGTGAGGTCACTGATCGCGCTGATGAGGCCACGGCGACCGGCCTCCGCACTGGCCTGGAAGAGGGTGCGCTCGTTGGTGACCCCCTGCGCCATCAGCTTCTCCCGCGCCTGCTGCATGTAGTAGAGGTAGACGCCGTTGATTTTGATGTTGCCGATCTCCGGCTCGTGAATGTACGTGTCGCGCGGGATGGAGATGGCGGTGGCGGAGGAGCCGTCGTTGGGGACGCGGATCACCATCATCGTGTCCGTGTTGTTGTTTTCCTCATCGCCGGCGTGGAGGAGGGCGATTTCTTCGTCGTTAAGCGGATTGCCCTGGGCGTCCGTGCGGGAGTCGGAGCCGACGAGGAGAATGTCGGTGGCCCCGTCCTTTGCCTTCTTCAACCCGGAGTCGTCGCCGAGTTCGAGCCCGCCCGCCCCGGCGATCTGGGAGCCCACCTTGCCCACGGAGAAGTAGCCGATGGCGGAGAAGACGAGGACGAGCACGGCGAGGACAGCGAGGACAGTGCGCAGAAGGGGAGAACCGGCTTGAGTGAGGGTGGCCCCGTGGGTGGGGGCGGGTTGGATTTGGCGACCGTGGCGGTAGCTTCCTGTCACTGTATTCACCCTTTCTTCCCTGCCGTAAATGTGGCATTGCCGACGCGCCGCGCGGTGGGCGCGCGGCGTACTGCGCATAAGTATAGGCGGCGGCGGTGTCGAGACACAGTCGTAGCGGTGCGCTGTGTAGGATTGTGGAGTTGTGGACGCTGCCTCAACCCCTGCTGCTGAGCTGGATCACCCGCCGATTGCGGTGATCACAGTCACCTATTCCCCCGGTGAGCACCTCGCCGAGTTTGTGGAGTCCGTGCGCGCGGCAACTACACGCCCCACGGTGGTGATCCTCGCCGATAACGGCTCCACCGATGGGGTGCCGGAGGCGACAGCTGCGGCCAGTGATGGCTCCGTGGTGTTCCTGCCCACCGGGGGAAACGTGGGCTACGGCACCGCGATCAACATTGCCGCCCGATCCCTCAAAAAGCAGCGCCAAGCCGGGGAGATCGACCCGGACTTCTTTGTTGTGGCCAACCCGGATGTGGTGTTCTCTGCCGGATCGATTGACCAGCTCATCGCCTGTGCGCGCCGGTGGCCGAATGCGGCCGATGTGGGACCGCTCATCGTGGAACCGGACGGCTCGTACTATCCCTCGGCGCGGGCGGTGCCGACGTTACAGAACGGCATCGGCCACGCCCTCTTCGGCCACCTGTTTCCCAACAACCGGTGGACCACCATGTACCGGCGCGAGTCGGACATGTCCCGGGAGCGCCCGGCCGGCTGGTTGTCCGGCTCGTGCCTGCTCGTGCGCTGGGAGGCGTTTGATGAGGTCGGGGGCTTTGATGAGCGCTACTTCATGTACATGGAGGATGTGGACTTAGGCGACCGGTTTGCCCGGGCGGGCTATGTCAACGTGCTGTGTACACAGGCGACGATCACCCACGCGCAGGGTCATGCGGCGAGTAAACATGCGGACACGATGTTGCCCGCGCACCACGAGAGTGCCTACCGGTTCCAGGCGGACCGGCACGCCGCGCGATGGCAGGCACCGTTGCGGTGGGCCCTGTGGGTGGGGTTGCGTGTGCGCGCCAGTGTGGCGGTGCGCCTGGCTGGTTCAATGTCCACGAAGTGCCCAAAGGAGGACACCAATGAGTGAGATGCAAGCTGTGGATATGTCGCGTGTGGACGCTGTCGTCCTCGTCGGCGGGAAGGGCACGCGCCTGCGCCCGTTGACAGTGCGCACCCCCAAGCCGATGCTGCCGACGGCGGGCTACCCGTTCCTGTCGCACCTGTTGGCGCGGATCAGCGCCGCCGGTATTGAGCACGTGGTGTTGGGTACCTCGTTCCGGGCGGAGGTGTTTGAAAAGTACTTTGGCAACGGGGAGGAGCTCGGTCTGGAGATTGACTACTGTGTGGAGGCTGAACCGCTCGGCACCGGCGGCGGGATCCGCAACGTGATGGATCGGCTCCGCCACGATACGGTGATGGTGTTCAACGGGGATGTGCTCGCGGGCACGGATCTGCCAACACTCGTGGCTGCCCATGAGAGCAAGGATGCCGATGTGACGCTTCATCTCGTCCATGTGCCGGATCCGAGTGCCTTTGGTTGTGTGCCGACAGATCCGTCTGGGCGTGTGGAGGCGTTTTTGGAGAAGACGGAGGATCCGCCGACCGATCAGATCAATGCCGGATGTTACGTGTTTAAGCGGGAGATTATTGAGGAGATTTCCGCCGGCCGGCCGGTGTCGGTGGAGCGGGAGGTCTTTCCCGGGCTCCTTGAGGCGGGGAAGCGCGTGTTCGGGCATGTGGATATGGCGTATTGGCGGGATATGGGCACGCCAATGGATTTTGTGCGCGGCTCCTCGGACCTCGTGCGCGGGATTGCCCCGTCGCCGCTGTTGGCGGGCCGGCAGGGGGAGAGCCTTGTCGATCCTTCTGCCGGGGTGAAGGACGGCACGTATCTGCTCGGTGGCACGGTGATTGGGCGCGGCTGTGAGGTTGGGGCCGGGTGCCGGCTCGACGCGACGGCCGTGTTTGACGGTGCGGTCATTGAGTCCGGTGTGGTCATTGAGAACTCGATCATTGGGGAGGGTGTGCACGTGGGGGCGAATGCGCGCATTTCCGGGTGCATCATTGGCGACGGTGCCCGCATCGGGGCGCGCTGTGAGTTGCGCAATGGGCTGCGGTTGTGGCCGGGTGTGGAGATTCCTGATAAGGGCATTCGTTTCTCCTCGGATGCCTAGGTGGCAGGTCCCGTCCGCCGACCTGCCCCCGTTGCTCCAGCCCCGGCGGGCCGAGTCCGGGTGCCAGCCCGGCGGGCCCGGGTTTTTACCACTGTGAGTGGGGTGGGGGAGGGCCGACACGCCGGACATGTGTCCGGGAGGGTGGGCGACCACTAGATATGCTACCCCCACGAATCACCCCCAGCGGTCGTCTCCTGTGACTGGTGTGACGGATGTGGCGAAATCGGTGGGTAATTTCCGATTTGTCCCAAAAATCCGCGCCCGGGAGGTTGACTGTTTTTTGTGGTTCGGGCGATAATCACAGTTATGTAATACCACCGGTGTGCAACCGGTGAACACGGGTGAACACTCCGGTGCGCGACTCACAGAAAGGCTACGGAACAGTGGAAGAAATGTATGTCCTCCGCAGTGACGAACCCGTCGAGTCCGCCACCGGCACCGGTCGCCACGACGCCTTCGTCGAAGGGCTCATCTTCAACGACCTCTTCGCCGCCGTCGAACAGGAGTGGCAAGACCAGGCCCTCTGCGCCCAAACCGATCCGGAAGCATTCTTCCCTGAAAAGGGTGGCTCCACCCGGGAAGCCAAGCGCATCTGCCGCGCCTGCGGAGTCCGCGATGACTGCCTCGAATACGCTCTCCAGCACGACGAGCGCTTCGGCATCTGGGGCGGGCTCTCCGAGCGCGAACGGCGCAAGCTGAAGAAGCGCCTCAGCTAATCCACGGTGGGGTCGATCACCTGCGGATCCACCCCCACATAGTTGGCCACGAGGATCGCCAACACCTCATGCAAAATCCGCGGCAGCGCATCCGTAGAATCCTCCGCCTGCGCCCGCCGCTCAATCGGGGCGCGGAACACCACAAAATGCGGGCGAATCGGATGCCCACGCTGATCCACACCCGTCGGAATAATCCGCCCCAACGGCACCGGCCCATCGGCCACAATCTGATCTGACTCGAGCACCTCATCCGGGCTCACATTCATCCGCGGAACATCGTCCACGGCGAGATCCACTGTCGCCAACTCGGCCGGGAACATCTCCACAAACGGGGCATAGGCGGCGAGGACAGCAGCGTCGAAACGCTGACTCGGCGAACGGTAAGCAGGCAGGTCCGAGGGTACAAGCGGGCCGCGCAGACCCCGCCCACGGCGATCGCGGCGCGCGGGACGACGCTGGGCGGAGGGGTTGACCATGGTCAACAAGTCTAGTTGTAGACTTGGACTTTGTGAGTACATTTCGCCGATGCAGTAGACCGGGGTGTGGGCGCCCCGCAGTTGCGACACTCTCCTACGCACATGCGGAGTCCACAGCCTTCATCGGGCCACTGTCACCGACAACCTCCCCCCACGCGTGGGACCTCTGTGAAAAACACGCGGCCTCCGTCTCCGTACCCGTCGGCTGGCAACTAGTGACCGTCGAAGAAGACGACTTCTTCGACGACGAGGACCTCACCGCCCTCGCCGAAGCCGTCCGCGAAGCCGGTCGCAACACCACCGGACTCCAGGTCACCGCGACCGCCGAGCCCGCCGACACCCCCGGCAAGCACCGCCGCGACGAACATCCCGCCCTGCGCAAACGCACCACCGCCGAGAACACCACCGGTCGGCGCGGCCACCTCCACGTCGTCCGCGACGCCGACTAACCGAGCCCACCTGTGAGCGAATAAGGAGCACCTCTCCGCAATGAACACTGCACAACGACACTGGGACCGGCAGCTCGTATCCCGCACCATCAAAGCCTACGACGTGCGCAGCATCGTCGGCGAGGACCTCACCGACGACTTCGTCACCGACTGCGGCGCCGCCTTCGCCGAACTCCTCCGCGAGGAGGGAGCCACCACCGTCATCGTCGCCCACGACATGCGCGTCTCCTCCCCACAGTTGGCAGAAGCCTTCATCACCGGGGTCACCTCGCGCGGCCTCGACGTCACCATGATCGGGCTCGCCTCCACCGATGAAATGTACTGCGCCAGCGGGGTGTGGGACAGCCCCGGAGCAATGTTCACCGCCTCCCACAACCCGGCCGCCTACAACGGCATCAAAATGTGCCGCGCCGGAGCCCGGCCCGTCGGCCAAGACACCGGACTGCGCACCATCTCCACCTGGCTCGTTGAGGGCCTGCCCGACTACACCGGCCCTGCGGGCACCCGGCGCGACGCCGACATGCTCGCCACCTACGGGGAATTTGTGCGCAACCTCGTGCCGCTCACCGGGAACCGACCCCTCACCGTCGCCGTCGATGCCGGCAACGGGATGGGCGGCTACACCGTCCCCGAAGTCTTCGCCGGTCTGCCCCTCGACGTGCGCCCCCTCTACTTCGAGCTCGACGGATCCTTCCCCAACCATGAAGCCAACCCCCTCGACCCGAAAAACCTCGTAGACCTCCAAGAATTCGTGCGCACCACCGGTGCTGACGTGGGACTGGCCTTCGACGGCGACGCCGACCGCTGCTTCGTTGTGGACGAGCGCGGCGAACCCGTCTCCGCCTCCGCCATCTGCGCCCTCATTGCCAGCCAATATCTCGAACACCAGCCCGGGGCGAGTGTCATCTACAACGTCATCACCTCCCACGCGGTCCCCGAAATCGTCGCCGAAAAGGGCGGAAAGGCCCTGCGCTCGCGGGTTGGTCACAGCTTCATCAAAGCGCTCATGGCCGAATCCGGTGCCGTCTTTGGTGGGGAACACTCCGCCCACTACTACTTCTCCGACTTCTTCAACGCCGACTCCGGCATCGTCGCCGCCCTCCACGTCCTCGCCGCCCTCGGCGGCCCCGCCAACCCCGACCAGCTGCCCCTCTCCGAGCTCATGCGCGAATACTCCCGCTACCAGGCCTCCGGGGAAATCAACACCCGCGTCGCCTCGGCCACCGAGCAGGAGAAAAAGACCGCAGCCGTCCTCGCCCACTTCGGCGACCGGGTTGCCGCAGTCGACCGCCTCGACGGGGTGAGCGTGTCCCTCACCGGCACCGACGCGTGGTTTAACCTGCGGGCCTCGAATACGGAGCCCCTGTTGCGGCTCAACGTGGAGGCGCGCACCGAGGCGGAGGTGGCCGACCTCACAGCGGAGGTGTTATCGATTGTTCGAGCCTGACACCGCCACCGGGGTAGCCACCGAGGGGGAGCTGCGCCGCTTCTTCCCGCTCGCCCAGGAGGGTGCTCAGGTGCGGGCTGTGGTCACGTGGGTGCGCGAAGGCGGGTTGGCCGACCTCGACGGACTCACCCCGCGCAGCCTCGTCATCCTCGCCAGCGATCGACTCAGTGCGGCAGCCGCCGACCTCGTCATCTCCCACTATCCGGCGGCCCCGTTTCCGACGGTGGTCACCGGGGCATTGCCGCCCTACGTCGGCGCCCTCGACATCGTCGTGGTCATTGGCAGTGACCTCGAACAACAGTGGACCACCGAGGCGATCTCCACAGCAGTGAACGTGGGGGCGGTCACCATCACCGTCGGCTACCCCGATGAGCTGCTCAGCGACGCTCACCTCCAGCCCCCGGATATCCCCTTCGCGCCGGGCTACTCCCTGGCCAAGCAGTGTGCGTGCATCGCCGCCGCCCTCTCCGGGCCCGGGGAACACACGGCGGTGATGCTCGATGAACTCGCTCGCGAACTCGACGAGGAAATCGCCGCCGTCCACCCGTCCCGTGGAGCAGAGGTCAACCCCGCCCGCCACCTCGCCGAACAGTACCAGTATCGGCCGATCGTCCACGCCGGGCCCGCACCGCTGACCCGCCTCATCGCCGAACAGTGGCTGCGCTCCGGGTGGGTGAGCGCGGTCATGCCCGCCCGCCTCATTCGGGATCGACTGGCGGCCCCGGAAGTGGAGTGGACCGTCATCGACTGGGATGCACACGGCCAGGAGGGCATCACCGAGGTGGTGGACTCCGACGCGGCGAGCGATCTTGCCCGCGCCCTGCGGTATTATGTCCGTGCAGCAGCGGCTCCGATGATGGAGACCGAGGAACAGTCAGTGATGGAGAGTGAGGAATGGAAAGATTAGTGGGCTCCCCCCAGCACTATGCGTGGGGCTCAACGACGATGATTCCCCAGCTCCTCGGGGAAACCCAGCCTGCAGATCAGCCGTTGGCGGAACTCTGGTTCGGCGCCCACCCAGCCAACCCCTCCCGTGTGGAAACCACCACCGGCACACTCAGCCTCCTCACCCGCATTGAGGCCGACCCGGATGCTCAACTCGGCTCCGGGATCGATCGGCTGCCCTTCCTCGTGAAAATCCTCGCCGCAGCCAACCCCCTCTCCCTCCAGGCCCACCCCTCAAAACAGCAGGCGGAAGTCGGTTTCGCCGCCGAGAACGCGAGCGGTATTCCGGTGGATTCCCCGCAGCGCAACTTCCGCGATGACAATCACAAGCCGGAGCTACTCATCGCGCTCACCGATTTCCGGGCGCTCGCCGGATTCCGGCCTGTGAATGAGATTCGCCAGCTCTTTGCCGCGTTCTCGTGCCCGGAATTGGACACGTATGCCCTCATGGTGGACGGTGCTGAAGATGAGAGCCTTCGGGCTCTGTTCACCACGTGGATTTCTCTGCCTCCGGCGGCTGCCGATCGCCTCATCGCAGCCCTGCTTGCCCAGGTGGAGCGCTACGGCGCTGACCATCGCGACGGCGCTGGCGGGTGGATTGGTGTGGCCGGTGCGGTGTTCACCCGGTTGGTCGCCGATTATCCGCACGACGTGGGGGTGCTGGTGTCACTCCTGCTCAGTGTCATTGACTTGGCGCCGGGTGAGGCGATGTTCATTCCCGCCCAACAGTTGCACAGTTACGTGCACGGACTTGCCGTGGAGGTGCAGGCGAACTCGGACAATGTGGTGCGTGGTGGGTTGACGGCGAAGCACGTGGATGTCCCGGCCCTGGTGAATCTACTCTCCTTTACCTCACTGCCTGACCCCCGGGTGTCCATCGATGCGGCGGGGCAGTTTGGCTTGCCGACGCGCGAGTTCGCTGTCCAGCGCGTGGATACGCGCGGTACCGGTGGTGGACGCGGCCCGATCGCGGTAGACATTTCCGCACCGGGGCCGCGCATTGTCGTGTGTGTGGACGGGGCACAGACGTTTACCGCTTCCGCTGCCGCCGCTGCGACCGCTGCGGCCGCTATTGAGCTGCGCCCCGGTGCCGGACTGTGGTCCCCGGCCAGCGATGGCCCGCTCTCGGCCACCGGCGAGGGGATCTCCTTCGTGGTCACCGCTCCCGTCAGCTAGTCCGGCCTCCTCGGGGCCTGCAGGAACCCGGCGACGGTCCGGGGTTCTGGGCAAAGCAGCCGAGGAGTGCTGGCTGGAGCCTGCGGGTTCCCCGGCAACCTCCGGGGTTCTGGGCGGCAGCCTCCGGAACGATATAGTCATTTTTCCGAAAGTCAGATATATCTGACAGCTTTTTCGGCGAAACCCCAGGAGGCCCCGACAGATATATCTGTCTTTGCCGAAAACGACTGTCCTTCATCTGTCTTCGCCACACCGCTGCCTCCAGCCCTGTCCCTTATGGGTTCAACCAGCTTGCGGGGTTGTGCCCGGACGGGCGGTCCGGTTTCTGCAGGCTGATTCTTGCGGGTGCGGGTTCCCGTAGGCATCCGGGGATCTGTGTGGGGTTTCGCGCGGGTCACCGTGTGCGGCAGCGTTGCGGTCGCAGGAAGTAGCGTTCGCTATGCTCACGCTGTTGGTTCCTGTTGTCCGCCACCTGCGGTGGCGGACGCGGGGGACACGGTGGAGATATTCTCAGTGCTCCCCCCGTCCGCCGCCGTCGGCGGCGGACCAACTAGCTCGCAGCGTGAGCGCACCGAACGCCGCTTCCTGCAACAACCGCTTCCTGCAACAATCGCTTCCTGCAACAATCGCTTCCTGCAACAATCGCTTCCTGCAACAACTGCTTCCTGCAACAACTGCTTCCTGCAACAACTGCTTCCTTCAACAACCGCTTACTGCAACAACCGCTTACTGCAACAGTCCGGGGTGCGCCGTCGTCGTGTCGTTGTGCGGTCTGCTGGAAGTTGAGATTACGGTCTGCTGGAAGCTGAGATTACCGCAGGGAAATGAGGACAGAGTCGGAGCAACACGGAGAGTAATAAACCTCCCCTGGGACGCGGCAACGTGTTAGCGTCTGTAGATAGGATGATCGTTGGGTACGGGAGCGTACCTAGGAAGTCGAGAAAAGGAAGAAACATGGGAGCATGGGACCTTGCCATTTTTACTGCGCCTGACAATGAAGAATTCCTCGATGAACTCGCCTCCCTGGAGGGCGAAGACCTCGTCACCGGGGTGCTCGACGCCGTCCTGCTGGTGACCAAACAGAATTCACAGAAGATGGAGGACCGTGTCAACGCACAGGTGGCAGCTACGATTGCTGCCCTGTGGAACGGTGCGCCGTATTCGGCCTCGGATGCGATCGAGGCATACCCGTTCCTCCTTGACCCCGACTATGACGTCGAGGAGGACACCATGGACGAGCTGCGCGAAGCCAGCATCGAGGTGCTCGAAGATGCCGACACGGACGAGGATCTGGACACCTACATTGAGGCGCTGAGCTAGGGCCGCTGGGCCACGACCAACTATCTGGCCCGCTGGGCCACGACCAACCACTTGGCCCGCTGGGCCACGACCAACCACTGGGACAGGATCACTCGATGATTGTTGCGATTGAGGGGATCGACGGAGCTGGAAAAAACACGCTCGTCAGTGCCCTGAAAGCGGAGTTTGATGCCGAGGTCATCTCGTTTCCGCAGTACGAACTGACCGATGCGGCCCGCCTGGTCCGCCGCGCCCTGTACGGGCAGATGGGTGATCTCACAGAATCGCCGTACGCCATGGCCACCCTATTTGCACTGGACCGGGCAGCCGCCCGCGATCGGCTACGTGAGGCTGCCGAGTCCACAAACACACTGCTCATCTGTGACCGCTACGTCGCCTCCAATGCCGCCTACACGGCAGCCCGCTTGGAGGATATGGAGGCCGCGCAGTGGATCTACCAGCTCGAATTCGCCGAGTTGGGGCTACCCATCCCGCACCTGCAGGTGCTGTTGGACATTTCCACCGAGCTCGCCCGCTCCCGGGCAGTGGGCCGTGCCAGCGAGGACCCGAGCCGGACCCGCGACACCTATGAGCGCGACAACGACCTCCAAACTCGTACTGCCCAGGCCTATCAGACGTTGGCTCGCCAGCAGTGGGTGAGCCCGTGGGTAGTTGCCTCCTCGTCTGCTCCGAGTGAGGATGTGGCGAACCTCGTTGGCCAGGAGATATCGAAGATATTGGCACCGTAATACGTGGTGTTGGAGAGAATTCTCCTGAATTTGCCCCCCGCGACAGGAGGGGGCGCTATAATTTGGTTATAACAACCCCGGAACGGACTGAAACAATGTTAGCCCTGGTTGCACACGAAGTTTTCCGATAGGGCACGTGCTCCGTTTCCGGGGTTTTTCCCTGCCCCCCGGAACAGGCGGGGCTGGGGGGGGTACCGGCGGAGCGGCCAGGAACGGGTACCGGCGGAGCGGCCAGGAACGGGTGGGGTGAGTCGGCCCGATGGTGGGTTATACGACAAAAAGTGTGTCTGCTCGGCGTGTCGCGTGTTAGATCGCTGTATCCGGCGTTCGGTCCTGCCATATTCGGCCTGCCCAAGCCTCCCCGAGAGATGAGTGTTAGTTCTAGGGGGGGACCCCCTGTTGGCGACCTGGGGAAATGTAAAGGGGTCCCCCCCTAGAACTAGCGGAGTCCTATCCAGGCAGTTTTTGGACGCGGAGTCTAGGGAGTTTTGGAACCGGAGCGCCCGGAAAGAGGCAGGAACCGGAGCGGCCGGAAAGAGGCAGGAACTGGAGCGGCCGGAAAGAGGCAGGAACCGGAGCGGCCGGAAAGAGGCAGGAACTGACGGAGCAGCCAGGAAGGGGTGGGGGTGAACCGGCCCGGTGGTGGATGTATACGGGCCTTCGCGCGGAAAATGTGAGACGATGGAGGCTATGAGTGCAAAAATTCTGGTTGTCGATGATGACCCCGCGATCTCCGAGATGCTGACGATTATGCTGGAAGCCGAGGGTTTCCGCACGGCAACTGTGATGGACGGGGCCGAGGCACTCGAGGCGTTCCATCGGGAGGACCCCGATCTGATCCTCCTCGACCTCATGTTGCCCAACGTCTCCGGGATCGACATTTGCACGACAATCCGCCGGGAATCGCAGGTTCCCATCGTTATGCTCACCGCCAAGACGGACACCGTCGACGTGGTGTTGGGCCTGGAATCCGGCGCGGACGACTACATCACCAAACCTTTCAAGCCGAAGGAGCTCGTCGCCCGGGTGCGGGCCCGGCTGCGACACACTGATGTGGAACCTGGCGAAATCCTCGACGTCGGTGGCCTGTCCATCGACGTACCCGCGCACACCGTCCACCGCAGCGGCGAGGAACTCCAGCTCACCCCGCTCGAGTTTGACCTGCTGGTGACGATGGGCACCCGCCCCGGCCAGGTGTTCACCCGCGAGGAACTCCTCGAGCAGGTGTGGGGCTACCGCCACGGCACTGATACCCGCCTCGTCAATGTGCACGTGCAGCGGTTGCGCTCAAAGATCGAGGTGGACCCGGAGAACCCGCAGATTGTTCTCACCGTGCGCGGTGTGGGCTATAAGGTGGCCACGGCAGAGTGAGAAAGCCAGCAGTGGGGGACGTTGCCGCCATCCGCGAGAGAATCACCCAGCTGTGGGAGCAGATCACCCGCCGCTGGCGAACCTCCCTCCAGGTGCGCGTGGTGGGCTCGTTCTTCCTGCTCTCAGTCCTCGTCGTCGGGTTCTTCGCCTTCGGCATGGTTGTGGCGGTGGCCGATAACCTGGTGAGCAACAAGGAGACGGTGGCAAAGACGGAGATTGAGCGCTCAACGGTGCGCGTGCAGGAGCAGATCGCCACCTCCGATCCGTCCGCCACCATCCAATCCCGCCTCGGCCGGGCCCGCGACCAGGTTATTTCGCGGGCGGGAACGGCCCAACCCGGCGAAGAGGACACCCCGGTGATCTATGACGCGATTATCCTCGCCACCTCCCCGGCGGGCCAGGACATCAGCGCCCCGGACAATGCCACAGAGAAGGTTCCCGCCTCCCTGCGCCAACAGGTGCACGACGGCAATATCGCCTACCAGCTGTCCACGTTCGCCCGCGCGGGCGAGGGCACCTATAAGGCGGTGATCATCGGGTCCCCGGTGGCGTCGGAGATTTCCGGGGTGGAGTTGTATCTCATCTTCCCGCTGGATGCGGAGGAGGAGACGATCAACTTCATGCGGGGGTTGGCCATCTTCGGCGGTATTGCCCTCATGTTGTTCCTCGTCGGCCTGTTGTTTATTTTCACCAAACAGGTCACCCAACCGGTGCGTTCGGCGAGCCGGATTGCGGAGCGCTTTGCCCAGGGCCACCTGCGAGAGCGGATGGTGGTGGAGGGGGAGGATGAGATGGCCCGGTTGGCGTTGAGCTTTAACGCGATGGCCGAGTCGCTGTCCCGCCAGATTCAGAGCCTGCGCGAATACGGTAACCTGCAGCGCCAATTCACTTCGGATGTGTCCCATGAGCTGCGTACGCCGTTGACAACGGTGCGCATGGCTGCGGATTTGATTTATGACGATGCCGATTCGCTCGACCCGTATGCGCGCCGGGCGGCCGAGCTCATGGTCACTGAGCTCGACCGCTTTGAGTTGTTGCTGGCGGATCTGCTGGAGATTTCCCGCCACGATGCGGGTGTGGCGGAGTTGTCGGCGGAGCGGATCGATGTGCGCTCGATCATCACGTCCGCGTGGGAGCAGGTGAAGCACATTGCCGACGAAGTGGGTGTGGAGGTGAGTTTCGATGTGCCCGAGGAGCCGGTGTTTGCCACCGTGGATGCGCGCCGCATTGAGCGGATTTTGCGCAACCTCATTGCCAATGCGATCGACCACTCGGAGCAGAAGCCGATCACGGTGGTGCTCACCGGCGGGAAGGAGCAGGTGGTGATCCAGGTCATTGACCACGGTGTGGGGCTGAAACCGGGGCAGGAGAATCTCGTGTTCAACCGGTTCTGGCGGGCGGACCCGTCGCGGAAGCGGCACTCCGGTGGCACCGGTTTGGGGTTGGCGATCTCCCAGGAGGATGCCCTCTTGCACGGGGGTGTCATCACCGCCCACGGTGAGGTAGGTGAGGGGGCGACGTTTACGTTGACGGTGCCGACGGTGCCGTTCCCGCCGAAACCGGCGTTGGCGCAGGGGCCGCAGGCGTTTGTCCTCGACCTGGTGGGGGATGCAGACTATGAGGAGGATGTGGCTGTGGGCGACGCGGAGACGATGGGGGAGAAGGAATGAGCATGAGCAACTACTGGGTGCCTGTCCTCCGGGTGGCGGCTGTTTCCATGCTGGTGACGAGCCTGTCTGCGTGTGCGACGATTCCCTCGTCGTCCCCGGTGACACCGTACAAGCCGTATGAGGCGGTTACGACCACCTCCGCCCCGCAGGGGCCGACCCCGGGCGCGGATGCGGACATTGTTGTCCGTGAGTATCTTGCCGCCCTCCTCGATCCGGCGAACCAGCATGCGGAGGCCCGCGCCTTTATGACCAGTGAGGCGGCCCAGAGCTGGGATGACACCGCCGGGGTGACGGTGGTGGAGAACCTCGAGTACTATTCGACAGCCCCGACCGGCCCGATGGAGGGGCGCACGTTGGCGCTGCGGGGGCAGATTCGCGGCACGCTCGCCACCGGTGGGGTGTTCACGCCGGCGGAGGGGGAGTATGACGAGTCGATTCAGTTGGCGCAGGTGGATGGGCAGTGGCGGATCGCCGCCGCCCCGAACGGGGTGGTGATGCAGCGGGCGGATCTGCTCAACCGCTATGACGCCTATTCGGTGTATTTCTTTGACTCCACCGGCAGTATGCTCAGCCCGGATATGCGCTGGGTGTACCGGGATGATCAGAAGCGTCTTGATGTCCGCCTCATTGAGTTCCTCATCGGTGGCCCGCGCGGCATTCTCGCCCCCGGGGTGATGACGGATATCCCCACCACAGCGGTGCTGTCGGGGAGTGAGGATGGGGTGTATTCGTTCACCGGTGTGGGGACGGTGGATACGGAGAAGGCGACGCGGATTGCCGCCCAGGTGGTGTGGACGCTGTCGGCGGCGGGGATGGCCGGGCCGTTCCAGATCAATGTGGACGATCAGGTTATCGGCGGGGAAGGCGGGGTGACCTCGGATGACTATGAGTCCTACAAGCCGGGTTCGAGTTTGGGTGCGGTGTCCTCCCTGTATGCGCTGCTCGGAGGGCGGCTCAACCTGGTCACGGCCGATCAGGTGAAGCCGGTGAGTGGGGTGTTGGGTACCTCCGGCCGAGTGGAGTCGGCGCAGGTGGCGTCGGCGACGAGTGTGGTTGCGGCGGTGATGACGGAGGGGGAGAACAAGAAGGCCCTCTATGTGGGGCCGATTGATGGGGAGTTGACGCATGTCAGCGATGCCCAGTCGATGACCGCGCCGTCGTTTGAATACCAGGGCACCGCCCTGTGGCTGGTGGTGGATGGCAACAAGATCGTCCGCGTGTCCCGGTCGGCCCAAACCGGGGAGATCGCGGTGACGGAGATTTCCTCCCCCGAGTTTGCGGATTTGCCGGGGTCGGTGTCCTCCTTCCGCATTTCCCTGTCTGGGGTGCGGGTGGCGGCGGTGGTGGATCGCACCCTCTATGTGGGGACGGTGAACCGGTCCCGGGAGGGCACGCGCACGGTGGTGAACACCCAGAAGATCGCCCCGACGTTGGCGGGGACGGTGGAGACTGCGGAGTGGATGAGTGACGGCAATATCCTCGTGGGTACCTCGTCGATGGATTCGCCGGTGTACACGGTGACCCCGGATGGCTCGGATGTGGAGGCCCTGGATTCGGGCAACCTCCTCGGCCCGGTGCGGGCGGTGGAGGAGTCCGGCAACCTGGTGTTTGCCACTGATTCCCGGGCGATGTGGCAGATGCCGGTGAGCTCGCTCAACGGGGGGTTCTGGCGGGAGGTGCCCGGTTTGGAGGGCCTGCGTGCGATCGCGGTGGCGCCGAGCTAGAGCGGGGAAAGGGGCGTCATGATGCGGGCTGGGAAGTGGTGGACGGAGTTGGCCGATCTCGTGCTGCCGCGCACGTGTGCTGGCTGTGGGGCTGCGGGTGCGAGCTTGTGTGCACAGTGCCAACACGCGTGGTCGAGCCCGCCGAGCCCGGTGACCCCCCAGGTGGGGGAGTTGCCGGTGTGGGCATGTGGGCCGTATGCGGGGGTGCGCAGGTCCACGATTATCGCCTCGAAGGAGCGGGGTCGGCGTGACGTGTGGCCACAGTTGGGGGCGGTCATTGATGCGGCTGTGGAGTTTCTCGTCGCCGCCGGTGAGCTGCCGGGCGAGCTCACACTCATTCCCGCCCCCACGCGGTTGGCCAGTATCCGCGAGCGCGGTGGCGATCCGGTGTCGGCGGCGTGCCATCACACCCGGTGGGCGTGTGTGGATGCGGTGTATCACGGGCGGACGGTGGCTGATTCGGTGGGGTTGGATGCATCCGCGCGGCGGCGCAATCTCGCCGGCGGGGTGGTGGTGCGTCAGGTTCCTGCTGGTCCGCTGCTGCTTGTCGACGATATCGTCACCACCGGGTCAACCCTGGCGGCAACGAGTGATGTGCTGCGGGCGGCGGGAGGAGAGGTCGTGGGGGCGCTCGTGTATGCCGCCGCATAACAAACGGCATAATAATTGGTGAAAATGACTACACTGAAAGGTGCACACTTTCATCATATCGCCGATGCGGTGATCTGACTGGTCAGGTCCTGCTTTTGGCGGTATCGGATTTCGGGAGGTTGACTATGACCACACCAGAAAATGATGACACCTTGCGCGACAGACTGCGCGCCGAAACCCAGTTGGAAATTACTGGTAGAAATGTGGAGGTTCCCGAGCACTTCAGAGATCGTGTCTCGACGAAACTGGCCAAGATTGAGCACCTCGATCCCACGCTGACGTATTTTCACGTGGAGCTCAAACACGAGCCGAATCCGCGCCGAGCGGACAACGCCGACAAGATCCAGATCACGGCTACTGGCAAGGGCCACATTGCCCGCGCCGAGGCGAAGGAGGATTCCTTCTATGCTGCCCTCGAGGTGGCCGTCGCCAAGCTGGAGCGTTCCCTGCGCAAGGTCAAGGTGCGTCGGTCCATTTCCCGCTCCGGCCACCGTGCCCCGCAGTCGACCGGTGAGATTGCCGCTGGGCTGGTGAAGGAAGCCGAGGAGGCGCGCGCCGCCCAGGATCAGTTCGATGTGGACCCGTACGCCGATCAGGTGGATGAGAATCTGCCCGGCCAGATCGTCCGCTCGAAGCAGCACGCGAGTGCGCCGATGACGGTGGATGATGCCTTGAGTGAGATGGAGTTGGTCGGCCACGACTTCTTCCTATTCATTGACAAGGAATCGGGCCACCCGAGTGTGGTGTATCGCCGCCACGCCTTCAACTACGGCCTCATTGAGCTGGTTGGTGAGGGCGAATAGTTCCTGCATGGGGCGACTGTGACCGAGTGTTCTGGGCACAGTCGCTCCTTTTTCATGCCCCGTCACCCGGCACCTCCCGGCGAGGCGGTACAATACGGGGTTAATAGTTTCATCTGACAGTACCGAGTTAGTAAAGGACAGTTGGCGACGTGTTTGGGCTTTCCACAATTCTGCGAGCCGGTGAGAGCCGGATAGTCAAGCGACTGAGCAACATGGCCGATGCGGTTATCGGCCTCGAGGACGAGTACGCGAAACTCTCCGACGACGAGCTCAAGGCAAAGACTCCGGAGTTTCAGCAGCGTATCGCCAATGGCGAATCCGTCGATGACCTCCTCCTGGAGGCGTTTGCCACGGCGCGGGAGGCCTCGTGGCGCGTGCTCAACCAGAAGCACTATCAGGTGCAGGTGATGGGTGGGGCGGCCCTCCACTTTGGCAACGTCGCCGAGATGAAGACCGGTGAGGGCAAGACGCTTACCTGTGTGCTTCCGGCCTATCTCAATGGCCTCGAGGGCAAGGGTGTCCACGTCGTCACCGTCAACGATTACCTGGCCAAGCGCGACTCTGAGTGGATGGGCCGTGTACACCGCTTCCTCGGGTTGAAGACGGATGTGATCCTCTCCTCGATGAAGCCACCGGAGCGCAAGGTCGCCTACGAGGCCGACGTTACCTACGGCACGAACAACGAGATCGGCTTTGACTACCTGCGCGATAACATGGCCCGCTCCCTCGACGAGCTCGTCCAGCGCGGCCACCACTATGCCATTGTTGACGAGGTGGACTCCATTCTTATTGATGAAGCCCGCACCCCGCTCATCATTTCCGGTCCGGTGGATGCGACGAGTGAGTGGTACACCGCCTTTGCCAACATTGTCCCGAAAATGCAGAAGGACATGCACTACGAGGTGGACTACCGGAAGAAGACGATCGGTGTGCGCGAAGAGGGCATTGCCTATGTGGAGGATCAGCTCGGCATTGATAACCTCTACGCCCCCGAGCACTCCCAGCTTGTCGGCTATTTGAACAATGCGCTGCGGGCGAAGGAGCTCTTCGAGCGCGATAAGGACTACATTGTCCGCGAGGGCGAGGTGATGATCGTTGACGAGTTCACCGGTCGTGTGCTCAAGGGGCGCCGCTACAACGAGGGGATGCACCAGGCGATCGAGGCCAAAGAGGGTGTGGAGATCAAGAAGGAAAACCAGACCCTGGCCACCATCACCCTGCAGAACTACTTCCGCCTCTACGACAAGCTCGCCGGAATGACCGGTACCGCCGAGACAGAGGCTGCGGAGCTGCACCAGATTTACAAGCTCAACGTCGTGCCGATTCCGACGAACAAGCCGAATCAGCGCGAAGACCTCGAGGATTTGGTGTACAAGACGCAGGAGGCGAAGTTCGCCGCTGTCGCCGATGACATCGCCGAGCGCGTGGAGAAGGGGCAGCCGGTGCTCGTGGGTACCACCTCCGTGGAGCGCAGTGAGTACCTCTCCCACCTGCTGCAGTCCCGGGGGATTCGCCACAGTGTGCTCAACGCAAAGCAGAATGACAAGGAGGCGGAGATCGTCGCCCAGGCGGGTCTGCCCTCCAAGGTGACTGTGGCCACGAACATGGCCGGTCGCGGTACGGACATTGTGCTCGGTGGCAACCCGGATATCATCGCCGATATTAACCTGCGCAACCGTGGTTACGATCCGGTGAAAGACCCGGAGGGCTACCAGGGGGCGTGGGATCACGAGATCGAGCGGATGAAGGCGCGGACGGAGAAGTACGCGGAGAAGGTGCGCGAGGCCGGTGGCCTCTATGTGCTCGGTACGGAGCGCCACGAGTCCCGCCGTATTGATAACCAGCTGCGCGGCCGTTCTGCCCGCCAGGGCGATCCCGGCCAGACTCGGTTCTACCTCTCCCTGCGCGATGATCTGATGACTCGCTTCGTTGGCCCGCGCCTGGAGGCCCTGCTCAACCGGCTCAACGTGCCCGACGATGTGCCGATCGAGGACAAGATGGTCTCCCGCTCCATCAAGAACGCGCAGACGCAGGTGGAGTCGCAGAACTTTGAGATACGTAAGAACGTGCTCAAGTATGACGAGGTGATGAACGAGCAGCGCAAGGTCATCTACAAGGAGCGCCGGGAAATCCTCGAAGGCGGGGATCTCAAGGACGATGTGCGCGAGTTCATTGAGGAGCTCATCACCATCTACACCCACGAGGCCACGAAGTTGGGATACCTCGAGGACTGGGATATGGACACCCTGTGGAACGCCCTCAACACCCTGTACGGGCCGACGTTCTCCTGGCAGGAGCTGGTGGACGGCAGCGAGTACGGTGGCCCCGGTGAGCTCAGTGCCTCCGATCTGCGCGAAGCTCTCCTCGCCGACGCGAACGAGCAGTACGATCTGCTCGAGGATGCGGTGACCACGATCGGTGGTGAGGAGCAGATGCGCAGTATTGAGCGCATGGTCATCCTCGGCGTTATCGACCAGAAGTGGCGTGAGCACCTCTACGAGATGGACTACCTCAAGGAGGGCATCGGCCTGCGCGCCATGGCCCAGCGCGACCCCCTGGTGGAATACCAGAAGGAGGGTGGCGACATGTTCAACGCGATGAAGGATGCCATCAAGGAGGAGACGGTGCGCCAGCTGTTCCTTCTGCGCAGCCAGATCATCCCGCAGGCGCGTGCGGTGCAGGAGGCCCAGGCAGCCCAGGCGGCGCAAGCCGCCCAGGAGTAGTAGGAACAAACGCGGCGGCGAGAACTCGTGATCTAGGAACGAGTCCTCGCCGCCGCTTCTTACGTGAACCGGTCCGCCGCCACAGCGCTGGGTCCCGTGTGGCGGCGCCGATTCAGTCTGTTAAAACATCCGGAACGTGTGCAGCTGCCAGGTCGACCGGGCGGGGGCCTCCTGTACCACCCCGATGAAGGTGAAATTGAAGCTGCCCGCTGTCACACAGCCTTGGATGAATCCCGTTGCCAGGCCCGGATGTGTATGCGCCGACTGTCCCTCCGGGTACGTTACCGGCCCCCGATTGAACTTGACCTGGAAAATCTTGATCGGTGCGGCCGGACGCGTGATCCGCCCGAGGGCTGCAATGGAGCGGCGGGCTGCGGGAAGAAACTCGCGCGGGTTGAGCCGATCGTGGGGGCGGAGATGGAAGATCACGTCGAGGGCGATCGCGGCGAGGTAGTTTGCTGCGGTCTCCAACTCGGAGACCTCCGCCTCCGTTTTCTCACAGCGCGGCAGCATCGGGGTGGGGGCGGCTGACCCGACCAGCGGCGGTGAGGCAGGATGGTGATCGCGCTCAAACTGCTGCAACAACCGGAAGCCCGGTATTGGTGTCAGAGTCATTGTCCCCTCCCGATAGTACCGCGTGTGATGACAGTAGGATAGACCCCTCCTATCACTGTGGTCAAATGGGCCGCACACCGCGTGCACCCCCGCCCGTGTACACTGCCAGATGATAAAATGAACTGACATTTCCGCATATAAAAGGAGCGAACAAACGTGGTTCAGGCACTGGTAGTAGACTATTTCGGGGTACTTGATTCCGGCGACGAGGACGTTCGCCGCTGGCGCACTGTGTTCACCGCCGCCCGGGCCGCCGGAATCTCCACGGCAATTCTTTCGGCTGACCCCGACGGGGTTGCCGCAGACAAGATCCGCGAGTGGGAATACCGCGGTGTGGTCGACGCGGTCATCCTCGCCGGCGATCCCACCGCAGAACAACACGATGCAGCCACCTTCCAGGAGGTTGCCGATGCCCTCGGGTGCCCACTCAGTGACTGTGTCCTCGTCGATGACTCCATCGTCAACGTCCACGCCGCCGTACAAGCAGGCATGATCGGGGTGTATTACCAGCAGTTTGACCGGGCCATCGTGGAGCTTTCCGGGCTCCTCGGGCTCGAGGGCGAGTTCTAATGCGCGTCTATCTCCCCGCCACCGTCACCATGCTCGAGGAGCTCGCCGCCAGCGAGGTCATCTCCGCCCGCAGTGGGTGGGGGTTCGCCGTCACCGGTGACCTCCGCGAGTTCTACACCGCCGGGGACGAGGAGGAACTCGCCGATATCGCCTTCACCGATGCGGCCCGCGCCTCCCTTCGCCTGCTGGCCATCGGGGATGACCGGTTCCCGGCGCGCCGGGTGGTCCTCTCCGTCGACCTGCCCGATGAGCAGGTGACACCACGGCCAGATCTGGGGTTGACTGTGGTCGGACTCGACCCAGCCCAGGTGGCCGAACAGCAGGTGAAGGCGATCCATGTGGATACGGCGGACAATGAGGAGGCGACGGCGGCGGCGATCGCGGTGATCGATGCAGCCGATCTCGGCGATGAGGATGCCGAGATTGCCGTGGGCAATGCTGATGACAACCTCATGGCCTGGTATGACCCGTCCGAACTCGGGGTGCTTGTTCAGCTGCTCTAGACAAGCTCCCACTCGTTGTTGGAGCGCAGTGCCTCAAGCAGGCGGCGCACGGCGCTGACGCGGCGGGCGGAGGTGCCCGTCAGGGTGTCGAGGCCGCATTCGGGGTCGGTGGGTGGTCCCATGTGTGTGCACCCGCGCGGGCAGTTCACGGCGGCGGCAGCGAGGTCGTCGAAGACGGAGATCACCATATCCGCGTTGACGTGGGCGAGCCCGAAGGAGCGGATGCCGGGGGTATCGATGAGCCAGCCGTCGGTATCGGGGAGGCGGAGGGCGACGGACTGGGTGGAGGTGTGGCGGCCCTTGCCGATGGCGGAGACCGCCCCGGTGGTGCGGTTGGCGGCGGGGATGAGCCGGTTGACGAGGGTGGATTTGCCCACCCCGGAGTGGCCGATGAGGCAGGTGATGTGGCCGTCAACAATGCTGCGGATTCGGTCGAGTGGATCGTCGATACCGGCGGTGATGACCTCGACGTTGAGGTCGGCGAATTCGGCGGCGAAGGCCGTGGGATCGGCGAGGTCGGTTTTGGTGAGGCAGATGATGGGGGTGACCGAACCGGCGAAGGCGGCGATGAGGGCGCGGTGGACGAATCCGGTGCGCGGGGGCGGGTCGGCGACGGCGGAGACGATGAGCAGTTGGTCCGCGTTGGCCACGACGATGCGCTCGTAGGGGTCTGTATCGTCGGCGGTGCGGCGCAGTTCGGAGACCCGGTCGGTGAGTTTGACGATGCGGGCGAGGGTGTCCTTTGTGCCGGTGGTGTCCCCGACAACACCGACCCGGTCGCCGACGACGATGGGGGTGCGGCCGAGTTCGCGCGCGCGCATCGCGGTGACGGTGACCCCGGAATCGAGGACGACACCCCACCGGCCCCGGTCTTTGGTGATGACCATGCCGTAGGCGGCGTCGGCGTGGGTGGGGCGGACCTTTGTGCGTGGGCGCGAGCCCTTGCCGGGGCGCACGTGGACATCGGATTCGTCGAAGGAGAGGGCGTGGGAGAGGCGGGCGTTACGCGGCATCGAGGAGGTCCTCCCACAGCTGCGGAAACTCCGGCATGGTTTTTGCGGTGGTGGCGATGTTTTCCACGCGCATGCCCGGCACGAGCAGGCCGATGATCGCCCCGGCGGTGGCCATCCGGTGGTCCTCATAGCTGCGCCACACCTGCGGCTGATACGCCTCGCGTGTGGCCGGTGGGGTGATCTCGAGCCCGTCGGCCAGTTCCACACAGCCGCAGCCGATGCGGGTGAGTTCGGCGGTGAGGGCGGCGAGCCGATCGGTTTCGTGGCCGCGCACATGTCCAATGCCGGTGAGGGTGGACGGGCCGGTGGCGAGGGCACAGGCCGCAGCGAGGGTGGGGGCAACCTCCCCGAGGGCGGTGAGGTCCGCACTGATGCCGTGGAGGGTGCCCACGGGCGGGCCGGTGAGGGTGAGGCCGGCCGGGGACAGCTCCCACTGGCAGCCCATGTGCTCGAGGAGGGGGAGGAGGAGAGCACCGGGTTGGGTGGTGTGGCCGGTGGGCCAGCCACTGATGGTCACCGTGCCGCCGGTGACGGCTGCGGCGACGAGGAAGACGGCCGCGTTGGAGAGGTCCGGCTCGATGTGCATGTCCAGGCCCGGGTAGGCGGTGTGGGGGACATGCCAGGACGTCTCCTCGAGCCGGGTGACGTTGACCCCGGCGCGGATGAGCATGTCCACGGTCATCTCGATGTGCGGGAGGGAGGGGAGGGGGCCGCCGGCGTGGGTGATGGTGAGGCCGTGCGGGTAGGCCGCCCCGGCGAGCAGGAGGGCGGAGATGAACTGGGAGGAGGAGGACGAATCGATGGTGACGTGCGAGCCGGTGGCCGGTCCGATGACCGTCAGCGGCAGCTGCGGGGCGGTGACGGTGGCGCCGAGTTGGGTGAGGGCGTCGGCGAGTGGGTGGAGGGGCCGGCGCCGGGCGGCTGCGTCGCCGTCGAGGTGGACGCGGCTGGAGGTGAGGGCGGCCAGCGGGGGAATAAACCGCATCACCGTGCCGGCGAGGCCGGTATCGATGGTGATGTCGGCGGGCAGGTCCGTCCCCGGAATTGGGGTGATGTGCAGGTGAGGGCCGGTGGCGGTGATCCTCGCCCCGAGGTGGGTGAGGGCGGCCTCCATGAGGAGAGTGTCGCGGGCGCGCAGCGCCCCGGTGATCGTGGAGGGGCTGGCGGCGAGGGCGGCGATGACGAGGGCGCGGTTAGTTTCAGACTTCGAGCCGGGCACCGTCACCGTGCCGGAGATCGGGGCGGTGGGGGTGGGGGCGGGCCACAGGGGGGAGGTATTCATCATCGCCTATCCTACCGGGTGGCATCGATGAGGTCAGCGGGTGTGGCGGAGGCGACGGCGAGATAGTCGGCGGGGGTGAGTTCGACATCGACACCACGCTTGCCGCCGGAGACGGCAATGACCTCCCACTCGCAGGCGGTGGCCTCGAGGAAGACGGGCAGGCGCCGCTTCGTGCCGATGGCGGTGATGCCGCCGGGAATGTAGCCGGTGGCCAGTTGGGCGCGGTGGGGATCGGCCATCTCGCACGATTTCACCCCCCATGCGGCCGCCGCCTTCTTCAGGGAGAGGTGGTGATCGACGGGGATGACGCAGATCGCCAGCTCCTTACCGGAGGAGACGACGAGG
Source organism: Corynebacterium sp. (assembly GCA_034179945.1). GTDB lineage: Bacteria > Actinomycetota > Actinomycetes > Mycobacteriales > Mycobacteriaceae > Corynebacterium. Next base: position 32,804 of record JAXFPD010000002.1, on the reverse strand, counting down.
GTTTTCATGATCTGCCCGGGATGCAAGTGGGTGAGGTGGGCGGCGGCGACCTCCCCGAAGTTATCGGTGCCGGATTCAAAGGTGTGGACAGTGTGCTCGATCCCGGCGTTCGCGAGGATGGTCAGGGCGGCTGTGGCTGCGCGCCGGGGGTCGTGGGAGGATCGTCGAGAGGCCATGGTTTGACAATAACCGATAGAATGAATCGGGATTCGGATCTAGTCATAGAGTCGCCGTTGTAGAAAGGGGCCTGAGCCCAGTGGTTACTACGAGAACCGACGTCACCGACGAGGCCGTGCTGCGTCGGCGCTTCCAGGAGGAGGCGTTGCCGCTGCTCGATCAGTTATACGGGGGCGCGCTGCGGCTCACTCGCAATCCGCCGGATGCGGAGGATCTGGTCCAAGACACCTATATGAAGGCGTTTCAGAACTTTAGGTCCTTCAAACCGGGGACGAACCTCAAGGCGTGGCTCTATCGCATCATGACGAACACGTACATCAACCAGTACCGGAAGGTGCAGCGCCGCCCCGCCACCCAGCCCACCGATGAGATCACCGACTATCAGCTCATGTCCACCTCCACGCATGAGTCGACGGGGTTGGAGTCGGCGGAGGTGGTGGCGTTGAAGGGGCTGCCGGATTCGCAGATTTCCGATGCCCTCAATGCGCTCAGTGAGGAGAATCGGATGGTTGTCTACTACGCCGATGTGGAGGGGTTGGCGTACAAGGAGATCGCTGAGATTATGGAAACTCCGATTGGCACTGTCATGTCGCGGCTGCACCGGGGAAGAAAACAGCTGCGCGACGCGTTGCAGGGTGTATTAACAAACTAGAGGAAAGACTGTAGTGAGATGACTGATGACGTCCGCGAGATCGGTGGTCGGCCCACCCACATCTATACGTGCACACAGGTAGTGCAGCGGCTGGAGACGCTGCTCGAGGAGGAGGAGTGCACGACGGAGGTGCGTGCCCTCGTGCAGGAGCAGGTGGAGGCGTGTCCGGAGTGTTTTGAGCGCCTCGGGGTGGAGTCGGAGCTGCGGATCCTCATCAAGGAGTCGTGTTCGCCGAAGGCCACACCCCGGCAGTTGCGTGAGAAGATCCTGGCGAAGTTGGAGATGATCCGCATCGAAGGCTGTTAACAGGCACTTCACAAACACAGTAAATCCCCGTGGGTGCGGTGTGCACTCACGGGGATTCTGTGTGTTACGTACTAATCGCGGTTACGCGTTGGGGCGCTTTCCGTGGTTCGCGCCCTTCTTCCGACGGTCGCGACGTTTACGTCCTCTCTTGCTCATGGTGTCTCCCTTCTATTGGTGTAACTGAAGCCGGACCCTAACCTTAGCGGTCGCCCGCAGATTTTCCCAACTCGCCGGTTGGGGGTTAGGCGACCGCAGCGGCGCGACGCGCGCGGCGGTTGCGCCGACGCAGGGCACGGCGCTCGTCCTCAGCTATGCCGCCCCACACGCCGGCATCCTGGCCAGTCTCGAGGGCCCACTTCAGGCACTGGGAGGTAACGGGGCAGCGGTTGCACACCAGCTTCGCCTGCGCGATCTGCGCGAGGGCGGGGCCGGAGTTACCGACCGGGAAAAACAGCTCCGGGTCTTCTTCGCGGCAAATAGCCTCATGACGCCAATCCATTGTGTCCTCCTTTAGTAAGTGTGGTTTTGTTTATTGTGTGGGTTTTGGGCGCGCTAATGTCACCGCCGGAATCCCGGTTTCGGTGAAATGATTGCGCGATGCCAACCCAACAGGCTCACCGGTCTGGGCCGGTGTTTTTTCGCTGGAGTACATCTTGGCACGAAGGAAACAAAAAGGGAAGAGATTTATCACTTTTTGTGACCGAACTCACAGAGACTTTTTTAAGTGTAGGCTAAGAATAATCAGGAAATACCAGCTCAGATATCTTGTAGTACAATTTGCGTTTTTTCGTGAATCCTGGTGACGGTGTGCTCCATCACCCGGTTGACAAAGCCGAGAACATCATCAAACCGATCCCGAGGATCCGCCACCACCTCAATGACCTGGGGAACCGACGTCACCGTCAGCTCGCTGGCCCGCCCATAGAACTCCCCATCCACCTGAATCGGCAACTGTCTATCCGCACGCAGCTGCACCACCGCGAGATCGTCGGCACGCCGCTCTACATCGGTAAAATCCATCCCCCACAACAGGTGCCGACCCGCCGCCCCGAACGTGCGCATCATCCCCGCAAAACCGTGGAAACCGGTGAGCGAACTCAACGCAAACACCGACAGACCCGCCTCCACACGCGCCGCTGGATTGGTAATCAACGGCACCACACCCGCATAACTCCACGGAATCGTCTTAGAAATGAGCACGAGCGGCACATCCGTGAACGTCTGTGTAGACCCATCTACCCCCGTCGCCGTCGCCATAATCTGCGGCGGATGCGCCGCCATCTGTGCCCACGCCCGCGCCGTCACCCACGCATAGTTGCCCGCTGAGGCGGAAATCCCCTGCCGCCGCAGCCTCTCCATCGCCGCAATCACCGCCCCATCGAGCCCACATCCCACATTCACCGCAAACCAGCGGGGCCGATCCCCACTGACATGCCCGAGCGGCACCGTGCGCGTGATCCCCGCCGCCAGCAACCGCGCCGCCTTCCGGGCGGCCTCACCGGGCACATTCGGATACCCCAGAGCGCGGGCAAACACATTCGCCGACCCCGTCGGAACCGGCACCAGCAGTGGCAGCGACGCCGGATCCGGATCGGCACTGCCGACGAGCCCATTGATCGCCTCGCCCACCGTGCCGTCCCCACCCACGACAATCACCGCGTCATAGTCATCCCGGGTCAGCCCCGCCGTGATCTCCTCCGCATGGCCGGGATGGGTGGTGTGCACCGAGTGAATATGGGTCACCTCCCGCAGAGGTGAGATCACCGCGCGCAACACATCGGAGGTGAGCGATGTGGAATGCGGATTGGAAATCACCAGTGATCTCATGACCGCGAGTGTAGCCACAATTGCCCACCGGCTACAATCTCCTACCATGAACACTGATCATCCGCTCCCACCCACCATGCGCGCCGCCGCCCTCCTCGGCGCCGTCGAAGGCGCACTCGGGGTAGGATTCGGCATCTTCATCCTCGTCCTCTCCCTGACCGGACTGGTCGAGGAAACCGTCGACTTCGTCGCCTGGCGGGGGGCATGGATGGGTCCGGGCACCGCGCTCGTCTTTTTCGCGTTCTTCGGCCCCGTCCTCGCCGCAGGGATTCTCCTCCTCACAGGCAAAACCTGGGGGCGCACCATCATCATTTTCCTCAACTTCATCCTCTTAGGATGCGCGTGGTTCGCCTTCACCACCCACGTCTACTCCGTGGGGGTGGTCTTCCTCATCGTCGGGCTCACTGCCCTGGGCCTGTGCTTCCACCCGCGCTCCAACGAATGGGCGGTCGCCACCTTCCGCTAGGGCTACTGGGCGAGCAAACCGACGACCGCGTCGCCGCGCTTCTCCACGAGCGCCTCACCGGCTGCCCGCAGGTGCACCGGCCCGGTGTAGCCGTGGCGATCCACCGGCAGCGTCCCCTGATCCTCCCACGTCGTCGCATCAAAGCGGGCAATTCCCTCCCGGGTCGGCGCCAACAAGGTGTTCCCCACAACCACCCCTGTCCCCACCGTCGGACCCACCGTGCGCTCCATCGCCAGGGTCGTGGGATGGAGGATATACAAGGTGCCATTGCTGTACCAGGAGATGTTGTGCGGCAGATCCGCCACCGCCGGCACAAACGGCAGTCCCGGTGCCGGCGGGGTGAAATCGGGCACACTCGCCTCACCCAGCTTCGTCGTCGTCATCGGCTGACCGGACTCATTGGAATACGTGAAATAGTCCGACGCCGTCGCCACCGCCGTGGAATCCTTACTCACCCCCACCACATGGGCGCCCTCCGGAACGAGCACATCGTGGGTGATCTCCGGCTTGCGGGAATCATCCGGGACAGCATCCTGAATCCGCAGCCACGTCCCATCCGCACAGGTCTCCACCACCGCGAGCACCTCCACCCGGGCCAGTGCACTGTCAATGGTGCACTCCTCGTGTGGCTGGAACTGTGGCTCCTGCTTCACATCCACATCGCCGTACTCCACCGTGCGCACAAGATCATTGCGCCACAACTCCACCCGCCGGGTGGAGACCAACCCCACCGAACTATTCGACTGGATCGGTGTCACCGCCTCCGGCGCATCGGCCAGCGCCGCACGCCCATCCTTATACGTGCCCTCCGTCAGATCAATCGAGGTCACCTCCCCGCACCCAATCCCCGTGGCATAGGTGAGGGCGACCGCACCATCGATAATCCCCGTCGAACAGATCGGCACGTTCCGGCGATACGTCCACAGGGCCTGCCCGGTCGACGCATCCGTTCCCGTCGCCTCCTCACCGCTGGCCGTCACCACCACACCGTTGGCCGCCAACGGGGCATAGGCGCCGGGGACAGCGTCGTCACGCAGCGAGTACGCCTCGCGGACACCACCGGGAGCTGCACTGAGCACCCCCTCGCTGCGCACCGTCGCCTCCGTGCGGGTGAGATGGGCATGCGTGGACGGGGCGGTGAGGGCAGTCACCCCCACCCCAGCCGCAGAGACAGCGGCAATGACCGCCACAGCGAGCCAGTTGCGATTGAGACGGCGGGCCATGATTACTTCCTTCCGCGCCGGGACCGACCGCGCGGGGCGGGGCGGCGGGAACGATCGCCGCGCGCCTGCCCAAACACGGGCAGAGACGGACCGACCACGCCGGTCGCATCGGTCGGAATGTCGAGGGCGTCGTAGAGCTCAGGGGAGTTGGAGAACCACTCCGGCAGCTCCCCATAGTCAAGGCCAAGACCAGAATCGATGAGTTTCCACTTGTCCACCTCGTCATAGCCGACGAGGGTGACCGCCACACCGGAATGCCCGGCCCGGCCGGTGCGGCCAATGCGGTGGACGTAGGTGAGCTCATCATCGGGAGTCTGATAGTTGATAACGTGGGTGACATCGTCAATGTCCAACCCGCGGGCGGCCACATCGGTGGCGACGAGAATATCCACCGTGCCGTGGCGGAAAGCGTCGAGTGAGCGCTCCCGTGCCTGCTGGTTGAGGTTGCCGTGCACACTCGCCACCTTGAAACCAGCACTGGCCAAATGGGTGGCCACATCCGCTGCAGAGCGCTTCGTGCGCACAAAGATGATCGTCTTCCCGCGCCCGCGCGCCTGCATAATCCGGGCGGTCACCGCCTCCTTGTCCATCCGGTGCGACTTGAACACCACCTGGCTCGTCTGCTCGTTGACCTCCGCCTCATGGGACATCTCGGCGCGGATATGCACCGGCGAGGTCATAAACCCACGGGCGAGGCGGAGGATATCATCGGGCATCGTCGCCGAGAACAGCATCGTCTGGTGCGGGGCGGTGACGGCGGCGAGGATTTTCTCAATCGCCGGTAAGAACCCGAGGTCGAGCATCTCGTCGGCCTCGTCGAGGACGAGGACGCGCACCTGATCGAGCGGGAGAGTGCCCTTCTGGTACAGGTCGAGGAGGCGACCGGGGGTGCCCACCACCACATCGGTGCCTGCGAGCAGGGCCTGCTCCTGGTCCTCGTAGGAGGTGCCGCCATAGATGGTGGTGACGTGGATGGGCAGGTGCCGGGCGAGGTCGTCGAGGTCCCCGCCGACCTGGATGCACAGTTCCCGGGTGGGGACGACGACAAGGGCGCGGGGGGTGCCGTCAAGTTCATCGATGTCCGCATCGTCGAAGATGCGGTCGAGGAGGGGCACTCCGAAGCCGAATGTCTTGCCCATGCCGGTGCGCGCCTGGCCGATGAGGTCGCGGCCCTCGAGGGCGATGGGCAGGGTCAGTTCCTGGATCGCAAACGTGCGGGTAACCCCGCGCTCGGCGAGGGCAGTAACGATTTCTCCGGCGACGCCAAGCTCGGCAAAGGTAGGAAGAGGACGTTGACTACTAAGCTGTGCGGGCACGCATCCATCCTAACGTTTTGGGCGCATCTTTCCTAACCTGGGGCGCGCGGTCGTGCGGCAGCCCACAGCCCGATGCGCACTGGCAATTGACAGCCTCGCTAGGATGGGGGCCATGGATATCACAATCGGACTTGAACGCAGCGGCCGCGAGATCTCCTTCTCCAGCAACGCGGCAGACGACGTCGTGGCCCACGAGGTCGAGGCGGCACTGACCGGTGGCGAGGGGATTTTCTCCCTCACCGATGAGAAGGGCAATACCATTAGCGTGCGCCGCTCCGCCATCGCCTACGTGCGGGTTGGCTCGGCCAACACCCGCCACGTCGGCTTCCAGTCGAGCTAACACCACCACAGGAGGCGATTCGATGTCCAACAACGTGCCCGGCGAGTCCCGGCTCGTCTCCTTCGCGCGCCGCTACGGGTGGCGGGCCTACGCCATTCCCGTCCTCGTCGTGCTCACAGTGTGGTTCATCGTGGACATGGTCGTCGCCGCCCCCAGTGGCACCACCGGAACTGCCGCGAACCCGACGGCAGTGGTCATGGACGGCCCGGATCCGAACCAAGCTGACATCGCCGCACTGCCCGGTGGGGTGCTCCCCGATGGGGGTGCCTACACCGTCCGTGGCGACGGCACCTACCGCACCGTCGGCCGACCCGGCCCGGTGGTCGGGCAGGGCACAAAACACACCTTCACCTATGTTGTACAGGTGGAAAACGGGGTGGTCACGGACGGCTACGGGGGCGACGATGGCTTTGCCACGATGATCGACGCCACCCTCGCCAACCCGAAGGGCTGGATCAACGATCCCCAATTCGCCTTCCAGCACGTCACCGATGCCGACAACCCCGACCTTGTCGTGCAACTGTCCAGTCTGGACACCACCCACGCCGCCTGCGGGCGCGATATTGAAATGGAAACCTCGTGCTTTACCTCGGTGGGCAACCGGGTCATCCTCAACGAATCCCGCTGGGTGCGCGGTACCAGCGTCTTCCAGGGCGATCTCGGCGCCTACCGGCAATACATGATCAACCACGAGGTGGGGCACGGGATCGGCTTCGCCCAGCACGATGCGTGCACCGTACAGGGGGGATTGGCCCCGATCATGATGCAGCAGACCCTGTCGGCCAATAACTCCGAACTCCACTCCATCGATCCGACCGGCCCATACCCCGACGATGGTAAGATGTGCGCCTACAATCCGTGGCCGTTCCCGAATGCGTGAGTGCGCAGGCTAGGCTGAGTGCTATGGAACAGGTTCCCTTCGTTGTACAGCGCGCCTTCAACGCCTACCTCGACAGTGCAGCCGTAAGCGACCACCCCCTCTCCCCGGCCTGGGATGGGGGTGTACGCATCGGGGACTTGGTCGCCAGCCCCGTCGCCGATGTTGAGCGGGCAAACTGGTCCGCCACCGTGTGCGACACCGTTGCCCCCACTGGGGTGCGTCTGGCCCGGCCACTGCGCTCCACAGACGGGCGCTTCACCGTCGCCGGATGGAAGGTGAGTCAGTTCGTGCCGGGGGAGATTCACGCCCGCGCCGATGAAGTCGTCGCCGCCTCCCTCCGGTTGGCTGAATCGATGGCCGCCCTGCCCATTCCGCGCTTTGCCACCCGGACGGTTCCGGCCATCCTCAGCGAGGTGGACATCTTCGACCTCGCTGACCGGGCCGCCTGGGCAGACAACCCCGCCCCCGTCCTCGCCGTGGGTTTCGGTCCCGGGGCGGAGGCCACGGAGGACCAGCAGATCGCCCTGGAAAACGCTGCCGTGGTGCTCAGTCGCCGGGAAGAGATTAGCGGGGCCGACCACGTCTGCCACGCTGATATGTTTGCCACCACCCTCACCTGGCAGTCTCAGCCGCCGTGTGTGACCGGTATTGTCTGTGTTGCCCACCCGGCTGCCTACACGGCGGCGCTGACGATGGTGGATGCGATGATCGCCGGTGCGGCCAACGCGGACCTCATCGACAGGTTCCGTGATGTTCGAAACATAGACCAGTTGGTGATCCGGGCACTGCTGTACAGACTGTATATTCACGCCCTGCACCCACAGGCCAATTCGCACGCGGGGACGCGCCTGACCGGGATTGTGCAGCAGCTTTTTAAGGGGGCCTTGTTACCCTGAACCCATGCCGCTGACCCCATCCACCCGCCGCTTGTTCATCCCCGCACCCCCCACGGTGCGCCTTGTGGATACCGAGCCTGCTCCCACACCCCCACGCCCGCAGCGGGAGTGGGACCCAGTGGTGGACCCCCTGCTCACCGGCCAGCCGGGCCGGTATGTGGTCAGCGGTGTTGCCGGGGGTGGGGTGACCGCACTGGTGTGTGACAGTGCTGTCTCCCGCATTCGCGACGGTTGGGACAGTGACTCGCTGCTCCTCATCACCCCGACGAAGACGGCCGCCACCACCTGTGAGCAGCTCATCGCCGCCGACCTCATCGGCGCACCGGTGCCTCACTACGTCTCCACCGCGAAGATCGCCCGTTCCATCCACTCGGTGGCGTTCATGATTGTCCGCGCCGCAGCCGGCCTCCACGCGGAATCGACCCCCCGGCTGATGACCGGTGGGGAACAAGATGCCATCCTCCGCCACCTCCTCGCCGGACATGCCGAGACTGGCACCCAGTGGCCCGAGCAGTGGCAACCGGCCCTCACCTACCGGGGATTTGCCCGGGGGGTGCGCGATTTCCTGCTCCGCGCCGTCGAGCGCGTGGACATCACCGGGCCGCAGGAATCCCTGTTTGAGCGGATCCGGGCGGAGATCGAGCGGATCGGCCGCGCCGAGAACAACAGCCTGTGGGTCAGTGCGGCCGCCCTCCTTGAGGAATACCGCCAGGTGGACCGGTTGGAGAACGGGCCGCGCTACAACGCCGCCGAACTCATGGCCAAGGCTGTGGACCTGCTCCGCAGCGATGATGCCGTGCGCCAGGCCACAATCGGCCACCTGTGCTGGGTGGGTGTGGATGATGCCCAACATCTTGACCCCCGCTCTGCCGAGCTCGTGGAACTGCTCATGGGCGAGGCCACTCAGGCGATCATCGCGGGCAACCCGGACGAGTTGGTGTTCTCTTTCCGTGGTGCCAGCGCCCAGATGCTCACCCACCCCACCGCCGCCGACGTGCACATTCACCTCGATGTTCCGCATCGTGTGCCCACCCACCGCTCGGTCATTTACGGGGCAACACCGCAGCAGGAGATCGATGCGGTGGCAGACACTGTGCGTCGGCTCCACCTCCTCGACGGTGTCCCGTGGACGGACATCATCGTGGTGGTGCGCACGGCCGGACAGATCGGGCCACTGCGCCAGCGGCTGCTCACCGCCGGGGTTCCCGTCCACGTCGATCCCGGTGACCTCATCCTCGCCGAACAACCCATGGTGGCGGCCCTGCTTGCAGCCCTGCACATCCTCGTCGGCGATGCCACCGACGAGCAGATTCTCTCCCTCGCCATCGGCCCGATTGGGGCGGTGGACCCGGTCACCCTGCGCCGCATCTACCGCGAACTGTCCGCCAGTGAGCTTGTCGATGTCGACCACCCCGCCCCCCAGGTGTGTGCCCAGATCATCGCGGGCACCGTGGAGCTGCCGGAGACCCTGGCCATCGGCGACACTGCCCGCGAGATGATCGAGCGGGTGCGCAGTGTCCTCGCCGCCGGGCGCGCCGCCGTCGAGGCCAACGCCGGATTGGAAATGGTGCTGTGGGAGTTGTGGAACGCCACCGGGTTGGGGCCGCGTCTGGCGGCAACCTCCCTGCGCGGCGGGGCCGCCGGCTCCCAGGCAGACCGCGACCTCGACGCGATGATGGAACTGTTTGACCAGGCCGGCGACTACGTCGAGTGGAAGGAATCGGCCACTCTCCTCGACTTCCTCCAGTTCATTGAGGAACAGGAGCTGCCCACCAGTATCCGCGAGCGCCGCACCGTCCGCGCCGATGCAGTGACCATCGACACCGCCCACGCGGTGATCGGTGGACAGTGGCCGGTGGTGATCATGCCGCACGTCAACGAGGGGGTGTGGCCCTCCCTTGAACTCACCGGAACCCTCTTTGACCAGGAGGTCTTTGTTGATCTGGTGAGTGAAAACATCTCCACGGACACCTACATTGATCGCGTCCGCGGCCGCGCCCAGGAGGAGCAGCGCCTCTTTGACATGGTCACCGCCCGCGCCACCGAGCGCCTCGTGCTCACCGCGATCAAACCCGGCGGTGAGGACAGCCCCCTCCCACAACCATCCTCCCTCCTCACCGGGCTCACCGCCGGGTGGGATCGCAGCGGTATGGACTACACGGAGGAGGAATACACCGCCGACCGGGCCCCACAGGTGCTCTCGGCGGCGACGGTTATCGCCACACTGCGTCGGCGCGTGTGCGATCCGGACACCTCCCCAGCCAACCGGAACCATGCTGCTCACCTCTTGGCACAGCTGGCCGACGCCCAGTTCGCCGCCGCCGACCCCGCCTACTGGTGGGGGACTGCGGAGGCGAGTTCTACCACCCCGCTCTTCGCCGAGAACGCCCCCATCACGCTGAGCCCGAGTTCCGTGCAGCAGGCGCTCGAATGCCCCCTGCGCTACATCCTGCGCTCCCGCATTCTGCCGGTCGAACCCACCGCAGCGATGCAGCGCGGCTCCATCCTCCACGCCTATGCCGAGGCGGTCGCACAGTCCGACCGGGACCTGCGCCCACTGTTGGCCGAGCAGACCATTGCGGCGATCCTCCGCGCCGAGCGGACCCCTGCGTGGAAGCAGGCCACGATGACGGAGAAACTGCGTGCGGCGCTGGCGAAGATGGACAGCTTCATCGATGCCCACGCGGACATGGTCGATGCCATCGAGGAGGAGTTAATCGCCTCGCTCGGGCAGTCCCCGGGCGGGCATGAGGTGATCCTGCGTGGCCGCGTCGACTGGATCGACCGCAGTGACAATTCCGGGGAAACGGTGTACACCGTCTACGACTGGAAGACCGGTAACCATGCGATCACCATGGGGGAAGCAGCCGACCACCCGCAGCTGAAGTCATACCAGCTGATGCTGCTGGCCGGGGATCCACCCCGCACCCCCGCCGGGGCCCGCCTGCTCTACCCAATGAACACAGCAAAGAGCCTGACCACACGCGACCAGAAGCCGCTGACCGAGGAGGACGCCGCCGCCTTCGCCGAGTCCCTCCGTACTGCAGCCGATGCTCTGGCCGGCGGCCGCATTGAGGTGGCACGCAACCGGGGGTGCGCGACCTGCGAATTCACACAGTTGTGCCCGATTGGGATGGGCGAGGAGAGGAAGTAGACATGACGCGCACACACACAGAACCTGCCCCCAGCCCCCAGCAGGCGGATGTCATCAACCACCCCGCCGAGCCCCTGCTCGTTGTCGCCGGGGCCGGGGCCGGCAAGACCCGGACCATGGCCCAGCGCGTCGCAGCTTTAGTGCAGCGCGGCGTGGCCGCACCAGAACAGGTACTCGGGTTGACCTTCACCCGCAAGGCCACGGAGAACCTGCGCGCGAAGATCCGCACCTACCTGGTTCAGCTGCGCGACAGCGGCCAACTCGCACCCGAGCAACAGCGCCAGCTCGCCACCATCAACACCACCGTGCTCACCTACGATTCCTACGCCGGCTCCCTTGTGCGCGAATACGGCCTGTATCTGCCGGAGGAACCGGACTCCCGGATCATCGGGAACGCGGAACTCTACCTGCGCACCTGGCAGATCGTCAACGCCTACACCGGGAAACTGTCTGCCACACAGTCGGTGTCCGAGGTCACCCGGAAGGTGATGCGACTGCTCGCGGAGATGGAGAGCAACGTCGTCTCCTTCGACCAGCTGCGCCAGGCCAATGACCTCCTCAACCGCGACGTCGTCGCCGGATTCGTCGGTTCCAACGCGGACACCCGCAGCTTCACCACCGCCGTCACCGAACGCGGCGAATACCTCGACATTGTGCGGCTTGTCTACGAGGACCTGGCGAATCACCACCTCACCACCTTCGCCCACACGATGTCCGTGGCAGCGCAGCTGGCCCAGCACCACCCCGAGGTGGGGCAGCGCGAACGCGCCAAATACACGGTGGTCATGCTCGACGAGTATCAGGACACCTCCCACTCCCAGCGCCTCCTGCTCTCCTCCCTCTTTGGGCAGGACACCGCCGTCACCGCCGTCGGGGACCCGATGCAGACGATCTACGGGTGGCGTGGGGCGTCCTCGAACAACCTCGCCCAGTTCGTCCACGACTTCCCCGGCTCGCGCGGGCAGGCGGACACCCTCGAGCTGACGACGAGCTACCGCAATCCCACAACCATCCTTGACTTGGCCAATACAGTCGCTACTGCGGTGCTCGGGACGGGCACAGACGGAAAACCGCGCCCCGTTTCACCCCTCAACGCCAACGAACTGGGGGGAGACGTCCGGATCGGTCTCTTCGATACCGAGGAAAAAGAGGCCGACTACGTCGCCGCCACCTTCAAACAGTTGCGGGAGGCCGACCCGGAGAAGTTCACAGCCGCCATCCTCGTGCGCAAACACAAGCACGTGCCCGCCATGATCGCCGCCCTCGAGGCCGCAGAGGTGCCCTACGAGGTGCACTTCAACGGCGGCTTGCTCTATCTGGAGGAAGTGCGCGCCCTCGTCGATGTCGCCCGCGTCCTCGTCTACCCGAACGACTCCGCCTCCACCATCTCCCTGCTGCTCGGGCCGCTCGTGGGCATCGGCCTCTCCGATGCAGAGGCGCTGGCGCGCCGGGCTCAGCGGCTGCAGGCCAAACCAGAACCGGTCGAGGATTTCGCCGCCACACTTGAGGCCATTCTCGCGCAGACCCCGGAGGCGGCGGTGTCCTTGGGGGATGCCCTCGCCGACCTCGGCCCGGCCGACCAGTACTCCCCGGAGGGGTACCGTCGCCTCACAGAGTTCTCCGCCACCCTGCGCTATCTGCGGACGGTGAGCCTGCGCAAGGGCATTGCCGATGTCTTCGCCGATATCGATACCGCCTTCCAGGTGCGCACGGAAACCCTCGTGCGCGGGGATTCCACCCACCTCGACCGGTTCCACGACCTCGTCGCCGAGTTTGAACGCATCCCCAACGCCTCTCTCGCCAGTTTCCTCGACTATCTCGCCGCCGAGTCCGAGGAGGATGGGTTGGATCGCGGGGAGGTAGCACCGGCCCCGGGCAGTGTGCAAATCCTCACCGTGCACGCCGCCAAGGGTCTCGAATTTCAACATGTGGCCGTTGTTGGTGCGGGCCGCGACGACTACCCCGACGATGAGACGCAGGGCCTGCAGACGACGAGTTTTCTCACCCGTCCGGAGCTGCTGCCACCGGAACTGTACGGGGATGCAGTGGCCGTCCCCATCGATATCGACCCCGAGGCGACAGCTGCGGACCTGCGCTTCCTCGACGGCACACCGCTGTGGGAGTACGGGAGTGTGGGGGCGAAGGCGGCAGATTTCGCCAAGTTCGTGAAAGCCTACAAGCGGCTGTTGCGGAAGAAGGAGGTGCGGGAGGCCACACGGCTGCTCTATGTGGCCCTCACCCGTGCTGAGGCAACCCTCCTCGTCACCGCGCACAGTCGGGTGCTCAACTCAAAGCTCGAGTGGAGTCCCGTCGCACCGACCGCCCAGCTGGTTGCGGCGAAGGAGAAAGAGGAAATCCAGGTGGTGCAGTGGGACGATGCGCCCAACCTGGAGGAGTCCACCCCCGAGGCGGTGTGTGAGACCGCCCTGTTTCCCGCCGATTACCTCGGGGATCGGCGCGAGGCGGTGCATGCTGCAGCCGAGCTCGTCCGGGGCGCCCACCACGAGGCTGACCTCGACGACACCGTCAACCACGACCTCGACGCCGATGTGGCTGCCCTCCTCGCCGAGCGGGCCGCCCAGTCCGCCCTGGTCATTGAGGTGGCCGCTGGGGACCAGTTGGCGGCGACGGAACTGGTGGCCATTGCGAAAGATCCGGACGAGTTCGCCCGCCGGAAGCGGCGGCCTGTCCCGTACAAGCCGAACCAGTTTGCCAAACGCGGCACCGCCCTCCACGAGTGGATTGAGCGCCACTACTCCCAGCCCACCCTCCTCGATGACCTGGAGCTGCCCGGCCTCGGCGAGGAGACGATGTCCGCGCAGGAACTGGCAGATTTGCAGGAGAGATTCCGCGCCTCCCCGTGGTGGGATCGCGTCCCCGTGGCTGTGGAGCAGCCGTTTGAAATTGAACTGAATGGGCGGATGATCCGGGGCCAAATTGATGCGGTCTTTCAGACCGGTCCCACCTCGTACGAGGTGGTGGATTGGAAGTCCGGGCAGGTGCCGCAGGGGAAGGACTTTGAGGCGGCATCGATTCAGCTGTCGATCTACCAGATCGCGTGGGCCCGGTTGGCCAGTCAGCGCACCGGGGATGAGGTGCGACCGGAGGATGTGGCGGCGACGTTCTACTATATCCGTTCAGGGCAGGCGATTACCCCACTTCATGGGGAGTATGGACTAGCCTAAGGGGTTGTACCTACCCATTGGAAGGATGTGACGATGGCCCTCACCCCGGCATGGCGCACCCGGTTCGGCGTGGAACCCGAACTCGACGACCTGCCCGATCACGCCCTGGTCAACATCATTTCCATTCCGGAGCGTCGGCTCGTCAGCCCGTGGGTGCTCATTGGGCGGCGGGTTCTCTATGCGCTGTTGCTGCTTATTGCGGTTGCCTTGCTCGTCTACTACGATCGGCGCGGCTACTCGGAGGACCTGACCTTTGTGGATGCCCTGTACTATTCGGCGGTATCCCTCTCCACGACGGGCTACGGCGATATTACGCCGGTGACCCAACATGCCCGGTTGATTAACATTATGGTGATTACGCCATTGCGGATCGCCTTCCTCGTGTTATTGGTGGGTACGACCCTGTCGGTGTTGACGGAGGAGTCGCGGAAAGCGCTCCAGATTCAGAGGTGGAGGAAACGCATGCGCGACCACACGGTTGTTGTCGGCTACGGCACGAAGGGCCGGTCTGCAGTGGCGGCATTGCTTGCCGACGGCACCCCGCCCGGCGAGATCGTCGTCGTGGACACGGACCGCCACTCCCTCGAGGCCGCCTCCAGTCAGGGGCTCGTCACCGTCCATGGCTCGGGGACAAAGGCTGACGTACTCAAACTGGCCGGGGTGACGCGTGCAAAGGCTGTCGTCGTCGCCCCAAGTATGGACGATACGGCCGTGCTCGTGACCCTCTCCGTGCGGGAGTTGGCACCGAGTGCAAAGATCGTGGCCAGTGCCCGGGAGGGGGAGAACCAGCACCTGCTGGAGCAGTCCGGGGCCGATTCGGTGGTCATTTCCTCGGAGACAGCGGGCCGCATGTTGGGGTTGGCCACGGTGACCCCGTCGGTGGTGGAAATGATGGAGGATCTGCTTAGCCCCGATGAGGGCTTCTCCATTGCGGAGCGCGAGATCACCGACGATGAGGTGGGGGCGAACCCGCGCCACCTCGCCGACATTGTGCTCGGTGTGGTCCGCTCCGGCGAGCTCTACCGCATCGATTCCCCCGAGGCAGAGACCGCAGAGCCGGGCGACCGGCTGCTCTTTGTGCGCCGCATCAGTTCCCCCGATTCCCCCGAACTCAATGCACGATGACTGGGTTTTCCCTCGACGACCTCGATGATGCGCAGAGGGAGGCGGCGCTCGCCCCGCGCGGCCCGGTGTGTATTGTTGCCGGTGCTGGGACGGGCAAGACCCGCACCATCACCTACCGGATCGCCCACCTTGTCGATGCCGGGTTGGTCAATCCGCAGCGGGTGCTCGCGGTGACGTTTACGACGCGGGCGGCAGGGGAGCTGCGCGACCGGCTCGCCCGGATGGGGGTGGGGGGAGTGCAGGCGCGCACCTTCCACGGGGCGGCACTGCGCCAGTTGCGCTACTTTTGGCCCCAGGTGGCCGGTGACCAGCCGGTGGGCATCCTCGACTCAAAGAAGTTCGGCCATGTCCTCCGGGCGGCCACCGCCGTGGGAGTGGATGCGACGAAGGAGACGGTGCGTGACCTGCTCGGGGAGATCGAGTGGGCGAAGGCGTGCCTGATCAGCCCGGACAGTTACGCGGACCAGGCGGACAGTTTCCAGCGCACCCCACCGGTATCGGCCGAGCAGACCGCGGCCGTCTATGCCCGGTATGAGGAATCCAAACGCACCGCTGCGGGCCTGCTGCTCGACTTCGACGACATCATCATCTACACGGCCTCCATGTTGGAGAACTATCCCGGCATTGCCGACGTGTTCCGGGAGCAGTACCGCACCTTCGTCATCGACGAATACCAAGACGTCACCCCACTCCAACAGCGCCTGGTCACCGCGTGGCTGGGGGAGCGGCGCGACCTCACCGTCGTCGGGGATGCCAATCAGACCATCTACTCCTTTACCGGGGCCTCCCCGCGCTTCCTGCTCGAGTTCTCCTCCACCTACCCGGAGGCGGTGGTGGTCCGCCTCGAACGCGACTACCGCTCCACCCCCCAGGTGACGGACTTGGCCAATGCCGTCATCTCCCAGGCCACAGGCCGCATCGCCGGCACCCGGTTGACGCTGCGAGGGATGCAGCCGAGTGGGGAGGAACCCCGGTTTGTGAAGTTCGACTCCGAACCGGCAGGTGCGCGGGCGATTGCCGCCGAGATCTCTGCCCTCATCGCCCGGGGTGTGCCCGCCTCCGAGATCGCCATCCTCTACCGGATGAATTCCCAGTCGGCGGTGTTTGAACAGGCCCTCGCTGAACGCGGCATCGTCTACCAGGTGAAGAACGGGGAGGGGTTCTTCAGCCGCCCGGAGGTGAAACAGGCCCTCGGCGCACTCGTTGCCACGGCGAACCGCCCCGACGCGCCGAGCCTGCGCGAGACGAGTGGGCAGAGCCTGCTCGACCTCGTCCGGGCCGGGTTGGCCCGGCTGGGGCTGACCGAGCAGGAGCCGGAGGGGATGCAGTCGCGGGAGCGCTGGCAGATGCTCACCGCCCTGTGGGACCTCATCAACGATATCGTCACCGCCCGCCCTGAGATCACCCTCGTCGGGTTGAATGCGGACCTCCACGCCCGGATGGAGGCGAAGCAGTCGCCCCGCACCGAGGGGGTCACCCTCGCTTCTCTCCATGCGGCGAAGGGGTTGGAGTGGGATGCGGTGTTCCTCACCGGGTTGGAGGAAAAAACCCTGCCCATCCGATACGCCGTCGAGGCGGGGGAGCAGCAGATTGAGGAGGAGCGCCGCCTCTTCTACGTGGGGATCACCCGGGCGCGCCGGTACCTGCACATCTCCTGGGCGGCAGCCCGCGCGGAGGGCGGTCACGGTTCCCGGAAGCGCTCCCGGTTCCTCGACGGCATCGTCGAGGAAGATGCCCCGCCCACAGCGGCCCGACCGAAACGGAGGCGGAAGGCCCGGAGCAGTGGGGACGTGGACGATGGGCTCTTCGCGGCGCTGCGGGCGTGGCGGTTGGAGCAGGCGCGCGCTGAGAACATCCCCGCCTACATGGTGTTCACCGACGCCACCCTTGTGGCGATCGCGCAGGCCATGCCGCGCACGGAGGCGGAATTCCTCGCTGTACCCGGGGTTGGGCCGGTGAAATTTGACCGCTATGGGAAAGGACTGGCGGAGGTGTTGACCTCGTTCAGTTGCGCTGGGCGGTAAAGCACACGTCGCAGAAGCGGTGCGGGGCCACCAGGGAGTGGGTGAGCTGCCCCGAGTACGGCTCGATGACGGTCTGCTCGCCGGGGCGGATCGTGCGCGGCTTCACCCCGGGGGGAATGGAGGCCTGGGTGGCCAGGAGGGAGAGGATGGTAACGACCTCGGCGGCGGTGGCGGCGAGGGTGGCCGGGGAGACCGCTGCGCGGGTGGTCAACTGTTGGGCGAGGAGGGTGCGCCAGTGGGGGTCCCGGTCGATCCGGTACAGTTCCGCGCACAGGGGGCACGCCCCCTCCCCGTCGATCATCACCGGGCCCACCCAGCCGTGGCCGTCGACCACAGCGGCCTGGATGAGGGTGGGGGCCTCGAGGTGTTGGGTGGCTCGGGCCACACCGGGCGATTCCAGGAGGGTGTCCACGCAGAGGAGTGGGGCGTGGTTGCCCCACTGGAGGATGAAGTCGGTGATGTTCGTGCCCGCATCCTTTGTGTAGAGCTGCCACTGGGTGTCTGGCAGGAGGCGAACAATGGTGCGCGCCAGCGGCGAGTTGCCCACCAGCGCCACCACTCTGCGGGGGCGATGCGGGGTGAGGACCCGGTAGCCGATGAGGTCTTCGAGGATTGCCCGGGCCAGGTGGATATCGATGTTGACGGAGACGAGGCTGCGCAGGATGGACTCCACCGGGGTGGGGGTGTTGCACGCGCGGAGGACATCGGCGAGGCGCCGGGCGGCGACCTGCGAGTCGCACTCGATGATGCTGGCACACGAGGCGTCTAAACCGAACTGGACGCACGCCTTCGGGCGCAGCACCACGGTGGCCGCTGGTGAAAGCGTGAACTGTTGACCGGGGTGGAGCCGGTCAAACGGGACCAATGAGACTGTCACAATCCCCCCTGATGCGTGAGCGGTATACGGATTACCGCCATCGTACCACTATTCTGATTGCTCCTCTTCCAGGCGGGTGATCTCCGCAATCGGATCGAAGTCATCGTCAGCGGTGGAGGCGGCGAGCAACTTGTCAATGAACTCGGCCGATGCCGCCAAATCTGCGGCGGTGGGCAGGAAGTCTGGGTGATCGAAGACGTGATCGCGGCCCTGCTTGCCAACGGCAAACTCCACTCGCTTCCACAGGTCAACTGCCTGATCAATGGTGGATTCCCCGAGGTCAATGTCGAGGGCCTCGGCGAGCACATGCTCGGCGGTGAACCCGGCACTGCGGCGGCGCCGCCACGCCTCCTCCAACGCCTCCGTGGACGGGATTCGATCCATCAGGGCGGCGTGGGTGACGTGGTCAACCCACCCCTCGATGAGGGCCACGAGGGTGGTGAACCGGGAGGTGGAGTAGTCATTGCGGGTGTAGACCTTGGGCTCCAGCTTCTTCAGCGCCTCCTGGATGCGCTCGGGATCGAAGTCACCGGATTGGACATCGCGCAGGACGTCATCGACGCTCGATGTGTCGATGGTCAAGCCCGCCGCATACTCCTCAACAGCGGATATGAGTGACTCGCCGATCCACGGGGCGTGGGCGAAGAGACGCTGCCGCGCGGCCTCCCGGGCGACGATGTAGACCACCGCCTCCTGCTGGGGCACGTCGAGATCGGCGATGGCTTCGCGCAGATGCTCCGTGAGTACAACGATTGTCCCGGTGAGCACGGGCAGGCCGAGGTCACAGCCGGTGATCGTGTGGGCGGCTACCTCCCCGAGGGAGGCGCCGATGCTCGACGAGGCCTGCATGTGGGAAAAGCTGTTCATGACCTTCATCACCGGGGCCACCATCTGCTTCGCATCCTCCGGCACCGAATCCTGGTTTGCCGCGCCCCGCGAATCGATGATCGGTTCGCCGAGGCGCACCCATGTGGGAACGGTGCGGGTGAGCCACTGCCTGGCCGACCACGCTTCTGCGGGGGCCTGGGCGGTGGGGATATCGGTGACCTCATCGAGCCACAGTTCCGCCAGGCGCACGGCCTCCTCCACCATCGCCGCATCGCCACTGCGGGGGCCCTGCTCCTTCCCGAGCGCCCCGGTACCGCCTGTGATCATGAGCTCCGGGTCGAGGGTCGGCGGCGTGTTCGAGGTATCGTTGTCCATCATCCGGGAGAATTGACGCAGCATATCCCCGAGGGGGCCGCCGCCGGTGAAGCCCTCCTGCGGACTCCAGCTGACAAATCCGCCTCCGGAGTTCCCCAGCATCCGAAACAGCGACTCCATCGGATCCTGGGGTCCCTCGTCGTCATTGTTGGAAGTAAAACCGAAGCCTTTGCTCATAGAGTCCAACCTACATGGTTTGCGCTGAGGGTGGTACACGCTGACAGCGAACAGCCACACTGGGTAAGGTGGAGGCGTGCGAAACCTACTTCTTGGGCTCATCCCCCTCGTCGTGTTGGCCGGTGCCGTGTCCGCCCCAACCTCGCTCATCCCCGGGCTGCCGTTGGGGATGCCGTTTGCGGCCATGGGGCCCGGGCCGACCGCAGATGTGCTCTCCACCACCGATGCGGGCGAGGAGATTGTCGCCATCACGGGGGCCCCCGTGGATCCGACCACCGGGGAGTTGCGGATGCTCACCATCAGTGTGAAAAGCGACTTCACCCTCGCCCAAGCCCTCCGCTTCTGGGTTGACGATGAGGAAGACCTCGTGCCCATCAACCAGGTCATCCCCCGGCACAAGTCCTCCGAGCAGGTGGAGCGCGAAAACGCCGAAGCCTTCACCAACAGTGAATCCGCAGCCACACTCGCCGCCCTCAACTACCTCAACTACCCGTTGGAAACCCACATCGTCGCCGTCAGTGGCGACGGTCCCTCGGCCGGGCTGCTGGCTGAGGGCGCCACCTTGACCGGCATCGACGATACGGCCATCGACGTGCCGGAAACCGCCGTGACCTACATTCAATCCCAGCCGGTGGGGGCCACCGTCACCCTCCACACCGATGCGGGGGATATTCCGGTCACCCTCGCCGAGAACCCCGACCGGCCCGGCACCGCCTATGCGGGACTGCTCCTGCAGGCCGACGCCTCCGGGGACATGGAGATTGACTACCACCTCGCCGATGTCGGCGGGCCCTCCGCCGGACTCATGTTCTCTCTCGGGGTGGTGGACAAACTCGACCCCCGGCAGATCACCGGCGGGAAGAAGGTCGCCGGAACCGGCACCATCGCCCCGGACGGCACCGTCGGGCCGATCGGCGGTGGGAAATACAAAATCATTGCCGCCGCAGACGCGGGGGCGGAGGTGTTCCTTGCCCCGCGTGCCAACTGTGCAGAGATTGTTGCCTCCGCGCGCACCCATCACATTGACATGCCGATTATTGCTGTGGATACGCTGGCCGGGGCTGTCGATCAGCTCTCCTCGGCAGAACCCGAGCTGTGTGATTGATCGGTCGGGTCGAGTCCGAGTTTGGCGATGTGGTCCTCCGGATCCACCTTGTCCGAGGAAATCATCTGCTGCATGACGAGGCCCTGCCGCTCATCAACGACTGTGATGATCGCCGTTGACCCCACCGCCGACCATCCGACGACAATATCCCCCGCCTCCGCCACCACCCGTGACGAGCGCAATTCCCGCAACAACTGGGCTGTTGAGGTGGCCTTCGTCATCGAATCGAAGAATTGGAACTGACCCACCTGCGGGCCCGAACACGATGAGGAACCCGGAATCCCATTCGGATCACACGTCTCCAAACCGGCGAAGAAACTCTCCGGGGCCAGGGAGGCGAACTTCTCCTGCACCTTCTCCACCGAATCCATTTCCGCGTCCGCCGCGGGCGCCGATGATGTGGCTGATGGTGATGACGACACAGGTGGGGGTGCAACCGACGTTGTCGTGGGTTCCGGACCCGTGCTCCCACAGGCAACGAGGCACACTGCCGCCACTGCGACAACACCGAGGGCACGGATGTGAGACATACAGCTAGTCTATCAGCGTTTGGTTGAGGCTGAAGACGAGAACATCCTCCAACTCCGGGGCAATTTCCGGGCCTCCGCGCAACACATACTCATCCTCGGCGAACAACCCGTCACCCGTCGGACGCAGCTGCAACAGCGTCGCCGTTACCCCCTGTGCCAACGCGCCCGAATACAATCGCGCCCGCTGCGGGCCGCTCTGTGGATCGTTCGTATCCCGAAACAGGATTTCCTGGGCGAGAATCGCCCCAACCACCCCCTCCGGCCACACCACCCGCGACAGATACTCCACGACCTCATCCGTGCCTGCGGCAACATTGTCCGGAAAATCCTGCACCACCAGAGTGAGCGGGGAGGCATCGAGCGGGTCGGGGAGGGCGTCGATGAGCAGCTCGCTGGGCACCAAACCAAACAAGGTCGGATGGACCTGGTCCCATCCCTCCGCGTGGATAAAGTCGACCGCCTCACGCAACGCCTGATTGAGCATCGGGCGGGTATCCGTGGACTCCATATCTGCCTCCTGGGAACAATTCCGAGTGATGGTACGTTTCTAGTGTGGTATAGACTACAACAATCACAAAGGAGCAGCTTGTGGCCACCGGCTTTAGCACGCCCCCCGTTCGCAAACCTAACCGCGCCGTCGCCGGCCTCATCGGCGCCGTCGTCGTCCTCTTCATCCTCATTCCGTGGGTGACCGGGTTCTACACGGACTGGCTGTGGTTCCGCTCCGTCAACTTCGACTCCGTCTTTGTAAAAACCCTCTGGGTGCGTCTCGCCCTCTTTGTCGGTGTCGGCCTCCTCGCCGCCGCAGTCACCTGGCTCGCCGGCTGGATTGCGTTTAAAAACCGCCCCGATGAGCTGGCCAGCATGAACTTCTCCCCGGCCATCCTCGAATACCGCAAACTCGTCGAACAATCCCTGCGCAAGCTGCTCATCATCGTCCCCGCCGTCGTCGGCATCCTCGCCGGACTCGTCGGACAGGCCTCCTGGCGCACTGTCCTCTTCTTTGGTAACTACCAGGACTTTGGTGTCACTGACCCGCAATTCGGGCGCGACCTCGGCTTCTACGCCTTCACCCTGCCGATGCTGCAACTCGTGCTCTCCGGGTTCTCCCTCCTCGTCGGCATCGCTTTCTTCATCTCGCTTGCCGCCACGT
The DNA here is from genome assembly GCA_034179945.1 of Corynebacterium sp. GTDB lineage: Bacteria > Actinomycetota > Actinomycetes > Mycobacteriales > Mycobacteriaceae > Corynebacterium. The sequence goes on along the minus strand of JAXFPD010000002.1, from coordinate 10,188 downwards.
ACCTGCTCGGGGGAGTGCGCGCCGGCAACCGCGCCACCGGGGAAAAGATGACCATCACTACCCCTGCGCGCATCCAACTCGCCGTCACCGCCGGAGTGTGGATGCTCCTGCTCGTCGGACGGCTGTGGATCGACCGATTCCTCCTCCTCAACAACCAGCACACGACGTTCACCGGCGGTAACTACACCGACATCAACGCGGTCCTGCCGGCCAAGGTCATCCTCATCGTCATCGGGATCGTCGTTGCTGCCGCCTTCTTCTCTGCCATCGTGCTCAAGGACCTGCGCATCCCCGCAGTGGCCACCGTGCTCATGATTCTCTCGTCGATCGTTGTCGGCACCGCCTGGCCGCTGCTCGTCGATCAGTTCAAGGTCAAGCCCAACGGGCAGGAGACCGAATCCCCCTACATTGCCCGCAACATTGAAGCCACCCGCTTCGCGTACGGCATCGGGCCCGACCACGTCACCTATGAAAATGACTGGGGGCGCTCCGGCCCCGGTGACAGTGAAGCTGTTGCCAATGATGCCGCCACCGTCTCCAACATTCGCATCCTTGACCCGGAAGTTCTCTCCGCCACCTTCACCCAGCAACAACAGCTGAAGAACTTCTACGGATTCCCCGAATCCCTCGCCATTGACCGCTACATGGAGGACGGGGAACCGCGCGACTATGTTGTCGCCGCCCGCGAGCTCAAACCCACCATGCTCGCCGATAACCAAGCCGACTGGCTCAACCGGCACACCGTGTACACGCACGGCAACGGGTTTGTTGCCGCCCCAGCCAACCAGGTCGACGAGGTCGCCCAAGATGTCTCCTCCACTCGCGGCGGCTACCCCGTCTACACCGTCGCCGACCTGCAAAACATGGAGAACCCCCTCGGTCTGACCCAGCCGCGCACCTACTTCGGGCCGGTTATCTCCGACGTTGCCCCCAGCCTTGACTATGCCATCGTTGGCAACAACGGCTCTGGCCAAAACTTCGAATACGATGCCGACGGGGTGTACAACACCTACGATGGCGCCGGTGGCGTCAGCATCGGCAACCTCATCAACCGGGCTGCCTACGCCCTCAAATTCCAAGAGCTCAACATCCTCTTGTCCAATCGGATCGGTGGTGACTCGAAGATCCTCTACACCCGCAACCCCGCCGAACGTGTCGAGAAAGTCGCCCCGTGGCTCACCGCGGACTCCAAGGTGTACCCCGCTGTTATCAACGGGCGCATCATCTGGATTGTCGATGCCTACACCACTCTCACTGACCTGCCCTATGCACAGCGGATGTCCCTGAACGAGACCACCCAAGACGCGCTGACGCCGCTCGGGAACCCGCAGCTCACCGCCAACCAACAGGTCTCCTACATCCGCAACTCGGTGAAAGCCGTCGTCGACGCCTACGACGGCACCGTCACCCTCTACGCCTTCGATGAGACCGACCCGGTGCTCAAGGCCTGGCAAGCTGCCTTCCCCGGCACTGTCCAACCGAAATCCGCCATCTCCGAGGAGCTCGCCCAACACCTGCGCTACCCCGAAGACCTCTTCAAAGTGCAGCGCGAACTGATCGCCAAGTACCACGTGGATGATCCTGGCGTGTTCTTCAATAACGATGCCTTCTGGTCCGTGCCCAACGATCCGTCGGCGACCGATGAGACCCGCCGCGCCCTGCGGCAACCCCCGTACTACATCGTCGCCTCTGACCCGCAGACCGGCGATGCCTCTTTCCAGCTCATCACCGCCTTCCGTGGCCTGGAGCGCGAATACCTCGCCGCCCACATGTCCGTCACCTCCGACCCGGACAACTACGGAAAGATCACCGTTCGTGCCCTGCCTACTGACTCCCTCATGCTCGGGCCGAAGCAGGTACAGGACACCATGGACTCCTCTGACCAGGTCGCCCGCGACCGGTCCCTGTGGCAGAACACCAACGACGTGATCAACGGTAACCTGCTCACACTGCCTGTCGGTGGGGGCAAGATCCTCTACGTCGAACCCATGTACACGAAGCGGAAGGGCCAAGAATCCGCCTTCCCGAAGCTGCTGCGCGTCCTCGTCTCCTATGGCGGGCGCATTGGATATGCGGCGACGGTGGCTGAGGCGCTCTCGCAGGTCGGCATCGACCCGCGTGCCGCCAGTGATGTCGATGTGGCCCCGGCCCCTGCCGCTGCTGCCCCGGCCCCTGCCGCCGCTGCTCCATCCGGCTCGGAAGGGGACCGCGACGCCGCACTGAAGCGCATCTCCGATGCCGTCGCCGCTGTCCGCACCGCCCAGGGTGGCTCCTTCTCCGACTACGGGCGCGCCCTCGATGAGCTCGACGCGGCCGTGCGCGACTACCAAGAAACCTACCAATAAGGGGTGTGACCTCAAGGTTTCTTGAAATGCCCCGGGGTCGGGTAGAATCGTAATCCGTCCCTGGGGCTATAGCTCAGTTGGTAGAGCGTCGCGTTCGCAATGCGAAGGTCAGGGGTTCGATTCCCCTTAGCTCCACAGATATTGAACAAACCCGCTGGTAATGAGAGTCTTTGCCGGCGGGTTTGTTGTACACTGTGTCACATGCGCCTGTGGTTTCCGGCACAGAATTCACCTACCCTGAGCACACCGATTCCTACCTCGCCGAGTGCATCGGAAACCTGCAGGAAAAAGGGGTCGTTGTTGACTTCCAAGAGTTCATGCCCATGTAACCTTCTGTTCATCTTGACGGCGTAGGGTCAGCGTTCGTGGCTGTAACAGCGTTTATTATTCTCGCCATCGTGGTGATCACGGCGTTGGCATTTGACTTCACTAATGGTTTCCATGACACCGCCAATGCGATGGCTACGTCGATTGCGACGGGGGCGCTCAAACCGTTCCAGGCGGTGGCGATCTCGGCGGCGCTCAACATGGTCGGCGCGTTTTTGTCCGTCAATGTGGCGGCGACGGTGGCCAGCGGCATTGTGGATTTGAGTTCCTATGATCTGGCCCAGTCCGGGGAGGGTATCAACCTGCTCGTTGTGGTGTTCACCGCTCTTATCGGGGCGATTCTGTGGAACATGTTCACGTGGCTGTTGGGGTTGCCGTCGAGTTCCTCCCACGCCTTGTTCGGTGGGATGATTGGTGCGGCGTTTGCGGCGATGGGGGCCAGTGGGGTGGAGTGGTCCTCGATCATTGGCAAGATCATTATTCCCGCCGTCGCGTCTCCTGTGATTGCCGCGTTTGTCTCGGCGATTGCGACGTTCTTGGTGTATTGGATTACCGCGACGATCCCGCAGGAAAACAAGGTGGCGCATTTCCGCCACGGCCAGGTGATTACGGCCTGTTTGGTGTCGTTGGCACACGGGGCGGGGGATGCGCAGAAGACGATGGGTGTGATTTTCCTGGCGCTCATCGCCGCCGGGCAGGTCAGCCCCGATCAGCACATTCCCGTGTGGGTGATTGTGGCGTGTGCGTTGGCGATCGCGCTGGGGACGCTGTCGGGCGGGTGGCGGGTGATCCGCACGTTGGGCAAGGGTCTCGTGGAGATTGAGGCGCCGCAGGGGATGGCGGCGGAGGCGACGTCGGCGGCGATTATTCTGACGTCTGCGGCGGGTGGGATGGCCCTGTCGACAACGCACGTGTCGACGGGATCGATCCTCGGTACCGGGTTGGGCAAGAAGGGCGGGGTGATCCGGTGGGGGGTTGCGATGCGGATGGCGTCGGCGTGGTTGATTACGCTGCCGTGCTCGGCCATGGTTGGCTTTGCCACGTGGTGGATTGCCAATCTCTTCTCCCGCATCAACATCATCGTCGGTGTCGGTATTGACGGGCTTATTTTGGTGGGGATGGTCGTGCTCATCCTCGTGCAGGCGAAGCGGAACGCGGTGGATGCCTCGAACGTCAACGTGGAGTGGGATGCGGATTCGGAGACCGTGGATTCCTCCATTGTCGCAGAGAAACTGGGCAAGGATGTGGACAAGATTCTCACGCGGCGGCTGGACAAGGTGGCCGCCTCGGCGCAGAAATCGGCGCCGGTGGGTCGCGCGGAGCGGATTCGGGAGTTGCGAGATCGCCGCAACGCGGCGCTCGATCAGTTGCGTGGTGTTGAACGCGAACTGGAGGAGCTGCTGTTTGCTGATGATGACCCGCTCAATGCCCCAGCACGCGAGAAGGAAGGAATGGCGTAATGACTGCAGCAGAGATGGCCATTGCGATCGTGCGAGTCGCCACCTTGGCGCTCATCTTTGGCGCGGGGATTCCGGCACTGTTCTCTCTCGGGATGCGCGCCCATGCGGGCAACCCGGTGCGCAATGAGGCGGGGGAGGTGATCGCCGATGCGGAGGCGTCCCCGCAGATGAAACTGCTCGCCTACTGTGTGTATGCGGCGTTGGCGCTGGTGATTGTGGTGGCGATTGTGTGGGTGGCGAAGGATTCCATCGCCTTCTACTTTGGGTGGGAACCCTTCGGTAGCCTGAGATAAGAAGGCGCAGGGGCCGCGGCCAATTTGCTCACTGGCTTAACTGTTAATATGATTAACGGCATGGTTGACATGCGCGCGGAATTGCACCGCACCCTCATGTATGAATTCCACCGCCTCGCCATCGCCGTCGGGCATATGGTGAACAGTTATTCAGCGGCAACCGAACTCCACGGCCACGACGGTGAAGGCCTCCTCGCCATCTGGCATGCGGAGGCAGTTGGGGCTCCGCTGACGGTGTCGGAGTTGGCGGAGAAACTCTCCCTCACCCGCGCCGGAGCCACCTACATGGTGGATCGACTGGAGGAGAAGGGGTTTGTGTCGCGGGTGGCCGATCCGGTGGATCGTCGCAAGACGCGCATCCATGTCTCCGAGGCTGGCCACGACTTTGGCACCGGCTTTGCCGACGAGTGGAATCCGTTTGCCGAGTACTCCGATGCACAGGTGGAGCTCTTCGTCACCATGATGGGCGAGCTCAACACGCAGCTCATCGCGGCCGGCCATGCGCATCAGACGACAAAGGAACAGTAATGACAACACAGAAGCGGTGGGGGGTCATCCTCACCTTGTACTTGCTCGGCATTTTTATGGGGGCACTGGATACGGGCATCGTCACCCCGGCGCGTACCGTCATCCAAAACAATCTCGGCGTATCTGAGACCACCGGGATTTGGATGATCACCATCTATACCCTCGCCTACGCGGCGGCGATTCCGGTGATGGGCAAGCTGGCGGACATGTTTGGCAAGAAGAAGCTGTATCTCATTGCCATTTTCCTGTTCGGCCTCGGGTCGTTTGGCTGTGGTCTCGCCCAGGACGTGAGTTCCTTCGGGGTGCTGTTGGCTGCGCGCGTGGTGCAGGCGATCGGCGGCGGGGGTATTGTGCCCATTGCGACGGCCGCTGTCGGCATCTTCGTGCCGCCGGAGAAGCGCGGTATGGCGTTGGGTCTCGTCGGCGGGGTGTATGGGATTGCGAACGTGTTTGGCGCTTCGGCCGGTTCGCTCATCCTCAATATCGCCGGCATTGATAATTGGCAGTGGGTTTTCTATATCAACATCCCGATCGCCCTCGTGGTCATTGTTCTCGGTGTGAAGTTCCTGCCTGCGGACACGGAGGAACATGCCGGGAAGAAGACGGATTACCTGGGTATTGCGATCATGGTCATCGCCATCACGTGCCTGTTGTGGGCGATTCAGCACCTGGATTTCTTCGCTCTCGGTGAGACGTTGACGGACCCGGATGTGTACGGGTCCTTCCTCGTGGCGTTCGTGTTGTTGCCGGTGTTTGTGATCGTTGAGAGGCGGGCGGAGGATCCGGTCATTGACTTCACGTACTTTGCGACGCGCGAGGTGGGCATCACCTTGCTCCTGGCGGCGCTGTCCGGGGTGGTGCTCATGGGCGTGGTGTTTGTGCCGCAGTTTGCGGAGAACTCGATGCGCCTGGCCACGGGCAATGGCGGTTATCCGGTGATTATTCTCGGGTTTGCCTCCGGTATTGGGGCACCGATGAGCGGCAAGTTCACGGACAAGTACGGTCCGCGCGCTGTTGTGGCTGTCGGTGCGGGTATCACGGTGCTCGCGGCGCTGGCGTTGAATCTGTGGGCGGCCCCGCATCCGGGGTATGTGTCGACGATTGTCTGCCTCATCCTCATGGGTCTCGGGCTCGGCTTCCTCGTCGGTGCGCCGCTGAACTATCTCATGTTGCACCTCATCCCGGAGTCGCAGGCGACGACGGGTTTGGCCAACCTCTCGCTCGTGCGGGCGATTGGCACGACGTTGGCCCCGGCGATCCTCGTCGGGCTGTTGGCGAATTCCCTGTCGGGGTTGTCCACGACGGTCATGGAAGCACTGCCGGCACCTCCCGTACCGGCGGCGGTGATGCAGGGAGAGTCGGCGAGTTTGCCGCCGGAGCTCGTCGATACGCTGCGCACGGCTGATGTGACCACGATTGTGGATCGCTCGAAGGAGGTCGCCACCTATATGTTCAATGAGCAGGGTGGTGCCATTCCGCCGCAGGCGCTGGAGGCGTATCTGGCCGAGATTGATGCGCGGGCCCCACAGATCGAGGAGACGTTCCAGCTGGAGGTGAACAAGGGCTTCCGGAATCTCTTCTGGTTCTATGGCGCTTCGGCGTTGGCGATGCTCGTGTTGCTGTGGGGGGTGCCCTCAAAACGCGAGTTCGACCGGCGTAAACAGCAGGCCTAAGAAAATCTCAGAAAAAAAGCTTGACTTTTCTTAGATATATGGCATACTGGTGTCTGACCGAAACGCGAACATTCCGAAGGACCAGCGGAATCCGTGATCCCCTGTCGCCCTTAAGGTTCTCTCAGGTCTCAACCATTTCCATAACTGCATAGAGAGAAATGATTCCCGGTGGCATGGAGTACAGGCTGTGTCACGGGAGGACATAAACCCAAAAGAGAAAGAGCGCTCCCGTGTGGGGGCGCTCTTTCCTATGCCAGGGAGAGGAAGATCTTCTCCAGTTTTGCCTCGTCGACTCCTCCTGCCTCCGGATCGGCGATGCACTTCTTCATTCCCTGGGAGATGATGAGGTAGCCGGCCCGGTCGATGGCGGTGGAGACGGCGGAGAGCTGCATGACGATGTCCTCGCACTCGTTGCCCTCTTCGATCATCCGGATGACGGCATCGAGTTGGCCGCGGGCGCGCTTGAGCCGGGTGAGGGGTTTTTTGATTTCGTCTGCTTCAAACCTCATAAACTCACTACTATACCCTGTGGGGTGTGAGGATGCGGGTGAGGAGGTCGAGGAGCGTGCGCTGCTCGTCCTCACTGAGGTGGGAGAAGAGTTTTTTCGCTTCCGCCTCGCGCAGCTGCTGGGCGATGGCGAGGAGGTCTGTGCCGGCGGGGGTGGTGGAGAGGATTTTGGCGCGGCGGTCGGTCGGGTCGGCGGTTGCGGTGATGTAGCCGCCCTCGGTGAGCGTATCCACGACATCGGTGACTGCGCGCGGGGTGATGTGGAGGTGCTCGGCGAGGCGGGCGGGGCGGATGGGTTCGCGGGCGATGATACGCAGGGCGCGGACTTGGTGGGGTGGGAGGGGGAGATCACGGCTGGCGCGGCGGATGAGGCGGGAGACGAGAGTGAGCTTGTCAGCGAGCTCGTCGGCGGCGGAGGAGGGGGAGTCGGGCACGGTGGGAATAATATCACAGGACAATGAGTTATATACAATGTGAAGTAACTACATTAAATAGAAAGGGGTTCACCATGACCTCCCCCATGAACTTTTCCCACGGCCCCGCCCGCATTGATCCCACAGACACCGCACAACTGACCGCGAACCCGGTATCTGTGCGTCGCATTGCAGCACTCTTCCGCCCGCACACCGCCGCCATCGCCACCGTTGTCGCGCTCATCGTCGCCACCTCCGCCCTCACCGTCGTCCAACCCTTCCTCGTCCGCACCATCGTCGACGAGGCCATCCCCACCCACAACGTCCCCCAACTGCTCACCCTCGTCGCCATCATGGTCGGACTGGTCATCCTCGTCCAGATCATGGGCGTCACCCAAACCTGGATGAGCGCCGGAGTGGGCCAACGCATCATGCACAACCTGCGCGTCCGCGTATTCACCACCCTGCAAAAACAATCCCTCGCCTTCTTTACCACCACCAAATCCGGGGAAATCCAATCCCGCCTCACCAATGACATCGCCGGCATGCGCTCGGTGGTCACCACCACCGCCACCTCCATCGCCTCCAACCTCACCATCTCCATCGCCACCATCGTTGCCATGGTTGCCCTGAGCCCCACCCTCTCCCTCCTCTCCCTCGTCATTATCCCCCCGGCCATCTGGCTCTCCCGCAACGTCGCCCTCACCCGCCGCGACATCACCGCCCAACGCCAAGCCGCCATGGCCACCCTCCAATCCACCATCGCCGATGACCTCTCCGTCTCCGGAGTGCGCCTGAACAAAACCCTCGGCCTCGAACCCGCCGCCCGCGACGAGTTCGCCACCATCTCTGAGAAACTCATCGGGCTGGAACTGAAATCCCAACTCGCCGGACGCTGGCGGATGGCCACCATGCAGATCATCTTCGCCGCCATCCCCGCCGCCGTCTACATCGTCGCAGGCCTGCCCGCCACGAGCACCGGCATCACCATCGGCACCCTCATCGCCTTCACTACCCTGCAAACCCAGGTCTTCCGCCCCCTCATGGGGCTGCTCAATGTCGGCGTCGAATGGGTCTCCTCGATGGCTCTCTTCTCCCGCATCTTCGAATACCTCGACCTCACTGAGGACCTCCAGGAGCCGGAAGAACCCCGCGACACGGCCATCACCGGTAGCGACATCGCCATCAACAACCTCTCCTACTCCTACCCCGATCACACCCCAGCACTGGCGGACATCTCCCTGACCATCCCCGCCGGATCCATCACCGCCCTCGTCGGCCACACCGGCTCCGGCAAATCCACCCTCGGGATGCTCATCGCCCGCCTCGCCGACCCCACCACCGGCTCCATCACCCTCGGCGGGGTGGATCTGCGCGACATCTCTGCGACCACCCGCACCCGCCGGATCGGCGTTGTCTCGCAGGAGACCTACCTCATCCACGACACCGTCCGCGCCAACCTCGCCCTCGCCCGCCCCGACGCCACCGCCGAACAGATGTGGGAAGTCCTCGACCTCGCGCAGGTTGGCGACCTCATCCGCAGCCTCCCCGACGGACTGGACACGATCGTCGGCTCGCGCGGCTTCCGCTTCTCCGGCGGCGAACAGCAGCGCCTCGCCCTCGCCCGCACCCTCCTCGCCGACCCGGACATTGTGCTTCTCGACGAAGCCACCTCCGCCCTCGACACCGAAACCGAACACGCCGTCCACACCGCCCTCCTCAGCTACGGGCGCAGCCGCTCCCTCATCATCATCGCCCACCGGCTGAGCACCGTCGTCGATGCCGACCAGATCGTCGTCCTCGAACACGGCCACATTGCCGAGCACGGCACCCACAGTGAACTGCTCGCTGACAACGGCATCTACGCCTCCCTCTGGCGAGTTCAAACCGCCGATTTGGAAATGTCAGCGTAACCGGTTACAGTGGTTCCACGTTGCGACAGGCAACTGGCGCGGGGTGGAGCAGCTCGGTAGCTCGCTGGGCTCATAACCCAGAGGTCGTAGGTTCGAATCCTGCCCCCGCTACTATTTGGCCCTCGGAGTTTTCTCCGGGGGCCATTTTCGTACGCCGGGGGAGAAGATCGGGTTATACGACAAAAAGTGTGTCTGCTCGGCGTGTCGGGTGTTAGATGGGGTGTTTGCGGAATTGAAGTCCGGGTGAAGCGTCCTGGGTTTAGTTCCGCTTCTTTTACGGCCCTGTGTTGATGGGCTCGGTGAGATAGTACTCGGTTTCTATTTCCTGTGGGGTGGCGTAGTCCAATGCTTCGTGAAGCCGCTTGGTGTTCCACCAATGCACCCACCGCAAGGTGGCCAATTCGACTTCTCCGACCGACGTCCACGGGCCCTGGGCATGAATCAGTTCCGCCTTGTAGAGACCGTTGACTGTTTCGGCTAGTGCATTGTCGTAAGAATCGCCGACTGTTCCCACACTCGGACGGATTCCGGATTCCGCTAGCGCGGTGGAATACTTCAGTGACACGTACTGGCTGCCCCGATCACTGTGGTGAATTAACTGGTTTCCATGAATTCGCCCTGCAGTCGTTAACGCATGCTCCAAAGCCTCCATAGGCAGCGCATCGGTACGCATCGTCGAGCGTGTAGCAACACCAACAATTTTTCGGCTGAAGACATCCACGACAAAC
>JAXFPD010000022.1:0-7266 GCA_034179945.1 Corynebacterium sp. | reverse complement strand
GTTGTGTAAGCACCACAACGGCCGCAACGATGACGACCTAGACAAGCCACGCAACGGCCACATGGAACGCGACCCACTAACCAAAAGAGTCGGCTGGAAACCACCAGGCAGCAGCGTGGGCCGAGACAGACCGCCGAGCGGAGGGAAAACCGCTGGTGAAAGCGCCAGTCGCGGTGCACCGCCCGGAGGCGGCGAGAGTTCCGGGCGAAATGGTCCGCCGAGCGGAGATACAGCCGCCAGTCGCGGTGCGCCGCCGAGCAGTGGAGAGAGTTCCGGGCGAGACGGGCTGCAGTTCAACGACCTGCCCATCCACACCCTGGACGGCAGGGCGCTCATCAACCGCGCCCTCAACCGGCCTCAGTGATTACCCGTACCCGTCGTTCGCCCTCTCCACCAACAATCTTGAGCGAGCCCGACGGATACCGATCATTAGCTAGACCTTCAATTGTCGCTTTGAGGCGCCTCTGCACCTCAAGATGGAATTTGCAACAGCTCTTTGCAGCCGACCGCGAGTATTCACTCGCATACTGAGGCGTGGGCTAACGCAGTCCGAGCTCAGCCATGAGGTCGCTTTGCCGTTGACGAAACTCTGAAAGGGTTGCACAGGACATGTTGAAAGTGTACGACTTGTACGCAAGCTAATGAGGATCTGCCGCGCAAGCTCGGAACGCCCCCTTGAGTGGTGGAGCTAACGGGGTTCGAACCCGTGACCCCCTGCTTGCAAAGCAGGTGCGCTACCAGCTGCGCCATAGCCCCGTAGTCAGAAATGCTTCCCTGAAATCTGGCATCGTACCAGCCAGGTCAGGGAAGTTCTGGTGGGCCTAGCAAGAGTCGAACTTGCGACCTCTTCATTATCAGTGAAGCGCTCTAACCAACTGAGCTATAGGCCCTTAAAGCAACGGTGGATACTTTACTGTGACTCCGGGCATTTCTGCAAATCGCCTGTTGGTTGCACGCTTATCTGGGGTCCGGGCAGAACGAAGCTCTCACCGTAGACTCTGAGCGAGCACAGCTGCGAGACCGAACTGCAGAACCGCGAGTTTGAGGTTGCAGAACCGCTGGTTTAGGGGTGCAGAACCGCGAGTTTGAGGCAGCAGAACCGCGAGTCTCGTAAATCCAATACTATCCAGAGCTCACCCGCGCGATTAAAGCCGCCATTGACCAGGACCGCAGGCCAGGACTTTTCATCCTCACCGGCCCTGCCAGTCTCTTCTCGCCTCGGGCCACCCAGGACAGTTTGGCGGGACGGATCGCCCACCTGAACCTCTTCGGATTTAGTCAGGGTGAACTGCTCGGACGGAGGGAGGTGCCGAGATTGTTTTTCAACTGCTCGTAAATGAACAGGGTGAACTGCTCGGACGGAGGGAGGACTTTGTCGCACGGATCTGTGCCGGAAAGGAGTACAACGGGGCGAGCGCTTTCACCAGTACGGGGACCAGGGATGACTACATCCGTCTGTGCGCAACCGGTTCATACCCGGAGGTCCAGGGAGCCTCCACACGAACACGGAACGTGTGGCTGGACAGCTATATTCACTCCATTATCCACCGTGACCTCAGTGATCTGCGACGCAGCGTGAACCCGGAGCGCGCCAGTTCCCTCCTCACAATACTCAGCATCCAGCAGTCATCCGAACTGGTCAAGACCCATGTTGCCCGAGAAATTGGGGTGCCGGAACGCTCGCTCGACCCCTACCTTGACCTCCTGGAATCTGTGCAATTGACGGCTCGAATCAAACCATGGAGCCCAAATCTGACAAAGCACGAGGTAAACAAGCCAAAGAGTATTGTCCTGGACTCGGGTGTGGCGTTACGACGGGCAGATATCACGCAACGTCAGCTGCACGAACGGCTCTACCAAGAACAATTTGGGATGGCACTCGAAGGGTTTGTCATCGCCGAATTATTGAAGCAACAGACCTGGTCAGATGTTGGGTTTTCCGTGCGCCATTACCGCGGCAGTGCCGGTGGTGAAGTTGACATTGTCTTGGAAACCGACGCAGGCGAGATCATCGGCATCGGGGTGAAGGCAGCCAGCTCCTACTCCGGTGCCCAGTTCACCCACCTGACAACACTCCGCGATAAGTTCCGCGCCGGAATTGTGCTCACTACCGCTGACCACGGGTATCGGCTCATTGGCCTGCCGATTAGCACCCTGTGGGAACTATAGGGGCCTACCGGTCGGAGAGGGTGACCTCGACCCCGCCAACGAGGGTGGCGAACGCGTTGAACAGGGCCACGTACACCGGGGCGAGGATGATGAGCAGCAGCGCCATGATCGCCCCGAGGAGGGTGGCCGCACCGAGGACGATGCCAAAGGTGATTGTCCCCTCACCACCAGCCCCACCGATGACGGCGTTCACTGCATCCCACACCCCCGCCGCAGCGAGGCCGAAGTACAGGATGACCACACACAACACCCAGATCACGAGGGTGGAAATGGCGAGCATGATCGCCATCCGGAGCGCGCCCAGCACGCTCACGTGCCGGAGAGTCATTTGCCGCGAAGCCATGGTGCCAGCCTACAGGAGGGTCGGGGGCTGGTCATCGGGAACACCGTTCGCCTTCGGGTCCTCGCCGCGTGCCATTGCCTCGGCGCGCTCCGTGCCGGAATCCTCCACGTTGCGGTCGATCATCGTCAACTGCACGTCGGAGGCCAAGTTCACGAGGCGCACACCCATCGTCGAGCGTGCCGAGGGCCGAATCTGGGACACCTCCGTCCGGATCACCCCACCAGCCGAGGTCATGACGAAGATCTCATCGGACTCGTTCACCGCGATCGCACCGACGAGTTTGCCGCGCTTGGCCTGATACTTGAGGGTGGTCACACCCAATCCGCCGCGGCCCTTCGTGGGATACTCCTCCATCGGAGTGCGCTTGCCATAGCCACCGGAGGTGGCCACGAGCAGGTAATCGCCCTCCGAGGTGATGCACAGGGCCAGCGCTTCATCGTCATCACGGAAGCGCATGCCCTTGACACCGGCAGTGGCCCGCCCCATTGGGCGCAGCGTCGAATCGTCCGCGCTGAAGCGGATCGCCTGACCCTGCTTGGACACGAGCAGCAGATCATCCTCACCGGAGGAGAGCACAGCCCCAATGAGCTGGTCGCCCTCGTTCAGGTTGATGGCGATGACACCGGCCGAGCGGGCGGAATCGTAGTCCGTCAACCGGGACTTCTTCACCCGGCCCTGCGCGGTGGCCAACACCAGATACGGCGCGTCCTCATAGGACTTGATCTGGATGACCTGCGCAATTACCTCACCGGGCTGGAAGGCCATGAGGTTGGCCACGTGTTGGCCGCGTGCGGTGCGCGACGCCTCCGGAATCTCATACGCCTTGAGCCGGTACACGCGCCCATAGTTGGTGAAGAAGAGAATCCAGTCGTGGGTGGAGCAGACGAAGAAGTGGCGGACAACGTCGTCAAGCTTGAGCTCCGCGCCACGCACCCCCTTGCCGCCGCGCTTCTGCGAGCGGTACGCATCCACCTTCGTGCGCTTCGCGTACCCGCCGGAGGTGATGGTCACCACCACGTCCTCCTGGGCGATGAGGTCCTCATCGGTGACGTCGCCGGTGGAGGCGACGAGCTGGGTGCGGCGTTCATCGCCGTGCTTGTCCACGATCTCCGTCAGCTCATTCTTGATGATCTCGCGCTGGCGGGCGGGGGTGGCGAGAATGTCCTTCAAATCGGCGATCTGCAGCTCAAGCTCGGCCAACTCGTCCTGGATTTTCTTGATCTCCAGGGCGGCGAGTTTGCGCAGCTGCATGTCCAGGATGTGCTGGGCCTGCTCCTCGTCCACGTCGAGCAGCTTCATCAACCCGGTGCGCGCCTCATCGACGGTGGCGGAAGCGCGGATGAGCGCAATGACCTCATCGAGCATGTCCAGGGCTTTGACCAGGCCACGCAGGATGTGGGCGCGTTTTTCTGCGGCGTTGAGGCGGAAACGGGTGCGCCGGACGATGACGTCGATCTGGTGGTCCACGTAGTACTGGAGCATCTGGTCGAGCCGGAGGGTGCGCGGGACCCCGTCGACAATGGAGAGCATGTTTGCGCCGAAGTTGGATTCCAGCGCCGAGTGCTTGAACAGGTTGTTGAGCACGACCTTGGCTACTGCGTCGCGACGCAAATTTACGACGATGCGCATGCCGATACGGTCGGAGGACTGATCCTCAATACCGGCCGCACCGGGCAGTTTACCGGCGACAATCTGATCGTGGATGTTGGCGACGAGGTTGTCCGGGTTGACCATGTACGGCAGTTCGGTGATGACGATCTGCGTCTTGCCGTGCTCCTCCTCGATGCTGGTGACACCGCGCATCTTGATGGAGCCGCGGGCGGTGGTATACGCATCCTTGATGCCCTGATCCCCGACAATGAGCCCGGCAGTGGGGAAATCGGGGCCCTTCACCCGCTCCATGCACGCCATGAGCTTGGCCTTGTCATCGGCCTCGGGGTTATCCAGAATCCAGTAGATTGCCTCCGCCAACTCGTTCAAGTTGTGCGGGGGAATGTTCGTGGCCATGCCGACGGCGATGCCGTTCGAGCCGTTCATGAGCAGGTTCGGCACCCGGGAGGGGAGGATCGTCGGTTCTTGGGTTTTGCCGTCATAGTTGGGCATGAATTCGACGGCATCCTCGCGGATATCGCGCACCATTTCCATCGCCAGCGGGGTGAGTTTGCACTCCGTGTACCGCATGGCGGCGGGGCCGTCGTTGCCGCGGGAGCCGAAGTTGCCCTGGCCTTCCACCATTGGGTAGCGCATTGACCACGGCTGGGCCAAACGCACCAAGGTGTCATAGATGGCGGTATCACCGTGCGGGTGGAATTGGCCCATCGTGTCGGAGACCGGGCGGGCGGACTTCACAAACCCACGGTCGGGGCGGTAGCCGGAGTCGAACATCGCATAGAGAATGCGTCGGTGCACCGGCTTCAACCCGTCGCGCACCTCGGGGAGGGCGCGGCCAACAATGACGGACATGGCGTAGTCGATGTAGCTCGACTGCATCTCCTCGTTGAGGTCAATCTGATCAATGCGGTCAAACAGGTTATTGTCCTCAGACACGGGCTACCTTTCTTCGTTTGGACATACAGAGACAGTGTACTCGCTGCGCTCGCTGGATTGGCGCTCACCCGCCCGTACTGGCCCGGTTTTTCTGCGACGGCGAATCGCCTGGGACCGATGCCCACCATCTCACACGCTAGAGAACGGCGAAGAACCAGCCGAGGGAGCGGGAGTGCAGGTCACCGCTCCCCCGGGGGTAGTCCTCAGACTCCTGGGACATGGCCCCAAGAGCAGTTATGCGTGAGAGCGTGCGGAGTATTCTGCCGCGTCGAGGAGCTGGAGCACGTCACCGAGGGAGTAGTCGCCCTCGTTGAGGGCCTCCAGATCGGCGAGGGGCAGCTCACCTGAGGTGGCCAAGTCCACCACGGCCTTGGCAAACTCAACCGCCTTTGGCAGGTCAATGCCCGCCTGCGCGGCGGCGTTGACCAGGTCGGCGCTGGCGAGGAGGTTGCCCTCGGCGAGGTTGATGAGCGCCTGGAGGATCGCCGCGTTGGACTGCCCATAGTTCGTGCCACCGAAGTCGGTGCCTGGGGTGAGCAGGCCGCCGATGCCAATGTTGGAGCCCATTGTGAAGGCGGCGAGCTGTTCGGCAGTGCCGTTGAACAGGCTCATGTCCACATCGGTGAGGATCCCGGAGATCCGGCCCGTGGCGGAGCGCTGCCAGAAGGTCATGTGATCCCACCCGCCCGGCATGACTTCCGGCGGGGTGTTCTGCCATGCGGAGAGCCACAGTGGGTATTGGGTGAAGTTCTTGGCGTTGCCAACCTTGTCTTCCCAGAAGAAGCGGAACGTGTAGATGAGCGGGGTTTGCCCGGTCAAACGCTGTGTTTCCTGCATGAATTGGGAGATCCACAGTTGCATACCGGCGACGCCGACCCCGTCGGTTTGTTCAATGTCCAGCACGGGCGGCATGGTGGTGGCCGGTGCGGATTTGATGACATCGGCGAAGTGCCGGGCGGATTCGATGGGGTCTGTGTTGGGGCGACCATAGTGGTAGGCGCCCACGTACATGCCGTGTTCTTTCGCCCCGGCGATGTCCTCGGCGTAGAAGGGGTTGGTGTATTCGGTTCCCTCGGTGGCTTTGACGAGGACGAAGTCCTGCTGTGAGTTGGCCACGTCTTGCCAGTTGATCGGCATGTTTCCGGCGTGGTTGTTGGAGGAGATGTCGATGCCGCTTGGAATCGGCAGCGCTGTGGCGCCCCATGCGAGTGCGGGGACGAGGACGGCAGCGGCAATGGTCACGAGAAACGCACGATTCATACGCCTCACAATAACACAACTTTCACATCAGTCACAATAGCAACACGCTGCTGTGTGGCGACGTTAGGCCGCTTCGGTCGCCCCGATCCCCGCATCATCGTGGATGATCCGAACGCTATCGCGGGCAACTGAGGAGATCACGCTCGGCGCATGCGTGGTCACGATGAACTGCACCTGCGGAAATACCTCCATGAGGTCGCCCAGGATGCGCTCTTGCCACCGTGGATGGAGGTGGAGGTCACCAACAGTGCGGGTTGCATCCCCTAGAGCGGTGGATATTTGTTCTGGGACGAGCCGACGGCCAACCTCGGCTTGAACTCACTTCCCGCAGTGGCGGAGGTACTTCACCTGCTTTCCCAGACTGGCACCCAGGTTTTGGTGGCCACGCGTTCGCAATTGCTCCTTCGTGAGCTCCATACGCACACACCAGAGCTGAGCATCCTGCACTTCTCTCTGCAATAACGAAACCGGCCCACACAACAGAAGTAGGCCGGTTTCTTTGAGAACTACCCCTCGCAAAGAGGGAGTTCAGTGATGATATTCAATTGTGTTTGCCAGCTTCCACACACGGTGGGGCTGGACGCAGTGATGCTTGCCCTCACCGCAGGAACACGGTGAGGGATGAGCATTCAGGAACCGTTAGGAGTCGCGGCGCCGGCGCATGCCAACGAACAGGCCGCCGAGGATGATCAGCAGCACACCGCCACCGGCAGCGAGACCGAAGGCCTCAGTACCAGTCACAGCCAGCTTCTGACCCGGCTGCGGAGCAGGCTGAGCAGGCTGCACCGGAGGAGTCTGCGGCTGAGCCGGAGGCTGCGAAGACCCACCACCATTCATCAGCTGCGAAGCCAACCAACCCAACAGACCCAGCAGAGCCAGACCACCAAGGACACCACCAACGATGGCACCAATGTTGACACCAGGCTTGGTCACCGCAATCGGCGTGG
>JAXFPD010000009.1:0-21763 GCA_034179945.1 Corynebacterium sp. | reverse complement strand
CAAGCAACACCTCCCCCCGCGCGAAACGGTCGCACACCGCCTCTACCCCATCATTGGGGTGTCGGCGCCGTTGGGAAAGCACCACGTGGCAGAGGAGTTCCCCGGCGGTGAGGCCGGGTGCGGGAACCCGAATTCGGGAGGGATTGAGGCCATCGCGGACGGGAAGCGGTACGCTGGGGGCCATGAACTTCGATGCTATCATGGAACAGGCGTCCAATTTCTCCTCAGAGGGCCTCGGCGCACAGCTGAAAGCCCTGTTTGAGGTCATCTTCTCGTTCCTCTACCCGGCCAACGCGGACCCGGCCAGCCCGGTGGAGATTCTCCCGCCGGCACCGTCTGTGCGTGAACCCGCCCCCGCTGAGGTTCTTCCCGGCGCGTAAGCGCTGACCTTGGTACTCTGGGGGCATGAGCAGCGAAACAATTGTCACCGCGGTTGACGGCTCGCCCGCCAGCCAGCAGGCCGTGCGCTGGGCCGCGAACACAGCGCTGAAGCGGGGGGTGGAACTCCAGCTCCTCGCCACCTATCAGATGCCGCAGTTCCTCTACGCGGAGGGCATGATCCCGCCGAAGGAACTGTACGATGACCTCACAACGGAGACCGAGGCGAAGCTCGATACCGCAGTGGATGTGGCCCGCGAAGTCGCTCCGGATATCGAGATCACCCGCACTGTGGTCGACGGCTCCCCCATCGATGCTCTCCTAGAGGCGTCGAAGTCCTGCCTCATGATCGTCATGGGCTCGCGCGGTTTGGGTGGGCTGTCAGGAATGGTCATGGGGTCCGTGTCGGCGGCGGTTGTCTCCCACGCGGCGTGCCCGGTTGTGGTGGTCCGTGAGGATAATGCCCTGACGGAGGAGAACAAGTACGGCCCGGTGGTCGTCGGTGTCGATGGTTCTGAGATCTCCGATTCGGCCACTCACCTCGCCTTTGAGGAGGCGGATGCGCGGAAGTGTCCGCTCGTGGCGGTGCACACGTGGATGGATATGCAGGTGCAGGCATCCCTGGCCGGTTTGGCTGCGGCGCAGCAGCAGTGGGAGGTTGTGGAGCAGGAGCAGCACGCGATTCTGGGTGAGCGGCTTGCCGGTTACACCGAGGAGTTCCCCAATGTTGAGGTGCAGAAGGTGGTGACCCGGGATCGTCCGGTGCGGGCGCTGACGGATGCCGCCCAGAATGCGCAACTGTTGGTGGTGGGCTCGCACGGGCGCGGCGGATTCAAGGGCATGTTGCTCGGATCCACCTCGCGGGCGCTGCTGCAGGCTGCCCCGTGCCCGATGATGGTGGTGCGGCCCGGGTGCGTAAGCTGCGGCCCGAAGGGCAAGTAGGTTCTCACGTGGTTGCGGGCGCCTGCCCGGTTGTGGCAGGTGCCCGGGCGTCCCCTTCCGCTTCCGCTCGCGCTGCCCCTGGCGGACAGCGCTAGTTTTAGAGGGGGACCCCCTTTTCGCGACCTGGGAAAACACAAAGGGGTCCCCCCTTAGAACTAGCGGCCTCACATAAACCCCAGATAGGTCGATCGCTAGTCGACGGCGAGGACGATCTTCCCCGTGTTATCACCCTCGCTGAGTCGCCGGTGCGCCTCGGCCGCCTGGTCCAGGGGCAACGTGTCGCTCAGCTGGATGGAGATAACCCCCTGCTCAATGAGTGGCCACACGTTTGTGACGGTGCTGGCCACAATCTCCGCCTTCATCTCCTTCGGTTTCCCGCGCAGGCCGGTGGCATGAATCGTGCCCTGCTTGGATAGGAGTAACCCCAGGTTGAGTTCGCCTTTCACCCCGCCCTGGAGGCCAATCGTCACCATCCGACCAAACGGGGCCAAGGCCTTCACGTTCTGCGGTAGATACTTGGCCCCGATGATGTCCAAGATCACGTTACAGCTGTTCTTAAGCTCCTGGGTGAAGTCCTGCTCCTTGTAGTTGATGAGGATGTCGGCACCGAGTTTCTTACACAGCTCCAGCTTCTCCGGGCTTCCGGCGGTGACAGCTACCTCCGCCCCGAAGTGGTGGGCCAACTGGATTGCAGTGGTGCCAATGCCACCGGCCCCACCGTGGATGAGAATCCTCTCCCCTTTTTTGAGTCCTGCCAGCATAAACACGTTGTGCCACACGGTGCAGGCGACCTCCATCAGTCCCCCGGCCTCCGCCATTGACATGCCGTCGGGGATCGGGGCCAACTGTCCCTCCGGAACCGCGACGTACTCCGCGTAGCCGCCACCAGCCAGGAGCGCAGCAACCGGTTGACCGGAGTCCACCACATATCCGGAGACCTCCAGGCCCAACACATCCGATTCTCCCGGAGGTGGCGGATAGTGACCGGCTGCCTGCAACACATCGGCGCGGTTGACACCGGCGTATGCAACCTCCACCAGCTTCTCCCCCGGCTTCAGCTCCGGGATATCGGTTTCCACAACACTGTGACCGTCGTAAATTGCTTTCATGGCTACCTAGGTTATAGGATTTTTCACGGTTTCACCGCTGGTGCGCCCGCACACTGCGGGCAGACCCCCGCACTCTGCGGGCTGCGCAGCGGCCAGAAACTTGGGAGACGTGGCAGAGCGGCCGAATGCACTCGCCTTGAAAGCGAGCGTCCTTCACCGGACCCCGGGTTCAAATCCCGGCGTCTCCGCTGTTAAAACGGCATTTTGCCGCTAGATGCCAAGGGCCCGGTAGAGGGCCTCGGACTCCTCCGGGGTGCCGATCGTGATCCGGGTACCCTCATCAAAGACGCGCAGGACCACGCCATCGAGGTCGGTGAGGTGGCTGCCCGGGAGCCAGAGGAAATTCGCCTGCGAGGCGACGACGGCCGGGGCTGCGGTTGCGGAGGCCGAGCTGGTCGGGGCTGCGGTTGCGGATGCCGAGCTGGTCGGGGTGCCGCCGGCGGGAGCCATCGCACCGGAGAGCCGCTCGAAAACACGCTCGCGCTCGGCGACGATCGCATCCACCCGCTCCTTCAACTCCACCTGTGCCTGCGACTCCAGCGAGGCAATACCCGCAGCTTGCGCCACCGAGGACACGACAAACGGGATTGACACCTTGTTCACAGCCTCGACAATCTCCACCGGGCCCAACATGTAGCCCAACCGCAATCCCGCCAGGCCATACGCCTTCGAGAACGTGCGCAACACCACCAGGTTTGGATACTTCTCCAGTTCACCAACACCGGATTCCACCTGCGCGAACTCAATGTACGCCTCATCCAACGCGACGAGCACATCGACCGGAATTCTCGCCATAAACTGTTCAAACGCCGCCGCATCAAAGGCCGTGCCGGACGGATTATTCGGGTTGCACACGAAGATGAGCTTCGTGCGATCAGTAACCGCAGCAGCGATCCCCTCCAAATCCACCGCCTGCGTATCCTCCACCAGCGGAATTGGGCGCGGAGTTGCCCCGACCACAGCCACAAAAATCGGGTACGCCTCAAAGGAGCGCCAGGGGAAGATCACTTCGTCGCCACGCGAGAGGCAGGTCACCTGCACCAACTGCTGACACAGCGAGGAAGAACCCGCCCCCACAGCCACCTGGTCGCCGGCGAGGCCGAACTGGCGCCCCAGGGCCTCCCGCAACTCCCACGCCGCAATGTCCGGGTAGCGATTCGCCGTGCGACCTGCCGCGTCAATGGCGCGTTGGACACTGGGCAGCGGGCCAAAGGAGACCTCGTTGGAGGAGAGTTTGATGGCGTCGGGGCGATCCTTACCAGCCACGTAGGCGGGAATGTGGGCGAGGTCGGGGCGAATGAGGTCAGTCATGGGGGTAGTGTACAGCGATTTTGTTCATCTCACGGTTACCGGTAGCATGGGGGGCACTGGAGACGTGCCAGAGCGGCCGAATGGGGCTCACTGCTAATGAGTTGCCTACAGAAATGTGGGCCGGAGGTTCAAATCCTCTCGTCTCCGCCAGCTGCCCTTCGTGGTTTTGGGGCAGCCCGCGCCCGTGGCTCAACGGATAGAGCACCTGACTACGGATCAGGAGGTTGGGGGTTCGAATCCCTCCGGGCGCGCTTTTTTATGTCCCCCATGCGCCAGCCCCCAACTTTTTCAACACTGCCACAAATGCCGGGTGGGCACCGTGCCGTGAAAAAGTTGGGGGCTGGCGTATGGGGAGGGGCGGCGGACGCGATGGAACTACCGGCCCGTGCCGGCGTACACCGTGGCCTCCTCCTCGGTGCCCAGGTTAAAGCGCTCGTGGATGGCGCGAGCCGCTGCGGGCACATCGTCCTCGCGGATGATCACGGTGATGCGGATCTCCGAGGTGGAGATGAGCTCCATGTTCACCCCGGCATCACGCAGCGCCTCGCAGAAATCGGCGGTCACACCCGGGTGGGACTTCATCCCGGCCCCGACGAGGGAAACTTTGCCAATTTGATCGTCGTACAGCACATTCTCCCAGCCCTGCTTGGCCTGGATCTTCTTGAGCACCTCCAGCGCGTGGGCACCATCCTTGCGCGGGCAGGTGAAGGTGATGTCGGTCATGCCGTCCTCCAGGGAGGAGATGTTCTGCAGGACGGTATCGATGTTGATTTCCGCGTCGGCAATGGCGCGGAAGATCTCCGAGGCGTTGCCCACCTTGTCGGGAATACCCACGACGGTGATTTTCGCCTCTGCGGTGTCGGTGGCCACCCCGCTCAAAACTGCTTCTTCCATGGTCAAATCCTCCATTGAGCCGGCCACGAGCGTGCCGGGATCGTTGCTGTAACTGCTGCGAACCCGCAGCGGGGTGTGGGTGGCGCGCGCATACTCAACCGAGCGCAGCACCAAGATTTTGCTTCCCGAGGCGGCCAGTTCGAGCATTTCCTCAAACGTCAACTGGTCGAGTTTGCGGGCATTGCGGACGATGCGCGGATCGGCCGTGTAGACCCCGTCCACGTCGGAGTAGACTTCACACACATCGGCGTGGAGAGCCGCAGCCAGGGCCACCGCCGTCGTGTCGGAGCCGCCGCGCCCGAGGGTGGTGACATCCTTGGACTCCTTGTTCACACCCTGGAATCCGGCGACCACACAGATGTTGCCGGCGTCGAGGGCTTCGCGGATGCGGTGCGGGGTGACGTCCACGATTTTGGCGTTGCCGTGCACTTCCGTGGTGAGCACCCCCGCCTGTGAGCCGGTGAACGACTGCGCTTTCCCGCCGAGGGATTCGATGGCCATGGCCACGAGCGCGTTGGAGATGCGCTCACCGGCGGTGAGCAACATGTCCAGTTCGCGCGCGGCCGGCACCGGCGAGACCTGTGCGGCCAAATCGAGCAGCTCATCGGTGGTGTCGCCCATTGCTGAGCAGACCACTACTACGTCATTGCCGGCTTTCTTTGTGGCGATGATGCGCTCTGCCACCTTGCGGATGCGCTCCGCATTCTCCAGCGACGAGCCGCCGTATTTCTGCACCACCAGTGCCATGCGCACGCTCCTTCCTGTGTTCTGGGTCCCGTCCGCGCGGGAGTTCTCGCTACATTGTAGGCCTTCGCCTGGTCGGCCGCGACACCGGGTCCTCCGCTGAGTCGTGATCGGCATCCGCCCCCGATCGGTTACCATATTCACCGTGCCCGACCACTCCAATCTTTTGGCGATCCTCTTCGCCCTCGCCTCTGCGCTGACGATCGCGTGGGGCACGGTCGTGCGCCATCGCATCGCCCTGACCGCCCCGTCGGGCAAGGCCCCGATCTTAGAGGTGATCAAGCGCCCCCTGTGGTGGGCGGGTTTGTCCACTGCACTCATCGGCTATGGTCTGCAGGTGGTGGCGTTGGGGTTTGGCACACTGCTGGTGGTGCAACCAATCCTCGTGTTATCGATGGTGTTTACCCTGGTGTTGTCGGCTGCGATGGAGCGCCGCGTCGCCTCCGCCCGCGAACTGATCTGGTCGTTCATCCTCACCACCGCGGTGGCGACCCTCGTGATTGTGGGTAATCCGCTGCCGGGCACGGGCGGCACGTGGCTGCGGTGGCTGCTGGCGGTGACGATTGGCGGGGGCATCCTGCTGCTTATCGACGCTATCGCTCACCGCCGTCCCCCACAGAAGGCGCTGCTCACCGGGCTCGTCACTGGGGCGACGTTCGGATTTGTCGCCGTGTTTTCCAAGGCCACTGTGGATGTTGCTGTTGCCGGTGGGCTCATGGCGATGCTCACCAGTTGGGTGTTTTATGCGGTCATTATCGGTGCCACTGTGGGCACGGCGATCCAGCAGACCTCGTTCAACGCTGGGGATCTGCGCAATTCGCTGCCTGCGATGACGGTGGCGGAGCCGATCACCGCGTTCAGTTTGGGGTACCTGGTGTTGGGGGAGAAGCTCCAGGCCACGGACTGGGAGTGGCTGCTCATGGGCCTCGCGCTCATCGCGATGGTGGCCGCCATTTTCGGGCTGTCCCGCGCCAACACCTAGCCCGCCCCCGCCCGCCGTCTCCGCCGTCCCCCGCCTCCGGCCCCGGCCCCCACCCGCCGTCTCCGCCGTCCCCCACCTCCGGCCCCGGCCCCCACCCGCCGTCTCCGCCCCCGAATTGGTTGTTCCCTTATGCACAGGTGCATAAGGGAACACTGCAGGTCACGGGGTTTCGAAAGTTAGCACCTCAATTACATAAGGGAACAGCCGACATCGGTCGTCGCTCTAGACCACCAGCCACCGTGGCGGGCGTATCGACGGCTTTTTTCGGCGGCCTCCGGACAATGCGAAAGCCCCCAGCCCTCGCAGATTTCCGCCTCGCGACGCGGAGGTCGCGGGCACTGCGAGCAGCTGAGGGTCTCGAGTTGGGCTAGGCCTGTCGGGTGAGGCCGACACTGCTAGTTCTAAGGGGGGACCCCTTTGCGTTTTCCCAGGTCGCCAACAGGGGGTCCCCCCCTAGAACTAGGCAGACCTCGACCGGTCCAGAATCCCGAGACCGGCCTGTGCTGGGCTGGGCCGAAATCCCGAGACCGGCCTGAACCGGCCAGTTATTACGGCTGAGCTTCGGGATCCGTGGCGGCGGGATCCGTGGCGGCGGGATCGGTGGCCCCGGCCTCGGTGGCGGCGGGGTCGGTGCCGGCGGCGGGATCGGTGGCAGCAGGATCGGCGCCAGCGGCGGGATCGGTGGCCCCGGCCTCGGTGGCCCCGGCCTCGGTGGCGGCGGGATCGGTGCCGGCGTTGGGGTCAGGGGCGGCATCTTGCGAGGAGCCAGCGGCGGGATCGGCTGCCTGGTCAGAGGAGCCCATGCCCTCCATGTTCTTCAGCCCCTCGAAGTTCCACGGCTGACCGTGCGGGTGCTCCTGATCCATCGTGGTGCACTTGGTCAGGTAGTACAGGGCCACGAGGGTCGCGGCGAGGGTCAGGGCGACCATGGCGCCGAGGCCGGCAGCGTTCACCTTGATGCCGGTGGCGGCGATCTGCCGGTTGATGTCCTGGATGAACTGCGGCTGCTCCATGCCGGTGTCACCGACCATCTTGAACTGGTTCATCATCTGCTTGACGTTCTCCGGCAGGGGCAGCTCAATCTGGGTGAGCATGCCCAGGATTCCGAGCGGCAGCAGGTAGAACAGCGGGTTGGCGGCGGCGGTGTCGCCGTCCTCACCGATGCACTGGCCGAAGCTGAAGCCGGCGATCTGCCTGGCCTCAGGGCTGACGGTGAGGGCAATGGTTTCCGTATCCCCGTTGGAGTAGGTCGCCTCCGTCTCAAACGTCAGTGTTGTGCCGGTGGACGCACCCTCGGGCACGGTGATCCGGGCCTTGCCGGTTTCCTGGTCGAGGGTGAGTTCCCAGCCGTCGTTCGAGGTGGCTGTCGCCCCATCCGGGGAGATTGTCCACGTCTGTCCGGGGTTGGTGGGCAGCCCGTCCTCGGTGAAGACCACACGCTCAAGCGTCGGCGCGGTGGTGCCGGTCTCGTCGCGGTTAATGGCGTTGTCCTTGATGTTCAGGTCAGCGGTGTAGGTGCCGCCGGGGAACACGCCGGAGGTGACATCGTAGCTGCCGGAAACCTCCTTGTACTTGTCCAGAATGTCGGCGTCGCCGTCGCCATTGCGGTCGGTTTGGACGGTATCGCCCATGCCGTCACCGTTCTCGTCGGGGACAGCACCCTCGGGCACGTCGGACTCATCGGCGTTCGTGACACCGTCACCGTCGAAGTCGAACTCGCCGTCGGTCTTCTGCCCGGTCGGGTCGAGGGAGTACTTGTTGTACGGGTCGGACCCGATGGCACCTTCGTCGGCATTGTTAATGCCGTCACCGTCGATGTCGCCGTCCTCCCAGTTCTTCAGCCCGTCGCCGTCGATGTCGTCGGAGAGGGCGTCCATGAGGTCAGCCCGGTCATTGTGGGGGTTGCGGTCGGTGATGACCGTGTCGCCGAGGCCGTCTCCGTTGGCGTCATCAACCCACCCGGCCGGGACGATGGACTCGTTGGCGTTGGGCAGCTTGTCACCATCCCAGTCCTCGGCACCGTCGGAGATGCCGTCACCGGTGGTGTCGGGGTTGAGCGGGTTGAGCGGGTTGTTCGTGCCCGTCGTGGCCAGCTCGTCAGCATTGTTGATGCCGTCACCATCGGCGTCGGGGTCGTGGGCGTTGTCCCACTGGTCACCGTCGAGGTTGCCGGCGGGGCCGTCGTTGATGTCGGGGACACGGTCGTGGCCGGGGGCGGTGGCGAAGGTGTCGCCGAAGAGGACCTCTACCATGTCGGTTTTGCCGTTGGGCATGACCTGGTCATATCCAGCCTGGGTCGGCTGCTGGGCCTCGGGCACGTTGGCGGCCGTGTAGTCATTGTCGGTGGCGACCTGCGCGTCGCTGAGCGAGGGCACCCGCCCCATGCCAGTGGGTTTCCCGTTCTCATCCACACCCTGCGGGACGGCGATATCCTTGCCGTCGGCAGTCTGGGGGACGAAGGACTCATCGGCATCCGCGGCACCGTCACCGTCGGAGTCGCCGGTGCCGTCGGCAGCGTCGTAGGGGTCGAGGCCTACTTCGAGCTCGTCATCGTTGTTGATGCCGTCGCCGTCCATGTCCGGGTCGTACTTGTTGGGGATGTTGTCCCCGTCGATGTCGGCGTTGGGGTCGCGCGGATCCTGTTGCACAACCTTGAGCGGCAGGATGTCCTTGGTGCCATCGGTGTAGGTGGCGATGACCTTGAGCGCGTTCTGATAATCCGCCGGGGTGGCGGTATCCGGCACGGCAACGGTAACCACACCGTCCTTGTCCACGGTGACGGTCCACCCGGCCGGCACACTATCGGGATCGACCGCGAACGTGGTGCCTGCGGGGGCCTCAAGCGGGGCAGCCTCGTTGCCGTTGCGGTAGAACACCGGCTCATCGGAGGTTCCAGCAACCTTGCCGGGCAGGGCGATGACCGGGGCGGTGTATTCGCCGTCGTACGTGTCCGCATAGGCTTTGCCGGCAACGACGAGGGCGGAGTCGGCAGCGACGATGTTCATGTTCTTCTCGGTGTTGCCGCTGAGCAGCGTGGCGACGACGACAGCATTCTGGCCACCGGTTGCCTTGAGCACATCGTCGGCCTTCAGTGTCAGCCCGTCGATCTGATCAGCGCTAGTCACCGGGGATTCCGCGACAACAACCTGCTGGGTATCGCCACTGGCATCCGTGTAGGTGGCCACCCACTGAACCTTGGACACCCACGGGGCCGGGGCGATCTCACCGTCGTGGGTGAGCGTCAAAGTGTCACCAACGGTGGCCGGTTTGCCCTGGTTGTCCGGGTTAGCCGGATTGTAGGGCAGGGCGTTGAATTCGGGGATGTCGATGGTGATGTCATCGTAGAGGACGGTGGCAAAGTTGACGTTGAACCAGCTGTGGCCGGCCAGCGGGGACGGGATCGCAGCCGGGGTGGTGGAATCCTGGGCGTCTGGGGCGACAAACTCCGGGTCCGTCCATGCGGAGAACGCCGGCCAGATGACCCCGTTCGGATCCATCACAAACCCGTAGAGGGCATCCATCGAACCCACGCCGTTGAGCGAGGAGGTCTCCGGCATCCGCAGCTTATACTGTCCATCAGCATCGGTGGTGGTCTTCACCACACCGGCGATGTACTCGGGATGCTGCGAAAGCAGGTCTGCCTGCACCTTTGCAGCCTCGTTGGCGCCGAGGTCCTTCGTGGCAGCTGCAACGGCGTCATGACCTGCCTGGGTCAGGGAGGCCATGATAACGGTCCAGCCTGCAAGATCGACATCGCCTGATCCACGGTAGGCAGCGTGGACGGCGAGTGAGCCGTCACCGCTTTCCGCCCACACGCGACCGGTCACGGTGTAGTCCTTGCCCGGCACGGATTCCGTGGCCATCTCGGCGAGGCTGGCATCGGGCATGGTGTAGAAGAAGATGTCCGCTCGCTTGACGTTCTTGGACACCGGGTCAGTCAGTGCGCCAGCTGAACGGACGCTGAGTGTGTTGAACCCGGGCACAATGCCGGGGGCCGAGCGCACCTGCCGCAGCTCTTGACCGGCGGCGTTGGTGAGGTCCTCCGCCCACACGCGGAAGCGGTAGCTCTGCTCAAACTTGTGGCCCACACCGTTGGCATCGGTCCACACGGGGACGATGAAGGCGTAGGTGCCATCGCCGCCGAGGAGGCCGGGCAGGTCATCGTGAGTAACGGTGGTGTAGATCGGGGAGACCTGGCCATCACTGCCGTCAATCCACTGCATGTAGAGGCGCGTGCCCTCCGGCAGAGCGGAGTTGTTTGCATTCGTGGCCGAGGTGGAGTCCAAGAACACTGCCTTGCCCTGGATAACATTCTGCCCAACCTGCAGGTCAATGGTCTCGGCGATGACCCCGTTGGCGATGCCGTCCGCGTCGATCGCGGTGGCCTCGGAGGTGCCGTCCCCGGTGGCGGCCTGGTTGCCCACGGTTTGGGCGATGGCCACCTGCGGCGTTGCGACGACGCTGACACTGGTGAATGCCATCGCGGCGGCCACGCCGAGGGCGGTGGCTGTTTTCACACCGTGCATGGTCAGGCCCGTGATGGAGCGGGCGGATGAGATGGAATGCAGGTTCATGATCTGGTCCTCTTCTTTTCTTTCAAACCCCGTGAAGCCAACGGGGCTTGGACAACTGCTGTACGCCGCCAATGATACTCAGCTTTTCCACAGGTACATTATCGTTTTCTTAAAATCACCCCCGTTTCCACCCCCACTACCACCCCAAATCGGCCCAAAATGCCCCGCCATTTCTCCAGTACACACCTATTTTTTCGCGCACCCGAAAGGATAGAAACCCGCTCACGGCACTATTAACTACCAATTCTAAGGAAAACCTGTGTATCTTAAGGAACGAGACCAGACTTCCAGCCCTCTCACCCCAACTGAACTGAGTACCGGGGCACCGACAAACCCCAACTCCTGTGTGAAACCGCAACTCCAATGTGTGGTCACCAGGTTCGGGCGCTGTCCCGGGAACAGCTCACGGTGTACCATGAGGCGAGCTGGCACCCCACTGAGGGGTGAGCAAAGACTCCACATCTGGTCCTGTGGAGACCGGGCCCCCATCTGTGTGCGGCCTGGATAATTTAATGCCCCGCCCGAGCTTCGAACCTCGGGCGGGGCTTTTTTCACGAGCGGGGTGGCCACAGCAGATGAGCAGTGGCTCGCACGAGCGAGATGGCCTGCCCGTCGCCGCATGAGGTGGAGGCATTGGACATGCTAGAATCACCGCCAGTACCAATACCAGTAGGCCCCACTCTGCGCCAGAGGTGTTGCGAGTGGAACGCTGCTGAGAAGTGCCCAATGGGAGACAAAGGAGATGTTGGCGTGGCTGTTACCGATATGTCCGACTACTCCCGCTGGAACACACCGGTGATTCGCCACAAAGGTATTGCCTCCTTTATGGCTCTTCCCCGGGTGGAGTCGGGCCTGCATACGATCACCTTGGGCCGCTCACACCTCGACATCTTCTACAGGAGGCGATCCTCACCGGTCACCCTCATCGTGTTCGCGGCCGCCACCGATCGCGATGATGCTCACCGTCCACCGTTCTTTTCTGGTATGGCATTGGCGGAAAACCTTCCCTGCTCGTTTATCAGTGTCTCCGATCCGGCGTTCACCGTCGACCCAACTCTGCGCATCGGCTGGTATCTCGGCGCCGATAATGAGCCCATCCAGCAGGAGTTGGGGCCAATCCTGGACAAGCTCATTGGGCAGGGGCCTGGTGCGGAACACTGCCTGCTCAGCGGCACGAATCGGGCGGTATTGTTGGGCGGGTCTGCTGGCGGGTTTGCGGCGCTGTGGTTTGGGGCGCAGTTGAACCATCCAGCCCATGTCATCGCCATGAATCCGCAGACGGATATGACCAAGTACATGACACTCTTTGTGGCCCACGCGGCACGGGTATCATGCGGGTGGGATCCGGGCCCGCTTAAAACGACGACTGAAATAGATAAGGCAGGTGCAGAGGGAGCCACCCTTCTGCACGAGCGCTTCACTGTCGATCTCATCGAGTACTACCGCGCCCTCGCCCACCAGCCACGGATCACCTACTTCCAGAACTCTACTGACCTCCACCTCCACACCCATGCGGAACCGTTTTTGCAGGTTACGCACGATGCGCAGGCGATTATTAAGGATTGGGGCGAGGGCCATATTCCCCCACCCAAGGATGAGCTCCTCACCTATCTTCTTCCGGCTACCGCCCCGTACCGCTGGATGGAGCGGATTGTTCAGAAGATTCCACCGGCGAAAATCCAGGAGATTGTCGCAGCTTTGCGGAGGCTCCAGTGAGCATCACCCGCGCCCTGCGAAGCGCCTATATTACGGCAGATCGCCGTCGCCCCCGGCGGTATCCCAATCTCCTGCCGCTGAGCCCCACTGCACCAGCCCATCCCGATGTGTCGATCGCAGTTATCGGCTCCCCGCTGACCAAGGCGAGCCTCGCCCGAGAGTTTCCGCTGGTGAAACTCACTTCTGGGCACCTTGCAGCGGTCATTGTGGAGGACGGCTATGAGCATACGGTAGATTCTCTGCCCAACGGTTTCCCTGTTTTCCGCTTGTCTCCGCCGTCCACGTACGCGCCGAACCGCTACGACTATCCCGATGATCCGTTCACGTTGCTGCCGTTTGTCGATCCTGCGTTGGCCCATCCGCGCAGCGCTTACCAGCGGCGCCACCACTCGGTGGCTCTGCTAGATGTGGACGATGAGGAAGCGCTCACCGGTGCTGAGCGGTTGGCTGATGAGCAACGCTATCACGCCGTCCGGTATGCCGTTCGCCCGTCGCAACGCCGGTCTCCGCTCACAGTTCCCACTCCACAGCTGGGGAAACTGCTCGGTTCAATTGCCTCCACTGAGGTTGTACTGGCAGATCCGCTCTGGGTTCCGACATGCTTTGGCCTGGGCACGTTCGCTATCGACGTTGCTCCTGCGAGAACTCCCGCAACCGATGGCGAGGATCCGGATGCCTCTGAGATCACCGCCGATGAGACCTATGCGCGCGTGCGCATGTTCAGTGAGTCTCCCCAGTTCCGGGAGCGCCTCATCGCGCAACGTCAGCGCACCTTGTGGCATTCAGCAACGGCGGCCCATCGCGCCAACCATATTGTGTCCACTCTGAACATTCCGTGGCGGCCCGCGGCCGATCCCATGATCAGTGTCATCTGTTCCACGAACAAGCCGGACCAACTCGCCCATCTTCTTTCCCAGTTTGGTCAACAGACGTATCCGAACCGAGAGTTGATTGTGGCCACACACGGTTTTACCGTCACCGAGGAGGAGCAACACGGCCTTCTTGGTCACACTGCAGGCAGCCTTGGCACCGAGATACCAGTTCGCTTTATCGCCGCACCTTCCGAGTGGACGCTGGGCCAGTGTCTCAACATGTTGGTGGGCAACGGGCAGGGCGAGGTCATTGCCAAGTTCGATGACGATGACTTCTATCTGCCCAATTATCTGACGGATCAGGTGAAGGCGCTGCAGATCACTGGTGCGGATGTTGTTGGCAAGGCCACCTGCTACTACTTCGTGGAGTCCTTTAACGCGATCGCGCGCCGTCGCCCCGGTGAAGAACACCACTATGGCACATATGTGAAGGGCTCAACACTCATGGCCCGGATGGAGCTGTTCCACCAGTTCCCGTTCCCGGCGCAGTCCATCGGGGAGGACACGCAGTTTCTCAAGGATGTGCATCGCGCTGGGAAGATGATCTATTCCACCGACCGCTTCAACTATTTGGCGGTGCGTGCGGAACCAGGTGCGCACACCTGGCATATCGATGACGCCCAGCTCCTGGTCAATGCCACTGTGGAAACGTTTGGGCTCAACCTCAGGCACGTGGAAGCCTAGGCAGTGAAAGCTCAGGCGGCCAATCACCGCAGGGATTCGTAGAGCCTGCGGTAGCGGCGGGCGTTTTCTTCCCAGGTTCGTTTCCGCGCCCACTCCACGCCCTGCCCGGAGTGTGAACCGGATTCCACCGCAGCGGCGGTAGCTGCGGCGAGTTTCAAAGGATTCTCTGGGGGCACATAGGTTTCCACGCCCCCCGTCACCTCCCGCAGGGCTGGCAGATCCGAGCACACCACGGGAATTCCCAGGCCTTGGGCTTGCAATCCCTTGATCGGCGTAACCTTCCGGGTGACATCGAGGTCCTTGCGCGGGATGGCGAACACGTCCATGACTGCGTACCACTGCCAAATCGTCTCATTTGGCTGCCGTCCAGCGAAGGTGACATGGGACGTGATATCCAGTTCGACAGCGAGTGCCTCCAACTGCACTCGCGCGGTACCTTCGCCGACGATGAGCACGTGTAGATCGCGCATCTGCCGTGTAGCTTCCCCATGGATGAGGATGGCCGCGGCGCGGAGTAGATCGTCTAAGCCCTCGTAGTCGACAACTGCCGTCACAGATCCGACGATCGGCACCCCCTCCGGCAGTCCGTAGTGTGATCGCAATTCCGCACGGAGCTGGTCGGATACGGGGTGAATATCGTCGGCGTTGATCGCGTTGGGCACGTGATGGATCTTGTCGGCGGGGATGCCCCGCTCGATGAGTTCGGTCCGAACAACCTCTGAGAGGACTACAACGGCCGCAGCCGAGCGCATACATTCTGTCTCCGCCCCCCGAGCTAAGCGGTAGAATTCCGATGCTCGCGCCGCCTCCTGCTCGGCCGGTGGCCGTTTGGATACCCACGTGGATTCCAGTTCCCCGCGCACCTCATACACCCACGGTATCCCCAGTTCCGCTGCTGCTTGGGCAACAACCTGCCCGTTGTGAAAGTCCGTTGTTGTATGCAGAATCGTCGCCCCCCACTCGCGGGCAACGGAAACGATGGCTGCTACGGATGTGGTGTCACGGCGCAACAGATCGAGGGGGAAAGTCCAGGGAAGAATCCGCCGGTAGGTAATCCCATCGATGACCTCAACACTGCCAGCCGGTAGTTTCCCGATCACGACTGGGTAGCCGATCCGGGTCAGCGCGGTGACAGGAATATCCTCGTTCTGCTGGGCTCGCAGTACACGGTGGGAGCGGACCGTATAGCCCGATTGTGTGTGGGGGAGGGAGTTGGTGAGGATGTGGAGCACTCGCACTGGCCCAGTCGCCCCGCTAGGGCTGATTGGCAGTGACCGCGTCAACTGTGCAAGCCGCTGGCGCGTCTGCCGTACGAGGACTCGTTCGGTAACTCTGGCTTTGCCGATTCCTTCGGTCAACTGGCCACTGCGAATGGTCTGGGCGGCACGAGATTCTCTCTCCCGCAGGGAGTCTGCCACACGGCGGGCCACTGCTGCGATTTCTCGGTGGCTACTCATGCGCAGTTTTTCTGACACCTTATATATTGTGCCCTCGACGTCACTCGCTCCCATCCGCACGGCGGTCGTTGCCACGAGGGAGCCGAGCCGGAGAGGAGATACCGGCATGGGGAGGTGATCCAGCGCGTGGCGTACAGTCCTCGGGACTACCTCGTCGCGTTCGTGTGCTACCCACCTGGCCCCTGCATCCCCAACCTCGAGGCGGGAACGATCCCGGGCTAGCTCGACCCACAGGTCAGCCAATGCCTGGGGGTCTTCCGGCGCGACAACATCCCCGGCCCCGAGTTCGGTGACCAGCTCCGCCGTCTCCCCCGCAATCACTGCTGTGATGTGCAGCCCGGCGCTCATCAGTTCGTAGGTTTTTGACGGCACGGCCTTGCGCAGTGGTTCCCAGTCGGTGAGGTGAACGAGGCCAGTATCGGCCCACTCGTGGTAAGCGGCGAGTTCATTGGCGGGGAGGCGCCCGACCATCCGCAGGCTGACTCCAGCCTCTGCGGCGGCGCGGCGGAGTGCCTGTACACCGGCTCCACTTCCGACGACGGTGAGGTGAATACGCACTCCGCGCTCACCGGCCAATCGGGCGGCTTCAATAGCGTTGGTGAGGTGTTGGGCTCGCCCCACCGTTCCCGCATAGAGTACGGCGAGTTCGCTCGTAGCCTCTGGTGCGGGCGATGCCGAATCGGATCCCTCGGACACCTCCGCCCCGGCAGTGGCAGCAGCTTCGTGGCCGGGAGATGGATCGCACCGAACCTGGGTCTGTGCCGGGAAGACGTTGCGCACCGTATAGGTGCACGGCTCGCCGAGTTCCTCCGAGTGGCTCATCTCTTCTGCCAGGTCGGAGGAGGTGGCGAAGAAGGCTGCCGCCTTTCGGAAGGTGGCGGTCAGCCGCACCCGAGTCACCGCAGTTAATGCCTGGAGAGGTCCTCGTGCAGCGATTCTCTCTCGCAGTGACTTTTTCCCGGTCCCCTTGTTCCATTCCTGGGAAAAATCCAGCAGATCGGGCCAGGCATCGCGGAGGTCAATGATGTAGGGGGCCCGGAAGATGGTTCCTGCGATCTGGGTTACCACGGCGGTGGGGATCGCCGGCACGGTACCGATGACCACGTCGGGCCGGTACCCGCGCGGCACGGCGCGCTGCCGCAGGATTGTCCCTATCGCCCCTGCTGCAATCACCCCCTGCCCAAAGATTCTCCATGTCAAGGAGGTTCCGGCGGGAATATAGCCGGTGCGGATGATGCGCTCTCCGGCTGGCCCGAATTCGGGCGTTTCCCCCCGATGTTTCTCCTGTTTCCACTGCGCCCGCGTGAGGTGGCGCTGATAGGTCGGCGGCGGGCAGATCACTGTAACCTCATGCCCCGCTGTGGTCAGGAGCTCCGTCAGCCACGTCCAACGACGCTGCGGCACCCCATTCTCTGGGTACCAGTACTGGGAGATGACCAAAATCTTCATCGGGGTTTACTGTATCACTTCAGCCCTCCACCAGCGTGACGGATCAGCCCTCCACCAGCGTGCCCCGTCAGCCGGTAACGCTTCTTTTCGCTCCGTCGAAACTACAGGTAGACTTAGGCGCACCACCACACAATGATGGATAAGCCCGAGACACAGCTCCAAGGAAGGAAAGGTCAAGTCACCCATGACCCCATTCGGCACAACCGCCGTGGTCTCCGTGGACCGCTCGCACCTCGAGCCGCTCACCATGAAGCCCTCTCTAGGGCGCTACCTCAAGGATCTGTGGAGTAGACGGTACTTCATTTATGCTGATGCGCGAGCGAAATCCTTCCGCACCACCCGCGCCTATGCACTGTGGCGGCTGTGGCTGCTCATCGAGCCGCTCACCAGCATTGTTGTCTTTGCCTTTGTTTTCGGCTTTGTCCTAAAAACAAGTCGCGGCATTGAGAGTTTCTTGAGCTTCCTGACCATTGGAACGATCTTCTTTGGGTTCTTGACCTCGCTG
The DNA here is from genome assembly GCA_034179945.1 of Corynebacterium sp. Classification (GTDB taxonomy): domain Bacteria; phylum Actinomycetota; class Actinomycetes; order Mycobacteriales; family Mycobacteriaceae; genus Corynebacterium. The sequence continues at coordinate 4,146 of JAXFPD010000009.1, read as the reverse complement.
GTTTCCAGCGGGGTCAACCTCATCCAGGTGAACCGCAATCTCATCGCGTCGTTCAACTTCCCGCGCGCAGCTGTGGTGGTCAGCCACACTCTCCGATACTTTCTCGATCATCTCATTCCGGCCGGGGTTGCCATCGTTGCCGCATTGCTTCTGCGGGAGAACCACGGTATCAGCTGGACGATTCTCCTGGTCATCCCCGTTTACCTGCTCATACACATATTTGGTCTCGGTTGCATGTTTGTTGTGGCTCGCCTGTCGGCGTTCCACCCGGAGACAAAGGTTTTCGTCTCTCTCTTCACGCAGGCGTGGTTCTTTGTCTCCGGCGTATTCTTCTCTGTGGAGCGCTTTGTAGACAATCCCGGGGTGCAAACGGTGATGGTGAACAATCCGGGCTACCAGTTCCTGCAGGCGGTGCGCGACTGCGTTGTCTATGACCGCGTTCCCTCCTTACAGACGTGGGCAGTGCTGTGTGCTTGGAGCATCGGCCTGTTGATTGTGGGTCTCGTTTTCTTCTGGATGGTGGAGGACAAGTATGGCTCAATCGACTGACCTCCCCGCCTTCATTATCGATGAGGTCGTGAAAACGTACGAGGTGAAGGACTCGCAGAAATCCTCCGGCCCTCTCTCAAAGAGCTCCGGCAGTGAATTTGTGGAGGCGGTCAAACTCGCCAGTTTCATGGGCAAACCCGGCGATTTCATCGGTCTCATTGGCCAGAATGGCTCCGGGAAATCAACCTTGCTCCGCCTGCTTGCCGGCTACGAGGCACCCACGAGTGGGCAGATCCTGACCTCGTCGCGGCCGATGTTGCTCGGCATCAATGCTGCTCTGCAGAACTATCTGACGGGCCGCCAGAACATTCGGCTCGGCTGCTATGCCTTGGGCATGCACCCGGAGGAGCTTGCCGCCGCCGAGGAGGACATCATTGCCCTCGCCGACATCGGAACAGCTATTGATCGCCCGTTGTCCACGTATTCCTCGGGCATGGCCAGCCGGTTGCGCTTTGCCATCTCCACGGCCGTGAGCCCGGAGATTCTGCTCGTCGATGAAGCCCTCTCCGCCGGTGATGCTGCCTTTGCTGCTCGTGCGAAACAGCGGATTGACCAGCTCTTGGAGGGTGCTGGCACGGTGGTGTTTGTGTCCCACTCAACAGGTCAGGTGAAGAACATGTGCAACCGAGCCGTGTGGCTGGATCGGGGTGATGTTATCTTCGACGGCGATGTGGAGACGGCGACGAGCCAGTACACAACGTGGGCGCAACTGAAGTCTGCGGGTGACCACGAGTCAGCAGAAGCTCTGATCACTGAGATGAAACAAAACTACGTTCGGCCTATATTTGAATATCGGAGCTAGCCACAGCCGTGACAGGAGATACGATGCCGACACAGCAGCAGGACACCACAGTCCAGCCCAGCGGGGACGGGACCGCCCCGTTTTCTGTATCCATGGTGGGTCTTGGCTATATTGGCTTACCCACGGCAGTCCTGTTAGCCAATAGCGGCATCCCGGTCACCGGGATCGATACCAACGAGGCAACCGTCGAGGCAATCAACTCCGAACGAGTCCGCCATTTTGAGCCCGGCCTCCAAGAAGCTCTCCACGAGGCGATTTCCAACGGTAATCTCCGCGCACGGACTGACTACGTCCACACGGATGTCTATATCATTGCAGTTCCAACTCCTGCGAATGCCGATCACTCCGTGGATGTCAGCTTTATCGATGCCGCTGCTGATGCGATCGCTCCTCACCTTGAGGGCAACGAGTTGATCATCCTCGAATCTACCTCACCGCCGTTGACCACCCGCCGCGTTGCCGATCGGATCACTGCCGCCCGTCCTGACCTCATCGCAGACTCCCCCGATGCGCAGACGAACTCGGATCTGCCACGGGTGTACTTCGCTCACTGTCCTGAGCGGATCCTTCCCGGCAGTGCTTTAACAGAACTGGTGACCAATGACCGGATCATCGGTGGGGCCACCCCGGAGGCAACCCGGCGCGCCACCGCTGTGTACGCTACGTTCTGCGAGGGGGAGTTACTGCCGACGAATGACGTCACCGCAGAGATGGCCAAGTTGACGGAAAACTCGTTCCGGGATGTCAACATTGCTTTCGCCAATGAGCTTTCTCTCATCGCCGATACTCTCGATATCAACGTGTGGGAGCTCATTGAACTGGCCAACCACCACCCCCGTGTGAACATTCTGCAACCTGGCCCCGGTGTGGGGGGCCACTGCATTGCCGTTGACCCGTGGTTTATCGTGTCCACAGATCCGGCTAATTCCCGGCTCATCCGCGCTGCCCGTGAGGTAAACGATCACAAGCCAGTGTGGGTGCGCGACCAGATCGGGGCGACAATTGCGCGCGTGCAAGAGCGCCCAGCTACCACCCAGGTGTCGGTAGCTCTTCTCGGTTTGGCGTTCAAGGCGAATATTGACGATCTGCGTGAATCCCCCTCACTGGCGATTGCAACGGAGAGTGCGCGCACCTTCCCTCAGGTGAGTTTCCTCGCTGTGGAGCCGAACATTGATGAGCTCCCTGAGCAGTTGGCTGAGCTCCCCAACGTCAAACAATCTGACCTTGATACTGCCTTGCGTGAGGCGCAGGTTATCGTCTTACTCGTGGACCATCGGGAGTTCACTGCGGTTCCCGCGACTGCCCTCAAGGGTAAGCAAATCGTGGACACAAAGGGTATCTGGGTCTAGACCGCAGCACTGCCGGGAAGCGTAACACTGTCGGTTGTTCAACCGATGAATTGTTCAGTGATTTCTAGCTTGTTAGGATAACTGCGATGTCGTTTGCGCTGAAACCGAGAATCATGACGGTCTACGGTACCCGCCCCGAGGCGATCAAGGTCGCCCCGGTCATTCAGGCATTGGACGCTGATGAGCGGTTCGTTTCTATCCCGGTCTCCACCGGCCAGCACCGTGAGATGCTTGACCAGGTGAACGCCATGTTTGGGATTACTCCCGCCCATAACCTCGCACTCATGCATGAGGATCAACCTCTGAACATGCTGCTCTCCCGCGCCCTCGCCGGGCTTGACCGCATCATTGAGCAGGAGCAGCCGCACGTGATCATCGCCCAGGGTGATACCACCTCAGCGCTGTCGGCAGCGATGGCGGGCTTTAACCGAGGCACCTACGTTGTTCACCTCGAGGCCGGTTTGCGCACTGACAATCTCGCCGCCCCCTTCCCGGAGGAGGGCAACCGCCGCATGATCTCGGGGATTACGAGCCTGCACCTGGCCCCGACGGAATCCTCGATGGAGAATCTCCGTAAGGAGAACGTGCGTTCCCGGGACATCGTTGTTACCGGCAATACGGTCATTGATGCACTCATTGAGGCTGCGAGCTGGCGCACTCCCATCGCGGATGAGAACGTGCAGACGGCGATCGATTCTGGGAAGCGGATTGTCCTGGTGACTACTCACCGCCGGGAGAATATTGAGAACATGCGTGATATTGGGGAGGCCATTAAGGATTTGGCGTGGGCCTTCCCGGATGTGTATTTCGTCATCCCCCTTCACGTTAATCCGCAGGTGCGAGCGAAGATCATGCCGTTTGTCTCCAATATGAGCAATGTGATCATCACGTCCCCGATGGGCTACGACGAGTTCACGACGCTGCTGTCCAACTCGTATCTGGTGCTCACTGATTCTGGGGGAATCCAAGAGGAGGCACCTGCGCTTGGTAAACCGGTTCTGGTGATGCGTGAGCTTACGGAGCGCCCGGAGGCGGTTCTGGCGGGGACGGTGAAGCTGGTGGGCACTGCTCGGAAGCACATTGTGGCCCAGACTACGACGCTGCTCAAGGACCCAGTCATGTATACCGCAATGGCCAACGCCGTCAACCCCTATGGGGATGGTCGGGCCGCCGAGCGTACCGTTGCCGCAATTGCCCAGTTGACCGGGGTCGGCGCCCGCCTCCCGGATTTCGATCCTCTCCCCGCCCATTCTCCGTACGCCCGGTAACTAACATCGCAGCGGATGGCTGAGCTGCCGTTAGCGTCGGCTGGTGGTTGTCCGGTCGGGTGGTGTGGGGTGTGGGTGTGGTGAAACCCCCCGGCACTGTTGTGGTGTCGGGGGGTTTGGTGGTTTTTGGTCGGCGGTGTCCTACTCTCCCACACCCTCCCAGGTGCAGTACCATTGG
>JAXFPD010000028.1:0-1984 GCA_034179945.1 Corynebacterium sp. | reverse complement strand
AACCCTTGGGACCTACTCCAGCCCCAGGATGCGACGAGCCGACATCGAGGTGCCAAACCATCCCGTCGATATGAACTCTTGGGGAAGATCAGCCTGTTATCCCCGGGGTACCTTTTATCCGTTGAGCGACACCACTTCCGTTCATCGGTGCCGGATCACTAGTCCCAACTTTCGTTTCTGCTTGACATGTCCGTCTCGCAGTTAAGCTCCCTTATGCACTTGCACTCAACACCTGATTGCCAACCAGGCTGAGGGAACCTTTGGGCGCCTCCGTTACTTTTTGGGAGGCAACCGCCCCAGTTAAACTACCCACCAGGCACTGTCCGTACACCCGATTCAGGGTGCGACGTTGAGGTGCCCAACATGACCAGAGTGGTATTTCACTTGGTGACTCCACCCCAACTAGCGTTGAGGTTTCACAGTCTCCCACCTATGCTACACAAGCCATGCCGAACACCAATACCAAGCTATAGTAAAGGTCCCGGGGTCTCTTCGTCCTGCCGCGCGTAACGAGCATCTTTACTCGTACTGCAATTTCACCGGGCCTATGGTTAAGACAGTGGGGAAGTCGTTACGCCATTCGTGCAGGTCGGAACTTACCCGACAAGGAATTTCGCTACCTTAGGATGGTTATAGTTACCACCGCCGTTTACTGGGGCTTAAATTCTCCGCTTCGCACACACAAGGTGTACTAACAGGTCCTCTTAACCTTCCAGCACCGGGCAGGCGTCAGTCCGTATACATCGAATTATCTTCTTCGCACGGACCTGTGTTTTTGGTAAACAGTCGCTTCCCCCTAGTCACTGCGACCCACCACCGCTCATTGATCGTCGATCACGGTAATGGGTCCCCCTTCTCCCGAAGTTACGGGGGCATTTTGCCGAATTCCTTAACCATAGTTCACCCGAACGCCTTAGTATTCTCAACCTGACCACCTGTGTCGGTTTCGGGTACGGGCCACACACACCCTCGCTAGAGGCTTTTCTCGACAGCATGGAATCACCACCATCACCCTCAACGGGCTACGCATCACGCCTCACCATTCACGTTTGGCGGATTTACCTACCAAACCGGCTACACGCTTACACCACAATCCACTAAGTGGCGCGGCTATCCTCCTGTGTCACCCCATCACTTGGCTACTACCAGATCAGATCCCACGCAACCACACACACCAAACACCCGAAGGTGACAGGTAGTGCTTATGGGCGGTTAGTATCACTGATTCACCAGGAACGGTTATGTGCGGGTACCAGAATATCAACTGGTTATCCATCGACTACGCCTGTCGGCCTCGCCTTAGGTCCCGACTCACCCTGAGCAGATTAGCTTAACCCAGGAACCCTTAGTCATCCGGCGGGCATGTTTCCCACATGCCATTCGCTACTCATGCCTGCATTCTCACTCGCACACCCTCCACATGACGGTCACCCGCACGCTTCACAGAATGCACGACGCTCCCCTACCCAACAACACACAAAGTGTCCTTGCCGCGGCTTCGGCGGTGTACTTAGCCCCACTACATTGTCGGCGCTTAACCACTAAACCAGTGAGCTATTACGCACTCTTTCAAGGATGGCTGCTTCTAAGCCAACCTCCTGGCTGTCCCAGCAATTAAACATCCTTTTCCACTTAGTACACCCTTAGGGGCCTTAACCGGCGATCTGGGCTGTTTCCCTCTCGACTACGAAGCTTATTCCCCGCAGTCTCACTGCCGTGCACCATAATTGCAGCATTCGGAGTTTGGCTGACATCACTAAGATGCGAATCCCGCTCAACCAACCAGTAGCTCTACCTCCACAACACTAACACGACGCTGTACCAAAATACATTTCGGGGAGAACCAGCTATCACGGAGTTTGATTGGCCTTTCACCCCTACCCACAACTCATCCCCGCAGTTTTCAACCTACGTGGGTTCGCGCCTCCACAACCTCTTACAGCTGCTTCACACTGGCCATGGGTAGATCACCCCGCTTCGGGTC
>JAXFPD010000008.1:0-39864 GCA_034179945.1 Corynebacterium sp. | reverse complement strand
CGCCACCACACCACCCCACCGTGACGGACCACTCACCCCCACTGACCACATCCAGCCACAACAAACACCAGCCACCCCACCACCCTTAACAAACCCACACCTTCCCACCCAAAAAATACACACCCACATCCACATACCTGTGCCACAAAACCCCAGCACAACACCCACACACCAACACAACCCCCACAACACAGAAAACCCTCAGCCACCCCACCACAAACTTAAAAAAGGCCGACCCGACGGGGTGTCGGATCGGCGAGGATTTGGGCTTTACTAACCTGCCAGAATCGTTGTGGGCGGGGTGAGGCTAGCTGCCAGAATCATCAGGTTCAAAAACCTGTGGCGCATCTGTGGTCCCCCGGCTTCGACGGCCTCCACGCAGGTCCTTGACTTCTTTCATGGAGTGTTGCGGGTCGAGCTTGTTGGCGATGGTCCGCCGGGTAGTGGCAACCGCCTTCTTAGTCACCGGTGAATTGAGCACCGTCTGGGTGGCACTTTTGATCTGTTCGTAGCGTTTGCGCCCAGCCTTCGTGCCCAGGATATATCCGGCAGCTGCGCCGACAACAAATTGAATCACAGTGATCACACCTCTCGCTTGCATGTGGTGCCCATTGTACGGGCACTGTGGTGACAACGGGTGGGCACGGTGGATAGTTCCCCGATCAGCCGACGGGGACTCCCCATCTAACACCCGACACGCCGAGCAGACACACTTTTTGTCGTATAACCCCTGAAAACGTTGCACGCAGGTCAGGGTTAAACAAAAAACCCAGTCCGTTGGGACTGGGTAGTGGCTCCACCAACAGGGCTCGAACCTGTGACCCTTCGATTAACAGTCGAATGCTCTGCCAACTGAGCTATGGTGGAATAGTTACGCGCTGTAACGTGAAACCACTATAAACGCCACCCCCCGGCCCGGGCAAATCACCTGGTTGACGGCATCAAAATCGGTGGCTTCTGGGCTGCCGTCTGCGCGAGCGCATTCGGAAAAATGACTGTACCGTTGCGGGCTCTCCACTCCTGCCGCATGTGGCGTTCGGCTCCCACGGGCTGTGGGCGAGGGGAAGCGGGCGGGGTTCCCGGCAGTGTGGGCGGCCGATTTAGGCGGCGGCGGGGAATCTGTATAATTGTCGCGGGGCTATAGCTCAGTCGGTTAGAGCCGCGGACTCATAATCCGTTGGTCCTGGGTTCGAGCCCCAGTGGCCCCACCAAACCCCCTCTGTGCAGGGAGTGTAAACATTTGTAGTTGAACGCACCCCCACTAATTTGGGCGTGACACAACTGCGGGGTGGGCGGTTGGTATGTTGGATGGTATGGCAGCGGAATCTTTACTCAGCAGCATCTGTGACTGGCCTGTGGATACGGCCGCAGCCGGCATTACAGCCAGCGGGCAGGTGGCGGATACCGTAGGGGACACCACGCACGTGTTTGAACTGGCCAGCGTGACCAAACTGCTCAGCGCCTACACCGTCTTCGTGGCTGTGGAGGAGGGGATTGTGGAGGTGGATACCCCGCTTGGGCCATCCGGTTCAACGGTGCGCCACCTGCTCGCGCACGCCTCCGGGATGGCTGTCAACGAGCCTGTGGCGGAGAAGCCGGTTGGGGAGCACCGCATCTACTCGTCGGCGGCGTTTCAGCTGGTGGCAGAGTACATTGCTGCAGAGTCGGGTTTCACGTTCACCGATTACGCCCGGGAGGCGGTGTTTGAGCCGTTGGGAATGGGAAACACTGAGCTGTATGGCAACGCCGGTTACGGGGCGCGGTCGACGGTGGCGGACTTGCTGGTGTTCGCCGCCGAGGTGATCAGCCCGCGGTTGATCAGTGAACAAGTGCTCACTGAGGCCACCACCGTGCAGTTTCCCGAGTTGGCGGGCATCGTTCCTGGCTATGGGCGCTATAATCCGTGTCCGTGGGGGTTGGGTTTTGAGATCAAAGGCGAGAAGAATCCGCACTGGACGGGGGAGAATCAGCCCACCGATACGGTCGGTCACTTTGGGCAGGCGGGCACGTATCTGTGGGTGCACCGTCCCACGCGTCGGGCGATGGTGGCGTTGACGGATCGTCCGTTTGGGGCGTGGGCGAAGCCACTGTGGGGGGAGACGAATGCGCAGGTGTGGGCCGGATTGGGTGGTTAGCCCGGGGGAATCAAGTGAAGGTTGAGAGTTGCGTGGCTGTGGGGGCTGTAGCGACAATTGTGGTGTCACGAGGTCGTTGGGGAAGACGCGCCTCAGGTCCCCCGAAGTGATCCTTCGCACCAGCGGGGTTGACCGTTCCGCATCGCTCTACAGCAAAGGATCCCCCATGACTGTCGCCCTCACACCCCTCCACTCCGAGTCCTCCCTGCAGACCCGGTTCCTCGTTGTCCTTGAAATTCGGGCTCTACCGCGCATCCTGCGCCCGCAGGTGGAGGCGGCGATGGTGGAGTGCCTGTCCGAATCCACCATCGTCAGCCCCGTCACTGACTATCTCACCGCCAACTGGTTTACCCCGTGGACCACCACCCCAGGCCGCGCCCACCACGTCGACTGCACGCAGCTGCTCTCCGGCACGCAGGCGGAGATCACCGCCCTTGCGGGCCGTCTCGCCCACATCGTTGAGGGCGGGTGCGCCTGCGGCCTACGCAGCGCGCTGGGCTGTGATTAACGCGGCGATATCGCCGACCGTGGTCAGCTGAGCCAGTTCGAGCTGCTCGGTGGGCACCCCGAACTCGTCCTCAATGCGCACGGCAAGGGTGATGAGGTCGAGCGAATCCACCCCCACGTCCTCCCGGAGGCGGGAGGACGCGCTCACCTGTGCCGCATCTGCGCCGACGGTGGCCGCCACTAGGGCCGCCACCTGTGCACAGATGTCGGAGTTCTGCAGATCCACCATGGTGTCTACTGCGGGGTCCCGAGCGTGGCGGTCGGATCGTTGATCTGCAGCTCCTGCGCGGCCTGGGCCGGCAGGCCCGCATCGACGGAACCCTCAGCGGCGAGTGCGTTGAGCACGGCCACAGTGATGGATTCGGCATCGATGTTGAAGAACCGGCGCGCCCCGGAGCGGGTGTCGGAGAAGCCGAACCCGTCAGCACCGAGGGCGGTGTAGTTGCCGGGCACCCAGCGGTGAATCTGATCCTGCGTGAGCGTCTCAAAGTCACTGACCCCGACGTACGGGCCGGAGGTCTGCTTGAGCTGCGTGGTCACAAAGGCCTCCTCGACCGGCTGATCCGGGAACTTGAGGCGGTTGCGGTCCTTCGCACGGGCCTCCCGGGCCAGTTCCGTCCACGAGGTCACCGAGTAGATGTTGGCCTTCACACCGTACTTCTCAGCCAAGAGGTCGGCGGCCTGGAGGGCCTCCTGCATCATGATGCCCGAGGCCAGAATGTTCGCCTCCGGGCCAGTGCCCTCACCGCGCTGGTACAGGTAGATGCCCTTGTGCAGGCCCTCGATGTCGAGGTTCTCCGGGATGGCTGGCTGGTGAATCGGCTGGTTGTACACGGTCAGGTAGTAGATGACATCCTCGCCGCCGTCCGGCCCGTACATCCGATCAATACCACGGTGGATGAGGTGGACGAGCTCGTAGGCGAAGGCCGGATCGTAGGCCACCACCGCCGGGTTCGTCTCCGCGAGGGTGTGCGAGTGACCGTCCATGTGCTGGAGGCCCTCACCGGTGAGCGTGGTCCGCCCGGCGGTTGCCCCGATGAGGAAGCCACGGGCCATCTGGTCGCCGGCGGCCCACATGAGATCGCCGGTGCGCTGGAAGCCGAACATGGCGTAGAAGATGTACATCGGGATCATCGCCACACCGTGGGTGGCGTAGGCGGTGCCGGCGGCGTTGAATTCCGCCATGGAGCCGGCCTCGTTGATGCCCTCGTGCATGATCTGTCCGTCCGGCGCTTCCTTATACGTGAGCATGAGGTCGAAGTCCACGGGCGTGTACTGCTGGCCGAGCGGGTTGTAGATCTTCATCGTCGGGAACCACGAGTCCATGCCAAAGGTGCGGGCCTCATCGGGGATGATCGGCACGACGCGCTGTCCGATGACGGGATCGCGCATGAGCTCCTTGAAGGTGCGCACGAGCGCCATCGTGGTAGCCACTTCCTGTTTGCCGGAGTCCTTCATGAGCTTGGCGTAGGTGTCAATGGCCGGCACGACGATCGGATCGTAGGTGTGGCGGCGTTCCGGCAGGTAGCCGCCCAGGTCTTTGCGACGCTCCAGCATGTACTGGATGTTCGGATCGCCAGCACCGGGATGGTAGTACGGCGGATGCTTCGGATCGGCCTCGAGCTGCTCGTCGGTGATCGGAATCTGCTGGGTATCCCGGAAGTACTTGAGGTCTTCCAGGGTCATCTTCTTCATCTGGTGGGTGGCGTTCTTGCCTTCGAAGTTTGCCCCCAACCCGTAGCCCTTGATGGTGAACGCGAGGATCACCGAGGGCTGGCTCTTCGTCTCCAGGGCCTTCTTGTAGGCCGCGTACATCTTCTTGTAGTCGTGGCCGCCGCGCTGGAGGTGGAAGATGTCGTTGTCGGACCAGTCTTCCACGAGTTTCGCGGTCTCCGGGGTTTGGCCGAAGAAGTGTTCGCGCACATAGGCGCCATCGCGGCCCTTGTAGGTTTGGTAGTCGCCGTCCTTGGTCTGGTTCATCACGTCGATGAGTTTGCCGTCGTGGTCGGCGGCGATGAGCGGATCCCAGTTGCGGCCCCAGATCACCTTGATCACATTCCACCCGGCACCGCGGAAGAAGGCTTCGAGCTCCTGGATGATTTTGCCGTCACCACGGACGGGGCCATCGAGGCGCTGCAGGTTGCAGTTGACCACGAAGGTGAGGTTGTCCAGCTGGTTGTTGGCGGCAACCTGGAGGGCGCCGCGCGCCTCCGGCTCATCGAGCTCCCCGTCGCCGAGGAACGCCCACACGTGCTGGTCGGAGGTGTCTTTGATGCCCCGGTTGGCGAGGTACTTGTTGAAGCGGGCCTGGAAGATCGCATCGATGGGGCCCAACCCCATGGAGACGGTGGGGAACTCCCAGAAATCGGTCATGCCCCGCGGGTGCGGATAGGCCGGAAGGCCCTTCCCCCGGGAGGCCTCCTGGCGGAAGGCGTCGAGATCGTCCTCGGTGAGCCGGCCCTCCAGGAAGGCGCGAGCATACATGCCGGGGGAGGCGTGGCCTTGGAAGAACACTTGGTCGCCGCCGCCGGGGTGGTCTTTGCCACGGAAGAAGTGGTTGAAGCCGACCTCGTAGAGGGTGGCGGCCCCCGCGTAGGTGGAGATGTGGCCGCCGACGCCAATGTCGGGGGACTGGGCGCGGTGCACCATGATGGCGGCGTTCCAGCGAATCCAGCGCCGGTAGGTTTTCTCCACGTCCTCATCCCCGGGGAATTCGGGCTCGAGCCACGTGGGGATGGTGTTGACGAAGTCTGTCTCGGTCAGCGACGGCAGCGGCACTCGGCGTGCGGTGGCTCGTTCGAGCAGGCGCAGCATGAGGAAGCGGGCGCGTTCGGGATCGGTGGCGTCGAGCACTGCGTCGAAGGAGTCGATCCATTCTTGGGTTTCTTCGGGATCCTCATCTCTGAGATATGCGGCGACACCGTCGCGAAGCAGCTTGTAGTGCGAGTCGTGCTGTTCGTCGGCCATAAGACAAACCTCCTTGTGGGACGTTGTAGAAACTATTTGATTCGAGTGTAGGCCATCGCGCAGTGCAGCGTTTGTTGCGGGTGCTGGTAGCAGTTTCTACCCATGCGTTTTCCTGCGTAAAAGCCACCTCTCCCGTAGGATAATGGCCATGGTGAAATCTCACACACAACAGGTTCCCAATTATGCGGGAATGCTTGGGGCATACGCGGGGATGACAGTCCAGGAATTGGGGTGGGATGAGGACTGTGATTTGGCGATTAGCGAGGCAGTCGAGGACGTCATCGGCCAGCCGGTGGAGGAGGAGGACTCCTTCGAACCGTGTGATGCAGTGTTGTTGTGGTGGCGTGATGAGGACGGCGATTTGGTCGATGGCCTCGTGGATGCCACCCGGAACTTGGCCGATCACGGCAAGATTTGGCTGCTCACCCCCGCCGCCGGCACGGCAGGCACCATTGAGCCGGGGATTATTGCAGAATCCGCCCAGCTGGCGGGTCTGGTGCAGACCACGGCGAATCGTCTCGGGCAGTGGCAGTGCGCGGTGCTCGTCAGCCGGGGGAAGGCCTAGCTGCGGCGGCAGCCGGTTTCCGTGCGAGCCCGTCGGCGTGCTAGCCTAATCACGGCCCTGTGATGGGGCCGGGCACTCTTAGCTCAGTTGGAAGAGCACTTCGTTTACACCGAAGGGGTCAGCGGTTCGAGCCCGTTAGAGTGCACAATTACACGATCGCAGGAGGCTGTGCCCGTCGGGGTAGAACTCGATGCAGGAGATGGAGCCGGGTTCCACACAGAGGTGCTCGGTCGTGGACAGGGGTGCTCGCGCTGCGTGCCGCAGAGCCGCGGTGAGGGGGCTGGCGTGGCTGACCCACACGATCGTGCGGCCCATCCAGGCAGTCATCATCTTTGTCAGGGCCTTTTTCACACGCCTGTCGACGCTGGCCATGTCCTCCCCGTCCGCTGTGGAGCGCGCGGTGATGAGTGGTTCGGTATGGACCGCCAACCGGTGGTCTGCGGCGATGGTGCGCGCGGTGTTCTGGGTGTGTGACAGGGGGGAGGCGATGACGGCGGCGAGCTCGATGCTGTGGAGAGCGCGAGTGAGCGCGTCGGTGGCCGCGCCGGTGCGGACAAGGTAGATCCGCAGCGGGGTAGCACCCGGCTCGGGGGAAGCCCCGATTATTCCGGGTGGAGCCCCAGCGGCCCCGGCATCCATTGCCACGTTAGAAAGCCGATCGGCGTGCTTGTTCTTCTCCCGGGGCACCCACGAGATAGAAAAGGAACCGAAGCGTGCGATGAGCGCCTGCGCCTGCTGTGCCAGGGCGAGCATGTCTTTGTGCTTGATTTTCCAGCGCCCGCTCATCTGTTCCACCACGAGCTTGGAATCCATAAACACCTCGACACTGTCGGCGCCGAGGTCCGCAGCGGCCGTCAACCCGTTGATGAGGGCGTGGTATTCGGCCACGTTATTCGTAGCTTTCCCCACATATTCGACGATCTCTGTGAGGAGGGTACCGTCGGAGCCGAAGACGGCGGTGCCGGACCCGGCGATTCCGGGGTTACCCCGCGAGCCCCCGTCAGCGTAGATCGTGACCTGCATGATTACTCCCCGCTGGTGCGAACCAAATAGGTCCCGCACTCTGGGCAGTGGGGCAGTTCATCGGCGGGAGCTGCGGTGATGGCGGCAATATCGCCGGCAGTGAGCATGATTGAACAGTTCTCGCAGCTGCGGCCGGTGAATCGGGCAGCACCTGCCCCAGACTCCTCCCGCTGCCGGTCATAGGCGGCGAGCACAGTCTCGGGCAGGTGGGCCCGCAACGGTGTCGCGTGATCTTCCGCCGGGTCCGTCTCCGGGCGGGTGGGCGCGGTTTCCGCTGCGCGCAGCTCATTCTCACAGGCCGCAACGGTCTCGCGGGCGGCTGCCACCGCCTCAGTGAGGGTGTGGTGCTCAGCCTCCAGTTCGGCGGAGCGCCGCTCAGCGGAGGCGAGATCGTGGGTGAGGTCCCGGCGGGTGTCAATGGCCGTGGCGGCCCCCAACTGTTTGCGGTCAGCGGCTTTGCGGCGCGACAGTTTCGCAATATCCTGCTCGATCCGGCTCACACTCAACTCCCGATCGGCGAGGTCCAACTGGGCGGCGGTGAGACGGTCCCGTGCTGCGGTGATTGGGTCACCTGTTTCCACCGGGGCCACACGTGGGGTGTCTGCGTGCAGGTCGGCGTCGGCGAGAGCCAGAAGGATGGGATGCAGCACTGGATCGAGTTTCATGTCACACTATTGTACTGTGACGAACCCACAGACCCAGAATCTTCTCCTCCTCGATGTGGACGGAACCCTCATCGACTCCTTCCCCGGCATTGTCCAATCGTTCCTTCACGCCCTCGACGATGTCTCCTGGCCAGCACCCCCGGATGAGGTCATCGGGCGGATCGCCGGGCCGCCGATGGAAGAGACCCTGCGCAGCCTCGGCATGGATGCCGAGCTCGTCCCCGTCGCCTTCCATCGCTACCTCCACCACTATGGCCAATCCGGGTGGCGCAACGCACGCGCCTACCCCGGCGCGGTCGACTTTCTCACGTGGGCGCATGAGGAGGGGATTGTCGTGGCCACGGCGACATCAAAGGGGGAGGGATTTGCCCGCACAGCCCTCACTGAGTTTGGGCTCATCGGCGGGATCGATGTTCTCGCTGCCGCACAGGAGAACGGGCCGCGGCGCACGAAGCGCCAGGTGTTGGACTATGCGCGGGAGCAGCTCACCGAGAAGGGGGTGTGGGGTGGGCCGATGGCCCTGGTGGGGGATCGGATTCACGATGTTGACGGGGCGCTCTACGCTGGTGCCACGGCCATCGCCGCCACATGGGGCTACGGGTTCTGTGAGGAGTGGGCCGAGGCCGACTATCAGGCCGCCAACTTTGACGAGGTAAAGGAGATTCTGCGTGCGCGTGTGTTTCATCTGTAGCGGCAACATTTGCCGATCCCCCATGGCGGAGGCACTCTTTGCCGCCTACCTGGCCAACGAGCACCCTGAGGCGGACATTGAGGTGACCTCCGCCGGGATCGGTGGCTGGCATCAGGGCCAACATGCTGACCACCGCACCCGGGAGGAACTGGCCGCCGCCGGTATTGACGGCTCCTACCTGCGCGCCAGCCAGGTCACGGACTATGACCTCACTGCCGATGTGCTCGTGGCGATGGATCACACCCATGTGCGCGATCTCGAACTGTTGGGGGCGGAGAGTGAGCGCATCCACCTCATGCGTGACTTCGACCCCGCCTCTGAGCCGGGATCTGTTGTGGATGACCCGTACTATGGTGGCCCGCATGGGTTCACCGTCACCCGGATGCAGATCACTGCTGGACTGGACGGCCTGTATGACTATGTCGTTTCCCTCTCGGCGGACTAGACTGAGTAACGTGCAAAAAAGCTGGTGGAAAGCGGTTCTCACGCCTGGATGGGTGATTACCGCCGTGCTCATCATCGCCTTCACCTATACGGCGTTTACCGTTCTCGCGCCGTGGCAGTTGGGCAAGAACGAGCGCACTGTGGAGCGCAATGAGGCTATCACGACCGCCTTTGAAACGGACCCCGTCCCCTTCGGGGAGGTTGTTGCCGCCGACAACACTCTGCCTGCGGAGCGAATCTGGCGCCGTGTGGAGCTGACGGGCCGCTATCAGCCGGAGGCGGAGGTGCTCCTGCGCCTGCGTCCGGTGAACTCTGAGGCTGCCTATCAGATTCTCACTCCGTTGACGATCACGGTGGGCGATCATGCGGGCACGGTGGTGACCATCAACCGGGGCTATGTGGTGATGGAAAACGGGACGGTACCGCGTTTTGAGGCCGCCCCCACCGGGGAGGTGTCCCTTGTTGGCTATGCGCAGGCGCGCGAGGAGGCGACGGGGCGTGAACCCGTCGTCGCCGACGGCTACACGCAGATCTTTGACATTTCCCCCGAGTCGATTGCCGCCGCCACCGGGGTCACTCCGATCGGCCCGTATGTGCAGCTGGCGGAGGATCAGCCCGGGGTGCTCACGGCGATTCCGATTCCGAAGCTTGACCGGGGCCCGTATCTTTCCTACGGGATCCAGTGGATTGCGATGGGGATTGGTGCCCCGATTGGGCTGGGCTACTTCCTCTGGGCGCAGGCGAAGGAGCGGCGTCGCGACGCGCAGGAGCAAGCCGAGTTGGCGGCGCTGCTCGCCGCTGACGCAGCCCGAACACCGGCGGGGCCACCGGACTCCGCTGGGCGCTCCCGCTACGGGGACCGCGGCAAGGTCAACCCGTGGGAGAAGTGGGCCAACCGCAACGAGCAGCGCTTCTAAGCCGGGTGCGCTACTCGTAGCGCAGGGCCTCAATCGGATTGAGCCGGGCCGCGCGCGAGGCTGGATAGTAGCCAAAGAACACCCCAATGGCTACGGAAAACCCGACGGCAAAGGCCACCGCGCCGAGCGGAGGCAACGACCCAGAAAACAGCGCCGCCGAGGCGACATAGCCGATGATCCCGCCAAGCACCAGGCCCGTCAGCCCGCCGATGAGGCAGACAATCATCGCCTCAATGAGGAACTGCACCTTGATGTCGCGCGGGCGCGCCCCCAGTGCCTTGCGGATACCGATCTCGCGCGTGCGCTCCGTCACCGAGACAAGCATGATGTTCATCACCCCGATCCCGCCAACGAGGAGAGAAATCCCCGAGATTGCCGAGATAGCCAAGGTAATCGCACTCAAAATCTTGTTGATCTGATCCATCGCCTTGGAATTATCCGTAATCCGCGCATAATTCTCCGCATCGTCGGCATAGAGGCGATCGAGGTACTTCGTCAGATCCTCCTTCAGCGCTGGCGCATCATCCTGGGAAGCCGGGCGCACAGACACCGAGGAGAACGTCGGCTCAGCCACCCCACTGAGATCGCTCAGCGCAGAATACGGGCTGAGCATGAGCTCTGGACTCATCCCACTGAGCAACCCCTGCGAATCCCCATTCTCAAACACCCCGATAATCTGCAGATTCGTCGAATCTCCCTGGTATTCAAAGGAGATCGTCTGTCCGAGGGCGGCACGGGTGTTGCCGTCGAAAAGCTTGTCCACCAGATTCGGGGACACCACAGCCACACTCGCCCCACTCTCCACATCAGTGCTCGTGATCTCCCGCCCCGCACCCACCGTAATCGAGTTCAACCGGCCGTAATCCTCATTGACACCCATGAGCGTACTCGTCAACGAGTCACCGGACGGAAGATCGACCGCGGTCACCGTACCGCTCGGATAATAGTCCGCCGAGAGGGGAATACCGGCCAGGCGGCTGCCAAAGCGCTGGCGAATATCGGCCACATCGTCCTCTGTCAAATACGCGTCCGGATTGCCCGGCGCATACGTGTAATTGAACAGGTCATTCTCCTTCACCTCGTCAGATTCCTCCGGCCGGGACTGCACCTCAATAGTCAAATCACTGTTGCCGAGCCCGGAAAGGTTCTTCTCCGCCGACGCCTGCAACGCATTACCGATGGTCAAAATACCAATCACCGAGGTGATGCCGATGATGATCCCGAGGAGGGTCAACGCCGCCCGCAGCTTATTCACCGACAAGCTCGCCAACGCCAAACGGATGGATTCAGAGATGCTCATCGCTGCCCCCTCCCTCCTCCGTGAGGACCCCATCGGTCATCGTCAACACCCGACTGGTTTCCTGCGCCAACTCCGGATTGTGGGTGATGAGTACAAGGGTGGTGCCGTGGGCGTGGAGATCGTGGAAAACATCCATCACCTGCCGGCCTGTGTGGGTATCCAGTGCGCCGGTGGGTTCATCGGCAAGCACAATGGACGGCCCGCACGCCAACGCCCGCGCGATAGCCACGCGCTGCTTCTGGCCACCGGAGAGCTGATTCGGTTCATAATCCATCCGATCGGCCATCCCCACCAGTTCGAGCAACTCCTCGGCGCGGGCGCGCCGGGCGGACCGGCCCACCCCCGCATACATGAGCGGCACCTGAACATTGTTGAGGGCGCTCATCCGGCCAATGAGGTTGAAGTTTTGGAACACAAAGCCGATTGTCGTCGCCCGCAGATGTGCCGCCTGGTCCGCAGACAGGTCAGTGGCGGTGTGCCCAGCCAGCTCATAGGTGCCGGAGGTGGGCACATCGAGCAGGCCGATGATGTTCATGAGCGTGGACTTTCCGGAGCCGGACTGGCCGACGATGGAGACGAACTCCCCGGCCTGCACACTCAGGTCAATGCCGTGGAGGATCTCCTGCTCATTGGGGGTGCCAATGTTGAAACGCTTGGTGATGGAGCGCATCACAATGAGGGGGTTCTCACTCATGCCTCAGCAGCCTCATCGATGGTGATAGTCCGGCCCTCCCAGTGGGTCCGATCCTCCGCGCGGGTGAGAATGCGCTCACCGGGGTTGACTCCGCCCGTGATCACCGGTGAGATCGCGCTCGGGTTAGCCACCTGAACACTGCGCCTGCTCACGGTGCCGTCCGCCTCCACAACGAGCACCGAGTAGCTGTCCTCTGCGTCGGTGAGGAGGGCATCGGAGGGGATGGCGAGCACGTTCGGCTCCTTGGTGACGACGATCTTCGTGCGCGCCGTCGAACCGATGCGCAGCCCCTCGCGGTTGCCGCGCACGACAATTTCCACCGGGAACGATACCTTCCCGGCTGCGGAGGTGGCCTCGCCACCGTCTGGTGCGGGGGCTGCGGCAGCTTTACCGGCGACGAGGGAAATGGAGCGGACGGTGCCGGAGAATTCCTGTGCACCGGTGGCCGGGGTGGTGAAGGTGACCGATTGTCCCTCCCGGACGCGGGCCACGTCCGCCTCCTTCACGTCCACGGTGATGGTCAGCTCCGAATCGTCCACGATAGTCATGAGCGGACCAGAGGCAACGGCCCCTTCACTGGCGGAGAGGGTGGAGACGAGTCCGGTGAACGGGGCGCGGATCTCTGCAGAGCTGATCTGCAGGTCGAGAGCGCTGGTGGCCCGGTTCGCCGCCGACTGGGCGTTATCCACCCCGGTGCGGGCGGAATCGACGGCGCGAGCCGATGCGGCAGCGGCCTCACGGGCGGCCGTTTTTGCCGACTCGAGCGCCACCGTTGCATCGGTGACAGCATGGTAGGCGGTGTCAACCTCCGTGAGGGCCTGCTCGAGTTCTCTATCCACAGCCCGGGCGGCCTGCCGGTTCGCGTCGACAGCAGCCTCCAGTCCGTCCATTGCCGCGATGAGTCCGAGATAATCGCTGCTGTCCTCATCCGAGGTGGATTTCCCGGCGGTGACGGCGGCCGTGAGAACCTGGGTCCATGCGGACTGGAGGGCGTTTTCCGCATCTGTCAGCTGGGGGGTGGTACCGATCGCCGCCTCCCGCTTGGCTGTGTCGTAGGCGCGCTGGGCGGTGTCCAACTGGCGTTCGGCCTGGGTGAGGGTGGATTGGGCGGCCTGCACCTCCGGGGTTGTGCCGTCTGCGACCTGGCGTTGGGTGCTGGTGAATGTGGCCTCGGCCTCGGCGAGTGCGTCGGCGGCGGTGCGCGCGGATTCTGCGCCCTCGGCGGCCGCGTTTGTGCGCTGCTGCTGGAGGTCGGTCGTGTCCATGGTGGCCACCAGCTGGTCCGCCTGCACCCGGTCCCCGGCCTTCACCGTCAGTGAGGCGACGGGGGAGGACAGTGTGGTGGACAAGGTGGCGGTGCGGGACGGTTGGATCGACCCGGTGACAGAGATCGTTTCGGTGACATCGGTCGGTTCGACGGCGATGACCTCGGCGGCGGGAACGATTGCATCATCGCCAGCGGTGACGAGGGAGCGGATAAGCAGACCGAGGACGGTGAGCAGGACGAGTGCGCCGATGATGACGGCGGCTTTGTAACGGCGAATCCATCCCCAGCGGCCGGAGTTTTCCTCGGGAAGCTGGAAGTCGAGGGCGGAAGAGGTGGAAATGTCGGACACAGCTCCCATAGTAGAAATATTCGTGAGGCCCCGCAAAAGCTGTTACATTTTGTGAGTGGCATAACCCAAGAACGGGGGTTCGCAGGTGGCGCGGCGGGGTTAGACAAGTTCTCGCCACCTCCACTAAACTTGCCACTGCGAATGAGCCGGCCATGGCAATCGCGTCGCAGTGAACGAGCGGGGTATCCCGTCACGCACCGCGTCGAGGAAAGTCTGGACTCCACAGAGCACGGTGGTTGCTAACGGCAACCCAGGGTGACCTGCGGGAATAGTGCCACAGAAAACAGACCGCCTGCCTGACGGCAGGTAAGGGTGAAACGGTGCGGTAAGAGCGCACCAGGGCGCCAGGTGACTGGCGCTGCTCGGCAAACCCCACCGGGAGCAAGGCAAGAGGACGCATCCGTGCGGTGCGTCTGCGCAGGTGCCTGAGGACTGCTCGCCCGAGCCTGCGGGTAGCTGCTAGAGCCAGTCAGCAATGGCTGGCCGGGATGGATGATTGCCACTCGACAGAATCCGGCTTACCGGCCGACTCATTCGCCCTCATCAGCAGCAAGAGCATCCACGAGCCGGGCGCGCTCCCCCGTGCGCACCCGCACCCCCACCATCGCCTGCGGCGCTTCGGCCCCCACGATCTCATCAAATCTGCCGGTGCCAGAGACGGCGAGTGTGGCGTCGGAAAGCCCAGGGCACACCTGCCGGGTCGCCACCGCGCCGTGTGCACGCAGCACACCAGCCACCGCTGCGGCGGAGTCCACCGGGGTGATGAACGCGCCACCGGTCGCGGACACCGTGGAGGAGGGTTCACTGAACACGCGGAATGCATCGTCAAAGCGGCGCGCGCGCAGTGCAGTGAGGACGTGGTGAGTGCGGGCAGCATCCTCCTCGAGGAACGTGAACCAGGCGCGAGCGGCCTGCGGAGTGGGCAGATCCTCACTGCCCTGCACCTCAATCGTGGCCGTGAGCCAGTCCGCGATCCGAGCCGGGGCATCGGGAAGCTGCGGCAGGCTGCCGACATTAAATGCGGCGAGCGCACCGTGGATAAAGTCGAAGCGGCGCTGCCAGCGTGCTGAGGCTTCCACCGCCGGTACAGCCGGGGTGGTGCCAACAATGACAGTGGGGAACTCGTTAAACGGGGAGGGAATCGCGGTGACGGATCCATCCGTGAAGTTCACGATGCCAAGGCCGGGTTGAAGTTGCCGAAGCCCCGCGTGGAACGCGGCGGTGGAAAACGGGACGGGAAAAATCCGCCCGGCCGTCTTCGCTGCCAGTGTGGCCAATTTCAACCGCAGGGGTGCCTCATCGCGCGGATCGCCGACTCCGGTCAGGGCGAGGGCCAACGCTGACAGGACAGCGGTTGCCTCACCGATGGCGAGCACGGGGGGAACCGTTGAGGTGACGGTGATGGAGAACCCTGTGGATTGGCGGGGGAGGAGTTGGTGTCCGCTCAAGGTGGTGATGAGCTCACGGGCGCACGTTGCCCAGTTCGGCCACGCGTTCTCTGTGGCTAGGGGGGTTTCCGGCTCCGCGCTGAGGGTGGTGGTGACCCACGTGCCATCCGGTTGTGGGGCGTGGAATTCGAGGACGATGTCAGTATCGGAGCGAGGAGTCAGTGCCACCGTGACCGATTCGGCGTGGCTGTGGGTGAGGACGGTGCCTCCGACGTGTTCGGCCGCCCCGCCCATGATGACGCTGGTGGCCGGGGCGGCGGCCATCGCGGTGGGGAAGGTGCCGGTGGTAGCAGTATGTGCTTTCAGGGTTGCCGCTGCGGTTGCGGAGGACGCGAACGTCTCGGGCCACCATGCAATTGCTGTCATCTCGCTGCCCTCTACTCCTTGCCGTGAACCGGGTGGTGTCCTCTTTAATGCGCCCGGGAAATCTGCCACCGGTTAGATTAGCTGACGGGCTGGGGTGTGCGCCACACGCCCGCCCCCGCCGCGAGCATCTGTGCTTGAATGGCCCTATGACCGATTCAATTGCTCTCAAGTGGTACTACAACATCGCCACCGGCGAGGTGACCCAGGGCAAGGACGGCGGCTGGGACTCGCGGATGGGCCCCTACGACTCCGAAGAGGAGGCTCGATCGGCGCTGGAGATCGCCGCTGAGCGCACGAAAGCCGCCGATGCTGAGGACGCTGCCGAGGATGACTGGGGCGCCTCCGAGTAGCTTTCCGCCCGCCGCGCCTGTGAGCGCAGTTCCTTTTCCCGCTTGTCCACGCTCTTCTTGAGCTTGGCGTAGGCCTTGTGGATGTGTTTTATCGCATCCTCGTACTGGCTGAGGGCATCGAGGGAGGCCACCATTTCCACGTGGTAGGCCACCCCGAAGCCGAAGGTGTCCTCTCCGGCGGCGCGCGCGGCGGCGGCCTTCTCCGTGATTACTTCGCGGGAGGTGACCGCATCTTGGAAGTCGCCGAGTACGGTTTGCATCTGCTTGCATGCGTCGTAGAGTTTGCCGGTCTTGAGATCGGTGGCCGCCCCAACAGCTTCCGCTGAATAGCGCAGTTTCTTCGCGGCTTTCCGGACGGCGTGATAGTTCGCTTCCCGCTGTGCGAGGGAGAGGGTGGGATTTGTCCACTCCCGCTCGGCGGTGTGGTGAGCCTCGAGCAGGCAGTCAAATGCCCGGTGGAGGTGGTGGGCGAGGACGATTTCGCCGACGCTGTCCACGGGATCGGACGACTGCGAGGCTGCCCCGGAGCTCGGAGTCGAATCGGTGCCCTGTGCTGCCGTGTCCGGGGTAGCGTCAGCGGACGTTGCCGCCGCCGCAGGCTCGGGAGAGTCTTCGGGGTGGGCGATGATGTCATCGAGGTTGCGCAGGAGTGCGAAATAGCGGTCGGAGTCCAAGTAGGCGACGATCTCGGCGTGCGCCGTCTGATAGGTCTCCCGCTGGGAGACGACGAGGCGCATGTTCATCTCATCGGTGACCAACTCGGCGGGCAGAGAGTCCAGGAGATTCGTAAACCGCTGTTCCACCACCTCGGCATCGCGGGCGATTCCGAGCAATCCGGCCATCGCCTTGAGCTCTCGTTTCACCTCCTTGACTTTCTGCCCGGTGATGATCCCATCGAAGGTTTGCAGGTGGGACCGCAGTGCCCGGGTGGCTACTCGCATCTGGTGGACGGAGTCGACATCGTCGCGGCGCACCGCCGGATCAAGCTGCACAATGCGATCCCGGCCCCGGGTTACCGCAACAAGGACTGCATGGAGCGGGGAATCCTCATCCACATCGGCCAGGTGGGCCGGGTCGAGATACGAGTCAGCGGAGGACCCAAGCGCGGCCACCAGCTTTGAGGGGCTCTTGGAGACCGTGGCACCGTGGGTGATCAGATGCCGGATCGCGGAGGTAAAAACGGCATCGCCTTGATCGGAGTGGGCACCGCCCTCGGTGTAGTCGGGGCCGAGTTCTACTTCCCACTCCCGCCATGTGGTGCGCTCACCACCGGGCAACAGTGACCACGCTGTGACGTGGTCATCGGAGAATTCGGCAACGATGGTGCCGGTGGCATCGAGCAGGTTGATATCGTGGCGCTGATTATCCACCTGGGCGATGGGCACGAGGTGTCGGTTGCGGGTGAGTACTTTCACCGGGCGGAGGATCTCCTCCGGCGGGGTGTAGGAACCATCGATGGCTGGGGTGAGTGGGGCGTGGAGTTCCATGCGCCCCTTCGCGGCGGGAAGTTTCACGTGCCAGCCGGCATCCTTGCCGCCGGTTCGCCGCCGGAGGGTGACCTTGGCCTGGGTAAGTGCCAGATCCTCGGTGTCGTAATAGACAGCCGAGAGTTCAAAAATCTGTGGCTGCTCCACGGCGTGAACATGAGCAATCTGGCTGAGGTCGGGTACAGCCAGATCCTCCGATACTGCGAACTTGGCCTCAATTTCCATGCTGCGATCTGTCATACTCCATTTCTAACAGGTATGTGGCCATTCTGCGCGTCATGTGTGGGTGGGTCGGGTGGGGGCAGCGAACAACTGTGGCCGAACGACCTAGGCGGTGAGCATGCGGGTGCCGGATACCCCGGAGGAGTCGCCCCCAAAGTGAGAG
Source organism: Corynebacterium sp. (assembly GCA_034179945.1). Classification (GTDB taxonomy): domain Bacteria; phylum Actinomycetota; class Actinomycetes; order Mycobacteriales; family Mycobacteriaceae; genus Corynebacterium. Next base: position 22,304 of record JAXFPD010000008.1, on the reverse strand, counting down.
GCGCCTGCCCCATCCCATCCGGCCTGGAAGCCGGCACTGTCATGGGCGGAGAGCCGGAAGGTTCCGGTTTTCGGATATAGTTCCTGAAAGGCCTCCTCCACCAGGGCATTCGCCGAGCGCAGTGCCACGGTTGTCTGCGAGGACGCGGTGTCTGCAGCCGTTTCCATGGCCGTGTGGAGAATATCGTGGACGCGGGCGGAGAAGGCGAGCTGAAAACTATTCCGGAACCGCGCCGTCGTGCCCTGTTCGCGGGCGTCCGCAGCGGCAGGCACCGTGCGCATGAGATGGTCACACTGGCGCGCCAGCGAGGTGAACAGGTCAATCGTGTGCACAACGTCTTCGCGGTGCCCGATCACCACGGCGATCCCCGATGTGGTGAGCAGCACGGACCGGCAGCGGGAATTGGAGGCGACAACGCTGAGCAAGGTGGCCTTGTGGGTCACATACGGTGCGTCAATGTAGACGCGGGTGGTCACCACGGAGGCGTCTGCCTGTGGGGGAACCCACTCGATGTTGTACTGTGCCTGCAGCGCGGCGGCTTTTTCCGTCAGTGCGATGGCTTCCGATTCAAACTCTGTCGATTCCGCCTTCGCCAACAGGGCGGTGATCTTTGCGCGGATGCGTTCAGCACTGGTGGTTGCGGTGTCCTCGGTACTGCCGTGACCTGCGGTGGGCTCCCACGTCATGGCCAGGTCGGCGGTGTTGATGCCGGGCAGGTCGAGCAGTGCGTCGATCATCTTGAACAGTACGTGGCGGTGGCCCCATCCCCAGCCGTTGCGCAGTTCGCCGGTATCAAACGCCGGGAACTTCGGGCGAGCAACTGGGGGTGTGTGCATGCGCCAGACATCGATCAGATGCTGATCCACTGTGGTCAGATCGACATCGGGGAGGGCGCGGAAGCAGAAGTAGTCGAGTCCGCGAGTCAGAGTTTTGCCGATGGAACCGAGGTGGTGGTGGAGATCGCGCGGTGTCCACCCGATCAGTGCACTGCGCACTACCAGGGCGATGACGAGGTCCTCAAGGGTGGCGGTGGAATCCAACCCAACGGATTCTGCCAGCCCCTCCAGGTGGGGGTTGGACGAGGTCGGTTCATCGAGGGGATTCATTGCTGGTTGAGTATAACTCCACCCGGAATGGTCCGTGTTGTCGTTGAAGTAGGTGTATTCAGAGGGGCAGAAGGAGTCCCACCGGAGGGTCGGTGCCTCCCACTCGTCAGCGGTGTCCTCCCATTCCGCGCGGGGCAGGTGGGTTGAGGTGGGGGCGTAGTAGGCGGCGGTCATGATTGTCCTTTCTGGTGGGTGGGGGCCGCGTCGGTGTGTGCGGGCCCGGTGTTCTTCCATCTCACCTGCACCCCCTCACAAACTACCCCCGAAAAACGGTTGACCCACTGTGAACTGGAGGTATAGTGCCATTTTTCACCCCCGGTTAATTCCTGCATGTGGATGGGGGAGCTCCGCTAGATTGGAAGGCATGGAAAGCGCACACGAATTTGTCCTCCGCACACTCGAAGAACAGGATATTCGCTACATTCGCCTCTGGTTCACCGATATTTGGGGTTACCTCAAGTCCGTTGTTGTCGTCCCCGAGGAGATCGAAGGGGCCTTTGAGACCGGCATCGGCTTTGACGGCTCCTCCATCGAGGGCTATTCGCGCATCAGTGAGGCGGACACGCTGGCCCGGCCCGATCCATCAACCTTCCAGCTCGTGCCCTTTGATGAGTACGTCGGTGGTGGGGCAACGGCGCGCATGTTCTGCGATATCACCACCCCGGAGGGCAAACCCTCGTGGGTGGATCCGCGCCAGCTATTGCGCCGCCAGATGGAGAAGGCGGAGGAGCAGGGGTTTTCCTTCCACGTCCACCCGGAGGTTGAGTTCTTCCTCGTCAACTCCGTGAACACACAGGGCCAGCCCCCCGAGCCCACCGATTATGGCGGATACTTTGATCAGTCCACCGCTGATCAAGCCCCAACCTTCCGCCGGGAGATGATGGGGGCGCTCGAGCAAATGGGTATTTCCGTGGAGTTTGCCCACCATGAGGCCGCCCCGGGCCAGCAGGAGATTGACCTGCGGCACACGGACGGGTTGACCATGGCGGATAACATCATGACCTTGCGCTATCTGGTGAAGCAGGTCGCCCACCGCAATGGTGTGGATGCGACGTTCATGCCCAAGCCGTTCGCCCACTATGCCGGCAGTGGCCTCCACTCCCACCTCTCCCTCTTTGAGGGGGATTACAACGCATTTCATGATCCGGATGATCCGAACCATCTCTCCGCCACAGGTAAGCAGTTCATCGCCGGTATCCTCCATCACGCGGGGGAGATTTCGGCGGTGACCAACCAGTGGGTGAATTCGTATAAGCGCCTCATGTTCGGCGATGAGGCTCCGACGGCGGCGACGTGGGGGGTGGCCAACCGGTCGGCCCTCGTGCGGCTGCCGGGATACTCGGTGGAGAAGGCGAGTTCGCGCCGCATTGAGGTGCGTTCCCTCGACTCGGCGTGCAACCCGTACCTGGCGTACGCGGTGCTGCTCGCCGCCGGGTTGAAGGGCATTGCGGAGGGCTATGAGCTGGTCGATCCCGCTGAGGATGATATTTCCTCGCTGACGCGCCGGGAGCGGCGGGCCCTGGGCTATGTGGATTTGCCGCGCTCGCTCGATCAGGCGTTGCGGGCGATGGAGGCCTCCGAATTGGTGGCGGAAACCCTCGGTGAGCACGTCTTTGAGTTCTTTTTGCAGACAAAGTGGAATGAGATTCGCGATTATGAAGCCCAGGTCACTCCGTGGGAGCTGCAGCAGGGGTTGGGGTATTAGTAATGACTGCTCCTCGCACGTCCCGCCGCGAATTGCCCACCCCACCGGCCTTGGGGTTGTCCCGGATCAACGCGAAGGCCGAGTTGGAGGAGTTGGGGTGGTATGACCTCGACCACGTCCAGTTCTTGTGGGCGATCTCGAATACGGCGAGCCCGGATCAGGCGTTGACGGCGCTGCTGCGCCTCCATGACCTCGCCGAGGAATCCGAGTGGAATGATCTGGTAACGCAGCTGGCGGACAGTGTGGAGTTGCGTGCCCGGGTGATCGGTCTGCTCGGCGGCTCGACGGTTCTGGGTGATCACCTCATCTCCCACCCGTATCTGTGGCGTGAGATTGTCAAGCCGATTCCCGCCCCGGAGGAGATGATGGCGTACATGCTCCACGCGGTGGATGCCGTCCCCGATGGGGAGGAAACCACCCCGGAGCACGGTCCCTATAACGTCGCTGCGGACCGGCTCACCCAGGCGGGCAACTATCGGGCGTTTCTGCCGCGCCGGGAGGCGGAGAAGACGTTGCGCACCGCCTATCGCACTCTGCTTATGCGCATTGCGGCGGCGGATTTGGCGGGCACGTTCCTCTTCCATTCCGGTGAGGATGATCCGTTGCCGTCGGTTCCGTATGTGACGGTGACGCACCTGTTGACGGCTCTTGCCGATGCTGGGCTGACGGCCACGTTGGCGTGTGCGCGCGGCGAGGTGTGGAAGGAGGGGGTGGAGCCGACGGCCCAGGTGGCGGTGATCGCGATGGGCAAGTGTGGGGCGCGTGAGCTCAACTACATCTCCGATGTGGACGTCATTTTCGTGGCGGAACCGGCTGGTGAGGAGGCGACGAAGGTGGCCGCCGAGTTCAACCGGATTGGTTCGTCGGCACTGTTTGAGGTCGATGCGGCGTTGCGGCCGGAGGGGAAGTCGGGGGCGCTGGTGCGGACCTTGGAATCCCACCTCACCTACTACACAAAGTGGGCGGAGACGTGGGAGTTTCAGGCGCAGTTGAAGGCGCGTCCGATGACCGGCGAGATGGCGCTGGGTCGGGCGTATTGGGAGGCGTTGCGGCCGCTGGTGTGGTCGGCGAGTCAGCGGGAGTCCTTTGTGTCGGATGTGCAGGCGATGCGTCGGCGCGTGTTGGAGAATGTGCCGCGGCATCTGACGGAGCGGGAGTTGAAGTTGGGGGAGGGGGGCCTGCGCGATGTGGAATTTGCGGTGCAGTTGTTGCAGATGGTGCACGGGCGGGTGGATGAGTCCCTGCGGGTGACCTCGACGGTGGAGGCGTTGCAGGCGCTTATCGACGGCGGCTATATCGGCCGTGAGGATGGCTCCCAACTTGTGGAATGCTATGAGTTCCTCCGGCTGTTGGAACACCGTCTCCAGTTGCAGCGGCTGCGTCGCACGCACACGATGCCGGAGGCCGGTGACACAGATGCGCTGCGCTTCCTGTCCCGGGCGGCCGGGATTGTGGGGACGACGTCGAAGACGAGTGAGACGGTGCTGGCGGATCGGTACCGCCAGACCCGGTTGATCATCTCCTCCCTGCACACGAAACTGTTTTACCGGCCCCTCCTCAACAGTGTGGTGGGGTTGGATTCCGGGACGATCAAACTGTCCCCGGAGGCGGCGAAACTGCAGTTGGCTGCCCTCAATTACCGGTATCCGGATCGTGCGTACGAGCATTTGCGGGCGTTGGCGTCCTCGACAAGCCGCCGCGGCAAGATCCAGGCGATGCTGCTGCCCACCCTCATGGGCTGGTTGGGGCACACAGCCGAACCGGATGCGGGACTGTTGGCCTACCGCAAACTCTCGGAGGCCGCCCGCGATGAGGACTGGTATTTGCGGCTGTTGCGCGATGAGGGTGTGGTGGGTCAGCGGCTCATGCACATCCTCGGGACCTCCCCGTATGTGCGCGAGCTCGTGTTGGCGCGTCCGGCGGTGGTGAAACTGTTGGGCGATGATGCGCACGGTCCAAAACTGATGTCTACCTCGACGGATAAGGTGCGCACGGCGTTGGTTGCGGCGGCGTCGCGGCGGCGTGATCCGGATGAGGCGATTGCGGTGGCCCGTTCGCTACGGCGAATGGAGTTGGCGCGGATCGGGGCGGCGGACTTGCTCGGATTCATGGATGTGCCGGAGGTGTGTCGCGCCCTGTCCACAGTCTGGGACGCCGTCCTCGATGCGGCGTTGGCCTCGGAGATGTCTGCTGCTGGGGAACCGGCGGCGAAGATTGCGGTGATCGGTATGGGCCGGCTGGGGGGCCACGAGTTGGGGTACGGTTCCGATGCGGATGTGCTCTTTGTCTGTGATCCGTTGCCGGGGGTGGCTGACCATGAGGCGATTGCGTGGGCGACGGGGGTGTGTGATCGGATGCGCCGCCGGTTGGCTAAGCCGAGTGCGGATCCGCCGTTGGAGGTGGATGTGGGATTGCGTCCGGAGGGCCGTTCGGGCCCGGTGGTGCGCACCCTTGACAGTTACCGGACCTACTACACCGAGTGGGCGGAGGTCTGGGAGGTGCAGGCTCTCCTGCGGGCAACCTTCATCGCGGGGGACCGCGACACGGGCGTGGCGTTCCTCCACAGCATTGACCCGGTGCGCTACCCGGAGGGTGGGATCGATGATTCCGTCGTGCGGGAGGTGCGCCGGATGAAGGCGCGGGTGGATACGGAGCGTCTGCCGCGGGGTGCGGATAAGACGATGCACACGAAGCTCGGCCGCGGCGGGCTTGCCGATGTGGAATGGACGGTGCAGTTGCTCACGCTCATGCACGCCCACGAGTACCCGGACCTGCACAATACGTCCACCCTGGAGTGCCTGGAGGTGATCAAGCGGGAGGGGATTATTCCCCCCGATGATGCGGACAAGCTGCGCGACGGCTGGCTCACGGCAACACAGGCCCGCAATGCGCTGGTTCTGGTGAAGGGCAAGCGGGTGGATTCGTTGCCGGTGCCGGGCCCGCAGTTGGCGCATGTGGCCGGGGCTGCCGGGTGGGATCCGAACAATTCGCAGGAGTTCTTGGAGGACTACCTCAAAACAACCCGCCGGGCGCGGCAGGTGGTCGATGAGGTGTTCTGGGGTGAGGATACGAGCTTCGAGCCCTAGGACTCATCCGCCCCCGTCGCAGGCACCGCGTAGTGCGCGTAGAGCGCATTGAGGTTGTCCACGGTGAGTGTCGTGCGCACCTTCGGCTTCGGGGCGGCATCGATGGTGGCGAGGGGATAGGCGACGGTGAGCTTTGTTCCCTCCAGCTCGTGGCCGTACAGGGGGATGAAGACCGCCCGGGTGCGCATGAGGTTGCGGAACGCCTCAACCATCACGGGTTCTTTGGTGTCGTCATCGACGAAGACTTCCCGCACGTGGCCGATCTTCTGGCCGGTGTTGTCGTAGACGGTGGCGGCAAGTAGCTCTGCGAATTTTGTAGTGTTTGACATGAATAAAACTCCTTAAAAAAAATTGGCCCGCACTTGTCAGTGAAGTGCGAGCCAGTGGGGATGGGTGTCTAGGCCAGGTGGCTTAGACGAGGTGCCCCATCATGACGACGTTGTAGTTGAGGTCGCGGCCACCGGCGACAGCGCACGCGATGAGCACGATCCGGCCCTTGATGTTGACGTTCATGAGGTCAGCATCCTCGATGGCCTGGTTCTTATCAATGAGGAAGGTGTTATCGATCTGCCAGACGCGGGCATCGCCTTCCCCGTCAACCATGGTCACGCGGGAGCCGTTGAGCACACCGGTGTTGAAGCGGACAACGTTGCCGCCGGAACGGGCGGGCACGGCCTGCGGGGCGTTCCAGTCAATGCTATTGGTGGCCAGCTCGGAGAAGCCGTTGAAGACCAGACGCTGCTGGGCCCAGGCATGGCCGAGCACGTAGGTGGTGCCCCACGCGGCATCATTCGGGGAAACACCGAGGCCAGCTACCCAGCGCACCGAGGAGGTCTGCTCACCGGAAGGGTTGAGCGGCAGGGCAAACTGCATCGGGCCGTACTGGGCCTGAACGGGGGCCGGTCCTTCAAGGATAAAGGTGCCCCACTCGGCGAGCGGGCCAGCGGCAGTGTTCTCTATCGTCGGGCTCTCGACGGGGAGGATTTCCTCTTCCACGGGGCCAAGATCCGGGGCGGCCTCTTCGGCTGGTGCCGGGGCGGCTTCCTCTACCAGTGCAGCAGTTTCGGGGGCGGGAGCCTCTTCAGCGGCGGCGGAGGCGGTGACCTCATTAGCCGGGGCCGCTGCCGTGGGGGCCTCGGGGGTGGAGCAAGAAACAAGTCCAACAGCCAGACCGCTGACAGCTGCTGCTGCCGCGACGCGGCGGATGAACATCCGTGTAATCGTCGAACGTGCCATGAGGGTCACCTTACCTGAATTCTCAAACCTCCGCCTGCACCGGGTTGTTGATGCGTCCCCTTATCGGGGGAGGAGGCCATCACCATCGTGATGGATAGTCAACTGTTTATTGTTTTTATGAGCTGTGTGCGATGGGGAAAACCCGCTGTACTCACATGTCACTACTATATATCGAGCGAGCTAGAAAAACATTACTCACCAGTGCGATACGTCTGCTACAAGCGGAAACCGCCCCAGCGGTGCCGGGGCGGTGGATTCCTCATTCAATTCACTCAGGAGGCGAGCTCCTGTGACAATGTCGGCGACCTCTTAGAAGCGGCCGGCGACTTTATTGCCAAAGTCATTGGTGGTGATGTCGAGGGAGCTCATCTTCTGGTCGTTGTAGAAGGAGGTGTCGCCTTCGGCGCGACCAATCTGGGTGACCTCGATGATGTTGTGTTGACGCTCGCCCTCGATGAGGCCGTCACCGAAGTGGAGGTTGGCCACGAGCTTCGTCTCGCCAGCCTTGATCGGGTTGGACAGGGAGACGAGGAACGTGCGGGTACCGGTAGCGGTGTTGTAGCCAAGGTCGCGGGTGTACGCACCGTTGAACCAGCCCGGCGTCATCCAGCGGTCAACACCCTGGAGGGACTCGGGAGTATCCGGGGCGGACTTCACGTCCACCCGGAACTGCACTGCTGGGAAGTCGTTGAAGTAATCCTTCGTGCCCACGTTCTTCACGCGCAGGGCCACAGCACCGGAGAACCCGTCGGCCTTCGCCGTGGTGAGAACCGGGGTGAGGTCATAGGCGTGTGTTTGGCCAGCGCCCTCGTTCGGGTCGATTCCCTCGCCGTTGCCGCCCATGTCCAGCAGGGCCGCCTCGGACTCAGCCGACTTGATGCGGGCATCCACGTAGGCGTAGTAGTCCTTGTTGAACTCTTCCTGGTTGGCAACCTGCTCGTTGACCTGAGCCTGGACCTCGGCGTAGCCATCATAGTTACCGGCGGTGTCAGCGGCGGTCTCCACAACCACGTGCTTGTCCATCGGGGCGAGCATGATGTACGGGGTCGGGGTGGACCAGGTGCCGTTGGGCAAGCAGTACTGCTGGGTACCGGTCAGCTGCAGGGTGCGGAAGCCGTAGGTGGCGGTTCCGGTCTCACCGGGGGAGATCATGTACGGGCCGATCTGCTGGCCTTCGCTCCAGGTCAGGGACTTGGAGGTGGTCCTGCCCAAAGCGAGGGCGAGGCCGAGGGTGATCGGATCCTGCTCGTAGCCCATGCTGACAGTGAGCGAGGTTGTCATCGACTCGGAGATCGTAATGGACTGGGAGAGAGATTGGGTTAGCGGGATGTCGGCATCCGTCGTGTTCTTCGCGGAGATTGCGCCGATCGGAACGAACTTCTCATTAGCACGGTAAATGACGGTGCGGACGTCCTCAGTGGAGTTGCACACCGGGTGCTTGTTGACCATGCTGGCCCTGATGTGATCGGACTTACGCTGGGTATGGACGATCGGGAGCTTGGCGTTAGTAAGCGGGGTCTCCGGGTAGCTGTTGATATAGGTGCCAGTGTCGGTGCCCGGGGTGGACTGGGCATCGGCGATGGGGGCCATCGAGGTGATAGCCATGGCACAGGCAGCCACTGCGGCGAAAGCGGAGCGGATTTTCACTGTGTTCTCCTCACGGATGGGGTGTATTTAGGTGAGAGTCCCGGAAGGGGTTTGGACCTTGATTGGGAACTTGTATGTAAACCTACACTGAGATAAACCTGAAAACCAACTGGGAAAGACAAGAATCCTGTAAGTTTCCTTAAAGTGCCCCCATGTGGGGGTGGGGCAGACTTAAAAACCTGAGTAAGTCCACGGCAGTGCAATGTTTCCGGAATGGTGAGTAGTTACTCACGCCGTGTCCGCGACTGTGCTGTTCTAATGAACACCTAGGAAACTGGGAGAAACCTGGCAATGAACCGGCGTGTATTCTCAGTGTGCCGAGCCCTGCGTTGGGAACTCGGGTGCAGGACCACAGCAACTCTCGCCTACACTAGAGCCATGGCAACGCCCCAATTCATCCTCACTCTCCGTGAAAAAATAGGCAATGACCTCCTCTTTATGCCCGGTGTTACCGCCGTGGTCTTGCGCATCCCCGACGATCAGCCACCGGCTGGGCGGGTGCCCGAGGTGCTCATGGTTAAGCGCGCAGACAACCGGCAGTGGACCCCGGTAACCGGAATCTGTGAACCCGGCGAGGAACCGCACATCACCGCTGAGCGGGAGGTCCTCGAGGAAACCGGCGTGGAGGCCCGCGTCGAGGCCATCATAGGCACCGGGATAGCCGGGCCAACCACCTACGCCAACGGGGACCAGGCCCAGTATGTCAACATCGTCTACCGGTTGGCGGTGACAGGAAACATGACCCCGCGCGTCAATGATGATGAGTCCACGGAGGTGGGCTGGTTCTCCATTGCGAAGCTGCCGGCGGTGGCTCCGAAGTGGCGGATGATGATTGGCGACGCCGCCGCCCAGCGCCGCCATCCGGCCGACTACAAGCAGCGCTTCGGCTTTGTTAAGCACGCCGAGTCCGGGCGGTAACAGGCCCTAGAGATGGACAGTCTCTAACCGCTGGTGATGACGGTGATGAGCCCGGAATCGTACGCCACGTCCACACCAGCGGAGCGCGCGATCTCGAGCACGTCCTCGATGCGCGTGAGACCGGCCACCTCCCCGCTCTCACACAGGATGCGGGTAAGAATTCCCTTGGACTTTTTGTTCCAGTGGTTGACCACCCGGCCGGATGCGGTCACCACCCTCATCGTGATAGCCCGCTTGATCGGCCCCAGCTGCTGGTAGGCACCGGAGCGTAGATCCAGAATAAGCTCCTCGGGCACGGTGTCGAGGGCTGTGGCGAGGGTTGCGCCCCACAGTTTCTTCGGCGTTGCGTTGTTCAGCCCGGCCAGTTTTGTCGTGGCACTGTAGCGGTAGATGGGGATGAGGTCCCCGGCCATACTCACCCCGAAGAGTGCCGAACCGATGGCAACGTTCGCCCAGCATTCCGTGGGGAGAGTGGCCGCATCGAGGCTGTCGTACACAACACCGGTGTAACGGAAGATGGCGGGCATCGTGGGGCTGGTGGTCAGTTCCGCGTTGACCTCAGCGTGCGGGGCGTCGATCACCTCATGTTCCAGCACATCCATGATCGCACTGCGCACCGGATTGAGCTCGGGGAAGGATAGTCCCGTCAAGCCGGAGCTGCTGAGCGGCTCCCCCGTCCCTCCAGGCGCCTTTGTCTCCGAGGGGGGGAGGATAATGAGCATGTGGAACCTCTCGTGTGGCTCGGCCGTGTTTAGGCTGTGGGAATATCGGTGAGACGGAAGTCTTGACCTTTGAAGAAGAGGGGCTCGCCAGATTCGCGTGCAGCGGCGTAGGACATGCAGTCGCCGAAGTTGAGTTTGGCGGGGTGGTGGCCCTTGCCGAAGCTCTCAAGCGCTTCTGCTGCGACACGGACGTGTCGTGGCCCAAAGGGTACGACGGTGATGTCAAGGGCTTTGATGAACGAGTCCACTTGCTGGACAGCGTTCTCGAATAACTCCGGGTCGTATCCGCTTTCTGCCTGTGCCTTAGATTGAATGACCACGTATGTCTCAGCCAAAGTTGCCGCTGAAATGAGGACCGTATCTTCGCTGTGAATCCGTTGCGTCAATTCTTGGGCATCTGGTTCGCCGAGAATGATGGCGATGACGACAGATGTATCGAGGATCATTTCGGCAGTCCATTCTCGTCATAGAGGAGCTCATCGGCATCGATGTCGGAAAACAGGTGCCGGTGCCTGCGGCCCCACTCAACTACCTCCATGGCCGCAGCCAGGCGTGCTGGGTCATTGCGGCGCTTCTCCCGCTCGACCTTCTCGGTTCGCTCCTCGACGGCGATGCGCACGGCATCGGTGATAGTTTCGCCGGTGAGTTTGGCGAGTTTGCGCACCTTTTCGTCGGTTTCTCTGTCTTTAATGCTCAGCACCATACCGACAGTCTACTGCTTTTAGGCACCTACATGTCTAGCTTCCGAGGTACCTCTCGGGTTCCTACCGTCCCAGTTCGGCGAGGTGCTTGATCACGGTGGCCAGCATCCCGAGCATCGCCAGGGCACTGATGATGCCGAGGACGATCCGGACGATCTCCTCACTGGTGGCCTTCACATCACTGCTCGATGGGGCAGTGTCAGACGGAGACGACAGCTGTGGTTCGGGTGTGTCATCAGGGCCAGAGGTATCCGGGGGATTCGGGGTGGGGGAGGATTCGTGGCGGTAGTCCGCTGTGCCCGGGGTCACCTGCGGATCCGTACCCCCAATGATGAGGGTGAGGGGCAGGAAGTTCCGGTAGCCTTCGGCCTCATACACCGCACCAAAGACGGGCACGCCCGCATCGGTCAACCGGGCTGTAGCCGTATAGGTTGTCGCAGTGGCCGCGTCCATATCCGCTGCCAGGGTGGCGAGCGGAACCGGCTCATCGAAGGTGAGCTCGACAATGGTGACGTCGGTGGCGGTGAGCACATTCTTGTCGGTGTAATCGCTGGCATGGGTGCCACTGAACTTGTTGGAGCGGTAATCGCCCACAAAGGCGGCCTGGGTGGGGGAGGAGAACTCCAGCCGCATGGTGGAGACGGTGGAGTCGAGGACCCCACCGTGCCCGGTGAAGTGCAGCGTTCCCGGGAGGGAAATCACCGCCGTAGTGGCGGTCGCCGCCGTCACCTCACCGGGGACGAAGGTAAACAACTTCGTTGTCTGATCAAACCCGATCGACCCGGTGGTGCTGATTGTGCCTGCTGCGAGTGAGGAGAGGTAGGTGACAAAACTGTCGCGCAACCCCCAGTCAATTTCGCTCGCTGAGGCCGGGTGGGCGCACAGTGCTCCCGTGAGGGATCCCACGAGGACACTTGCCACAGTTACCTGCCGGATGAGGCGCATCTCAGTCACCTTTCAATCGATCGGGTTGATGGTTCCAGTTAGAACGGAAGGCTCACTCCCGGGATCAGCCCGGCAGCCACCGCGCCGAGGCCGAGGATGGCCAGGAGGGCGATGACACCGGCGACGATGCCGGCGATGGCACCGGGTGTGAGGGATCCGTCCGGATTCCGGGTCGGGTCCGGGTTGACCTCGCCGCCGAGGTTCGCGGTGACGCTCATCGGGCTCATCTCAGTGCCGGGCTTGTAGAAGCCGGACTTCTCGTCGGAGTCCATGGAGTGGGCGTAGCCGATCCCCATCGTCGTGTCAACATTGTCCAGCGACAGGGTGGTGCCGTCCTTCGCGATCGGCGCTGGCAGCGTGAACTCGGCGAGGACCACGTCGTCACCTGTTGGCCATTGCGGAGCCTTGCCCTGGTTGCTGCCGACGGTACCGGAGACCTTGTAGTCGCCGATGATCTGACCTGCGGTGCCGTTGATGACGATTGCGAAGTCGTCGTACTCGGCATCCAAGCCCCACACGCCGGGGGTGTCGGTGGCGTGTTTCTGGAAGTGGAGGTCACCGTCGAGGTTGAGGACGGCAGTACCCTTCGCCGTATCAACGTAGGAGTCCTCCTTGTCAATGGTGAACGTGATCTGCTTGGTCGTCTCGTTGTAGGTGGCCCCGTCGGAGGCGAACGGCGTAACGGACTTCATGGCCGGGGTATCTTTGCCCATGAGGTAGTACGAGAGGAAGCTGGGTTTCCAACCCCAGGTGACCGTACCGCCGGTGACACCGGTGGCGGCGAAGGCCGGAGCCGTCATGAGGGAGGCGGCGGTTGCTGCAGTGGCAACGGCAGCCGTGAGAGTGGTAAAACGATGCTTCATCGTCATTCTCCTTGTCTGGTGAAGCAAATAGGGACAGTTCCCTTAGAAGGGAAGTTCAAATGGCAGCGGCAGGCTCACCCCGGGGATGAGGCCCTTTACCGCAGCGTAGAGGCCGCCGAGGATTGCAACGATACCGAGGATGATGCCGGTCATCCCGAGGCCAATGATGGCGTTCATGGACAGGCCCGGTTTTGCCCCGGCATCCGGGTTCACCGGGGGCTTCGTGTTGTCGGGATCGTTCGTGACGGCGAAGACGAGGTCGGTCGGGGCAATCTCCGTGCCTGCTGGATACTTCCCCCGATCGCCGAGGACCGGATCGATGTCTGCGCCCGCCGTGGTCGGAATGTTTGTCTCAACGTACTCGAAGGGGAGCGTGAGGTTATCGGCACCGATGGGTGCTGGCAGGGTGAGTGTGGCCATGACTGCATCGTCCTTGACCTTGTCGATGGGGGTTTTATTCTGAACGAGACCCTTCGTTGTCGTATCGGCGGTGATCGTCGCCTGTGTGCCCTCCACATGCACCCTGAGGTCATGGAGGAGGACATCCATATCCCAGCCGCCCTGCTCGTTCTTGTGCTTTTGGAAGTGAACGGCACCATCGAGGGCGAGGGTTGCCGTTCCCGCTGCCAGATCGACGGTGGAGTCCGCCGGGTTAATGGGGAAGGTGAACTCGTTGCTTGTTGCGTTGAAGGTCGCGCCATCGGTGGCGGGCTCGGTGTTGTACTCGAACATGTCCCACGTGTAATAGCGCAGGAAGCTGGACTGAATGCCCCAGGTCACACTGCCCACGGCAGTGGTTGTGGCACCGTTTTGGGCCAGTGCGGGGGACATCGTCGGGGCGACGAGGCCACCGAGGAGTACACTCGCGGAGAGGGCTGCCGCTGTCATGCGGGTGAAACGATTTGTCGTCATGATTAATCAACACTTTCTCGTGAAGGGGAAGGGGTGGGTGCGGCTGTGTCCCGGGCAGCCGGCTGATTCTGCCAGGCCAGCAGGGACACATTCGGCGTTGTTGAAGCACCATCGCCACCCTGTGGGGCCACAATGGTCCGGTCGGAGATGTGGTACACCGAAATCGGCCACTCGTACACCGCCGAGAGGTTCTCCTCAGTGAACACCTCGGAAACACTGCCCGTCGCCGCCACGGACCCGTGGCTCAAACACACCACCTGGTCACAGTAGGAGGCCGCCGCATTGAGATCGTGCAACACGGCAATGACCGCAGCACCGGATTGGGCCAAGTAGCGGGCAAGCCCGAGGGCGCGCTCCGAGTGGCGGATATCCATCGCCGCCGTCGGCTCATCGAGGAGGATCACCGGGGTGGTCTGAGCCACCACGCGCGAGAGCGCCACCCGGGCGCGCTCCCCACCGGACAGGGTCATCACATCGCGGTGGGCGAGGTGGGAGACATCGGTGGCGCCGAGGGCTGCATCGATAAGGGCATCGTCGTCCGGGGAGGGCACCCACGGGCCGCGACCCATCGCCACCACATCGCGCACGAGGAAGCTGAACGCCACCGACACATCCTGCAGCATCACTGCACGGCGGCGCGCCAACTCACTCGGGCTGGTCTGGGCTGTCTCCACCCCGTCAACTGTGATGGAACCGGTGTAGGCCAGATCCCCGGAAATCGCGGCGAGGAGGGTGGATTTGCCGGCCCCGTTTGGGCCGATGAGACCGGTCACCTCCCCCTTGCGGGCGGTGAATGTCACCTCATGGAGCAGCTTCTTGCCGGAGTCCACGGTCACCGAGACATTGGAGACGGTCACACTCATCGCAGACCCCCCTTCGCCACCATCCGGCGCAACAGGAGGAAGAACGTAGGCCCACCGACGAGGGCGGTGAAAATACCAATCGGCAAGTCCGCAAAGGGGATCACTGTTCGGGCGGCAATATCGGCGATACAGATCAGGGCGGCACCGGCGATCGCGGAGGCCACCACGAGTACTCGGTTCGACGGTCCCACACTGACCCGAATGATGTGCGGGATGATGAGGCCGACGAAGGAGATGATGCCCGCATAGGCCACCGCCCCCGCCGTCAAAGCGGTTGCCAGAACAATCGCCGCCAACCGGACCACCGGCACGTTAATGCCCACGTGGTAGGCGGCGGCATCGCCGAGGGCGAGCACATCGAGTTTCGGGGCCAACCACACCGCCCCGATGAGGCAGACGGCGACGATGACGAGCAACACCGACGCATGCGACCACTGCGACCCGTTCAGTGAGCCCATTTGCCAGAAGATGATCTGGTCGCGCCCGGTTGCGGGTGCTAAGAACATGAGGAAGCTGATGAGCGCGTTGGCCACCGCATTCGTGGCAATACCGACGAGGATGAGGGTGATCACCTGCACCTTTCCGCCCATTTTGGAGAGGCGGTAGACGAGGACCGTTGTCAAAACTCCGGTGATGAACGCCCCGAGCGCAATCGTTGAATCACCCAAAAACGAGAGGTTGAACACCACGACCACGGCGGCCCCGACACCGGCACCACTGGTCACGCCAATGATCGACGGTTCAGCGAGGGGGTTGGCAAACACCGCCTGGGTCAGTGCCCCGCCCACCCCGAGGGAGGCCCCGACGAGGAGCCCAACAACCACGCGGGGGATGCGGATGCGCCAGATCACCGACTCATCCATGCTTGTGGCACCGGTGGGTCCAACACTCAAGATCCGGGGAATGTCCCCGAGGCTCACCGCATACTGGCCCACAAGGAGGGACCACACAGCCCCAATGATGAGGGCTACCGAGATGACGGTGAAGAGAATGATGCGCCGGATGTGGCGGCGAGCGAACGCATCACTGACGTGACGGGTGTCAGTGTTCGAACCACCCAGCATGGGTGGGGTTGCGGTCGGTGTTGTCTCTCCTGCCACTTACGCCTCTCCTAGGTAAGCGGCGCGGGTGAGACGCAGCAGCAGCTCACCGGTCTGCGGGCCGAAGGCCAACGATGATCCATCGGGGAGGGCAACCACCCGCGACTTTTGGCCCGCCAGAGTCTGGGCGATGCCGGGACGCGCAAGGAGGCCGTCGAGCCCGTTCGTGGAGTTGAGGCCCTCCGTCATCATGATGAACAGGTCCGGGTTGAGTCCGGCGAGCGCCTCCGCTGTGGCGGGAACTTGACCTGTCATGCCCGCCTGTCCAGCCACATCAACACCACCGGCCTCGGTGATGAGGTCACTGGCGGCCTGGTCGGCGAGAATGAAGAAGATCCCGCCGGTGCCGCGCGCATAGAGGAAGACCATGCCGAGCCGGTCATCAGCCGGAACAATATCGGCGATGGTGTCGCGGGCATCTGCCAACTCCTGCTCGGCCCGATCGGCGAGCTTCTGCCCATCCTCGGGCAGGCCGACCACACTGGCAAGGTTGAGAATGTCCTCAGTGATCGTGGAGGACGAGCGCTCCGGATTCATCACAACCACCGTGACACCGGCATCGCGGATCTGGGTGATCGCCGAATCCGGGCCGATGGAGTGATCGACGATGACAAGGGTGGGCTTGAGGTTGAGCACCGCCTCCACGTTGATGTTGTGGCCATCCACCGTCACCACCGGCAGATCCGCCAGAGACGGCTCCGTGGAGGAGACCGTCCGGCCGACGATGTTGTCCCCCAATCCCAACCCGCGCAGGGTCTTTGTGTATGTGCCGTAGATGTCGAGGGCGAGGATGCGGGATACATCGGTGACGGTGACATCTTCCCCATCGGCATCGGTGAGCTCGACGGGCAACTGCGGGGCGGGATTCTCCGTAATCGGAATCACCTCGGAGAGCTCGGGAACTTGCGTCAGACCGGTGAGGGTGCGTGCAGCTGCCGCATCCACCGTGGACCCGTTGGCCTCAAGCGAGCTCATCAGCTCCTCGTTGACCGAGGAGGTCGGGGCCTCATCCCAGCTCGCGCACGCGGTGAGCGTGGAGGCGAGCAGTGCGGAAGCGGCGAGGCCAGCGGCCACGCGACCACCACGGTGGCCAGCGGCCACGCGACCACCACGGTGGCCAGCGACCGCACGGCGAGAGCTCGTGTGGTGAATGCGGGACAAGAGGGACTGCATAGGGGGAACCTGATTAGCCTTTCCGTGAGGGAGTCGTGCCCGCAGCACGCCGTCCGGCGCGCCGGGTCGCTTGGACGGACCCGAGAGCATAGGCGCCCATGCCAAAACCGGCGAGGGCGAGGAGTGTGTTGACCGTGGGATTGAAAGCAAAGGAGCTCAGCGCGGAGGCATTCTCCGTGGTGGTCTTCTTCGCCTGATTCTTATCTCCAATAGAGTGGATCTGGAACGAGTCGGAATCCTCATACATCATGGAGCTGTCAAAGTTTCCGGGGGCACTGCCCGATGCGGCAGAGCGCAGAGCGGCTGCTGCGGAGGCAGCTGACCCGGAGCTCAGTGTCGGTGCGGCAATGGAACCGGCAACCGGTGCACCCGCCGTGGAGCAATCTGCCGCCCCGCCGAGGGTGGCTGAGATCGTCACCGGGTCGAGGGCCTGCCCGGCGGTGTAGAAATCGCCGAAGGCGTGGGCGCCGTTTTCGGTGAGTGTGGCCTGGGCGGTCCCGGTCAGCGAGGACGCTGTTGGGGTGAGGGAGGTAAACGTGAGTGACGCGAGTTCGATGGTGCCGTAGCTGTGCGGGTTGCCCTCAACGTCATTGGAGGTGACGGTGGCGAGCAGCGATCCGGATGTCCCGTTGATGGTGATTGTCGGGTTGGTTACCTGTGAATTGAGTGTGCCGTTATGGCCGACAAAGCGGACGGTCCCGGTGAGGTTGATCGTTCCATTCCCGGTAGCCGGATCGATGGATCCGGAGGCGCCGGGGAAGATGAACTGGTCAGAGCCGTATTGCACGCCGGACAGTTGCCACCCGCCCTTGGCGATGGATCCGGAGATGTAGGTGCGGAAGGACTCTTTGACCCCCCACGCCAATGTTGCGTCGGTGATGCCGACCGTGCCAGAATCGACGCACTGGTCACCATCCGGTGCGACGGCGGCGGAGCCGGCTCGTGTGGCGGGGGGAACTGGTGCGGGGAGTGGCGTTGAGGTGCCCGTGTCAGCGCCAGCACCCGAAGCAGTAGCAGTAGCAGCTCCGCCCTCGCCCGGACCTGAAGCGGTACCAGCACCGCCAGCGCCCGCGTTGCCGTTCAACAGCTCCTGGGCGGCCCATTCCTTGCTGTAGAGGGAATCAATGTTGGCGAGGAAGGTGTTCGTCGACTTAAACATCGTGTTGAGCCCGGCGAGGGTCTCATTGACCTCACCGATGATCCCTGGGCCGTAGTCCTTGCTGCCGGTGGATGATGCCGCCACGCAGTCGCTGCCGAGGGTGATCGAGCCCGATGTTGGAGCCATCTCGGCGCCGTTTTGATAGAAGTTGTTGAAGAGCTTCTGCCCATCGCCGCTCAGCGTGGTCGTCCCGGTCAGGTCGATCGTGTCGGCGTTGAAATCAGCGGCGTTAGCCAGAGAAATCGTGGCGATGGTCGCATCGTCGCCGGTGATCTTGTTGCCCTTCACCCCCTCGGTCTGCCCATCTGACTCGTAGGCGGTGTAGTCGACGGTGATCTGGGCGGTGGATCCGGAGAAGGCGACCTGGAAATCACTCAACGTCATGTCGATGGCCCCACCGTGCCCGGTGAAGTGGAGTGTCCCACCAAAGTGGGCGGTATTGGATTCGGCCTCGTTGGTGGGTGTGAAAGTAAAGGATGTGCCATTGTCGCGGATACCGCTGGTGGTCCAGCCGCCGCTGGCGATGGAGCCCTGCAGGTAGGTCAACCAGCTGTCGCGGACTGCCCACGTGAACTCCCCGCCGGTGGCGCAGCGCAGTGTGCTCGCGGAGTTGGCGGTGGTTTCCGGTGTTGTCGTCTGCGCTGTCGCAGATGTGCCAAACGGGGTGTAGCTAAAAACACCTGCGGCGATCGCAGCTGTCGCCATCGCACTGGCGGTGATCCGGCGTGGGCGACAACGTCCCGTAAAACCTGTCATACCTGTAGTTTCCTTTACGCGCTCAACCGAAATAGTGAGTCTTTTCTCTGTACCCTACACCGTATTGTGTCGCAAACCTATTTTGGCCTAGCTACGCACTGTCGCAAAAAACTTGGTCTAGATCGGTGAAGATAGCAGTGTTGAACACGAATGCCGCGATGGCTTCCTCAATGAGCGAGCGCGATTCACTGTCTGTCAGGGGGAGGGAGTTGAGCCCATCCCGATATGCCTGGCGGAAGTGGGGGAGTCCCATCCCCAGGTCAAACTGGTAGAAGGTGAGCGCCTCAGGGCTGATGTCGGAGGTTTGGGCGAGACGCCGGGCGATCACCTGGCCGCCGGAAACATCGCCCAGATAGCGCACGTAGTGGTGGGCGGTGAGTAGGTGGGCCTGCCCGTGTGTGCCGAGGGAGGTGAGGTGGAGGCGGTAGTTGACGGTGGCGGGCAGTGGATCTGCAATCTCAGATTCCCACTGCGGGCCGCGCAGGGCGGCGAGGTCGTGGGCGAGGGCGGCGCTGCGCTCGAGAGCGGGGTTGTACACGGCGGCGATGCGCGGATCGTGCTGTACCCGCGCAATCGCCTCCTCGAGGGCGGTGTAGAGATAGTGGAGCTGCTCGGTAAGTGCGATGACGTGGTCGGTGTCGAGCTCACCGGCCATGAGCCGACCCATGAATCGGGAGTGCTCCGCCGTCGTGTGCGCCTGAGCTGTTGCCTCCTTGAGTGCGGCAGCCAGCGGGGTGGACGATGAGGACAGTGTAGTGGGCGAGGGGGTGGTGGTCGACGGGTTAGCGGTCATTGTTCTCCTTTCGGTGTCGCAGTCGCGGACACCTCATATCGGGGGTTAAGTTAGGCTAACCTTACATGACCGAGTTGGTGTGGGCAATCCCCCTGGTTACTCGCGCCCATTCGCCGCGATCTGCGCATCGATCGTCCGCTTCGAGGGGATCCCCAGAAGCAACACAATTCCGGCGAGCGAGCACAGCGTATAGAACCAGAAGAGCCGGGCAAAGCCCTCATTCAGTGCAAGCTAGAACGTGCTCTCGATCTGTGGGGCCTGAGCATCAATCGCACCAAGATACTCCGTACGCGCCTGCACCACCGACTCCTTCGCCTGCTGCTGCACCGGCTCCGGGGAACCGGCCATTTTCTCGCCCATCGCCGCCGCCTGCGTATCAAACATGTAGCTGGCCAACTCCTTTGAGCGCTCCACGATCGTGGTCACATCCGCCGTCTTCACCTTATCCATGAGCTCAGCGGGCACCGCACTCATGTCCATGCCCGCCCCCATTGCCATCCCACCTGCAGGAGCCGGACTTGACCCAAAGACCTTGACCGAGCCGGTCAATCACAAAAGAGTTGCCCGGATCGTGAAAGCGATGAACGTGAAAGGCTTTAGTAAGAAACGCCGGTGTGTGACCACCAAGCGCACCCCAGACCACCAGGTCATGCCGGACTTGATCAGCCGCAACTTCACCTCCTCTGGCCCCAACAACGTCTATGTGGGCGATATCACGTACCTGCCGTGTAAAGGCGGGAAGAATATGTATCTGGCCACCGTCAATGATGTTTACTCGCGTAAACTTGCTGGCTTTGCATTGGCAGACCATATGAGAACCTCGCTGGTCATCGAGGCTTACTGTCAGTCGCTCGGGGTTGTCCAGGCCATGGGGGCAGTGGGCGCCAGCGCGGACAATGCGCTAGCAGAGTCATTTCACGCCACCCTCAATCCAGAAGTGCTCAAAGATAGGAAAGTCTTTGACACCCCGTTGACCTGCCGGCAGAAGGTGTTTCGGTGGTGCACGCGCTACAACACGCCCAGGCGGCACACCTGGTGCCACCACCCACCCCCGACATGTTCGAAACCCTCACATCAACTACAATGACCCACGCAGCATAACCACCCCCGATGTGTCCACTCTCCGGGGGTCAGGCCCCTCTAGATGAAGTGGAAGAGTTGATCGTGTTGTGCGCCCGTAGCGGGTTTCCATATCTTTAGCTGCTACTTATCGCTTTGGGTAGATGAGCCATTGCAGTAGGTAGACGGCAACCAGGGGAACTCCGCAGAGCGTAGCGATTACGTAAATAATCCTGACGGTATTTGCAGAGGTTTCATATACTTCAGCTATCCCGGCACAGACCCCTGCTATGCATTTATTTTTTTGAGATCGGTGCCATTTATTTTGCGGGAACATTATGCGCACCTGTACTCAAATGTTGAGATACCGCCATTGTGGCTTAGTACGTTTGTGCTCACAACGATCCCAAGACACTTTCCGTTACGGTGTGCTCGAATTGCGTCGTACCCCAGCTTTCCTGCCGCTGCCAGAATCGTCAATCCCACAGGTCCTGAAGCACCGAGTGCGGCCATCCAGGGGAGGGCAGCAATTGCACCGGCGCCTCCTGCTGCTCCAGTTGCTTGCGTTTCTTTCTTGCTTAACTTGATGGTGGTTTTCTCCCATCCCCAATCGATCTGCGGATCTGCAGTGACCGGGAAAGCCGTGTCAGAGTTGTGCTCAACAATCTGCACGAGGGTTCCATTCTCAATATGAAGGGAGGTCTGGAGGGGAGCGCCATTAGCGTCGATAGCCCAAGGGGTGGCGATCGTTGCGATCAAGCTTCCGTTTAGGAAAACTCCCATAGCGTCTTCGCTTCCTTCGCTAAAGGGGATGACTTCAGCTTCTTGCGGGAGGCTGAGCGGGAAGCGGTACTCGGTAGGTGCCTCTGAATTCTCGATATGGATAAGCGTCTGCATTCCGTTTTCGAGTTGGTTCGTTTCGAAGGCATAGTCCTTTGTGGCGCGCTTAGAACGTCTTGCTGGTTCTTGGGTGGAGGGCACTTCCCAGCCAATGCTGTATTGATTGCCATCCGGCGACAGTCCAGTCATGGTTACGTATTCTTTCGCAGACGCGTGAGGTGCACTGATGGCGAACATCATTGCAGTAGAGATCGCAGTGATGATGGCGATTATCCAGCAGCTGGAAAATCTGTTTATTTGTGGCATCGATATCTCCTTACGTGGCTTTGGGGACGGTTGTCCCGGTCGGTGGAACGATCTGACCAAGGATTCCCCTGGTCACAGTGGTTTCCTGAGGTGAGCGCCTTAAATAGAAGGTGCCTTGCGCTACAGGCTACCGTAGTTGAACTTCTCTGTTGAGAGTTTTGCAAACTTGTCTAAATAAAGCGCTGACTTGGCGTGGTTTGCCCCGTTTGCGGTTGTCTACTTCGGGGGGTGTTCCTATATAGGGGCCCGACCCCCGGAAAGTGGACACGGGGTGTGAAGTGTCCCAGGTTTTGTTCCGTTTGAGTAGATGGGAGAATCTGGAACATGCCAAGAAAATTTGACCAGGATGCAAAGGACCGTGTGGTCCGTCTGGTGGAGGATCGCATTTTGGCGGAGAATATATCCACGCAGGAA
>JAXFPD010000027.1:0-41331 GCA_034179945.1 Corynebacterium sp. | reverse complement strand
TGGCTTTCTATTTTCCCAGCTCAACACAACAATTTCGCGTAACCCCTATTTTGGAGCAAACAAGCAAATTTTGGAGCAAAACGACAAAACAAAACCTGCTGGCGCGAAATTGTATCAACACCAGCAGGCAGTTAGTGGAGCTGCCGGGAATCGAACCCGGGTCCTTCGCCATCCAGCCAGGGCTTCTCCGTGCGCAGTTTGCGCAGGATCTCTACTCGGCTCTCCGAATCAGGCAAACATGTCCGGATGATGAGCCCAGTCGGCGGTAAAAATGTCGGTGGTTACCCCGCTGACGCGGCAACTACCCGAGCCTCTTCAACGATGCCGGTGACCAGGTCAGAGGCCAACCTGGGCCGACAGACTAGCCTCGCGCTTAGGCAGCGAGGGCGTAGTCGCGCTGAGTGTTCTCGGCGCTTATAGTTTGCTATCGACGCTCACGGTGGTCGTTAGCCTGCACCGGCACGCTTCCCCTGGCTTAACAAACGAAGTCGAAACCTAAATCAGCCCCGTTGACTTGGTCGGCGGGAGTTATGCACTGTCCGTCCAAGCCACCTCATCATAGTCCATCGGAGGTTTCCCGTCAATGGTCCAGCCCGCCCCCCAAATCCCACATCCGTACTAGGCTTGGTCGTACGAAAGTTTGTACTCGCGTGTGTCCGAGCGAGTACTCAACATCCCGGAAGGAGAACACAATGGGATACCGCACCACAAATCCGTTCACGGGGGAGCTCATCAAGGAGTTCCCGGCGGCCAGCAAGGAGGACATCGCCAACGCCCTCGACCGGTCGCAGAAGGCCTTCGACGAGTGGAAGGACGTCAGCTATGAGGAGCGGGCGAAGCACCTGCAGAAGGCAGCTGACATCCTGAAGGAGCAGAAGGATCACTTCGCCGAGCTGATCACCTTGGAGATGGGCAAGCTGTTCACCGAGGCGAAGCTGGAGATCGACGTGTGCATCGGCATGTTCGAGGACTACGCCAAGAACGGTGCCGAGTACCTTGCCCCGCGCTATATGCCCTCGACCCACTACGGCAAGGATTCGGTGTGGCTCGTCCACGAGCCGCAGGGCATCATCATGACCGTCGAGCCGTGGAACTTCCCCGGCTACCAGATCGTCCGCATCGCCGCCCCGCAGCTCATGGCCGGTAACACGGTGCTGCTCAAGCACGCCTCCATCGTGCCGCAGTCCGCATTGGCCTTTGAGCAGCTGTTCAAGGACGCTGGCTTCCCGGATGGTGCGTTCATTTCCCTGTTCTTGGGCCACGACCAGCTCGAAGAGGTCATCGCCGATCCGCGCGTGCGCGGTGTGGCGCTCACCGGCTCAGAGGGGGCGGGCTCGGTGGTGTCGGCCATCGCCGGCAAGCACCTGAAGAAGTCCACCCTCGAGCTCGGCGGCTCGGACGCGTTCATCGTGTTGGAGGATGCGGACCTGGATAAGACGGTGGAGTGGGCGGTCATGGGCCGTCACTGGAATGCCGGCCAGGTGTGCTGTTCGTCGAAGCGGATGATCATCGCCGATGCTATTTATGACGAGTTTATGGAGAAGTATCGCGCCGGTGTGGCCGCCCTGACAGTGGGCGATCCGATGGATGAGTCCACCCAGTTGGCCCCGCTGTCCAGTGAGGATGCGGTGGAGACCCTGCAGAAGCAGGTGGATGCGGCGAAGGCGGAGGGGGTCACCGTGGAGGTGGCTGGCCCTGAGGTGCCGTCCACCGGGTGCTTCTTCCAGCCGCTGATTATGACGGATATTCCGGAGGGGGCGAAGACCCGCCGCACCGAGTTCTTCGGCCCAGTGAGCAGCATCTATCGCTTCTCCACGGAGGATGAGGCGATCGCGATTGCCAACGATTCCCCGTACGGTTTGGGTGGGTCGATCTTCACCTCCGATATTGAGCACGGAAGGGAATTGGCGCGCCGTATTGATACGGGCATGGTCTACATCAACCATCCGACCGGTGTGGGCGCGGATATCCCGTTCGGCGGTGTGAAGAACTCCGGGTTCGGCCGTGAGCTCACGGATCTGGGCATCATGGAGTTTGTGAACTCGAAGATCGTCGTTGACGCAGGTATTGATAACCCGTTCTAACTGGACGAGTGTGCCCGCCTGGGCGCGGGGTCGCCGTGTGGGCGACACCCGGGCGGGGAGGGGATACACTGAGAGCCGATGAGACTCTTTGCTGCACTGCCCCTGCCCGGGCCGGTCGCCGATCATTTGGCGGCCGCCCTGGTCACTGTCCGCGATAACTCGGGCCCCCTCGTCCGCTTCTCCCCGCGCGAGAACTGGCATATCACGCTCTCGTTTTATGGTGAGCAGCCGGAGGGGGCTGTCGAGGATCTTGTCGCCCACCTGGCGCGGGCGGCGAGTATCCCCGCCCCGGTCCTGGAATTGGCCGGTGCCGGTGCGTTCCAGCACCGCCACCTCTACGTGGGGGTGCATGGGGGTACGGCGCTCGAGGGTCTGATGAGTGCGGCTGCCCTTGGGGAGCCGGAGTCCCCGCATCGCCCGCATGTGACGATTGCGAAGACCCGCAACCGGGACCGGTTTGGGGAGGCGAAGTTGGTGGCCGGGGATATTATTTCCGCCCTGGCGGTGTATCGGGGTCCGGCGTGGCAGCCGGACGCGGTGACGTTGTTCCTGTCGGAGCTGGGGAAGGGCCGCTCCGGGCATCCCCTGTACACCCCGCTGGAGACGATTCCGTTCGCATGGTAAGTGTCATTCACGCCTTCGCCGTCATGGGCACGCTCATGGTGGTGGGCTTTCTCGTGGGTAGATCCCGCCTCCTTGGCACGAGTGGGGAGGAGGTGTTGGGGAAGCTCCTGTTCAATGTCGTGTTGCCGGCGTTGCTCATCACGTCGCTGGGGTCGACGGCGCCCTCGACAATCTTTTCGCCGCTGTTTGTGGTGACCGCGCTGGCGGAGATCAGCATGTGTGTGGCGGTGTTTGTGCTCTACCGGCTGTGTGGCCGGGCGGCAGCCCCGTCGCTGGTGGCGGGGATGATTGCGACGTATTCCAATGGTGCGTTCATTGGGATTCCCATCGCCACCTATATCCTCGGGGATTCCACCCCGGCGGTTTTGCTCATCGTCTTCCAAACCGCGATCTATGCCCCGATTGCCCTGACTATCTTGGATATTCTCACCCATCCGCCGGGTGGGAATCGCCGGGAGCGCATTGGTGGGATTGTGCGGGCACCGCTGACCAATCCGATCGTGCTCAGCTCGGTGACGGGCCTGCTCATCACGCTTCTGCACATCCCGTTGCCGGGGTTTCTCCTCGAGTCTCTGGGTCTCATTTCCCAGGCTGCGGTGGGTATTGCGCTGCTCTATTTTGGTATTTCCTTGGCCAACACGATGTTCTTGGCCTCCGATGAGGTGCGGGTGGGGGAGTTGGCGAGGTTGACGGTGGCGAAGTCATTCCTCCAGCCGGCGTGTGCGGCCGGTATTGCGGTGGCATTGGGGTTGGATGGGCCGGCGGTGTTGGCGGCGGCGACGATGGGGGCGTTGCCGACGGCCCAGAATGTGTTTGTCTATTCCAGCCATTACGGTGTGACGCCGCATGTGGCTCGGGATGCTGGCGTGACCACGGCGGTGCTCGCGTTCCCGGTGATGATGGTGGTTGTTGCGTTGCTGGGGGCGCCCTAGATACACTGGGGGCATGGTTTCACGTGTGTGGTTGACGCGAGCGTGCGCTGTTGCAGCAGTGGTTGGTGTGACTGGGTGTAGTGCTGTGTCGGAGCCGACCTCTGAGGTCTCCGAGGATGTGGTTTCCGTCTCGCCGACACCGACGTTTGAGGCCAAGGAGGTGTCTCCGATTACTGCGGCCGCGCCGACAGACACGGTGAAGGATGAGGGGTTGAACACGGAGTTCACTCTCTACAGTGTGAAGGTGGGTCCGGTTTCTGGCATTGTGGTGACGGTGCGTGCACGCAACCTCAACGATGTGCCGTTACCGGTGGATGTGTTGTCTCCGACGTACCGCTACAAGGAGAGCGGAGGGAACAATTACACCGAGGCCGAGGTGGTGGAGACGACGAGTGTGAACAACTCGCCGGTGGGGTTGGATGTGCCGTTGGGACCGCAGGCGGAGGTGCTGTTGCAGTATCCGTATCAGGTGAGTTTGACCACGGCGAGTGACGCGCAGTTCACGATCGGCAACGTCACGTTCCAGGGCGATTTGACCCTCGCCAACTCCCAGCCCTACTAGAACCCGCGCTCGGCAGGCAAACTGATAGGCTACCCCGGACGGGGTAGAAAACGCGCGTCCGAGCACAACTTTTTTGGCGTTTGTGTGCTCCCCAAATCCCCAGGTGATGTCCCCGGTGGCGGTGTCGGGTCGGGGAGTTGCTGCACGTCTCCGACACGGTGTGCACACTCGACTGTGCACGGGGAAAAATGTCGGTTATGGGCTCACGATGTGACTGGGTAAAAAAGTAACTCGTACGCGTTATGCGGATAGCCAACAGGTAGAACCCTGGTACAAAGGTGGAAACACTCTTCGGCCTTGCCGGAGAGGTCACCGGGTGTGCAGGGGGTGGATCATTCCTCGCGCGGGGCATGGTCCGTGGCGCGCGGTCTCTGGCTGGTCTAGGACTAGAGGACGGGGCGCATCATCCCGGGAGGGCCACTCGTCGTTCAGACCACCGCTGGGGTTGTCTTGGACAAGAACGCACCGGCCTGGGTTGGTTGTCTATTCACGTACACGTGTGCAATCTCTCACCCACACGGTGCCGTCCACAAGGCGGACTGCGCTGCCCCGGCAGCAGGGTTCGCGGCACCGGGGGTGAACTATGCCCACGGCTCCGGAGAAGTACTGTTGTGACATCACCCGATCTATCTACTCAGCGCACCCAGCGCCTGCACATCCTCGCAGGCGAGGCACGCACGTTCGCGTTAGAGCTGGCGCGGGCCACCCACGTGGCAGGTCTTGATGCCCTCTGTCAGGCCCATGCGCGCGCCCTCGCCGCAGCCCCGGACTGGGAGGCCGGCCTCGAGGCACTCGCCGCCCTGCCTGCTGCGGGTGTGGCCCCAGCTGAAACCAGCTTCACCGATGCCTTCCGCGCCTACTACACCACTGACCGCGACTGCATTGAGCGGGCCGCGCGCCTGTGGGACACACTCGCCGCCGAGGTCCCCGACCTGCAGCACCGCGCCCACGCGGCAGCCGTCGCCGTCGCCCGGCTCAGCCAGATCCTCGATGTTGGGGTGGAGTTGACCCGTCAGGCGGCCACTGCTGTGGCAGACACAGCCGATTCGTTGCAGCGGCGGATGCGTGAGCGCACTCTCCTCCGCCACCTCGCCACTGAGATTGTGCCCACCCTCCTCGTCCTGGGCTGCACCGATGTGTCCGCGGCAGAGGTGGAGAGGCAGATTGCTGCGGCGACCCGGATGCTCCAGCAGGCCATCGACCACGCGAGCGAGGCCCCCGTTGTCGCCTCCACGGCAATTGGTTCTGTGCTGCAGACCGGGGCGAGTGCGGGCCACCTCGGCGATCTCATGCCGCCACTGCCCCGGGCGGTGGCGGGCCCGATCGGGGACTGGGCCAAAGTACAGGGTGCTCGGCCACGGTAAGCGGCGAACCGTTACCCCAGCTGCGGTAGCTCCTCCAACCGGCCCCCGGAGGTATCGCCGATGAGCCGTTTGAGAATGTTCTCGGCCGAGATGAGACACAGCGGCAACCCAATCCCCGGCAGTGTTGTGCCCCCGGCATAGTAGAGCCCTGCCACCTTCCGGGAGCGGTTGGACCCGCGCAGCAGCGCCGACTGGCGCAGCGTGTGCGCCAACCCGAGGGCGGAGGCCTGCCACGAGTTGTAGCGGCCTGCAAAGTCGGCGGGCCCGATCGTGTAGCGGGCCCGGATTCGCGCGGGGAGGTCGGGAATCTCCGCCCGGGTGGCGAGTGTGGTGATGGATTCGCTGACAATCTCCTCCACCTGCCCGGTGGGGGCCTGGTAGAGGGAGCCATAGCCCAACTCCGGGTCGGCGGCCGTGGGGATGAGCATGAAGATGTTCGTCGCCCCCGCCGGTGCGGCCGTCGGATCCGTCACCGATGTATTCGACACATAGATCGACCGCGAGTGGGCGCGGGTGGGATCGGCGCCGTGAATGGCGGCGAAATCGGGGTTCCAATCGTCGGAAAGCACAAGGTTGTGGTGCTTCAGCTGCGGCAGGTGACCATCCACCCCGAGTAGAGCGAGCGCGCAGCTAATACCCGGATCGCGTCTCTGCCACCGGTACGTGCGCAGGTGCGGTGGCAGGAGGGCGGTTTCGGTGTGGTGGAGATCGGCGGTGGAGATGACGATATCGGCATCGATCCGCTCAATCGCCCCCTCCTCATTGGTGATGCGCACCCCCGTTGCCCGGGCCGGCCTGCCGGTGGTGAGAATATCGAGGACCGGGGTGCCGGTGCGGATCGTCGCCCCGGCGGCGGTGGCAAGCCGGCGCAGCGAGTCGACGAACAAAGTAAACCCACCCATCGGGTAGACGACCCCTTCGACGAGGTCGGCGTGGGAGAGCAAATGGTACATGCTCGGGGCAGCGGTGGGGGAGGTGGCGAGGAACACGGACGGGTATTCCAGCAGCATGGTGAGCACCGGGTGGCTCACCGTGGAGGAGACGAGCTCGTGCAGCGACTGCGTCAACAGCCGCCCGAGCAGTGGCAGGTGGGTGAGTGTTTCGCGGTCGAGGAAGGGGCGCAGGGAGCTGAACGTGGTGTAGAGCATCTTCCGCAAGCTGACGTCATAGACATACCCAGCCTGGTCGAGGTAGCTGCGCAGCCGCGCGCCGGAGCCGGGTTCGAGCTGCTCGGCCACGGCGGTGACGTTCTCCACCCCGGAGGTGACGTCAACGGTGGGGAACGTATCGGTGATCAGCCGCAGTGCCGGGGTGAGTGGGCGCAGGTCGAGTTCGGCGGCAGCACTCGTGCCCATGAGTGCGTAGAAGTGGTCGAAGGCCTCCGGCATGAGCCACCAGCTCGGGCCGGTATCCCAGCGGAACCCGTCGCGGGTCTCCACCCCGGCGCGTCCACCCACCTCGGGCAGTTTCTCCACGACGGTGACGTCGACTCCGGATCGTGCGAGGAGGCCGGCGGTGGCGAGGCCGCTCACACCGGCCCCAATGACGATGGCTTTCACTGTTGCTCCTCACTGCGTCGGTGCTGGGCTTTGCGACGTGCCCGATAGATTCCCGGGGCCATGCTCGTGGCCACGGCACTGGAG
This sequence comes from Corynebacterium sp., assembly GCA_034179945.1. GTDB lineage: Bacteria > Actinomycetota > Actinomycetes > Mycobacteriales > Mycobacteriaceae > Corynebacterium. The sequence goes on along the minus strand of JAXFPD010000027.1, from coordinate 34,122 downwards.
AGTATGCGCGCCTTCGTCGCCCGGGGCACACTGATGCGCCCTTCCCGGATCCGGGCTGCGGAGGTGGCGCGCAGGATCCGGTTGAGTTCTGCGAACAGGTCGGCGGCGGCGAGGACGGCCGGCCTGGCCCCGGCGGGGAGGAGGTGGATGGTGGCGAGGGCGGTGTCGAGGTCCGTGTCGATGCGGTCGGTGAGGATGGTTTTCGTCTCATCGGTGAGGGGACCGACGGCCTCATCCACGTAGGTGCGGTGGAGGATGAGGGTGTCTTCGCGGTAGTCGCGGAGGAAGTTCACCCACTGGAAGGCCCGCCCGAGGGCGCGGGCGCCGGCGGCGGCCTCCTCCATGTTGGTGACGGGCCCGTGGTTGGCAAAGATCTTCAGGCACATGAGGCCGATGACTTCGGCGGAGCCGTAGACGTAGTCGTCGACACTGAGGGTGGAGGCGGTGCCGGCGGCGTCGGCACGCATGGAGGCGAAGAACGGTTCGAGGAGGTCCCAGCCGATGCCGCAGCGCAGCGCCACGTGGCTGAACGGGTCGACGGCGGGGTTGACGGAGAAGCCGGTTTCAATGGCGCGGTGGACCTCGTCGGCGAGCTCGCTGATGCGCTCGCCCACCTGGTAGGGGGCGAGGCCGGCTTGGGCGGCGGCCCCGTCGACGGTTTCGTCGGCGACGCGGACGAGGCTGTAGAGGGCGGCGATATCGCGGCGCATGGGCACGGGCAGGAGCTTGGAGGCGGCGGAGAAACTCGTGGAGAAGCTCTCAATGAAGACGAAGACCGACCGTGCGGCGGCACGGGAATAGTCTGACACGTGCTTATTCCTCCATCCTCTTTGGGGGTATCCGGTTGTAGATTGTGGCACATTCGCCCCTCTGGTGCCCAATGTTAGGCTGGAGTGCATGGTGGATGGATTGCAACAGCCCGCAGAACAGGTTGTCCTCGTCGATGAGGCCGCAGCTGCCCGGGGAGTGATTGCCCCGATCGGCACGGCGCTCAAGGCCACCGTCCACACCGATCACACCCCCCTCCACCTCGCCTTCAGCTGCTACCTGGTGAACAGTGCTGGTGAGGTGCTGGTGACGCGGCGCGCGCTGACGAAGACCGCGTGGCCGGGGGTGTGGACGAACACGATGTGTGGGCACCCGGGGCCGGGGGAGGATCCGGCGGCGGCTCTCGTGCGCCGTGGCACCCAGGAGCTGGGGTTGCCTGCTGCCGCGATCACCGGTGTCACGGAGGTTCTCCCACTGTTTACGTATCGGGCGACTGATTCGCGCGGCATTGTTGAGTGGGAGGTGTGCCCGACGTTTGTTGCCCACTGTGCCGACACTGCCGCGCTGGACCCGGATCCGGCGGAGGTGGACAGTGTCGCATGGGTGGATCCGGCTGACCTTATTCGGGCGGTGCGGGCCACCCCGTTTGCGTTCAGCCCGTGGTGTGGGCAGCAGCTGTCCCACGCGGAGTTGCTCAGCGCGTTGGGCCAATGATGCGCGCGAGCGCCTGGCTGGGGACCTCGACCATGTGGGGGCGGTTGTCCTGCTCGTAGACGACCTCGTAGAGGACTTTGTCCACGGTGTAGGCGTCGAGGAGGACCGGGTCGAACGGGGCGAGGGCGGTGTAGGCAGCGAGGAAGGTGGCGGTCAACTCGGCGGCGGTGACCGGCGCTTCGTCTACAGCGGTGACCGCATAGTCGAAGGAGCGCACCATTCCGGCCACATCGCGGACGGGAGAGTCCGGGGCGAGGCGCTGTTCCAGGGTGGCTGCCGGTTCGCCTTCGAAGTCGATGAGGTAGAACTCGTCGCCGCGTCGGAGGGTTTGGCCAAGGTGCAGATCCCCGTGGACGCGCTGCACATCAACGGCGCTGAGGACGGCTACCCGGTCATACACATCGCCCACAGCCCTCTCGTACTCGCGCAACTGGGGGGAGCGGTCCATGAGGCCCCGCGCGCGCTCACGTAGCCGGTGGGCAAGCTTCTGCCCGCTGCAGGTGGCGGTGGGCAGGGCGGCGGCGAGATCGCGGTGCACGGTGGCGACGGCGGTACCCAGCCGGGTCAGCCCGGCCACAACGGCGCTGCGGTCACCGGCGGTGAGCGTGGCGAGGAGCCAGTCATAGCCGTCCGTGGCCCCGTCGATGAACTCTTGGACGAGGGCGGTGACGGAGGAGGTGTCCACCCCGGGCAGGGCGATCGTCGTGTGGGCGTACAGCTCGGCGATGGCCGTGCACCCGGCTGCCGTGAGTGCGGTGAGCAGTTCCACGTCCGGATTGGTGCCGGGGGCGAGGTGGCGGAAGAACTTCACCACACACCCCTCCCCGGTGGCCGGATCGGTGGCGATCCAACTCGTGTTGGACTGCTCTCCTGCCCGTCGCCACGAAATTGTGCGCTGCGGATTGGTGAGCAGGTCCGGCAGGCTCCCGTGGAGGACGCGGGCACCTGACGGATCACTGGCGCCGGTGAGCTCACGGGCAGTGGGAGTGTCGAGGTCGGTGTCGAGGATATCGCGCCCCGAGGAATCGAGTACGAGCTGGTAGAGCTCCGTCGAGGCGGCGGTGGTCACCTCAGCAATGCAATGGGTGCCCCGGTGGGTGGGGAAGGTGGTGGCGATCTGTGCGGTGAGCAGGTCGGTGCCCTTCGCCCCGTAGAAGCGGCGGGTGCTGAGGTCGGCGGTGTCAATGGTGGTCACTTGGCTGCCTCCTCGGTGATGTCGAACCAGAAGAAGCCGTGCGGCTCCAAGGTGACGGTCCAGTCCCCGGTGATTGGGGGGAAGAGTTCTCCGCCGGAGAGCTCGCGTGGGGTGATCCCGGTGAACTCGGAGAGATCGAGGACAGCCGCCTGTGGGCGGCGGGACAGGTTGGCCACACAGAGGATCGTCTCCGTGGCGCTTTCCACAAGGTAGGAGAAGATCGCCGGATTGGCGGCGGGCAGTTCCCGGAACGTGCCCATCCCAAAGGCCTCGTGCTGCTGGCGCACGAGCACACAGGCGCGGGTGAAGTTGAGCAGGGAGGAGCTCCGCTTCTTCTGGGACTCCACGTTGACCGCCTCAAACCCGTATTTGGCGTTTTGGATCACCGGCAGCAGCAGGCGCTCCGGGTCGGCGGTGGAGAAGCCCCCGTTGCGGTCGTTTGACCACTGCATGGGGGTGCGCACCCCGTCGCGGTCCCCGAGCCAGATGTTGTCACCCATGCCGATCTCGTCGCCGTAGTAGAGCACCGGGGAGCCGGGCAGGGACAGTAACAGGGCGGTGAGGAGTTTGTGCTCGTGGGTGTCCCCGTGCAGGAGCGGGGCGAGGCGGCGACGGATGCCCACATTTGACTTCATCCGGGGGTCCTGTGCGAACTCGGAGTACATGTAGGCGCGCTCTTCCTCGGTGACCATTTCCAGCGTGAGCTCATCGTGATTGCGCAGGAAGATGCCCCACTGGGCGTGGGTGGGGATGGGGGGAGTGGCCCGCAGAATGGAGGAGATCGGGTCGCGGGATTCCTGGCCCACGGCCATGAAGATGCGCGGCATGAGCGGGAAGTGGAAGCACATGTGGCATTCGTTGCCGTCGGGGAAGTCCCCGTAGTATTCGACGACATCGACGGGCCACTGGTTGGCTTCGGCGAGGAGGACCCGCCCCGGATACTCCGTATCAATGACCTCCCGACACTTTTTTAAGAAAGCGTGGGTCTCTGGGAGGTTCTCACAGTTTGTGCCCTCGCGTTCGTAGAGATAGGGCACGGCATCGAGGCGGAACCCGTCGAGGCCCAAGTCGAGCCAGAAGCGCATGACATCGAGCATTGCCTCACCGACAGCTGGGTTGTCGTAGTTGAGGTCGGGCTGGTGGTGGAAGAAGCGGTGCCAGTAGTACTGGCCGCGCTGTTCGTTGTACGTCCAGTTGGAGGTTTCTGTATCCACGAAGATGATCCGGGCGCCACTGTATTTGTCGGCGGTGTCGCTCCACACGTAAAAACCCCCGTAGGGGCCGGTCGGGTCTTCAACGGATTGGATGAACCACGGGTGCTGGTCGGAGGTGTGGTTCATGACAAGGTCGGTGATGATGCGGATGCCGCGCTCGTGGGCTTGGGAGACGAGTTCGACGAAGTCCTCAATGGTGCCAAGTTCGGGCAGGACCTCCCGGAAGTTGCGGATATCGTAGCCGCCGTCGCGGAGGGGGGAGTCGTAGAACGGGGGCAGCCACAAGCAGTCCACACCGAGCCATTGGAGGTAGTCGAGCTTTTCTGTGAGCCCGGTGAGGTCGCCGATGCCGTCGCCGTTGGAATCCTTAAAGGATCGCACGAGTACCTCATAGAAAACGGCTTTCTTATACCAGTCGGGGTCGGATTTCTCCCACGGCTGATCCCCGGGCGCGGGGGTGGGGGTGGGAAAAGCGCTGGACTCAGGCTCGATGACGTGGCCGTCGGCGCTGATGGTAGCGGTGAGTTGGCTGGTCTGTTTGGTGTCGATCTCCGGCATGTGTTCCAGCCTAGAGGGAAAACGCAGTGAGGGTAGGAGCGGTGGAAGCCAGCGCGAAGTGCGTCGGAGGGGAGTGCGGGTGGGGGCAGGTGTGAGGAATCTCAGAATTTCCCTGAGCATTTGTAGTGTGAGATGGGTCACAAACAGATACCTAACAAAGGTGGTGTAATGATCCATGAATACTAACAGCCCAGTTCAAATACATTCTCATGAACCTCTTAGCTAAGAAAGTGACTAATGACTCACCCTCTATCTGAGTTCTACCTTAAGAAAACGCTTGCGTACTTCTCAGAGTCGGGCTATATTTTCAATCAGAGCTTAAGAGGAATCACAAAACCCAGAGCTCACACAGACTAGGAAAAACAGTTACAAGGAGAATCACCATGAACCGCAAGCTCATCGCCGCCGCAGCCGCTTCTACCGTCGCTTTCGCTGGCTTCGCCGCTCCCGCTTCTGCTCAGGAGTTCTACACTGGCGCCACCACCGACCTCGTTGCTTACACCGACGCTATCGATCCGGCTGATGAAGAGAATGCTCAGTATGGCACCCTCGCCGAGTACGAGGCTGCAGTCAAGGGCGGTAACGCCGCTGAGACTGCTGGTGCTGTCATCGGTGTCCTCGTCGGGCTCGGCTCCCTCGCCGCTCTCGTTGCCGCTTTCGCCAACACGATGGCTGCGTAAGGTTCATTAGATAAGACTTCCGGGCTTCCGGTCCGGATACATAAACTTCTTCCTCTTGTGAAGAAGATCTCACAACTGAATTCCTAGTCAACTCGGAAGGTCGCCTGATTTGTGGCAGGCGGCCTTCTTTTTTTTGTGCTTTGTCCGCTCCGCAGTTTCGGGCGGCCGGTATCCCTGGGCTCTGTCGGACGCCCAGCCAGCCTGTCCTCGCGCCGCCCCCGGCAGCCGCGCTACACTGGGCACCGTGGTTAATTGGCTTAACTCGCTCACCCAGGCCCTGACGGGCGCGAGTCTGTGGGTACAGGTTCCCGTCGTCCTCGTCGTCGCCGTCCCCATTGCCGGGCTCATCGCTGAATACGGGCAACGGGTGATCGACTTTCTCGGGGGCCGCACCTACCGGTGGTTTAACCGCTACTCCGGTTAAGTGGTAGCTTGGGGGTGTGGCTCAGGACAGTTCAGAAAACCTTCAGGAACCGCACACCTCTCAGGATGGAGGGCCTGCGGATCTCTCCAAGCGCGCCATCGGCCGACGTGGACCGACGGCGGTCACCTGGATTCTGCTGATCCTGCTCGTGCTCGTGGCGCTTGCCTGGATCTTCGGCCTCGGCCGCTAGCTCTGATTCGCGCCGCCGATGAGCGGGGCAATGCGGCGGAAGTAGGTTTGCTCGGCGAGATTGTCCAGCAGCACCGCCTCGCCCTTCTCGTTGGTGAGCGGGATGCACCAGTTCGGGTACTCGTCGTGGGTGGTGCCCGGCTGATTCTGCACCTGCCGGTCACCGGTCAAATCCGTCAACGCCGTGCACGTGAGCAGGGAGGGGGTGGACTCCACAAAGCGGACCAACCCGGCGGTGATTGTGAGAATATCCTCCGGGTTGCGGTCCGGATCCGGTCGACGTGACAGGTCCCGATCGGTCAACTGTGACAGCTCCTGCGGGGTGAGCGCGTGGGTGACCACCAAGCGCTGCCACGCGGCATCCCCGCGATCCGCACTGGCCACGTCGCCTTCGATAAGCCCGAGCTGGGCGCGCAAGCGGATCGACTCCCCGGTGAGCATCCCCGCCGTGGGGGCCAGATCGTGTGTGCCGGTGGAGGTGAGGGCGAGGCGGCGATAATCCTTCCCCGCCTTCGGGGTGCCCGGCTCGTCCGCATCGCCTTCAAACCACACGACGGAGGTGCCCATGATGTCGTAGTCGGCGAGGGTTTCCTGAATCCACGGATCGAAGGTGCCCAGGTCCTCACCGACAACATAGGCGCCTGCGCGCTTTGCCTCGAGGGCGAGGATGGACAGGAGGGCGTTGTAGTCATAGCGCACATAGGCACCGTCGGCGGCAGTGCCGTCGCGGGGGATCCAGAACAGGCGGAACAGCCCGAGGACGTGGTCGATGCGGATCGCCCCGGCGTGGGCGAGCACACTGCGCAGCATGTCCCGGTAGGCGGCGTAGCCGGATTCGGCGAGCCGGTACGGGTGCCATGGCGGCTGAGACCAGTTCTGCCCGTTCGGGTTGTAGCCGTCTGGCGAGGCGCCCACGGAGACGCCACCGGCGAGCACGTCGGCGAGGTTTGCCGCATCCGCACCATCGGGGTGAACACCGACGGCAAGGTCGGTGACCAGGCCGATTGCCATCCCGGAGTCGAGGGCGGCCTGCTGGGCGGCAGCCAACTGTTCGTCGCAGAGGAACTGCAGCCAGGCGTAGAAGTCGGTCTCTTCCTCTGAGGCGGAGACGAGGGCGTGCTTGCGGCCCTCGGCGGCCGCGTCGGTGTAGTCCGCACACCAAGCGGCGAAGTCTGTCAGCCCGGTTCCCTCCCGCTCCTTGTAGGCGGCAAAGGCCTGCTCGTGGGCACTGTCGGGGGTGCTGCGGTGGTAGTAGAGTTCGCGCAGGGCGAGCAGTTTGGCTGTGTAGATTGGCTCCCGGGTGAGCGGGGTGGCCCGCTTGTTCGCCGCCGTGAAGATAGCCCCCATGCCGTCGATATCGGCGCGGGTGGCCGCGTCGAGGTTGGCGTACTCGGGCACGTCCTCAATGGAGAGGTAGAGCGGGTTGAGGAAGCGGCGGCTGAACGGCAGGTAGGGGGAGTCCTCGAGGGGGACGTTGGGTTGGGCGGCGTGGAGCGGGTTGATGAGCAAGAAGTCGGCGCCGGTGGTGGATCCGAGCAGGGTGGCCAGTTCTTTTAGGTCGTGGAAGTCGCCGATGCCCCACGAGTGGGAGGAGCGGAGTGAGTACAGCTGCGCCATCACCCCGGAGTGGTGCTCGGTGGGGGTGGGGGCTTGGGCGGGGGTGACTACGAGCCCGCAGGTGAACTCGTTGCCCTGGGAGGTGAGGGTGACGGTGTGCCAGCCCTCGGGGAGGTCGGTGGGGAGGGCGAAGGTGGCTTCACCCCAGCGGATGCCGTCGATGTCGCGGGCGGGTGTCCAGTTGTCCTTTTGGTTGGCCTCCCACACGGAGCCGTCTTCGCAGGTGATGGTGACGTGGGCGTCGGCGCCGTCGTGGACGTGGACGGGGAAGTAGAATTCGTCGCCGAGGTGGCAGGTGATGAAGCGGGGGAGGGGGCGGGTGAATTCCGCGTCGGCGTGGCGGGCCCGCTGGTGGGCGATCTCCTCCTCGGTGGTGCCGGCCTCAACGCCGAGGGCGGAGAGGATCGCGCGTAGGGAGGCTTCTGAGGCTACGACCTCGGTTTTGTCTCCGGCGGTGTAGCTGGGGGAGATGGAATAATCGTTGGCTAGTTCACGGAGTTGCTCGAGTACGCTCACGGTGTACCAGTATGGCACAGGTTGGGCTGGGTACATAGGAATACCCAACTATGTTTGCTGTGCAAATAACTTTTCTGAAGTCGGGGCACGATGTAGTCTGGACACATGCAGGAATACGAAGTACCGGCCACCTACGATACCGGCGCCGATGACACGGTCCTCACCGCACTCATGGCACTGGCCAAGGCCCGTCCCTACGGCATCTCCTATATCCGCCCGAAGAACTTCGAATGGGTCAACGTCACCACCGCCGAATTCATCGCCGAGGTCTTCGAGGTGGCCAAGGGGTTCATCGCCAATGGCGTCGAACAGGGCGACCGCATCGCCCTCCTCTCGGAGACCCGCTATGAATGGACCCTCTTCGACTACGCCATCTGGGCCGCCGGTGCGGTGAGCGTTCCCATCTACGGGTCCTCCTCCCTCAGCCAAGTCCAGTGGATCATCGAGGACTCCCAAGCCGTCTTCGCCATCACGGAAACACGCGAACACACCGAACTCATGCAGCACCTGGAGCTGCGCCAATCCGGCCAACCGGCGCTCGTGGAATCCCCCTCCCAGCTGCGCCGCATCCTCGAGATCAACTCGTCAGCAGTGGAAACCCTCAAGTTCGAGGGCCGCGAACTGAGCGACGACGTCGTCCACGAGCGCATCGCCAACACCCACGCCAGCGACCTCGCCTCCATCGTCTACACCTCCGGAACAACCGGCAAACCCAAGGGCTGCATGCTCACCCACCACAACTGGCTCAGCCAGGTGCGCGGTCTCCTCACCGACCCGATCGGCCACATCGCCCGGCCCGGCTCCCACATCGTCACCTACCTGCCGCTCGCCCACGTGCTCGCCCGCGCCATCTCGCTCGCGTGGGCCGTCGGCGGGGGTACCCAATCCCACTGGTCGGACTTCAAAACCATCACCATCGAGCTGCAGCGCTCCCACCCCGATGTCATCGCCGGGGTGCCGCGCGTCTTTGAAAAGATGCGCGACGTTGCAGCCAACCAGGCCGCCGATGCCGGTCCGGTCCAGCAGGGCATCTTCGCCCGCGCGGAGCGGGTGGCCATGGAGTATTCCCGCGCCCTCGACACCGAGGAGGGCCCGAGCCGCAAGCTCACCCTCGAGCGCAAACTCTACGACAAGCTCGTCTACCACAAGATCCGCGATGCCGTCGGCGGGAATGCCAAGTTCTGCATCACCGGTGGCTCCGCCATGGGCGGAGACCTCCTCCACTTCTACCGCGGCATCGGGCTGCCCGTCTATGAGGGCTACGGGTTGACGGAAACGTGTGCGACCGCAGCAGTGAACTTCGGGGAGGAGACCGAACTTGGCTCCGTCGGCAGGCCTCTGTCGGGCATGGGGGTGAAGATTAACGACGAAGGCGAGATCCTCCTGCGCGGAGAATTCCTCTTCTCTGGCTATTGGAACAATGATGAGGCCACCGCCGCCGCCATCGACGCCGACGGCTATTTCAACACCGGCGACCTCGGTGAGCTTACCGACGGCGGCTACATCGTCATCAACGGACGGAAAAAGGACCTCATCGTCACCGCCGGTGGAAAGAATGTGTCCCCGGGCCCACTCGAGGATAAAATCACCGCCCACCCGCTCATCTCCCAGGCGATCGTCGTCGGCGACGGCAAACCCTTCGTCGGCGCGCTCATCGCGCTCGACCCGGAGGCGTTCACCCGGTGGAAGCTCTCCAACAACATTCCGGAGAACAAGAACGTCTCCGATGTGGCATCCAATTCGTCGCTGCGGGCGGCGGTGCAGGACGCCATCAATGAGGCGAATGCGACAGTGTCTCACGCCGAGCAGATCAAGAAGTTTTACATCCTCGACCGGGACCTCTCGGAGGAGGAAAACGAGCTCACCCCCACGCTCAAGGTGAAGCGGGGTGTGGTGACGCGCCGGTTTGCCAAGGAGATAGACAAGATCTACCGGAAGTAACCCCCGCCACTCCGTGTGGTGTCTTTCCCGGCATCTCGGCGGGTGCGTCGTAAAGTGGAGGCGTTACCAACACCGACTCGGTTCAAGGAGGGAAAGATGGCGCAGGTGCTGCTTGGCGACGCTCGCATGCGCCTGCGTGAGCTCACGCAATCCCTCTACGATATCGGTGATGAGGTGGCCGAATACATCGAGCATATCGCCCAGGCCGTGGACGATTGGGATGAGCTGCTGGTCAATGACTGCCTCGGGGAATTCAACGAGATTGTCGATGAAGCGCGCCGGGATGTGCGCCGGGAAGCCCAGGTGCTCGCTGGGATGCGGCAGGCGATGGTGTCCGGTCTGCGGGCCGGTACCTTGTCCGGGCGCACCGGGAAGCGCCGACAGCCCCTCGTGCCCACCCCGGCTACCGTGACTCCGGGGATTCTCGCGGCGCTGTCCTCCCCGAAGGAACGCACCGAGTTTACCGCCTCCTACCTGCGCCATGTTGCCGATTGGGTGGTTGATCAGACCGCGCTCGGGGTTGACGATACCGATGCGGTGTCCCTGCCGCTGACGATCAACCGGGCGGCCCGGTGGGTGCTCGTTGCTGTCGGGGCGTGGGTGAGAACAGCGGTGACGCCGGATCCGGCGATGGTGGCGAAGATGCGGGGCTCGCACCCGCCGGAGTTCCTTGCCGAGCGGCTGCGCATTGACCAGATTGTCGCCCGGGTGGCCGCCCGCCCCGCCACCGCTGCCTCCGTCACCGCCCACGCCCACCCCGCCTTCCCCCGCCACTAAGCTAACCATGACCTTCGGCGTCTACATCCACGTCCCGTTCTGTGCCACTCGCTGTGGCTACTGTGACTTCAACACCTACACGCTCACCGAGCTCGGCTCCCCGTGGGAGGGGCAGCCTGCCACTGAGGTGTACCTCGCCGCTCTCGCGCGCGAACTTGCCCTCGCAGCACGCGAAACTGCAGCTGAGGGTACTTGGGACGGCAATCCTGTGGACACCGTGTTCGTCGGCGGGGGCACCCCCTCCCTGCTCGGGGCTGCCGGGCTCACCCGGGTGCTCGCGGCGGTGCGTTCGACGTTCGGCATTGCCCCCACTGCGGAGGTGACCACCGAGTCCAATCCGGAATCCACCTCCCCGGAGTTCTTTGCAGGCATCCGCGAGGCCGGGTTTACCCGCGTTTCCCTGGGGATGCAGTCGATCGCCCCACACGTGCTCGCCGTCCTCGAGCGCACCCACACACCTGGCCGGGCGATCGCCGCCGCCACAGAGGCCGAGGCAGCCGGTTTCGAGCACATCAACCTCGACCTCATCTACGCCACCCCCACGGAAACTGACGACGATGTGCGCGCCAGTGTGGAGGCGGCCGTGTCCACTGGTATTGATCATCTGTCGGCGTACTCGCTCATCGTCGAGCCCGGCACCCGCCTCGCCCGCCGGATTTCCCACGGGGAGTGTGCACCCGAGAGCACGGAGCTCGAGGACATCATGGCCCGGCGCTACGAACTCATCGATGAGCTCCTCACGGGAGCTGGTTTCGGCTGGTACGAGGTCTCCAACTGGGCGAAACCCGGCGGCGAATGCCGCCACAACCTCGGCTATTGGCGCTCTGACCCGTGGTGGGGGGCAGGGCCAGGGGCCCACTCGTTCCTCACCTCGCCCGCCAGTGATGGGGACTCGAAACGCCGAGGCTTCTCCCGGCGGTTCTTCAACGTGAAGCACCCCCGCGTCTACGCGGACCTCCTGCTCAATCAGGGGACCCTGCCAATTCAGGAGAGTGAAACCCTCACTGAGACCGAGCGCTATGAGGAACAGCTCATGCTCGGTCTGCGGCTGCGCGAGGGCATCCCCCTCGACCTCGTTCGCCCGTCAGCGATGGACCAGGTGAACGCCTACATTCGGGCCGGCTTGCTGGAGACCTTCCCCGCCGCGTTGGGGTTGCGCCTGCGCGTGAGTGACGCGGGCCGCCTCCACGCCGATGGAATCGTTGTGGACCTGCTGTAGTGATGGCTGTGCACAAGTCCCAAGAACGCAGAGACATTTACTACAATGGGGCCGGTAAACGCACAGTCGAGACAACAGGCACGGAGGCACCATGAGCGCATCGGCACACCAACGCCGCAAAGACGTCCTCAGCGCCATCGTCTCCGACTACATCGCCCGGCAAGAACCCGTCGGCTCCAAAGCCCTGGTGGAACGCCACAAATTGGGGGTGTCCTCGGCGACGATCCGCAATGACATGGCGGTGCTCGAAGCCGAAGGCCTCATCGCCCAAACCCACACCTCCTCCGGGCGTATCCCCACGGAGAAGGGCTACCGGGCATTTGTCGATTCCATCCACTCCGTCAAACCGCTCTCCGGGGCCGAGCGCACCGCCATCCTCCACTTCCTTGAAGAGGGCGTCGACGTCGAAGATGTGCTCAAACGCTCTGTCCAGCTGCTCAGTCAGCTCACCCACCAGGTGGCGATGGTCCAACTGCCCACCCTGCAGGCCTCCCGGATCGTCCATGTGGAAGTGGTCCCCATGTCGCCGCTGCGCATCCTCCTCGTCGTCATCACCGATACTGGCCGGGTGGAGCAGCGCCACGTCGATCTGCTCGTCGCCGTCACCCCGGAGGTGGTGACGCAGGTGCGGGATCGGCTCAACCACAGTCTCATCGGCACCACGATGACGGAGGGGCAGTCGAGCCTCACCGGCTTGGGGGATACGGTCTCCCCGCAGGCCCGCGAGCTCATGGACGGCGCCGTGCATGTCCTCGTCGACACGCTCGTGGATACCCCCTCCGACAAGCTCATCGTCGCCGGTGCCCCCTACGTGGCCAATATGCGCCGGGAGTTGCCCGCCGGGTTGGAGGCGGTCCTCGAAGCCCTTGAAGAGCAGGTCATTTTGCTCAAGCTGCTCTCGACGGTCAATGAGTTGGGGACGGTGAGTATCTCCATCGGGGAGGAGAACGAGGATGCCCAGTTGTACGGCACCTCCGTGGTCACGGCCGCCTATGGGTCGGGTGCTCTCGGGGTGATGGGGCCCACATACATGGATTACACTGGCACAATCTCCAAGGTGGGGGCAATTGCGAACTATGTGAGCCAGATTTTGGGGCACGAGTAAGATAGGACAACCGTGGCGAAAGATTATTACGGAATCCTCGGGGTGCCCCAGGGCGCATCCGATGCAGACATCAAGAAGGCCTACCGGAAACTGGCCCGCCAATACCATCCGGATGTGAATCCCTCGGATGAGGCGGCTGAGAAGTTCCGCGACGTCTCCCTCGCCTATGAGACGTTGACGGATCCGCAGAAGCGTGCTGTTGTCGACGCCGGCGGGGACCCCAATGAGCAGGGTGGCGGCGGCTTTGGTTTTGAGGGGGGCCTCGGCGATATTTTCGGCGCGTTCTTCGGCGGAGGCGGCCCGACGATGCAGAAGCAGTCCCGTGTCCAACCCGGCTCGGATGCGCTGTTGCGGATCACGATCTCCCTGGAGGAGGCGTTTTCTGGGATGAAGCGGGATGTCACCGTGGATACGGCAATCCTGTGCGATGTGTGCCACGGGTCCGGTTCCGCCTCCGGGGGCGCGGCGGTGACCTGCCCCACCTGCCACGGTGCGGGCATGATTCAGGAGATGCAGCGGTCATTTTTGGGCCAGGTGATGACGACCCGGCCGTGCCACACCTGTAGCGGCACCGGCGAGGTGATTGAGGATCCGTGCACGAAGTGCCACGGGGAGGGGCGGGTGCGTGCCCGCCGGGATCTCACAGTCACCGTTCCCGCTGGCATTTCCGACGGCATGCGCATCCGCATGGCCGGTCAGGGTGAGGTGGGCCATGGGGGTGGCCCAGCCGGGGACCTGTATGTGGAGGTGTCCACCGCCCCGCACCCGGTGTACACGCGGGAGGGGGAGAACCTCCATGTGGCGGTGTCTGTGCCGATGGTCGATGCCGCATTGGGCACCGATATCACCCTGGACCGGCTCGATGGGGAGCAGATGACCATCCATGTTGCCCCCGGCACCCAGCCGGGTGGGGAGTTGACCTTCGACGGCAAGGGCATGCCCCGGTTGCGGCGTGAGGGATTCGGTGATCTCATTGCTCATGTGCAGGTGATTGTGCCGACGGAGCTTGACCATAAGGCGAAGGAGCAGTTGAAGAAGTTCCGCTCGTACCGCCGCGAGCAGGCCCAGGTGGTGCGCGCGGATTCCGGCAGTGGTTTCTTCTCCCGTCTGCGTTCTCGCCTGAGGATGTAGCCGATGACCGCGCCGACCTTCATCGTTGATTTCCCGCTCACCGCCGCCGCCGAGGTGATGGTGACCGGCAGTGAGGGCCGCCATGCGGTCACTGTAAAGCGGCTCACTCCCGGTGAGGTGATTTCGCTTGTCGACGGTCACGGCACCCGCGCCACCGCCACCGTCACGGCGACGACGGGGAAGGATCAGCTGCACGCCCATATTGATGCGGTGGTGCACATTCCCGCCCCGACACCGACGGTCAGTGTGGTGCAGGCGATCGGGAAGTCCGAGCGGGCGGAGCTGACCGTCGATTTGCTCACGGAGGCCGGGGTGGATGAGATCATTCCGTGGGCGGCGTCGCGGTCGATTGGTTCATGGGCGGGGAAGGCAGAGAAGGCCCGCGCGAAGTGGATCAATGCGGCCACACAGGCGGCGAAGCAGGCGCGCCGGGCGTGGATTCCGCAGGTGGGTTCGCTGGCGTCGACGGCGGATGTGTGTGCCCGGGTGCGCGCGGAGAACACGGTGGGGTTGGTGCTCCATGAGGAGGCGTCGGTGCCCCTGGTGGAGGCCCTGCCGGCCCCCGCCCCGGCGAGCATTGTGCTCATCGTCGGCCCGGAAGGTGGCATCAGCCCCGCCGAGGTCGAGCAGTTTGTTGCCGCTGGCGCCCGCCCGGTTCGCCTCGGCCCGGAGGTGTTGCGCACGGCGACGGCGGGCATGGTGGCGTTGGCGGTCATCGGAGCCTACACAGAGCGTTGGAACGGGAGGAATCACAGTGAGTGAACAGGTAGTTTCCCATCAACTCGAGATCGCGCCGGTGGTTGTGCAAACCGTCTATGGCACCACCGATGCGAACCTGCGGGTGCTGGAGAACCGCCTCGGCCTCGACGTCTTCGCCCGCGGCAACGTCGTCCATCTGCGCGGCCCGGCCGAGCAGGTGGCGCAGGCGGCCCGGGTGCTCGGGGAGTTGGAGGGGTTGGCCGAGCGCGGCCACACGATCTCTGCGGAGACGGTGGGCCGCACCGTTGATCTCATCGGTGATGAGCAGCGGCTGACTGCCACGACCTCCTCCGGTATCACGGCCCACAACGGCAAGGTGGTGCGCCCGAAGACGGCGGGCCAGATCGACTATGTGCGTGCCATTGATGAGAACACGATCACCTTCGGCATTGGCCCGGCCGGGACGGGCAAGACGTATTTGGCGGTGGCGAAGGCCGTTGAGGCGCTGAAAGCGAAGCGGGTGTCGCGGATCATCCTCACCCGCCCGGCGGTGGAGGCGGGGGAGAAGCTCGGGTTTTTGCCGGGCACGCTCGATGAGAAGGTGGACCCGTACCTGCGCCCGCTCTATGATGCCCTGCGCGACATGCTCGATCCGGAGGTCATTGCCAAGTTTGTGGAGACCGGTGTCATTGAGGTTGCCCCCCTCGCCTACATGCGTGGCCGCACGCTGTCCGATGCGTTCGTCATCCTCGATGAGGCTCAGAACACCACGTCGGCCCAGATGAAGATGTTTCTCACCCGGCTGGGTTTCGGTACAACAATCGTCGTCACGGGCGATCAGTCGCAGGTGGATTTGCCGCGCGGTCAGCGCTCCGGGTTGCGGGTGGCCGGGGAGGTGTTGGCCGGTATTGACGGTATTGCCTTCTGCTATCTGCAGGCCTCCGATGTGGTGCGCCACCACCTCGTCGGTAAGATTGTTTCTGCCTATGATGCACACGACAAGGACGGGATGCAATGAGTGTTGAGGTCTACGATGAGGACTCCGGGCGCGATGTCAACGCGGAGATGCTCATCTCTGTGGCCAGTTTCGCGATCGCCGCGATGGATGTGCACGAGCAGGCGGAGCTGACCATCTATCTTGTTGATGAACCCACGATCGCCGATCTCCACGAGCGCTGGCTCGGCCTGCCGGGCCCGACCGATGTGATGAGTTTCCCGATGGATGAGATCACCCCGGGCGGTGGGAAACCGGATGCCGCCCAACCGGGCCCGGCGATGCTCGGTGAGCTCGTGTTGTGCCCGGTGTTTGCGGGGCGGCAAGCCCAGCGTGCGGGGCACGATCTCGGCCACGAGTTGGCCCTGTTGACGGTGCATGGGGTGCTCCACGTGTTGGGGTACAACCATGTGGAGCCGGACGAGGAGCAGCACATGTTTGCCCTGCAGAATGACATTCTGCACAGCTGGTATGAGGATCTGGCCCGGCAGGGTATCCAGTATCAGCCGCGCCCGAACAATGTGGGTGCGTTTCCCAGTGCCTCCGACCGGAAGCTTCTCGACGATCTCCTGACCCGCGAGGAAAGGTAGCCCCAGTTTGTCGGTCCTTCTCGCCATCCTCCTCGTTGTCGCCGCCCTCGTCCTCTCGGGCACGATGCGCACGATGGAATCTGCCCTCCTGTCCATCTCTCGCGCCCGGGTGGAGGAGATGGTCAAGGATGAGGTGTCCGGGGCGACGCGCCTGCTGAAAATCATCGATCACCTGCCCACGCATATCAACATTCTCGTGCTCTTGCAGACCCTGTTGGATATGACCGCCGCAGTGGTGGCCGCCAGTGTGGCTCTCGACGAGTTTGAGTCGAATACGCTCGGCATCATCGTGGCAATTGCCGTCGTCACGCTCGTCTCGTATGTGGTGGTGGGTGTGTATGCGCGCACGATGGGTAGGAAGAACCCGTACACGGTGGCGTTGAGGACGAGCTGGCTGACGGGAGTGTTGGGGTTCTTCCTCGGCTGGGTGGCGCGGCTGCTCATTAAGATGGGCAACATTTTGGCCCCCGGGCAGGGGTTCCGCGACGGCCCGTACACGACGGAGGTGGATCTGCGGGAGATGGTCGATATTGCCCAGGAGAAGGGCATCGTGGAGCTCGATGAGCGCAAGATGATCCAGTCGGTGTTTGACCTCTCGCAGACGACGGCTCGCTCGGTGATGGTTCCGCGCACGGAGATGGTGTGGATTGAGGAGGATCAGCCCGCCAGTGAGGCCCTCGCCCTGTGTGTGCAGTCCGGCCATTCCCGTATCCCGGTCATCGGTGAGACGGTCGACGATATTGTCGGGGTGATTTACTTGAAGGATCTCGTTGCCCGCTCCCATCCCCCCGCGCTGGTCTCCGAGATCATGCGCGAGCCGACCTTCGTGCCGGACAGCAAGAACCTCGATGAGCTCCTCCGCGAGATGCAGCTGCATCGCAACCACATTGCTATGCTTGTCGACGAATACGGTGGCATCGCCGGCCTGATCTCCATCGAGGACATTCTCGAGGAGATCGTGGGCGAGATCGCTGACGAGTATGACGAGACGGAGGTCGCCCCGTCGGAGACGATCGCTGACCGTGTCTTCCGCGTCCAGTCCCGCCTCTCTCTGGAGGATCTGCAGGAGCTGGTGGATGAGGAGACCGGCGTCGAGGTGGAGTTCAATGCCGATATCGTCGACACGGTCGACACGGTGGGCGGCCTCATCGCATACGAGTTGGGCCGGGTCCCGCTGCCTGGGTCGACGGTGGAGTCGTGTGGCCTCAAGCTCGTGGCGGAGGGCACGCGGGATCGCCGGGGTCGCATGCGCATTACCTCGGTGGTGGTGACGGTCCTCTAGCTGCTCGCGCGGCGGAGGGCGCGGGTGATGAGCGTTCGTGTATCGGCGGTGTGAGGGGGTTATCGTCGTTACGCCCGTTGTGGACGCGGCAGAGCGGGGTGAGGTTGTCTTGCCGGGTGGGGCCGCCGAGGCTGTAGGGGTGGATGTGGTGAATTTGGGAGTCTTTGGCGAGCTTGTAGCACGCGGGCATGGTGCAGGTGATGGTTTCGATTCTTTCCCAGGCGGTCATCGGGCGCATCCGAATGTAGGATTTGCGCCTGCGTCAGCGTCGCGCCGCGAGCCGACGGCGCAGCAGGATCGCGGTGATGACGATGCCGATAGCGCAGATAAGCCACACTGCAGTGATCGCCCACCAGCCGGTGGAAAACTGCGCCCAGTCCAACGGCTCCGCCATGATCAACCCCATCGCCTGGGAGGCGACCATTGTGGAGAGGAAACCGCCCATGTTGGCGAAGCCGGTTCCGGTGGCCATCACAGAGTGGGGGAGAACCTCCCGGATCGAGTCAAAGCCGAAGTTAAACGAGGGTGCGAAGACGGAGACGACCGCGACGGTGATCGCCGCCGCCGGCAGGCTGCGCGGGGAACCGGCGCTAAAGAACAGTGCGAAGGTGCCGGTCATGATCGCGGTGACGATGATGGTGGCGATATCGCGGTGCAGGCCGATGCGGGCGGAAAACAGCCCCGCCAGTGGTCCAACAATGATCATCGCAATGGGGTTGAGCACGAGCACGAGCCCGGCGGTCTTCGGATCCACCCCCATGCCCTGCGTCATCGCCGGCACGCCCCACAGGAGCATGAAGGAGGTGAAGGCAACCATGGCAGCCCCGTGCATGAAGAACCCCTCCCAGACAACAGGATGGGTGAGCACGTGGATGAGCCGGGGTTGGGAGTTCGTGTGCTGGGTGGGCGCAATGGTGCCGTCGTTGACCATGAACAGGGCGGCCCCGGCGATGAGGATACCCACCGCGCCGAGGCTGACAAAGGCCGGTGACCAGCCCACATTGTGCAAGATGGCGTAGAAGGGCACGGCGGAGAGGAATTGGCCGACTTGCCCGAGCGAACCGGTGAGCTGGGCGAAGAGGGGGCTGAGGCGGAGTGGGAACCAGACGGGGATGAGCCGCATGGCGGTGAGGAAGGCGGTGGCATCCCCGGCCCCGATGAGGGCGCGGGCGATGAGGGCGACAGGGTAGGTGGTGGCACAGCCGAGGAGTATTTGCCCGATGGCCATGACGATGGCGCCGCCAACGAGCATTTTCTTCGGTCCAATCCGGTCGATGGCCATCCCGGTGGGGATTTGGACGAGCGCGTAGACGCCGACTTGGAGGGAGGTGAATACGGCGATGTGGGCGGTGTCTACCTGGAAGCGGGTCATGGCATCGACGGCGGCGACACCGAAGCTGGTGCGGCCGGTGATGGCGACCATGTAGGTGAGTGCGGCGCCGAGCCAGACGATGATGGCGCGGGTGGTGAGCTGTTGGCGGGGATTCCGCAGTGGCTGGTGGTCATGGGGTTGTGTCACCGTGTGGTCACCTCCGTCGTACGCAAAGTCTTGGTGCTATCATAGCGTGCCGGTGTTCTTTTCCCCCATGAATTGTCATGAGTACGTACGATAGACCTATGACTAGCTTCGGATTCATGTCTCGTTCTTCATTTACCCTGGCGCGCCGGGTGGGCGCGCTGGCAACTGCTGTGGCCACGGCCGCAGGTGCTGCCTCCCCGGCGCAGGCACAAACCAGTCCCAGTTCCATTGGGCTGCCGATCCAGTTCGTGGCCGCTTCTGGCAGCGTGTCGACGACCACTCTCGCCGACTACTTCATCGCGGCCCGACCGGTGCTGAAAGGCAAGAGCCTAGCGTTTACAGTCGACGGGGACTATGAGCTCAAAGACCAGGCAACCGCGCCGTATCAGAAGGCAGCGGGGGCTACGTGGACGAACCTGAAGGTGAATAAGACCACCGGGGCTGTGACGGTGAGTATCTCTGGTGCGAAGGCCGGTGACTACCGCGTAGTCCCGATCCGGGTCAGTGATGGGAATCCGACGGAAACGTTCACCGCGCAGCTGCCCATTATTGTGGGGGCGAGCACTGTGCCGGACGGTGCGGACTACCCGGCCCCGGGCGATACCAACGTGTGTGCGGACGGTTTTGGGGACACCCCGAAGTTCGTTCCCGCTCCACAGCTCATCGAGGGCAACTGGTTCTGTGTGGGCGAGGAAGGCGACAATGACGGCGATGGACTGTACAACAGCAACGACCCGAACCCGAACAGTGCCGACGGAGACAACGACGGGTTGACGGACCGGGAGGAACTCGCCATCGACGGACTCAATCCACAGAAGGCCGATACTGACGGTGACGGCATCAACGATGGGACGGAGATCACCAACAAGACAAATCCCATCGATCCCAATGATCCCGCGCCCACGAGCGACCGGGACAAGGATGGCCTCTCCGACAAGCAAGAGGCCGAGCAGGGTACGAATCCGGACAACGCCGACAGTGATGGCGATGGCCTCAGCGACGGCGACGAGGTGGTCACCCACAAGACCGACCCGCTCAAGGCGGACAGTGACGGCGACGGGTTTACAGACGGCCAGGAGGTGCGTGCTGGCGCGAACCCGCTCGACGCTGCCGACCGTCCTGCCCAGGGCTCGGCGAGTATCTCGCAGAAGTGCCGCGATACCTCCATCGGGTGGACTGTTCCGGTGCTCGTCTTTGTGCCCGTGGCGATTATCTCCAACCTGGGCATTGCCGCCTTCAAGCCGTTCAACGATCAGGTCGGTGAGGTCTTCGGCAACATGAGTGCGGATCTGCAGCGCTCCGTCGGTGTGTTCAGCCCGCAGCTGGCTGGCCTGTCCAGCAACATTGACTCGGTGCAGGCGTTCAAGGTGATCAGCGTTCTGGCGGCGATCTCCCTGGCCATCGGTGCGGTCGTGTCCATCAACGATGCCTGCTCGGACTTCTTCAACGCGTCGAGCAATGAGCGGGACCAGGCGCAGCAGGCCGTCGACGAAGGCTCGTCGAACCTGCAGGCGCTGCAGAACCTCTCGCAGTAGGAGTGCAGCACCGGCCGACAGGCCTACCTGGTGTAGGGTTGGACAGGTGGAACAGTTCAAATCCGGCTTCGTGAGCTTTGTGGGCAGACCCAATACAGGCAAGTCCACGCTCACCAACGCGCTGGTTGGCCAAAAGATTGCGATCACGGCCAACCAGCCGGAAACCACCCGTCACTCCATTCGCGGGATCGTGCACCGCGATGATGCGCAGATCATCCTCGTTGACACGCCAGGGCTGCATAAACCCCGCACCCTCCTCGGGGAGCGGCTCAACGAGGAAGTCAAAGACACCTACGCCGATGTGGACGTCATCGCCCTGACCATCCCCGCCGATGAGAAGATCGGGCCGGGGGACCGGTGGATCCTCGATGCAGTACGCTCCGTGGCGCCGCGCACCACGCTCATGGGGGTGGTGACCAAAATAGACAAGGTCAAACCCGACCAGATTGCCGTGCAACTGACCGCCCTGGCGGAACTACTCGGGCCAGACTGTGAGGTCGTGCCCGTCTCAGCCACCTCCGGGGAACAGTTGGACGTGCTCGCCGATGTCATCGTGTCCCTCTTGCCGGTGGGGCCGAAATACTATCCGGATGACCACGTCACCGACGATGACCTGGAGACCCGGCTCGCCGAACTGATCCGGGAGGCCGCACTGGCGGGGCTGAAAGAGGAACTCCCGCACTCGGTGGCCGTGCAGATCGATGAGATTCTGCCCTCCGGGGACCCCAACCAGCCGGACAAGCAGGATATTCACGCCATCATCTATGTGGAGCGCCCAGGTCAGCGCGACATCATCTACAAGAAGCTGGGCCGGACCATTACCCTGGCCAGAAAATCCATCATTGAGCTGCTCGGGCACAACGTGTACCTGGACTTAAGGATCAAAGTGCTCAAGAACTGGCAGCAGGACCCGAAGGCGCTCGACCGACTCGGGTTCTAGTTACTCATGCGTCGCGAGTCCTACCGGGTGCGGGCCCTCGTCGTGCGCACCTACGACTTTGGGGAAGCTGACCGCATTGTCGTCCTCCTCACCCGTGATCGCGGTGTCGTGCGCGCGGTGGCGAAGGGTGTGCGCCGGGCCCGCTCCCACTTTGGCTCTAGGGTGCAGCCTTTTGTGGAACTGGACGTGCAGCTCTACCACGGGAAAAACCTGGAATCGCTGACCGGGGCGGACACCGTCACCTACTTTGCCAGCGGCATCATCGGCGACTACGACCGCTACACCGCAGCTAGTGCCGTGGTGGAGACCGCCGCGACAATGAGTGCGGCCGGTGCGGGGGAGACAGCGATCTACGATCTCGCGGTAGCGGCTCTTGGCGACCTCAGCGGGGGAGTAGAGGACAGGGGACAGCATGATCCCAGTGCGTTCAGTTCGCGCGACCGTGGCTTTGTCACCGCCCGCCTCGACGAGTTCTTTGTCACCGCACTCGACGCGGCCGGGTGGGAGGCGAGCTTCTTCGACTGTGCCCACTGTGGCAAACGAGGTCCCCACCACGCCTTTGCCCCGGCCTTTGGTGGGGCGGTGTGTAGCGACTGTCGCCCCGCCGGGGCCCGCTCGGTGGATCCGGAGGTCCTGCACCTGTTGTGGCTCTACCGCGAACGCGGGGCAGAGGTTGCCTTGACTAGCGCGGCTGGGAACACTGACGGTGGGACAGGTCCTGCGTTCCCGCCCGCCCTCATCGAGGAAACTCACCGGGTGGTCAGTGACTTTGTCCAGTATCAGCTGGAGACCCGGGTAGGGGCGCTGGCGCTGTTTGATGAGAGGTAGGGGGCGCTTGTGGCAGCGCGCCAGGGTTTACTGCAATCCAGTCTTGAGAGCGAGGACCGCTATTTCTGACCGAGATGCACACCCTGTGGCGTTGAGTATCTGTGAGACATATATCCTGACGGTCGACTCGGCTAGGTTGCATTCTTTAGCAATAGGGCGAAAGGATACTCGCGGTGGCCGCCTCACTTATCAGCGACAATCACACCGCGGTACAACATGACACCACTCTAGGGGACGCAACCTTGAGGAGAGGAGCCAGGCTTTACAATGGGTGTGTGAATAACGAGGAAACCGCTCTGCCCGTCGATAGGCCACTCATTCCTGCTGAGTTCTTGCCCCAGCACGTGGCGCTGGTCATGGACGGCAACGGCCGGTGGGCCGAAGAGCGTGGAATGGTGCGCACAGAGGGCCACAAGCGCGGGGAAGCCGTGCTCATGAGCATCGTCGATGAATGCCTGCGCCTGGGTATTCCGCACTTATCGGCGTATGCGTTCTCCACCGAGAACTGGCGGCGCTCCGCCGATGAGGTGCGGTTCCTTATGGGATTCAACCGCGACGTGCTCCACCGCCAACGCGACTCCCTCAACGAGAAAGGTGTGCGGGTGCGCTGGGCGGGGCGGCGGCCCAGGCTGTGGCGGTCGGTCATCAAAGAGCTGGAAATCGCCGAGGAGATGACCGCGAACAACACCAACATGACCCTCTACATGTGTGTCAACTACGGTGGGCGTGCGGAGATTGTTGACGGTGTGCGCGAGATTGCGCGCGCAGTAGCAGCAGGCGAATTGAAACCGGAGGCCATCACCGAGAAGAACTTCTCCAGCTTCCTCGACGAGCCAGACATGCCCGATGTGGACCTGTTCCTGCGGCCGTCGGGGGAGAAGCGGATCTCCAACTTCCTCCTCTGGCAGTCCGCCTACGCGGAGATGGTCTACCAGGATGTGCTCTTCCCCGACTACACACCCGAGCACTTCTTTGAGGCCTGTCTGGAGTATGCACAGCGCGATCGCCGCTTCGGGGGCGTTAAATGAGTGGACCCGCCGGTCAACCGCCCCGGGCGACCATCCGCCGGTGGCGGAAGTACCTGGCCAACGAACGCGCCGAAGCCCAGGTCTACCGGGACTTAGCTGCCGGGGCTGATCACGACTCTGAGCGCGACATCTTCCTGCAAATCGCCGAGGCGGAATCCCGCCATGAGCGCTACTGGGTGGAACGGTTAGGTGACAACATCGGCCGGCCGGTTCGCCCCTCCCTGGGAACCACGATCATCGGGTTGCTGGCTCGCCGCTTCGGCTCCGTGTTCACCCTGGCGCTGCTTCAATCCTTCGAGGGGCGCAGCCCCTACGCCAAGGACACGGACGTTTCCAGCCGCCTCAACGCCGATGAGCAGGTTCATGCGGAGATCATCCGGGGAATGGCTGCCCGGGGCCGGGAGGAACTCTCCGGCACGTTCCGGGCGGCCGTCTTTGGGGCGAACGACGGTTTGGTCTCCAACCTGGCACTTGTCCTCGGTGTGGTGGGGTCAGGGGTGAGCAACTCCTTTGTGCTCATGACCGGGGTGGCCGGCCTGTTCGCGGGGGCTTTGTCCATGGCTGCCGGGGAATACGTATCGGTGAACTCACAGAAGGAGCTCCTCGATGCCTCCCGCCCCTCTGAGGGGGCAGAGACCCTGCTGGACTTGGACCTCGATGTCAACGAGTTGGCCCTGGTCTATGAGGCGCGCGGAATGGATCACGCGGAGGCTATCGCCCACGCCCACACGTATTTGGAGCGCGTCCAAGACGAGGGCGATGATGAGGTGATCGCCGGTAGTTCCTCCTACGGGGTGCCCGGTGTGTTCTTTCCCGCCAGCTCTGAGGTTGTCGGCTCCGGGGTGACAGCCGGTATCTCCAGCTTCTGCTTCTTTGCACTGGGCGCGTTGGTGCCGATCCTCTCCTTCATGTTGCCGATCTCCACCCCGGTGGCTGCTGCGGTCAGTCTTGTTCTGGTGGGGATGGCTCTCATGGTCACCGGCGGCATTGTCGGCGTTCTCTCCGGGTCGTCTCCGCTCAAACGCGCGCTGCGCCAGTTGGCGTTGGGGCTTGGTGCGGCGGCGGTGACCTACGTGCTGGGGCGGGCGTTCGGGACGGCGTTGGGATAGATTCGTGTTCCCTCGGTGGGGGTACTGGGGATAGGCTCTGAGCGGTGTGTTTATGGCGATACCGGTAAAATGGGGGTGCTTTGTGAGAGGTGAGTACTACGACAGGGTGTGGATGAATAAGGCGGGTGAGATCGTCCATTTCAGCATTATCCTTAACGTTGCCAAGTCACATCGCCTGTATCCAGTGGTGAAGAAACTCAAGCGAGGTCGCAAAGACTGGCTTCACATATTTCGGGTGGACACGTGGCATAGTTCCATCCACAAGCATCAGTACTACGCCTATTCGTTTACGAGCGACAGGGAGGTCCTTGTGGAACTCTCTGGTGGCGATATGATGAGGGCATCTGAAAAAGCCGTGGATTCTGTGTACAGAGAACAAAAGGAAATGTTGCAGGAATCACCCCAGGAAGCTTTGAGAATTTGGGAAGGAGAAAAACGATGATTGACAGTGCAAAACTGGAGCGGCATCGAGAACAAATGGCAGTTCTGAGAAAGCTGGAGATATACATTGAGACTCACGTTCCCGAGATTCTCAAGCCACCAGGAGTTGTCTATATCCCGGCGGTTGGAGAAGACCTTTTGGGCGACATTCGGCCACTGATCGAGGAAAGCCTTCAAGCCGATGAGAATCGCGATCGCCGTATCCTTGTGCCGGTCGGGCTAACACCAGAAAAATACAGTGATCTGTACCTTATTGAGGTGGACATGCCCCTCGAGGGCATGGGGTTGGCAGATTTGCCGGACTCGATGCCGATGAGCGAGGTAATCACCGCGATGAACCAAGAGGACGTGTGGAAGGTGCCGATCTTCGTGCGGCAGGCCACCTCCGATGAGGAATTCGACTGCGAGCCCGACTGGATTACTCAGCCCGCGTAGCAGTCCTCGCACAGGCCGTAGACCTCTGCGGAGTGGCCGGACATGTGGAAGCCGTGGTCCTCGGCGACAGCCTTCGCCCACGCTTCCACGGGGGAATCGGTGATCTCCACCGTTTTCCCGCAGTTTGTGCACACGAGGTGATGGTGGTGGGTGCTCGTCGAGCACAGCCGGTACAGGGCCTCCCCGTCGGGGGTGTGGATCGTATCCACCTGGTTCTGCTTGGCCAGTGCCTCCAGGGTGCGGTACACCGTGGTCAAACCCACGGAGCGACCCGCCGCAGCGATCTGCTCATGGATGGTTTTCACCGGTGCGAACCTGTGGAGAGCGGTGAGTGCCTCCACTACGGCGACGCGCTGCTTGGTGGTGCGACCGGCGACAGTCACCTGCTGTGCACTGTGAGCCATCGATGCTCCCTTCTGTCTCGGCATCGCTACAGTGTAGTCCCTTCCGCCGCGTCGGGGTGGTGGAAGGACCGGGACTGGCAGATGGTAGGGTAGGAAGCCGAATACGTCGCTGAAGAAAGAGGAAGCAATGGCTGCAACCACCACCGTTGATCAAGTAGTTAACCTGTGTAAACGGCGCGGATTTGTGTACCCGACCGGGGAAATCTACGGCGGTACCCGCTCTGCCTGGGACTACGGGCCGCTGGGGGTGGAGTTGAAGGAGAACATCAAGCGCCAGTGGTGGAAGACCATGATCTCCTCGCGCGCTGATACCGTCGGTGTGGACACCGCCGTGATCCTGCCGCGCGAAACCTGGGTCGCCTCCGGGCACCTCGAGGTGTTCCATGATCCGTTGGTGGAATCCCTCCACACCCACAAGCGCTACCGGGCCGATCACCTCATTGAGGCGTATGAGGAGAAGCACGGGCACCCGCCGGTCAATGGCCTTGCCGATATTCCCGATCCGGAGACCGGCCAGCCCGGTGCGTGGACGGAGCCGAAGGAGTTCTCCGGGATGCTCAAGACGTTCCTCGGGCCCGTTGATGACGAGGAGGGCCTGCACTATCTGCGTCCGGAGACCGCGCAGGGCATCTTCTTGAGCTTCAAGAATGTGATGAACACCTCCCGGATGAAGTTGCCGTTTGGTATCGGCAACACCGGCAAGAGCTTCCGCAATGAGATCACCCCGGGTAACTTCATCTTCCGCACCCGCGAGTTTGAGCAGATGGAGATGGAGTTCTTTGTCAAACCGGGTGAGGATGAGACGTGGCACCAGTACTGGATTGATCTGCGCCACCAGTGGTATGTGGATCTGGGAATGAACCCGGACAACATGCGCCTGTACGAGCACCCGAAGGAGAAGCTGTCCCACTATTCCAAGCGGACGGTGGACATTGAGTATGCGTTTGGGTTCACTGGTTCGAAGTGGGGCGAGTTGGAGGGTATTGCCAACCGCACCGACTATGACCTCGGCGTGCACATGAAGCACTCGGGGGAGGACCTGCGCTACTTTGAGCAGGAGACCGGCGAGAAGTACATCCCGTACGTCATTGAGCCGGCAGCCGGTTTGGGTCGGGCGATGATGGCCTTCCTTGTCGACGCCTACCATGTTGACCAGGCCCCGAACGCGAAGGGCGGGGTGGATGAACGCACGGTGCTGCGGCTGGATCGTCGGCTGTCCCCGGTGAAGGTGGCCGTGTTGCCGCTGTCGAAGAAGGAGACGCTGACCCCTCTGGCCCAGGAGATTGCTGCCACGCTGCGCCAGCACTGGAATGTGGACTATGACACTTCTGGTGCGATTGGCCGGCGGTATCGCCGCCAGGATGAGATTGGCACACCGTTCTGTGTCACCGTGGACTTCGATTCCCTCGAGGATCAGGCGGTGACGGTGCGTGAGCGCGACACCATGGAGCAGGTGCGTGTGCCTATCGACGAGCTGGAGAAGTACTTCGCCGGCGAGCTCATCGGCTGCTAAGGAGAAGCGATGGAGTACCACTGGGGCCCCACGGTAAAGGGGCACACCACCCTCTACAGTGATGACGCGGTCGGCGGGTCCACCGAGGTGGCCGTGTTCACTGACGGTGACGAGTGGATTGCCCGCCCGCCGGAGGCCGCGAACTGGCACTATGTCTGTGATGACGGGAAGTCGTTGGCGAAGACAAATCAGGTCACCGTCACCTGTGGGCACACGTTCACCTTGGACAATGAGTCCCGCTCGGATTGGGTGATCCTTGATGCCGCGGGCGAGTATCTCGGCCAGTTCACCGGTGTCAACCGGGGGGCGCGGCAGTCGCGGGTCACCTTTGATGATTCCGCCTTCGCCACCGGTGCGGTCACTCCATCGGAGGCGGCGTATGTGGCGTGGGTGGCGCGGAAGTTGTTGACTTCCTCACTTGGTCACAACACGGCGATTGTCACCGTTGCGTTGTTGACGGTGACGATCATTGGGCTGTTTATCGCCTCATTCTTCTACTAGGGAGCCACGATGGGTACGCAGGGAAGCATGCAGCTGTATCCGGGGGACCGGTTGCGTTGGGAGGGGGAGAAACTTCTCGACGATTCCGGGTTCGTCCTTGCCACCGCCCCCACTGTTGCCCAGGCGGGGCGCCTCGCCGATCCGGCGATCGAGGTGTCCACCGGTGACCGCATCCTGCTTGACCCGGTGAAATCGTTCCTCCATCTGCGTCTGACGGGTTCTCCCGCAGACAGTGGCGAGGTGTGGTCGGTGGCTCAGAAGGGCCTCACCGTCACCAAACTCGTTGCCGACTGTGCTGGGCGGAATTACACGTTGAACCGGCCGCGGTTGACCACGATGCGCCGGGAAATCCGCTCCGTGGAGGCGGGCTCCGTGGTGGCTGTGGCCAAACCGGCAGCGCGCGGAGAACTGCAGGTGTTCGTCTCCGACGAGGTCCCCACCGCCGATCTCGCCTTTATGACGTGGGCGTTGACCTTGGTGGATGTGCCAGCCCGCCGGACGAAGATCTAGCCGGCTAGAACTTTCCTCCAACACCTCCCCCGCCGAAGCCGCCGCCGAAGCCGCCGCCGAAGCCGCCGTTGAACATCGAGCCCAAGAGGATTCCGGTAAACAAGTCTCCACCACTGCGGCGGCGGGCGAGTTCTCGCTGGTGGTCATCAAAGTCATCGCGGGCAGCCCGGAGGGCCCGCTGCGCCGCCGTCGCCGCAGTGGTTGCCGCCTGCGCGGCAGCGTGCGGATCCGCAGAAACAGCAGCCTGTGCCTGCGCGTAGGCGCGCTGGGCCTGGTTGAGTAGGGTGCGTGGGTGGGAGGAGATGATCCGGCCGCGCGTCTCAATGAAATCCTCCGCCGACTGGATCGCCGCCGCCGCGTTTGCGAGGGCCTTTCGCGCCCGCTCCTGCTGACGCTGCAGATCCTGGGCGCGGTTGCGCAACTGATCGAGGCGGTCATCGAGCTCCCCGTCGAGGGCGACCAGCGTGGAATAGGTGGTCAGCGGATCGCTGTCCGCCTGTGACTGGGCGGTGGACAGTGCCGTCTGGAACGTCTCGCTGCCGCCGTCCGCCGTGGTCACACTGAGCTGTTGGAGCTCAGCAATCTCGGCGTTGATCTCGGCGATGAGGGAGGGCAGATTGGCCTGTGCTTGGCGCAGATTCTCCTCGGCGTGTTCGATGGCGGCGAGCAGTTTATCCGCCTTCGCGATGGCCTCATCGGTGTGATTCATAGCGTCGAGAAGCCCGCCCTGCTCACCGGCTGGTTTCGCAGCAATGGTGCGGGCGGATTCGAGCGTGGTCTCCGCCTCCTCCACAGCGGCGGTGGCGAACGTGACGTTGTCGGCGATGGAGGACAACGCCGCCGCCGACGGGCCAGCCTGAAGGGCCGCCAACTGGGTTGTTGCCTCCGGCAGGCGGGCGGTGAGTCCGACGATCTGCTGGGTCAGCTCCGCCAACTTCCGGTCCGCATTGACAAGCGTGTGTTGCATCTGGGTGAACTCGTCGGCCTTCTCCTCGAGGGCCTGCCGGGCCATCCCGCAGCCGGAGATCACCTCGAGGAGCATACTGCGCTGCTCATCGGGGGTTTCCGGAATCGAATCCTCGAGCTGCTGCTTGATCTCAAAGGCGCGCTGCTGGGCGAGATAGGCGGCATTGAGTGCCTTGGTGAATGGGCGCGTGCGCTCGGCACCGAACTCCGACTGGGCGATCTGGAGTTGCTCACTGGAGGTGCGAATCGCCGTGTCGGTGGCCACCACCTCCTCGTTGGCCCGCCCGAGGAGGACATCGAGAGGTAGCTCTTCGAGCCGGTTCGTGTCCGTGGGGTTGATCGCCTGCGCATCCTTCACCATCGCTTCGGTCTGCTTCTTCTTCTTGCGCTTCCGCGCGAGCATGACAGCCCCGCCACCGCCGACGACGATCGCCCCGGCCGCACCCATGTAGCCGAGCTCCTCGCCGCTGAGGGAGGGATCGACCGTATCGACGAGCGCCTCAGCAGCCCCCACCCAGTTGTTTGCCGCCAACTCCGGCACCATCGCCTCTTGGATGGAGCGAATCTCGGACTGACTCCACTGGTCACCGCCGTATATGCCGAAGTCGCGGCTGCCGATGGCCACCGCGACGATGAGCACATTATCCCCCCGGTTGCGGGCGAACTCCGCCTCGGCGAATGCCTTCCCGTCCATCCCGTCGAAGGTATCGTGGATGACAAGGAACACCTTCCGTCCGTCGGAGGTGGTGAGGTCGCTGCCGATCTGGCTGGCCTCCCCGGAGGAGAACACCCCGACGGTGTCCGTCACCGTCTGTCTCAAGGCGGCGGGGGCTTCCGCGCTGGCGATCCCGCCGAGGGCGAGGGCAGTGAGGGCAATTCCAAGGCAGCTGGACACACGCTTCATACCCCTCACTGTACCGTCTGTCCGCCTACAATGAAGCCCTATGTACACCTATTCCGCTGCGGATGTGGAGCGCTTCGCCGCCGAACCGGCGAAGGGCTCGCAGCTTCCCGGTACCGTTGTGGACACCCGCAGTGGCTTCGCCCGCGACCGCGCCCGCGTGTTGCACTCGGCCGCGCTGCGCAGACTCGCCAACAAGACCCAGGTTGTCCGGCCCACCTCCGGGGATACCCCGCGCACCCGGCTCACCCACTCCTTGGAGGTAGCCCAGATCGCCCGCGGCATTGGCCAGGGGCTCGGCCTCGACGGGGACCTGGTGGAATTGGCTGGCCTGTGCCATGACATCGGCCATCCCCCCTACGGCCACAATGGGGAGGTGGCACTGAACACGCTGGCCAGTGACTTCGGCGGCTTCGAGGGCAATGCCCAAACGCTGCGCATCCTCTCCCGCCTCGAGCCGAAGGTGATCGGGGCAGGACTCAACCTCACCCGCGCCAGCCTCGACGCGGCGATCAAATACCCGTGGTCGCGGGCGGAAAACTCCCGCAAGTACGGCGTCTACGAGGACGATCGCGAGATCTTCGAGTGGGTGCGTCGCCCGGTGGCGGGCACGGACCGTGAGTACGCGAAGTCGATGGAAGCCCAGATCATGGATGCTGCCGATGACATCGCCTACTCCGTCCACGATGTGGAGGATGGGATCCTCTCCGGGCGGATCACCCTCACCGTCCTCGACGATCTGGTCGAGTTGGCGGAGCTTGCGGCGAAGGGGGCAGCCGCCTTCGGAGGGGAGGACAGTGAACTCATCGCCGCCGCCGACCGGCTCAGTGAGCTGCCCATCGTCGCTGAGGCGATGCGCTTCACCGGGTCCTACCCGTCCCTTGTCGGGCTGAAAGCAATGACCAGTGAGCTGGTGGGCCGGTTCGTCGGCGCGGCGATCACCGCCTCCCGGCAGGCCAGTGAGGATCAGGTATTTGGCCGCCACCAGGGCAGCCTGGTCCTTCCCCCGGATATTCTCGCGGAGGTGCGCCTGCTCAAAACCATCGCCGTGCTCTACGTCATGGATGCACCCGCTCATCAGCGCGTGCAGGATCGCCAACGGTCCCGGATTTTTGCTCTCTATGACTATTTGCGGCTCGGCGCGCCGGGTTCGCTCGATCCCCAGTTTGCGGGACTGTGGGAGAGTGCTGACGGTGAGGCTGCGCAGAATCGGGTGGTCATTGACCAGATTGCCTCGATGACGGAGTCCCGGTTGGAGCGCACCGCGAAGGAGAACGCGGACATGTTCCCCTTCTTTGGGTAGCTGGTGGGTCAGTCTTCGGCGTCGGGGATGCGGCAGAAGGATTCGTAGTGGTCGTCGGTGTAGTACCAGAGGTCGGGGTCCGTGCGGGTGCCGCCGCCGGTGACGATGCGGCGGGCCCCGCGATCGTCCTCGCCGGGGGTGGTGACCGTGTATTCACGGTAGTAAGAGGTTTTTTCTGGGGGCAGGATCCCCTCATAGTTGCCGAAGCGTCCACCGTCGTCGGCCGGGTAGTCGAAGGGGCCGCCGCCGATGATGTCGTCGACGACGTCGCCAGCTTGGCGGGGGAGGGTGTCGAGCGGGCACTCGTCGATACGCCCGGGGGTGGTGCTGCGTGGGGAATCCGCCCCGCCGGAGCCGAACCCAAAGTAGGCGGCGAGGGCGACGAGGACAGCACCACCGAGGGCAGTGAGGGTGGACCTGCTATTCATGGGCTCAGTGTAACGGACTAGAGTGGGAGCATGGCACGCGGACGGATCCCTCAGTCGGACATTGAGTATCTGCGCGCCAACGCCTCCCTGCTCGATATCGTCAGTGAGTTCGTGCAATTGAAGCCCGCGGGCAGTGACTCCTTCGTCGGATTGTCCCCGTTTAAGGATGAAAAAACCCCGAGCTTCCATGTCCGCCCAGCGCACGGGTACTTCCACGATTTTTCCTCCGGGGAGGGTGGGGATGTCTTCGGCTTCCTCATGAAGGTCGAGCACCTCAGTTTCCCGGAGGCGGTGGAGTACGTCGCCGACAAGATGGGCTACCACATCCACTACGAGGGGGGCGGGACTGGAACGAAGGAGCAGACCGGAACCCGGCGCAGATTAGTCGCCGCCAATCAGGCAGCCCACCAGTTCTATCAGGAGCAGCTCGCCACCGACGAGGCCCGCATTGGCCGGGAATTCCTGCTCAACCGGGGTTTCACCAGCGACCATGCCGCCTATTTTGAGATCGGCTACGCCCCGCAGAGCTGGGATGGGGTGACCAAACACCTCCTGCAGAAGGGCTTTACCTTTGAGGAGTTGCAGGCTGCTGGCTTGTCCACGATGGGCCGACGCGGCCCGATCGATCGGTTCCACGGACGCCTCATCTGGCCGATCAAGTCACTGGCCAGTGAGGTCATTGGGTTTGGGGCGCGGAAGCTCTACGAGGAGGACAAGCTCGGCAAATACATGAACACCCCGGAGACGATGCTCTACCACAAGTCGAAGGTGCTCTTCGGGCTCGATGTGGCGAAGAAGCACATTGTGGAGAAGAAACAGACCGTCGTCGTCGAGGGCTACACCGACGTCATGGCGATGCACGTGGCCGGGGTGACAACGGCGGTCGCCGCGTGCGGCACCGCCTTCGGTCCGGAGCACCTGCAGCTCATTCGCCGACTCATGCTCGTGGAGCGCACACTCACCGGGGAGATTGTATACACCTTTGATGGGGATGAGGCGGGGCAGAAGGCGGCGATGCGCGCCTTTGCGGGCAATCAGGAGTTCACCGGGCACTCCTTTGTGTCCGTCGCCCCGGACAATATGGATCCGTGTGACCTGAGGATGAACCGGGGGGATGTGGCGCTGGTTGATCTCATCAACCAGAAGGTGCCGATGGTGGAGTTTGTGGTGACCAACCTCATTGCCGGTTTTGATACCTCGAATCCGGAGGGGCGCATCGGGGCGGTGCGGGCGGCAGCCCCGGCGATCGCGCAGATCCGCGATGAGTCCCTCCGCCAGGAGTATGTCCGCCGTCTCGCCGGTTGGTCGAGTCTCTTTGATGAGAATCTCGTGGCCCGTGAGGTGGCCGCCGCCCGGCGGAGTGGTGCAGTCCCCGCCGCACCGCAGGGCCCCTCGGCTCAGCACCACGCAGCACCCGGCATCTCCCTGCCGCAGCCGAAGGACCCCACCTATTGGCCGCAGCGGGAATCACTGAAATGCCTGCTCCAATACCCCGGTGCTGTTGCCGATTTGGTAGCGATGGTCGATCCGGCGATGTACACCCAACCGGCGTATCGGATGATCCTCGAGGGCGTGCTTGCCGCCGGTGGTCCCGCTGCGGTGAGCTCGGAGGGGCTCTCGTTGCCGGTGTGGCATGGGCGAATTGGGGATCATATTCCCGATCCTGCCGTCACCAATCTCATGACCTCCCTCATTGTGGAGACGATTCCAGCGGCCCGCGATGACCTGACAGCGTATGCGCAGTCGGCGTTTGTGGGGTTGCGGGTGGCGCAGGTGGCCAACGAGGTGGCTGTGGTGCGCGGGGAGCTCGAGCGGATGAATGAAGTCCGCGACGGGGATGCCTACACTCAGAAGTTCGCTGACCTCATGGTCCTTGAGCAACTGCATGCGGAGTTGAAGCGCCAGGCCCGGGGGAGTGCGTAGGGGCGCACCCTGGTTGCGGTGGGTGGGCATCGACTGTTGCGAGAAGGGCTCGGGGAGGTGGTTTCGGCGGTTGTGGATAACTTTGGGGAAGGTACTCACCCCGGGAGAGGTGGTTTGTGTTAGAAGCTGGAGCTGAAGTGGCTGCCTGGGTTGGTGCCTGCGTTTGCGCCGAAGTTGGTGGGGGCGGTGTAGACGGCGGTGTTGGCGTGGTGGATGTGGCCGAGG